>NZ_CP006932.1 GCF_000582535.1 Candidatus Hepatoplasma crinochetorum Av | reverse complement strand
AAGTATATAAAAATTATAATAAACATTTTTTAAATTGTGGAAAAGTAATAAATATTAATTATTTTTCCACAACCCTGTGGAAAACTTTTAAACATTTTAATTTGTTTAATATCTTAATTATTAAATATTAATATTTAAAAAAGTAAAAGTTTTCCACAGGATAATTAATATTTTTTATTTTTCCACACATTATAAACAATTTCCACAAATTAACTTATTTTGCGAAATTTATTAATTTTAAATATAACTTAAATATAGAAATTTATCGATTAATCTTTAAAAAAATTTAGACAAAATTATTAATTTACTAATTGAAGATGAAAAATTAAAATCATTTGATTATAAACTTACTTTAAAAATTTCTAAATTAAATTATTTTAATAAATTTATTAAAAAATATTATTAAAAATGTTTTTTAAAAGGATTATTACAAAACTTTATTTGATAATTTAATTGTTATTTGATTTATAACTTGAAAATCTTATAAAAGAAATTAAAAATAATAAATTAAACTTGTAACTATTTTAAATAAAGATCTTAAATATAAAATAGATAAAATATTTGCTAAATTTTCAATAACTAATTATTTCTCAAACTTATAATATTAAGAGGAATTATTATATAATATAATACATATTTATTAATTAATAATATAAGGAGTAGAAATGAAAAGAACTTATCAACCTAATAAGCGTAAAAAAGCAAAAACTCATGGATTTCGTGCTCGAAAGGCAACTAAACAGGGTCAGAAAGTAGTAAAGTCAAGAAGAAGTAAGGGACGAAAAAAACTTACTAATTAATTATTTTTAAGCTAATGAAGAAAATTTATTCATTAAAAAATAAACAATTATTTCAAAAGGTTTTATCAGAAGGTAAAAAATGATATTCAGAATATTTTTCCATTTTTTATCTTCCTAATGATGAAACAAAAATAGGAATTTCAATCCCCAAAAAACATGGTGATGCAGTTTTTCGAAATAAGCAAAAAAGACAAATTAAAAACATTATAGGGAATTTTCAAAATTTAAATTTAATTAAGAAAAATTTTATAATAATTGTAAAAAAACCTTTCTATGATTTAAGTTTTGAAAAAAAAGAACAGATAATTATAAATTTATTAAATAAATTTATTTAAACTGAAATATTTATAAATGGCAAAAGGTAATCACTCATTTTACGAAGAAGTTAAAAAATCAGATGAATCTGGTGATTTTTCTTTTTCAAAAATTTTTAAATTAATTAGAAAATATAGTAAGTGAATTTTATTTTCATTTTTAACAGTAGTTACACTTTGAGGTTGTGCTGCTGAATTTATTCATACAACAACTCAACAAGTTTCAAGGGGACTTGAATTTTATGGTAATAAACAATCAGTTGTACCTAATATGTATAAAGGACAAAAATCAACCTTTTCTTATCAAATTGTCGCAGAGGGTGATAATCCTTTTACAGATGATTTAGAAGAAGATAATTTTTTATTACCTTTTGAAGTCTATCGTCCTAACTATAATTATTTATTAGGAATAAATAATGATAATGTTGATCCTGATGATATTGATTATAATTTCTTCACTACTCCTGGAGAAAATATTGCTGATTATCAAATTTCTTTATTATCTTCTGTTGCTAATCTTTCTTTTAGTACTTATTATTCTACTGCCTTTTTAGATTATGATTGAACAAATGTTGATTTAATAAATAATCAATATTTAATTATGCCTTTTAATCTTGATTATTTTTCAAGTGATGTAAAAAGTCAATTTTATCAATATGCATTAAATGATAGTAATTTTAATTTAGAAGATTATGATATTTATAATGCTGATACAAATCCTTATGGGAATGATGATCAAAAAATAGATGGAATAGAATTTTATGCTTATTTAGCAGGAAATACAAGCAATCAAACATATAGTGATCAATATCTTTCTTATATTCAAGCTTATTCTTATGATGATGAATTAAATGCAATTGATAGTAATGGTGATGGAATTGTTAATGGTGATGATTATTATACAAATATTCAAAGAGGATTTGCCTACTATACTGGTCCATTATTTGATTTTTCTGATTTAAATAATTCTTCAGAAGATCAATTTATTAATAGTTATGAGCAAACAGGTAATGTTAATTCATCTGATTTAATAAATCCATTAAATTGAGCTCCAGTTAATGGTATTGCTTATTCACATCAAATAATTGAAGATCAAGATGAAACTGTAGAAGAAATAAATCAAGATAAATATGATCTTTATGAAAGTGAAGTTAAATTTTATACAAATATTTTAGCTTATTATGTTTCTACTAATAATAATGGTCAATTTAATTCTATTACAGATAATTTTTCAATTTTAACAGAAAATTATCAATATGATTTTGAACAAGAAATAAACTATAGTTTAGATTATAGTAATGTTGATGAAACAATTGAAGATATTACTATTCCTGATAATGTTGAGAGAACTGTTGATGGTATTATTAGTTATTTATTTTATGAAGATAGTGGTCCACCAAATGGAGAAAAAGTTGATTATACAATTGGATTTAATTTCTTAAATTCTCCTTATGTTTTAAATTCAACAAATGGAATTTGACAAAATTTACAGTCTGTTAATTTAATTGTAGGAACATCTTATGATGTTATTAATTCAAAAAGTGTTTCAGATCCTTCTGAAGTTTTTTATCCTAGTCAAAGATCAATGCAATTAATCACTGGATATAATTATGAAAATGAAACATATAATGGACAGACAACATACGAAAGTAATTTTGATTATGATTCAACTGATGATGAAGAATATACAACATATCAAAATGTTGATGTTTTAAGATCTTCTGATTGAATCGAAGGAACAAAAGCAGGACAAGCAAATCGTACTGATGCTTCGGGATGAGCATTTATGGAAGAAGATGATAATGGTGATTGACAATTAATAGAATTAGCTTCAAATAAATCTGGTGCTGAAACTAATTTTGACCCTAATTCATTTTTATATTATGCAAATAGTAATGATTTTGCAAATAGTTTTAATGATTTATTTAGAGAAGAAAATGGTGAATTAATTGCTAATTATTTAATTGATTATAATCAATACATTAATATTGGTTATGAATTTAAATACATAGATAATGAAGGAAATGAAATTAGTGATCTTTCTGAAAAAAGTATTTTAAGTGGAGATATCCAATTTTATACACCTTTTATAGGTATAAGTACAACTTTTACAACAGAATCAGAAACAGCTTCAATTAACCCATTAGTTGAAACAACTGCTAATTTTGGGATTGTTGCTTCTCTTTACCAAATATTAAATCAAGCCGAAGGTAATGGACTTAATTCTAATCATGAAATATTTACTGATGATTTAGGAGATTGAAAAGATGCGTGAGATCCCGCATATGGTCCAATGTATGGTCTTTTTGTTTGACCGCTTGCACAATTATCAATTATAATTCAATCTGTTTTCCCTGTTGGTGCTGTTTGGGGAGTTATTTTAGGAATATTTATTATTACCTTTCTTTTAAGAGGACTAGGATATGCGATGTCTTTTGGATCAAATAAAAACCAATCTAAGATGCAAGAAGTACAAACACAAGTTGCTCAGATAAATGCAAAATATCAGCAATATGATAAAAAAAATAAACAAATGAAAGCACGTAAACAACAAGAAGTAATGGCACTTTATCGAAAAAATAATGTTAATCCATTTGCTTCTTTGGGAACGATTTTTGTTACGATGCCGATATTTCTTTCTATTTGGATTATTATTTCTGCTCTTCCTGTTTATAAAATAATTTCTGTTGGTCAATTTTCATTTTCTATTTCTTCTATTTCGGGAATGTTTAGTGTTGGTAGTTTATTCTTTGCTTATTTATTTGTTGGTATTGCTGTTGGTTTTGCTCAAGGTTTATCAAGTAAATTACCAAGAATGCTTTCAAATAAACGAAAAGGAATTAAAAGAATAGATGAGCAAACAAAAAAAGCAATGAAAAAACAAAATAAAACACAAAATATAATGATCGGTGTATTTGTTTTTATGGGATTAATTGTTCCCGTCCTTCTAGCTCTTTATTGAGTGTTTTCAGCTATGTTTACGATGACGACGGAACTTATAAAACATGTAATAATTCAACATAAAGCAAAAAAAGAATCTTAATTTTTTATTTATTTCTTTAATAAATAACTTACTTTAAAATCTTTAAAAAAGGTATAATTTATTTCAAATGATTAAAGAAATTAATTTACAAAATTTTCGCAATCATGAGGAAAAAAACATTTATTTTAAAAAAAAAATAAATGTTTTTTTAGGAGAGAATGGCAGCGGAAAAACAAGTATTTTGGAGGCATTTTTTTATGCTTTAGAAAATTCTTCTTTTCGTACTAAAAAATTCCAAGATCTCATTAGAAAAGAGCAAAATATTGCAAAAATTAACTTAAAATTAACTGATTTTAATAAGCTTTGAAAAGAATTTGATATTGAACTTTCTTCAATTAAAAAGAAATCATTACTTAATGGAATAGAAAATGTTGGTTTAAATAAAAAAATAGTTTCAATTCCCATTTTTATAAATAATAAATTAATAAATAATTTTAAATATCAAAAAACAACAAGACAAAGTTTATTTAATATGCTTATAAAATTAGATCATAAGATTTATGAAAAATTATTAATGGATTTTGATAAATTATTAATTTCTTTACAAGATATTAATAATAATTCTATTGTAATTAATAGATCGTTAAAATCAGAGATTGTAAATTCGCTTAGTGATCTTGAAACAGAAATAATAAATATTAGAACAAAAAAAATTTCTAATTTAAATTCTTTTTATAAAAAGAACACAAAAAAATATCTTAAAAAAGAGTTAAATGTTGTTTATAAAAAAGCAATTACAAAAGATGATAACATTTTAGAAAATTTACTTTTAAAACCACCAATTACAATTACAAAAGATGATTATCTTATTACATATAATAAAGATATTTATCTAAAAGTTGCATCAGATGGACAAATGAAAATGGCAATTTTATTACTTGCTATTTCATTTATTGAATATTTAAGAAAACAATATGATTTAGAATTTATTTTACTATTGGATGATATATTTTCAGAATTAGATAAAAAAAATTCAAATTTACTTTTAGAGATATTAATTGATAAAAATTTAAATTCTTTTATTACATCACCAAAAGCAAAATTAGAAGATAAATTAAAACAAAAAGTTCAACTTATTGAAATTTAGGAAAAACATGAAAAATGAAAATGAAACAACAAAGGAAATTGAAAATAACTATAATCAAGATTCAATTCAAGTTTTAGAAGAACTTGAAGCAGTTCGTAAACGCCCAGGAATGTATATTGGAAATATTGATGATAAAGGACTTCATCATTTAGTATGAGAGATTATTGATAACTCAATTGATGAAGTTTTAGCAAATTATGCAACTAAAATTGAAGTTATTTTAAATCCTGATGAATCAATTACAATTACTGATGATGGAAGAGGAATTCCTGTTGAAGTTCATCCTAAAACAAATATTTCAACTTTAGAAACAGTGTTTACAAAATTGCATGCAGGTGGAAAATTTGGTGGAGAAAAATCTGGTTATAAAGTTTCTGGAGGATTACATGGAGTAGGGGCTTCAGTAGTAAATGCTCTTTCAGATTTTTTGGAAGTTGTTTCTTTTCGAAATAAGCATGCTTATAGTGTTGAATTTAAAGAAGGAGGAACAAAATCTAGTGGATTAAAAGATTTAGGTTTAACTGATCATAAAGGAACAAAAGTTACATTTAAACCTGATTTTTCGCTTTTTAATGAAGGTGTTGATAGTTTTAACTTTGAAATAATTAATAAAAAATTAAAAGAAAATGCTTATTTAAATAAGAATTTATTAATTGAATTTACTGATAATAGAGATCAAGATCCAAAAAAAATTAAATATCAATTTAAAAATGGATTAATAGATTTTGTAAGTTATTTAAATAAAGGCTACGATTTAATTACAAAAGAAGTTGTTTCTTCTTGTGGAAAAAAAGATGACATTATAATTGATGTTGCATTGCAATATACAACAGCTTATCAACCAAAAATTCTTTCCTTTGTAAATAATATTTCAACAATTGAAGGTGGAACACATGTTCAAGGTTTTTTTGATGCTATTATAAGAATTATTAATAAATATGTAAAAGAACAATTACCTAAAAAGGAACAAGAAATTTTTGTTCGTGATGATGTAAAAGAAGGACTTACTGCTGTTATTTCTGTTAAACATCCTGATCCAATGTATGAAGGGCAAACTAAAGGTAAATTTGCTAATATTGAAGTAAGAAAAATTGTAAATAATATTATTTCAGAACAATTTGAAAATTATTTATTAGAAAATCCTACACAAGCTCAACTTATTATCGCCAAAATAAAACAGGCTTCAAAATCAAGAGTTGCTGCACAAAAAGCAAAAGAATTAACTAGACGAAAAGATAATTTATTTTCAAGTACACTTCCTGGAAAATTAGCGGATTGTTCTTCAAAAAATAATCAAATTACGGAACTTTTTATTGTAGAAGGAGATTCTGCGGGAGGAAGTGCTAAAATGGGGAGAAATCGTGAAATTCAGGCGATTTTACCATTAAGAGGAAAAGTAATAAATGCAGAAAAATCAAGAATTGATAAATTATTTAATAATAATGAAATAAATTCTTTAATTATTGCAATTGGTACAGGAATTAATGAAGATTTTAATATTGAAAAAATTAGATATGGAAAAATTATTATAATGACAGATGCTGATGTTGATGGATCTCATATTAGAACATTACTTCTTACTTTTTTCTTTCGATATTTTAAAGAATTAATAGAACATAGACATCTTTATATAGCTCAACCACCACTTTATAAAATAACAAAAGGAAAATCTTCAAAATATATTTATACTGATCAAGAAAAAGAAAAATTTTTAGAAAAATTAGAAAAAAATAGCAAAATTTCTATTCAAAGATATAAAGGATTAGGAGAAATGAATGATTTACAATTATGAGAAACAACAATGGATCCTTCTAATCGTAAATTACTGCTTGTTACTATTGAAGATGCCCAAGATGCAGATCGTGTTTTTTCTGAACTTATGGGTGATATTGTATTACCAAGAAAGAAATTTATTGAAAAAAATGCTTTATATGCAAAACTTGATTATTAAATTAAGGATATGATTATGGAAAATGAAAATAATTTAGAAAAAAATTATCAAGAAGATATAAAAGAAATATCAATTGTAAAAGAAATGGAATCTTCTTTTATTGATTATGCGATGTCTGTAATTGTATCTCGTGCAATTCCTGATGCTCGCGATGGTTTAAAACCAGTTCATCGTCGAATTCTCTATGCAATGTATGGTCTTGATATGAATTATAGTAAGTCATTTAAGAAATCAGCACGTGCTGTAGGAGAAGTTATTGCTAAATATCATCCTCATGGAGATTCTGCTGTGTATGATTCACTTGTTAGAATGGCACAAACATTTTCACTTCGTTATCCTTTAGTAAAAGGACAGGGTAATTTTGGTTCTATTGATGGTGATTCAGCAGCAGCAATGCGATATACAGAAGCTAAACTTGCTAAGATTTCAAATTTAATGCTTGAAGATATTAATAAACAAACAGTTGATTTTCAAGAAAATTATGATGGATCAGAAACAGAACCAACTGTATTACCTAGTAAAATTCCTAATTTATTATTAAATGGATCAACAGGAATTGCTGTTGGGATGGCAACATCAATTCCTCCTCATAATATTAATGAAATTTTAAATGGAGCAATTTTATTATTAAATGATAAAGAAATTGAAATTCATAATTTACTTGATATAATAAGTGGTCCTGATTTTCCAACTGGGGGAATAATCGTAAATAAAAATGATTTATTAAATGTTTATCAAACTGGAAGAGGAAGAATTGTAATTAGATCAAAAGTTGAAATAAATGAAGCAAAAGATGAAGCAATAGTTACAGAAATTCCTTATATGATTAATAAATCATTACTTATTGAAAGAATTGCGGAACTTGTTAAAAATGGTCAAATTAGTTCAATTAGTGATTTAAGAGATGAATCAAATCGCGAAGGAATAAGGATTGTTATTAAATTTAAAAAATATGCTGATGTAAAAGTTGAAGTAAATAAACTTTATAAATTAACTCAACTACAATCTTCTTTTGCTGTTAATCTTTTAGCCTTAAAAAATAGTAGACCAAAACTATTTAATCTAAAAGAATTATTGGAAATTTATATTGATCATCAATTAGAAGTCTTATTAAAAAAAGCTAAATTTTTATTAAAAAAAGCATTAGATCGTTTAGAAATTTTAGAAGCATTAAAAAAAGCTTTAAGTAATATTGATAATGTAATTAAAAAAATTAAAGCTTCAAAAACAACTGATATTGCAATAAATAATTTAATAAATTTATTAAAAATAAATAATAATCAAGCAAAAGCAATTTTGGAGATGCGTTTGCAAAGATTAACGGGACTTGAAATTTCTAATTTAAATCAAGAGTTTACAAGAATTAATTTAGAAATAAAAAATTTAGAAGAAATAATTTCTTCTAAAGATAGACAAAAACAAGAATTAATTAAATTATTTAATGAGATTAAAGAAAAATATGGTGATAAAAGATTAACAAAAATTTCACTGGAAGATTATACAACAATTACAGATGAAAATTTGATTGAGCAGAAAGATATTATTATTACTCTTTCTAATAAAGGTTATATTAAAAGATTAGAAGTAGATGAATATAATTTACAAAAAAGAGGAGGAATAGGTTCTAGAGGAGCAAAAACAAGTGATAATGATTTTATTTCTACAATTATTTTTGCAAATACTCATTTAGATTTATTATTTTTTACTTCTTTTGGTAAAGTATATCGTTTAAAAGGTTACGAAGTAAGAAAATATAGCAAAAATGCAAAAGGAATTCCAATTGTCAATATTATTAAAAATATCGATGATCATAATGGAGAAAGAGTAGAAGATATTGTTGCAATAAAAGATTATCAAAAATATGATTTTATTTTCTTTACAAAAAATGGATTAATTAAAAAAACATCAGCAGATGAATTTACAAGAATAAATATAAACGGAAAAAAAGCTTTAAAATTAACTGAAAAAGATCGTTTAATCGGAGTTACTAAAATTCCTAAAAATGAAATTATTGATATTATAATTGGAAATCAAGCAGGAAAAGCTGTAAGATTTAAATCTAATCAAATTCGAACAATGGGAAGAGTAACACAAGGAGTAAAAGGAATTGATTCTTCTGGTGGTAATGTTGTTGGTTTTGCAACATCAAATAATGGAAATCTTATTCTTTCAATTTCTGAACGAGGATTTTCAAAATTAACAAATTTAAATGAATACAGATTAACAAAAAGAGCAGCAAAAGGTGTAAAAACTTTAAATATTGAAAAAGCTGGACGTTTAATTGGTTTAAAAACAGTACTTGGAAATGAAGATTTAATGATTATTAAAGATGATGGAACAATAATTCGTACCAATGTTTCTAATATTTCACAATCTGGAAGAAATACTAAAGGAGTAACTACAATAAAATTAAGAGAGGAAAATAAAATTACAGGAATTACAATTGTAAGAGATATTGAAGATAATATTTTAGAAGAAAATAAAGCAGTAAAGGTTCAAAATTAAAAAAGATTAAATATGTTTAATTTAAAAGAATTAGCAAATAATAAAGATTTTTATTTAAAAATGTTCGAGCGAAAAGGCTATTTTTTAGCAAAAGAGTTTACCAATTTTTTATTTTATTATGATGATTATAAAAAAACATTAATAATTGATGAAAATGATCGAAATAAATTAAATGATTTATCAAAAAAGATTCCTAAAAATCCTAATTTAAAATTAGAAGCAAAAAAACTTTCAAGCAAAATTAAAAAAAATAGTGAAAACAAAAGAAATTTATTTGAAAAAGTAATAAATATTGTAAGTTCTTTTCCAAATATTCCTTTTGATGATATTCCTATTGGAAAAAATGAAAAAGATAATAAAATTATCTTAGAAAAGAAAGTTAAAAATCATAAAACAAATGAAATATTTCATTTAGATATTTTAAAGCAAAAAAAACTTATTTTGGAAGAAGAAGCAATTTTTATTTCTGGAAGAAGACATGTTATTTATCAAGATAAAGCAGCACAAGTTATTTTTGCACTTGAGAGACTTATGCTTGATTTTAGTATACAAAAATCTTATAAAATGATTGATTCTCCTTTAATTGTAAATGAGAAAGTTCTTTATAATACAGCTCAATTACCAAAATTTAAAGATGATTTATTTGAGCTTAAAAATAAGCAATTTTTAATTCCAACTGCAGAAGTTCCTCTTACAAATTTAGTAGCAAATAAAATTGTTGATCAAAAACAATTACCTTTAAAATATTGTTCATTTACTAATTGTTTTCGTAAAGAAGTTGCTTCTGCTGGAAAAGATACAAAAGGAATTATTCGTTTACATCAATTTCGTAAAGTTGAAATTGTTAAAATTGGAAAAAAAGTAGATCTTGAAAATGATTTCAAAGAAATGATTGATCTAATAAAAGAATTATTAGATCAATTTGATATTTCTTATCGTTTAGTAAATCTTTGTACAGGTGATTTATCTTTTGCTTCTAAAAAAACAATAGATTTTGAAATTTGATTTCCTGGACAAAAAAGATATCGTGAAATTTCTTCGCTTTCAATAATCGGAGATTTTCAAGCTAGAAGAATGAATGCTAGATTTATTGATGATAAAACTAAAGAAAAAGAGTACCTTTATACTTATAATGGTTCCGCACTTGCAATTGATCGCCTATTTGCAGCAATTGTTGAAAATTACTATCAAAAAGATCAATCAATCCTTATTCCAAAAGTGTTACAAAAATACCTTCCATTTAATAAATTTTAAATAATAAATGTTATAATTTTATAGTCGCAATGATAACCCTGTAATTTGGTCAGGTTGGAAACAAAGCAGCCACATCGGGAAGTGTCATGTGCGACTTTTTGTTTATATTTATTAATTATTAATTAATAAGTTTTATAATAATTAATATATTTAAACAATAAATTATCGATTAAAATGACAAATTCATTATATATTAAGTATAGACCAAAAAACTTTGATCAAATTTGTGGACAAAAAATTGTAAAGCAAATTTTAATAAACTCAATTTTACAAAATAAAATTAACCATGCCTATCTTTTTTATGGGATTAGAGGAGTAGGTAAAACAACACTTGCAAGAGTTTTTGCAAAATCAATAAATTGTAAAGAAAGAAGCAAGGAATCATATAATCCATGTAATAATTGTCAATCTTGTAATGAAATAAATAGTTTTTCTAGCTTTGATGTAATTGAGATTGATGCTGCTTCTAATAATGGAGTAGATGAAATCAGAGATATTAAAGAAAAAGCAAATTATGCAACTACTAATTCTTTTTATAAGATTTATATTATTGATGAAATTCATATGCTTTCCAAATCAGCATTTAATGCTTTACTTAAAACATTGGAAGAACCACCTGAAAAAACAATTTTTTTATTAGCAACTACAGAAATTAATAAAATTCCAGAAACTGTTCTTTCTCGTTTGATTATTTTAAATTTAGAAACTTTAAGTGAAAAGGAAATTTTTACAAAATTAACAGAAATTGCAGAACAGGAAGAAGCAAAAATTTTAGATGACAGTTTGAAATATGTTGCAAAAATTGCAAACGGTTCATTAAGAGATGCAATTTCTTATTTAGAAACAATATTTTTGTATTCAAAAGAATTAAATCAAGATAAAATAACAAAAATATTAGGAATATTACCAGATAATCTTTTAAATTTGTATTTAAAAGATAATCAAAAAATGCTTAATTTTATTCAAAAATCAGAAGTTGATTTTAAGAATTTTTTATTAATTTTAATTAATTATCTTACTGATCAAATTTTGGAAAAAAATTTAAAACATCAAAAATTATTAAATAATTTAATTAATCTTTCAATTAATGTAAAAGATCCTTATTTATTGAAATTATCTTTGATAAATTTATTTATAAATAATGAAGATAAAGATAAATTAAGTAATGATTATTATCAAGAAAAAGAAAATAATGATGAAAAGATTTCTTCTTTAAATATTGATCAAGAAGAAAAAGATGAAATTAAAGAAGAAGAAAGCTTAGAAGAAGAATTATCTCAAGAAGAAGATAAAATATTAAAAGTATCTTCTTTAGATAAAAAAGAAGATCTTCTTTTTGAAGAAGATCTTAATGAAGCATCAATTTTAAACGAAGAAAAAGAAATAGAAGACGCAAAAACAAAAGAAATTGAAAATTTTATTAAAGAAAATAATTTTAAAAATTTAAATACAGATTTTGAAATAAAAAAAATAAAAATTACAGAAAGCAAAAATGATCAAAAAGTAATTACAGATTTTGTTAATATTAAACATTATCTTACTGTTTTATTTGATTATAATAAAAAGAAAACAGAAAAATTTGTTGATCGTTTTAATTATCTTTCTTCTTATATAAATAAAAAAAATGTAAAAAAATATGTTTCTGTATTATTGGAAGGTAAAATTCTTGTTTCATCAAAAGATTCAATTATTATTTTTGGATTACCAAATCCTCAACAATATACTAATTTCAAAATTTTCTCATTGGAAGAAACATTTTTAGATTTTACAAAAGAATTATTCGGAGAAAATGTAATTTTACTTCCAATTCTTTCAAGTGATTGAAATAAACTTAATATAATTTATAAAAAATTACGTTCAGAAGATAAAAAAGTTGCTGAAAAAATTAAAATTGATCAGATTGTAAATGAAGAAGCAATCGCAAAATATAAGAAAATATTCGGAGATAAATTAGAAATTATAAATTCTTAATTTAAAAATGAAAAATTTAGATATTTTAATAAATGAATTAACACTTTGATCATCTATTGGTCCAAAACAAGGACAAAGATTAGCAATTGAATTTATTAAAAATAAAAAAGAAACTTTAAATAAATTAAATAAATTATCAAATTTAATAAATGAAATAAAATTATGTAATATTTGTAATCTTTTTTATGAGGGTGAGGAATGTAGTAATTGTAAATTAGAAGAACAAGTTCTTTATATTATCGAAAATTTTAATGATTATTTTAAAATTTACAATTATTTACAAAATCAAGATCTAAAGTTTTTTAATTTAAATTTCAATAAAAAAAGTGATTATTTAAATAATATTTTTCTTAATAATATTATTTTAAGATTAACAAAACTTTTACAAGATAATGAAAATGTTACAAAAATAAGTTTTTTTACCCCTCCATCTTTAGAAAGTGAACTTATAATTAAAGTTTTTAAAAAAGAATTGAAAAAGATTTTTAATGATCGTAAATTTTTATTTACAAAAATAAAAATTGGTGTCCCAAAAGATTTAAGTATAAGTTATTTAAATATAGATACTATTCAATATATTTTTAATAATCAAGAGGAGATATAATGGAATATAAAAATTTCATTACAATTGAAGGAATAGACGGAGCTGGAAAAACAACAATAATTAATCAATTAAAAAAGATTTTTTTGGTTACTAAGAATAAATACCTTTTTAAAAATAGAGAAGTTATTTTTACAAGAGAACCAGGAAATTCAGGAAATGAATTTCTTCTTAAAACAAGAGATTTAATAGTTAATTATGATATTTTACCAATTACAGAACTTTTTCTTCTTCAAGCAAATCGTGCTGAACATATTCAGAAATTTATTTATCCTAATTTAAAAGCAAAAAAAATTGTAATATGTGATCGATTTACAGATTCAACTTTTGTTTATCAAGGCTTAAAGGGAATTAAAGATCATCAAATTAAAATTACAAATACTCTTGCAACTTTAAATGTTAATCCTAGAACAACATATTTAATTGATATTGATCCTAAATTAGCACAATCTAGAATTATTAAAAATAAAAGAAGTATCAATAAATTTGATACTTATGATTTAAATTTTCATAAAAATATTAGAAAAAGATATTTAGATTTAGCAAAAAAAAATCCTAAAAGATTTATTTTAATAAATGGAGAAGAATCATTAGAAAAAATAATAGACATAATAATAAAAGATCTTAATAAAAGGTTTTAAAAATGAAAGTAATAATTGAAAAACAAATAAATCAAAAAATAAGTAATTATAGTAAAGAAGATTTATTTTCTGAGGAAAGCAATAAAGAAGATTTAATTTTAAATTGAAAATTAATTGAAAATATCGATAAGTGAAATTATGGAAATTTTAAAAAATTGGTATTTACAATTTTAAATCTTGTTAAAAATAAAAAAGAATTAAGAATTAGTTATTATCGATGAAATCATAATTTAGAATTTTTACTTTCTTTTATTAAAGATCGTAAATTTAATTATGATAATTTTAAAGTAAATCTAGATTTTGAAAATTTATTTCTAAGTAATGATTTAATTAAAATTAAAAAATTTTTTACAGAAGCAGATCAATATACAAAACAATTAGTTAATTGTTTTTTACTTACAAAAATTTCTTTAAGTGATCAAAAATTAATTAATTTAGGAATAAATACAAATATAATTGAAAACGAAATATTTTTTAATTATCTTTTAAATAATTATTTTAATTTAAAAGGAAAAAATGAGCAATAAATTTTTTGTTGTTGGAACACCGATTGGAAATCTTAAAGATATTTCAATAAGAGGATTAGAAATTTTAAAATCAGTTGATTTTATTTTTTGTGAAAATACTTTGCATTCACAAAAATTATTGAATCATTATGAAATAAAAAAAAAGAAATTATATTCTCTTCATAAATTTAAAGAATCAAAAATAAAACAATTTGTTTTTGAAAAATTAGCAATTTCTGATTGTGCTTTAATTTCTGATTCTGGGACTCCAACCATTTCTGATCCTGGACAGATTATAATTAATTTTTTAAAAGAAAAAGAAATTGATGTTATCCCAATTCCTGGAGCAAGTGCTTTAATTACAGCTTTAAGTGCAAGTGGAATTATTTATAATTCATTTGCTTTTTTAGGTTTTATTGAAAGAACAGAAAATAAGATATTTTTCCAAATTGAAAAACTTAAAAAAAGTGTTGATCTTATTATTTTTTATGAATCTCCTAAGAGAATTATTAATAGTTTAAAAATAATTGCAAATTATTATCAAGATGATCTAGAAATTATAATTGCTCGTGAATTAACAAAAAAATTTGAAGAAATAGAAAAAATAAAAATTAATGATTTTTTAATAAAAAATAATTTAAAAGGAGAATTTGTTGTTCTTATTCCAACAAAAAACCTATTTAATAATAAAAAAGAATTAGAAGATCTTAAAGAGCAACTTCATTTTTTTCGTAATTTAAATTTAAAAGATAAGGAGATTTTAATGATTTATAATTTATTTGAACAAAAATTTAAAAAAAATCAAATTTATGATTTACTAAAAAATATGAAAGATAAAGATTAAATGAAAAACTTTAGATATTATTATCCTGAATTACAGAAAAAAATCAAATTAAAATTAATAAAAAAAGACAAATTATATCAACCATATAAAAAATTAGATTTTTATTATCTTGAACAAAGTAATGAATTTTTAAATATTCCTAGTAATTCTAGTTTATCTGAATTTTTGAATAAATTTAATGAACCTTATATTCTTCCATTATTAGGAGAATATAAATTAAATCAAATAAAAAGAGAACAAAAATTTGAAATTGATTTAAATGATATGGTAAATAATTTTGGTTGAAATTGAATAAATTGAAATTCTGAAAAAGGTAAAAGAATTTTATATGAATTAGATTTAATTCAAAAAAAAATAAAAATGTTTACTAAACAAACAATTTATAATCAAACTCTTAAAATTTTAGGAAAAATTAAATTACAAGAATCAATAGACTATGGAAAAAAAGTTGAAAGTGATATTGTAAATTATTTAGAAAATGAAGAAAGTATACCTATTTCCACACAATCTACAGAAGTTTTGGAATTTTTAAATCATTTAGATCAAAATAATTTTGTTGTAATTGGCCATAATTTGAAATTTTATCATCCTGATGGAATTTTTACAGGAGAAATTGATTTTTTACTTATAAATAAAGATACAAAAATGATTCATATTTGTGATCTTAAAACATCATCCGAGGGTGATAATTTTGATTATTGAAGACAAGTTGCAATTTATCATTATGTTTTTAAATTGTTAAATCCTCATTTGAAAAATAATATTTCAGATGAACTTATTATTATTAATATTAATAATTTAAAAGACAAATTAAAAAGTAAATTTTATTCAAGAATGATTACAGATAATAAGCTTTTAGAAATTTGTCAAGATGTATTGTCCTTAAAAGAAAAATATCTTTTAAGTCTAGATTTTTTTAATAAATATTCTTAATTTAGTTATAATATCGTTATACATAAAATGATAAAGGATGAAATATGGAGATTTTAGCTGCAGTAAATCAAGTCGGTGCTTTTTATAGCGACTGAGATTGGTATTGAATTTTTCTATTTTGATTGCTAATTGCAATATTTGCATTTACATTTTTGTTTATAATTTTTAAATTCATTTTTAAATTTTCAATTGCTCTTATATTTAAAATAATAGGACCAATTATCGGTCTTGCTATTTCAGTTCTTTTGTTTATCGCATTTTGTGATACTTTTATTGGTACTGATTGATGACCATCCGATTGAAATTTAATAGATTGAGCAAATTCTTAAAAAATAAAGTTAGTTACTAACTTTATTTTTGTTTATATAATATATTAAAAGAAGAAATGAAGAAATTTATATGGTAGGATCATTTTATAGTGAATGAGCATGATATTGAATTATGCTTTTTTGAATAATAATTGCCATAATTTTAATTTTATTATTTATTGCTTTTTTAAAAATTTTTTTCAAATATGTTTTCAAAGGAATTTACATATTTTGTAAATATTTAGTAATTGTTGTTTTGATTGTTGCTTTATTTATTGCTTTCTGTGATACATTTATAGGAACTAATTGATGACCTGATAATTGATCAATAATTAGTGCAATATAAAAATAAAGGGAGTTTTAATTTGCAAACAATATATTCATTGGTTACAAAACCAATTAATCAAAATGTAGGAATAATACGTATTTCTGGACCATCTACTTTTTTTGTTCTTAAAAATTTATATCCGAACATAAAATTAGAAGCAAATTCAGTAAGATTTTATAAATTATTTTTTTCAAAAGAATTTATTGATGATACGCTAGTTTTAATTTTTGAAAAACCAAATTCATTTACAGGAGAAGATGTTTGTGAAATTCATTTTCACGGTTCGATGATAGTTGCTAATAAAATTCTTTCTAAATTAAGTAAAATGGATATTATTCAAGCAAATCCTGGTGAATTTATGCAGCAAGCTTTTATGAATGGAAAAATTAATCTTACTCAATCAGAAGCTATTAATACTTTAATTCTTACAAATGATCAAACACTTTCAAATCAAGCAACAAAAAATTTAAATAATAAACAAGGTGAATTTATAGATCAAATAATCAAAAAATTAGAAGATATAATTTCAAGAATTCAAATTGCAATTGATTATCCCGAGAATACAGATTTACCAATTTATAATTTAAAAAAAATGAATCAAGAATTAAAATTATTAGAGCAAAAATTTACACAAATAATATATGAATCTAATAAAATAATTAAAATTGGAAAAGGAATCAAAATTGCTTTAATTGGACAACCAAATGCTGGAAAATCAACTTTACTTAATCAAATTTTAAAAGAAGATAGAGCAATTGTTTCAAATTATAAGGGAACAACAAGAGATGTTGTTGAATCTTCTATTTATTTAAACAATCATTTAATTACTTTTCAAGATACAGCAGGATTAAGAAAATATGGTAATAAAGTTGAAAAAATTGGAATAAAAAAATCTTTAAAAACTCTAAAAGAAGCAGATCTTATTATTTTACTAATAGATGGTACAAAATCAATTAATAAGCAATTAAATTCTTTTAAAGATATTTTAAAGGATTACGAAAATAAAATAATTAAAGTAATAAATAAAAAAGATCAAATTAAAAAAATAAAAATAGATTTTAATTTTCTTAAAATATCTGCAAAAGAAAATAAAATAAATTTACTTGAAAAAGAAATAATTAAATTTATTGAAACAAAATTGATAGCAAAATTTACAGAAGAAAATGCTATTTTGCTTACAGATAATCAAATTAATAATTTTAAAAATATTGCAGCGAAATTAAATAATATAATATCGATGATTGATGATAATTATCAAGAAGATATTATTTCATTTGAAATAGAAACAATTCTTAGAGATCTTTATAAAATTTTAGGAAAAGAATTAGATGAAGATTATATTTATCAATTATTTAGTACTTTTTGTATAGGAAAATAGAAATGAAAGCAATAGATACACATGCTCATCTTTTACAGAGATATTATAAAGAAGAATTAGATAAGATTATTGAAAAATCACTATCAGAACTTGAATATGTATTTAATATTGGAACAGATTTTTCTTCACTTCAAGAAATTTTAAATTTAAATAAAAAATATCCAAAGCTTATTCCTGTTCTTGGTTTACATCCTTTTGATGTAAATGAACTAGATGAATTAAAAGGAGAAATTTTAGAAAAAATTATTTTTGATAATAAGAAAACAATAAAAGCAATTGGCGAAATAGGATTAGATTATTCAAGAATTAAAAAAGAAGAAGAAAAAGAAATACAAAAAAAATGATTTATTTTTCAATTAGAAATTGCAAATAAATTTAAATTACCTGTAGTTATTCATGGTCGTGATGCTTATGAAGATATTTATAAAATAATATCTAAATTTCCAAATTTAAATTATATAATTCATTCTTATACTGGAAATGAAAAAATGTTTAATAACTTTCTAAAATTTAAAAATTTAATTTTTAGTTTTAATGGAATTATTACATTTAAAAATGCCCAAGAAATTAAAAATTATGCAAAAATTATTCCTCTTGATAAAATAATTTTTGAAACAGATTGCCCTTATCTTACTCCTGTTCCTTTTAGAGGGAAAACTAATTATCCTTTTTACTTAAAGTACTTAATGTTAGAATTCTCAAAAATTAGAGATTTAAAAATGGAAGAATTAATTACTATTTCAAATAGTAATGCAAAAAAGTTTTATCGAATTTAAAAAATAATTTATATTAATTTTTGTGGTGTTAATACTTTACTAATTGATCCATCTTGTCCAGCTTCTGAAAAAGTATTTTGTCCTCACATTCAAATTGAATCTGCTATTTGATCATTATTTTGATCTACAGAAATCATTGTTGTATTAAAACCTAATGATAATTCAACAATATTTCCTGATCAATTAATTTGATCAACAGGAGTAATTATAATCGGAGTATCTTCTAATTCACTAACTCCCTCTTTATTATTTCCAATTTGTCCTTCGTTATTATATCCTCAAACATAAAGTGTATCAGCATAACCATCATAATTACTATCAATTGTTATACTTACATGTGATCCACCTAATGATAAGTCAATTAAATTTCCTTTAAAATCATATTCTGTTTTTGTAGGAGTAGGAAAATTATCATAATCATATCCACTAATTCCATTTCCTGTTTGTCCATAGAAATTATTACCTCAAATATATAATGTATCTGCATATCCATTATAATCAGTATCAATAGTAACTCCTGTGCTATTTTCCCCTAAATCAAAATCAATTATATTTCCATTTCAATTACTATCAACTGGATTTATAATTTCAGGAGAATAAATAATATCAAAAGTGTTATTTCCTATTTGACCATCTCCATTATCTCCTCACATATATAATGTATCAGCATAACCATCATAATCACTATCTACTGTTAATCCAGAATGATATCCATCAAGATTTAAATCAATTAAATTACCATTTCAATCATCAATTTCAGGAAATACTAATGTTGGATATATTTTCATTAAATTATCAGAAGAACCATTTCCTATTTGTCCTACATTATCTTTTCCTCACATATATAATGTATCAGCATATCCATCATAATCAGTATCAATAGTAACTCCACTGTTTAATGCAGATAAAGATAAATCAATTATATTTCCCCCTCAATCATCTTGTCCTTGTGGTGTTATTTTTTCAGGAATTTTAGATATGTTTTGATCTCCTCATGTTCCATTCCCAATTTCTCCATCAAAATTATATCCTCACATATATAATGTATCTGCATAACCATCATAATCACTATCAACTGTTAATCCAGAATGAATTACACCAAGTTCTAAATTAATTAAATTTCCATTTCAATCAAAATCAATTTTTTCTGGAGATTCAACAATCCCTCCAGATCTTCCATTTCCTATTTGGCCTACGTAATTATTTCCTCACATATAAAGGGTATCTGCATAACCATTATTATCTGTATCAATTATAGTACCGGAGTGATGTCCTCCTGCTGAAATATCAATAATTTGTTGATTTTCAAAAGCATTTTCTTCATTTTTATTAATTAAATTTTTATTTATTGGCATAACACCTAACAATGGAATTAGAATTCCTACATAATATTTTTTCATTTATAACCCCTCAATTTATTAAATTATATATAATTTAAAAGACAATATAAATTTAATTAAATTAAATAGAATTTAGAAGAAATGGAGAATTTATATTTTATGAATATTGAAGAAAATAGAATGATTTTTCAAATAGAAGGAATTAAAAGTATTTTTAACAAACAAATTGTTAATTTATATAGTAATAATGTTAATTTATTATTGGGAATTAATTCTTCCGGTAAAACATCCTTTTTAGAAGGAATTAATTTTATCAATGAAAATAATGAAAATAATAAAACCAAATTTTTAAGAAAAATTGAAGGAAGCGAAAGAATAAATTATAAATTAGAAAGTGAAGAAGATATAGTTTCAAAAGTAATTTTAAACTATAAATTTTCAGAAGAAGAATTAAATGATCTCGAGAGAAATTTAAATAATTTATTTTCAAATGAAATAAAGAATAAATATATGAATTTTTTTCGTAATAATGGAAGAACAATAGGTTCTGATTCAAATGGAAATAATTATTTATATTCACTTGATGAAAATTCAATTTATAAAAAAATTGTAGTTGATTATCTAAAAAATCCCAATAATGATAATTTTTATAAAAATTTTTATAATGACATAAAAGATTATGAAAATAGCTTAAAAAATTCAACTTTATTAAATAAAATCTATAGCAAAATTCAAAGTGTTATTTCTTTTGCTAAATATGGAAAATTTGAAAAGGTAACAGATTTTAGTTATATTAACATTAATAATAATAGAATTCATATAACATCAGAAATAATTTTTAATAGTTTTTTAAAAATATCACAAACATTAACAAAAAAACCGCAAATTATTTATATTAAAAGTGCATTAAAAAATGGAAATTTAGAATATATTTATAATTTAAGTTATTTGTTTGAAAAAATAAATAGTGATAGCTCATTTTCAGAAAAAGCAAAAATAAATAAAATATTTAATTTTCTTTATCCAAATAAAGAAGAATTAAAAATTTATTATCAGATGCCTTCTGGAAATTTTAAAAATGAAAAAAGAAAAGAAATTGAATCAAGAATAACATCTAAAATAAATAAAATTTTAGAGAAATTTCAATTTATTGATTTTAATTTAAAAGTAAATGTTTTAAATAATAAAATAATTTTAAATTTTGATTCTAAGAAAAATTGATTAATAGGAAATAAAACTGGAATTGATAGTAGTGATGGAACTAAATCTTTTTTAGATTTTATTTTTATTATTAATTCAATAATTTATCAAGATCCAAAAAATGTGAAAATTATAATGGTTGATGAACCAGAAAATAATCTTTCAATACCATTACAAATAGAATTAAAAAAATATCTTAAAAATTTAATTTCTGAAAATGAAGATATTTTTAAAAATATCTATTTTGTATTTGCAACTCATTCTCCTTTTTTATATGATAAAAATTTTAAAGTAAATATTTTTGAAAGAGATAATATTGGAAATACAAGAATTCATTTTTTAAATCGTACAGAAAAAGATATTAAAGCAAACATAACTAAAAAAGAAACTTTAAAATTATTACAAATTGTATTTGGAATTGAAGAATATTTAAAAGAAGAGTTTGAAGAAAATATTTTTAAAGAGTCTAAAAAAATTCTTTATTATAACAATAATAAAGAATATATTCCAAGTCAAATTTACGAAACTTATTTTGAATTTAGACCAATAAGTTCATTAGCTCAACTTTATAAAAAAATCGGAGAAAAAGGTTTAAATAATTTTGAACAATTTGAACAAGAAGATTATGTGGATGATAGTAAAATAAAAGAACTAGTTGATAAAATGGAAAGAAATAATAAAAAATTTGCTGTTATTTTTATTCAGTAATTTTTTATTATTCATATACAAGAGTTCCATAAACTAAAATTTCACTTGCTCCCATTGATATTTGTGATGTAGATAATCTAATGTTATAGATAGCTTTGCCTTCAAAACTACCATACTTTAATATTGCATCTTTTATCATTTTTTCAATTGCCTCTTCTCGTGCTTCATTTAATAAAATATTATATGTGTTTATTTTTCCTCCGCTTATATTCTCGATATTTGCATGTATATCTTTAAATAAACTTTTAGATCTAATACTTGAACCATATACAAAACCTATTAAATTTTTATTATTGGGATAATTAACATTAAATAATTTTTCTCTTTTGATATATTCGAAATCTTTTTCTGTTATTTTTTTTAATAATTTTTGATTATTAATTTTTATTTTTATTTGCTCTGGTATTTCAATTTTTTCAAGTTCTTTTTGATAATATTTTTTATATTTATTATTTTCACCTAAATATAAAAAGAAAAAAATATTAAAACCTAATAAAGCATATATTAAAGAATTATTAAAATTTCTTTTTCTAGAGCTAGCAAGAGCAGCTGCATTTTGAAATAATGTAATAAGAATTACATATCCAAGATAATAGAAAAAAGCAGATGAAAAATTTGCATATTTAATAATTTTGCTAGGTGTATAATTTTCTTCAATTTTTGTTTTTAATCTTAAATAATATTCATAATTTTCTTTTTTAATAAATTCTAATTGTTCTTTTTTCATTTTTGAAATTATATAATTTATTTTTATTATAATTCGTAAATTATAAGATATATTTCAAAAAATATATAATAATTTTAACTTAAGATTATTAAATAGTTATTTATTTTTAAATATTTTCTGTAGATTTAGAGGAGAAAAAAATTTAATGAAAAATGTAGAAAAGGTTAATATAAAACGATTTCCTATTACAAAAAAATTTGAGTTTGAATTACAAAATTTTCAAAAAAAATTAACAAATTTAAGCAAAAGAAACCGTAATATATGAACTTCGAAGAGCACAAATTATAATTTTTCCATTTATAATATTGAGCAAGAGCAATTAGAAAAAATTAATTATTTTCTAAATAATGATATTAAAGATTTAAAATTAAATTTAAAATTAACAAATTTAGAAAATGCTACTTTTTCAATAAAAAATTTTAACTTTTACTATTTAAAAAATAATAAAAAAATTTATCTTAAAAAACAAAATAAAAATTCTAATTTCAAAAAAAGTATTGATGAAAAAAATTTTTTACAATTTAATAATCTTGAAAAAGAAAATCAAAAAATAAAAAATGAAATAGGATATGCAACATTTTATTTTGTACCCTATTATTTTCTTAAAAATTTTAATAATGGAAATAAAATTATTCCTGTAAGATCACCAATTTTTTTAATTCCAATTTTTTTAAAATTTGATCATTCTAATCATAAAGTTATAATGAATTTTGATAATACAAGAGATATATTAACTAATAATTTTATTATAGAAAATTTTTTAAAAATAGATGATTATTATTATAATCTTGAGAAAAGTTTCTTAGAAAATATTAAATTATTATTTAAAAATTTTAAAAAAGATAAAAAATTAATTGATAAATATTTTTTAAATTATCATGATGAAGTAATTGAGTTTAAAAATTATGAAAAAATTATTAAATTTAATTTTAATTTTTCAATAGAAAAAACTTATACAATAGGTTTTTTTGATAAATATGATAATGCAATTAAAAGAGATCTAAATTTAATATTAGAAAGTGGATATTCTACTGAACAATTAAAAAAATATAGTACAACAACAAATATTAAAAAAGATGATAATAAAAATTTAGATTTTTTTGATAATAATCAATATTCCCAAAAAAATAATTATAATCGAGATGAAAAAAAAATATTTTATGTTGATAACTTAAATGATCAACAATTTTTAGCACTTAAAAAAATTAATGATAAAGATATTGATAATTTAGTTATCTGAGGACCTCCCGGAACAGGAAAATCACAAACTATTCTTTCAATTATTTATGATGCAATTTTAAAAAATAAAAGAGTGGCAATTGTTTCGGAAAAAAGAGCTGCTTTGGATGTTATTTATAAAAGATTAAAAAAATTAAACAGATTTGCTTTTTATCTTACTGATATAAACAATAAATCAGAATTTTATGAACAAATAAATCATTCTTATGAAACTAGCAAAGAAATTTTAGAACAAGAAGAAGTAAATTTTATTGATAACAAATCATTATTAGATGAAATAAATAAATTAGATATTTTATCACAAAAAATTATTAATATCCTTGAAGAAATGGATTTAATTGATTTTCATAAAAATATCCCTTCAATTGAAAATAAAAAAATCTTAGAAATAATGGAAGAACATTATGGAAAATTTAAGAATTTTGATAATTTTTTAAAATTGAAAATTGATAATGAAAAAATAAATTCCTTTATTTTAAAAGAAGGATCAAAAAAAAATAATTTTAGTATTTTTTTAGATGAAATAAAATTTTTATTAAAAAATCATTCTGCTTTAAAAATTAATAAAATTATTGAATTAAGAGAGAAAATAACAAGAAAATATGGTTCTTCTTTTGTAATCAAAAATAATGCAGAAGTATCTGATTACTTTAATAGTTTAATTGATATTAAAAAAGAAGAATTAATTTTAGAAGAAAAAAATTTAAAACTTATTTGGAATGATTTGTGAAAAAATATAAATGATTCTAGATATGACGAAATATTAAAATATTTTGAAAATGATAAACTTAATTCTTTTGTCGCATCTCATTCATTAGATCTTTTTGAAAAATTGTTTACCTATTCTCATGATTTAATTTATTTTTCGAAAATTCATCCTATTTTGAAAAAATATTTTTTTTCACTGTTAAAAAATGATTTTAAGGAAAAATTATTTTCTAAATATTTACTAGAAAATGATAATTTTAAATTAGAATATAAAAATTTAAAAAGTGATTTTGATTTAGCAAAGAAGGAATTTTTGATTAATAAAATTAAATATGATCGAAAATATGGAAATCAAAAAAAAGAATTACAAGTAGAACAAAGTATTGCTAAAATGATTATTATTCTTAAAAAGTCTTTTAATGAAATAAAAGATTATGATCTTTTAAAAAATAAAATTATTTTAAAATATAATAATTTATTTAATAAAAATCTAGAAGAACAAAAAAATTTAATAACAAAATATAAAAATCTGGAAGCTAACTTAAATTTAAGTTTTAAAGAATTTCAAATAATAAAAAATTTTACTGATGGTCAATTCTATTTTTTAAAAGAATTTTTAGATTTTACTAAGAAAAATAAAATAAAATATGACAAATTATTAGAAATTATTGAATTTAAAATCTTTCGTGAAAGAATAAATAAATTTGACTTTTTATTTAAAATTGAAGAACAAGTTTTTAAATGAAAAGATAATTACAAGGATTTTTTAAATTTAAGAAAAGATAAAATTGATAAATTTAGCAAAATTGCAAAATATTATCTTGCAATGAATTTTTGAATTAATTTTAGAAAAACAAGTGATCAATTTAAAAGAATAATTTTTAATGTTAAGAAAAAATGAGGAGTAAAAGTATTTTTACAAAACGAAGCACAAGATTTCAAAAATTTATATAAAATTTGATTATTAAATCCTGAAACAATTTCAAGTATTTTTACATTAGAAGATCAATTTGATTTAGTAATTTTTGATGAAGCTTCACAAATGTTTATTGAGAGAAGTTTACCTTCAATAGAAAGATCTAAAAAAGTTGTAATTTTGGGAGACGAAAAACAATTATCACCAACAAATTTTTTTATTTCTAGAAATACAACAGAAGAACTTGAAAAATATGAAGATGATAATTTAATAGATAATAAATTATCTTTATTAACTTATGCAAAAGCAAAATTTCCTCATATAATGTTGGAACATCATTATCGTTCTGATTATAAGGAATTAATTGAATATTCTAATAAAATTTTTTATAATAGTAATCTTACTTTTATTACTAAAAATAATAAAAATATAGATTATCAACCAATTGAATATTATCAAATAAATGATCCATTATATAAAAATAGTTTGAATAAAAAAGAATCAGATAAGATTATTGAAATTCTTATTTCAATTAAAAATGCAGAAAAATTTAAAGATAAATCAATTGGAATAATTACAATGAATTCAAGACAAGAAAAATATATTTTAGAACAAATTGCAAGTATTGGTTTTTCTGATCTTGAATTTGCAAATTGAATAAATAGTAGAGATGTTAATTTATTTGTAAAGAACATTGAAAATGTGCAAGGAGATGAAAGAGATATTATTATTTTTTCTACTTTATATGGAAAAAATGAAGAAGGAAAAGTTCTTTTTAATTTTGGACCAATTAATCAAGAAGGAGGAATAAATAGAATTAATGTAGCAATTACAAGATCAAGATTAAAAATGTATGTAGTAACTTCATTAAAACAAATAGATTTTGAAAATTTTTTTATTCGTAATAATTTACATAAACACAATCTTGAAAGTGGAATATATATACTTTATAGATTTTTAAAATACTGTATGGAATTAAATAATAATTTATCATTAAATGAAAGATTTAAATTAAAAGAATTTAAATCAAATTTTGAAAAAGATTTTTATTTTGAATTAAAAAAAATAACAAATAAATATAATTTAAATGTAGCAAATCAAGATGATAATTATGGATATAATATTGATTTTTTAATTTACGACCAAGATAATAATGTAAGTCTTTTGATCGAAACAGATGAAATAATCAAAAATTCTTATAAATCTGTCCGAAAAAGAGATATTTCAAAACAAGATTTTTTAAATGAAAGAGGATATAAATTCTATCGTGTTTGAATAAACAATTGATTTAATAATCAAAAACAAGAATTAAAAAATATTGAAAATTTAATCAAAAATAATTAATAAGGAAAAATATGGATAATAATAATATTAATAAAACAGAATTAAAGAAAAAAAATTTAACAGGAGTAAATTTTTCTGAAAAGAATTTACAAGGTTCAGTTTTTTTAAAATCTAATTTGAACAAAATTAATTTAAGTAGAGCAAATTTAGATTTTTCAATTTTTAAAAAAACAAATTTAAAAGAAGCAAATTTGGAAGATTCAAATATAAAAGAAGCAAATTTTTTAAAATCAAATCTTAATGATTCTAATTTTATTAATACAAATTTGATAAAAACAAATTTTGTAAAAGTTAATTTTACTGATGCAAAATTTAATAAATCAAGTCTTACTGATGTAAACTTAAAAAAAGTAAGATTAACAAAAGTTAATTTTACTGATGCAAAATTTAATAATGTAGAAATAAATAATAAAAAATTTTTATTTAGTTTTTTAAATGAAAATTTTGTAAAAGTTAATTTTACAAAAGCAAATTTTAAAGAAGTAAAAATAAATTATTTAGGATTACTTAATTCTAATTTTAATAAATCTATTTTAGATAAAGTTTCCTTAGATCATTGCAATCTTAAAAAATCTTTATTTAATGAAGCAAGACTAAATGATGTAAATTTATCATCTTCTAATTTAGTTTATTCAAGTTTTATTAAATCCAACCTTAAAGATATTAATTTTAATAAATCAAACTTAAAATTTGTTGATTTTAGTGAAGCTAATCTTAAAAATATTAATTTATCTTATACAAATCTTGCTTATGTGAATTTTAAAAATGCAAGACTAGAAAATGTTGATCTTAGTTATGCAAATCTTGCAAAAGCAAATTTAGAAGGAGCAGAATTTAAATCAGTAAAATTAAAATCTGCAAATTTAAATAAAATTGATTTCAGCAAAGTTAAATTAATTGATACAAATTTAGAGTTTAATTAATCTTTAATTCTTTTAAATAAGAAATCCAGTTTATTTATTTTTTTACTAAAATCTTTATCATTTAACCACATATTAACTTTTTTAAATGAATTTGGTAAAAAAGGAGAAAATAGATAACTTAATTTATAAATGTTATTAATCAAGAAATTTAAAATAGTATTTAAATATTCTTGATTTTTTTCTTTTCAAGGTTCTTTTTCTTCTATATATTTATTTAATATATCTGTATATTTAATAAGCTGATCAATAGCATCATTTATTGAAAAATTATCCATATATTTATAATAATTATTTTCTAATTTTAATATTTCTCGTTCGAGATTTTTTTCACTTTTAGTTTCAATTATTTTCTTAGGAATATATCCATTATTGTATTTTCTAATCATATTATCAGTTCTAGCAACTAAATTTGAATATTTATTTACTAAAATCCCATTTATTGTTTTAATTAATAATTTTTCAGAAAATTTACCATCATCTCCCAATTTTATATTATTTAATAAATAAAATCTTATTTCATCAGATTGATATTTTTTTAATAATTTAATAGGATCAATTGAATTATTTTTTGATTTAGACATTTTATCTCCTTGATCTGTAATTAATCATCCATGTGCTATTATTTTTGGTAATCTATAGTTTTTCATTTTTAAGATTATAGGTCAATAAATTGCATGGAATCTTGTAATTTCTTTTCCGATCAATTGAATAATTTCTCATTCAGATTGCTTAGATCATATATCCTCAATTTCATATTTACTTTCTTTTGTTTTAAAAACAGAAAGATAATTTAATAAAGCATCAAATCATACATAAATTACATGTTTGTGATCATTTGGAACTTTAATTCCTCAATCAATTGAAGTTCTTGTAATTGATAAATCTAAAAATGAATCATTTAAAAAATTATTTATTAATTCTTTTGTAAAATAATTAGGAGATAATAAATTGGTATTTTTTAATTTATCAATTATTCATTTTTTAAAAATTGAAACTTTTAAAAAATAACTTTCTTCTTCTAGATAAATTAATTTTCTTTTACATTCTGGACAGACATTTCCTTCTAAAACTTGATTTTTAGTAAAAAATGTTTCATCATATTTGCAATATAAACCTTTATAATTGTCTTTATATATATAATTTTTACTTAATAAATTAACAAAAGTATTTTGTATATATTTTTGATGATAATTATCTGTTGTTCTTATAAAAAAATCATATTCAATATTTAATTTTTTTCAGAGAATTTTAAAATTCTCAATAATTTTATCTACATACTCTTTTGGTTTTTTGTTTTCTTCTAAAGCTTTTTCAGCAATCTTTTGTCCATGTTCATCAGAACCTGTAAGAAAAAAAACTTCATAACCTTGCATTTTTTTATATCTTTTGTATGTATCTGCTAAAATTGTTGTATAAGCGTGACCAATATGTAAATTATTGTTTGGATAATAAATTGGTGTAGTAATAAATATTTTTTTCATATTAATTTGTTCTTAAATATTATCTATTTTTTTAAATTTTAATATAATAATCTTGTAAGGGATTTATTAAATTTTATAATATATTAAAATAAATTTAAAAAATTTAAATTTTTTAAATTTTTATTTTCTTTAAGAGATTTATTATGAGAAAATTTGTAGCTTTTTTGATGCTTCCTTTTTTGTTTCTAAATTTAAGCATTTTTAAAATAAACTTTAACAATAAAAATATTAATTCTGATTTTTATGATCAAAATAACATTATAAGTGGTGATGCAGGATATTATCATTCTGGAATTATTATTGATACCGATAATGATAATTATGCAGATACTCTTTATATGTGAGGAGATAATCAATATGGTCAAATTGGAAATGGTTCTGAAAATGTAAATATCGCAAAACCTATTTTGATAACTCCAAAAAATCAAGAAGATTGAAATGGAAATATTGTTGATTTATCGCTTGACGGATATAATTCGTCTGTTTTAGTTGATACCGATAATGATAATTATGGAGATACATTATATGTGTGAGGAGATAATAATTCAAATCAAATAAATGATAGTGAAAATAATATTTTATTTCCTGTAATTTCTTATTCTTCTAAAAATAATAAAAAAGGAGAGATTATTGATTTAGATTTATCATATACTAATACAGCAATTTCTGTTGATACTAATAATGATGGGTATGCTGATACATTATATATATGAGGAGATAATAGCAAAGGCCAAATTGGAAATGGAACAATAGGAGGAACTATATCTATTCCAACAAAAGTAACTCCAAAAGAAAAAAATAATTGAGGAGGAAATATTGTTGATATTGCCTTAGGGGAATATTTTTCTTCTGTTTTAATAGATACTGATCAAGATAATTATGGTGATACCATTTATACTTGAGGAGATAATAGTAATGGCCAACTTGGAAATGGAACAACAAATAATTCTTTATTTCCACAAAAAATAACACCACAAGGACAAGATAATTGAAACGGAAATATAATTGATTTAGAAGCAAGTGCAAATAATATTTCAATTATTATAGATGATATAGATTCTGATAATTATGGTGATAATATTTATATATGAGGAGATAATAGTAATGGCCAACTGGGAAATGGAACAACAAATAATTCTTTATTTCCACAAAAAATAACACCACAAGGACAAGATAATTGAAACGGAAATATAATTGATTTATCAATTAGTTTATATAATTCGGGTGTGCTAATTGATCAAAATAATGATCAATATGCAGATAGTCTTTATATTTGAGGATCAAATAAATATGGTCAACTTGGGAATTATAATTTAAATGAAAATGGAATTTATTTTCCTCAATTAATTTTTAATACTAATAATTTTAAATTAAAAGATTTTTATTTTGGTTCTAAAAATAGTTATTTATTAGCTGATTTAAATAATGATGGAGAAAGTGATATTTTATATGGTTGTGGTGATAATTCTAATTATCAATTAACAAATTATTATGATAATTCCAATTTAAAGGAATTTAGTTCAATATTTTCAATATTTCCTTCTTCTGATTCTGATTACTTAATTTCCAATTATCAAATTTTAGATCCAAATCAAGAAGATGTAACAATTTTATTAGATTTTAGTCAAAATGGTGAAGAATTTAATTTATTAGATTACACTTCTTCTGAACGAAAAATTAAAGTAAATTATACTGATTTAGATCAAAATATTTATAATTCGCAAGAATTTGTAATTGATGATTCCTATGAAATTACACTAACAGATTTAAATTCAGAAACAAATTATCAAATTGATTCAATTCAATATTTTTATGAAAATGGTGAATATAAATATACCATTGATCAAGATCCTATGTATTTTCAAACAGAAAAAACAACACCAATAATTAAAGAAAATTCTATTTTTATTATAGAAAATTCAATTACCACAACATCATTTGAATTTAATATTGAAATTGATAATTTGAAACCAAATGAAAATGAAACAAATTTCACGCAATATGATGTAAATAATGGAATTTGATTAATTGATCAAAACGAGAATATATATAATTCCTCTTTTGTTACTTTAAATGTTATCTCAAATGGTGTAATTAATGGAACACAGAATTATCAACTAGAATTTTTACAAAATAATTTAGATACTAACACTCAATATGTATTTTCTAAAATTTCACTTAATGATCCTAATGATCCTAATTCTGAAATAATTACTTTATCTAATTCTCTTGAAATTAAGACATTATCTGTAAATAAACAATTTGTTAAAAATAGTTTTGTAATAAATGAAACATCAATTACAACTAATTTATTAATATATGAAATTACTATTGATAATTTAATTTACTCCGACGAACAAAATAGAGAACCAATTTTTTTAAATTTTAATTTAAATGAAAATCTATATTTAAAAGATTCAGAAGGTAATATTTATAGTTCTACTTATGTTTTAAAAAGTTCTGTTCATATTTCTAGTGGAACTGAAAGAGGAACGGAAAAATATAAATTTTTTTTTGAAATAGAGAATTTAGAAAGTAATAAAAATTATAATTTTGAAAATCTAAGTTTTACTAAAAATTTTGATCAATCTTTAGATATTTCAGAAAATGGAAATGTTAATACAAAAAAACAAGATCGAAATTTTTGAATATTATTTTTTATTGTTGGTTTTTTAATAGCTTTTATTTTAATTACAACAATTTTATTTTGAATAAATTTAAAATTAAAAGAAAAAATTATTGAAAATGAAAATAAAATAAATGATTTCCAAAATTAAGAATTACTAATTATAAAATAAATTTATTTTATAATTATTTTATTATGAAAAATAGCAGAAAAATAAATGGCAAAATAATTTTTATTACAGGAGGAGTTTTATCATCATTAGGAAAGGGAATTTTCGCTGCTTCCTTAGCTTTTATGTTTAAAGAAAGAGGACTAAAAGTTAATATGATGAAATTTGATCCTTATTTAAATGTTGATCCAGGAACAATTTCTCCTATTGAACACGGTGAAGTATTTGTTACTAAGGACGGAGGAGAAACAGATCTTGATATAGGTCATTATGAAAGATTTATAAATCAAAATCTTTCAAAAAATTCTTCAATTAGTTCTGGAAAAATATATAGGAATTTAATTGAAAAAGAAAGAAGAGGAAAATATTTAGGTAAAACTGTGCAAATTATTCCTCATGTTATTAATGAAATAATTGATTTAATTTTAAATAATTTGAAAAATAATGATCTTTTAATTGTGGAAATAGGTGGAACTGTAGGAGATATTGAATCTATTCCCTATTTTGAAGCAATTAGACAATTACAATTTGAAAGAGAAAATGTAATAAATATTCATATTGGTTTTGTTCCTTTTCTTTCAATTAATAAAGAATATAAAAGCAAACCTTTTCAACATAGTATTAAAGAATTACATAGTCTTGGTGTATTTCCTAATTTTTTAATTGTAAGAACAGAAAATAAAATAAATAATCAAGAAGTATTCAATAAAATTTCTATTAATTGTGGTGTAAATAAAGAATATATTTTGGAATTAGAAAATTTACCAAATGTATATCAAATTCCTAAAAAATTAATGGAAGAAAAAATTGATCAAAAAATTGCTAAAATTTTAAATTTAAAATTAATAAATAAAAATATTGAAAAATATGATTTATTTAATAATTTAATCTCTTATCAAAATAAAGATAAATTAAGAATTGCAATTGTTGGTAAATACCATAATTTAAAAGATTCTTATCTTTCGATAATTGAGAGTTTAAAAATTATTTCTATTTATAAAAAAATAGATTTAAAAATAGATTTGTTAGATTCTAAATCTTTGGATCTCAAAAAATTAAATAATTATAGTGGAATAATTATTTCTGGAGGATTTGGAACAGATGGAACAGATGGAAAAATAAAAACAATTAAGTATGCAAGGGAAAATAATATTCCTTTATTAGGAATTTGTTTTGGAATGCAATTATTAATTTTAGAATTTGCAAATAATGTTTTAAATTTAAATTTATATCATCAAGAATTAAATCCTGAAAAGAAACAAAAATTTATTATTCATTTATTGGAAGATCAAGATTTAAAAAATTTTGGGGGAACAATGCGTTTGGGCGAGTATGAATGTAAAATTTTTCCCAATACAATAGCAAGCAAAATTTATAAAAAAGATTTAATAAATCAAAGACATAGACATCGTTATGAATTTAATAATCAATATAAAAATATTTTAGAAAAAAATGGTTTGGTATTTTCTGGAATAAATCCACAAACTAATTTAGTTGAAATAGTGGAATATCCAAAAAATGATTTTTTTATTGCTGTTCAATTTCATCCCGAATTTAATACAAAAATTTTTAAATTAGATCCTTTATTTGAAAGTTTTATTGAAGCAAGTAATAATTATGGAAAGAAATGAAAAAATAATCAAGAAAGATAAAACTTGAATTAAAGACAAAATTGGATTATCAAATAATGTTTATTTTAAAGATAAAATTATTTGCAAATTTTTTGTTAATAATGAATTTACAAAAATTTATCAAAATCAAGAAATTTTAATTTTAAAAGAATTAAAAGTTTTTAATTCTTTGGAAATAGGTAAAAATTACTTCTGTGCAGAAAAAATAGATCATAAACCTTTTTTTATAGATAATGTTAATGATAAGATTTTAATAAATTGTGCAAAAGAAATTAAAAGTCTTCATGATATAAAAATTAATAAAAATACTAAAATTAAAGCACCAAATTTTTTAGATACTTGAAATTTTTTGAATAAGCAGGAGAAAATTTTGCAATATAAAGATGAAAATCTAATTTTAAAAGAAGGATTAAAAATAATTAATAAGGATCTTTGTTATGCAAATAATGATATTGTTGATGGTAATATTTTAATTTTAAAAGATGATCAAATTAAAATTATTGATTATGAATATGGTGGATTAAATAGTAAATATTTTGATCTTGCTAGTTTTGTTGTAAAAAGAAAATTAACAAAAAAACAAGAAGAAATATTTTTAAATACTTATATTAAATTAACAAGTAATTTTGATTTTAAAAAATTTAAGATAGCAAGAATTTTTACTGCTTATTTTTGAGCAAAATGAGCAAGATATAAATATCAAGAAACAAATCAAAAAATCTATGCTGAAATTGCAGATTGATTAATACTTAGGGGAGAATAAAAGTATTTGTAAATGGAAAAATATGAATTGGATAATTTAATAGTTGAAATATTAAAATTATTAATCGATAAGGAAAACAACGGAGTAACAACTTTAATATATTCAGATAAATTAAAGTTTAATAATTTTATTAAAGAATTTAAAAATAAAGCAATTGATTCAAATAATGATAAAAGTTTTGACAAATTATCAAATATCAAAAAGCTAGAAAGAATTTTTGAAGAATTAGATTTTGAAAGTACAATTGATCTTTTAAAAAAAATTAAAAAACATATTTTTTCAACAAAGAGATTAAACAATAAAAATCTTGAAAATAGTGCAAAAAAAATAATCAATTTAATAGAATCATTTTTAAATGAAAATAAGAAAAAATTTACAATAATAGAAGATATAAATAAATTAATTTATCAAATTTTAGAAGAAAATGATTTTAAAATAAAATGTAAAAAATTAGGTCTTTTTTATTCCTTTTTAGATGGAAGAGAAAATAGAGAAAAATTGAAATCTTTTTTTGGTAAAAAAATTGTTAATGATGTTTTTATTAAATTAAATAATAATGGGGAAATTAGACATAAAGGTAATAAATTAATTTCAGAAGAAGAATTTATAGATTTATTTGAAAAAATTACAACATTTTCTTATTTTATAGAATTAGATAATTTATTAAAAAATAAAAAGAAAGATTTAAATAATAATAAAATTAAACAAAAAATTTTTTATATCGATGGTGCTATTTCTTCTAATAAAAATAATGTCGGATTAATTGCTATAGTTGATAATAAAGGAAAATTATTATATAGAAGTGAAAATCCTGATTGTGAATGATCAAATGAAATAGAAGCATTTGCTTTTTTAGAATTTATTAAATATTTATTAAAAAACAAAATATTAAAAGCATTTTTTTATGATGATAATAAAACCATTATTTCCTGAATAAAAACAAGAAAAATAAATAGTAAAACAAAAGCAAAAGATTATATGAAAAAAGCCTTTTCTTTAATTGATGAAAATAACATAAAAATAGAAGTTGAATATATAAAAGGAATTGATAATCTAGCTGATAAATATACTAGAGAAATTTAATTATAAATTTATATAATGATAAAATTATCTTATGAAAAAATATGATGTAATAATTATTGGAGCAGGACATGCTGGAGTAGAAGCTGCAAATGTTTTAAATAAACAAAAAATTAAAACAGCTCTTATTACTTTTAAGAAATCAGATATTTCTTATCTTTTTTGTAATGTTTCAATTGGGGGTTCAGCAAAAGGTATTGTTGTAAAAGAACTTTATGCTTTAGGGGGTTTGATGCCTATTGTTGCTGATCAAACACAATTACAAACAAAAATTTTAAATAAATCAAAGGGACCGGCAGTACAAGCTTTAAGAGCACAAGTAGATAAATTAAATTATCCAAAATTAATGCAAGAAAAAATTCTTGAAATGAAATATTTAGATTTAATTGAAGATGAAGTTATTGATTTATCTTTTGATGCAAAGAATAAATTAAATGGAGTAAATACAAAGAAAAATAAATATATTAAAGCTAACTATATTCTTATATGTACAGGAACTTTTTTAGATTCAAAAATAATGCAAGGAACTGATATTTATCGATCAGGACCAAATAATTTAAAAACAACAAGTGGTGTTTCTTTACAATTTAAAAAATTTAATTTGCAACTTTTAAGACTTAAAACAGGAACTCCTCCTCGTGTATTTAAAGATAGTATTAATTTTGATAAATTAAAAATAGAACCAGGATCAAATGATCCTATATATTTTTCCGAAAAAAGATTAATTACTAAAGATTATCAAAATATTCCTGCTTGAATTTTATATACAAATCAAAAAACTCATAAGATTATTAGAGATAATCTTGATAAATCTTATTTATATTCTGAGGAAATTACAGGAATTGGACCAAGATATTGTCCTTCAATTGAAGATAAAATTAAAAGATTTTATCAAAAAGATCATCATCAAGTTTTTTTAGAATTAGAATCAGAAAATTTAGATACAATTTATCTTTCTGGTTTATCTTCTTCACTTCCAAAAGATATACAAGATAAATTTTTAAAAACTTTACCAGGTCTTGAAAAAGTAAAAATTGCAAAGCATGCTTATGCAATTGAATATGATTCTTTAAATCCTATTCAACTAAAACAAACATTAGAATTAAAAAAAATTCCTAATTTATATACTGCTGGTCAAATAAATGGAACAAGTGGATATGAAGAAGCTGCTGCTCAAGGTTTAGTTGCTGCTGCAAATATTGCAAATAAAATTAATAAAAAATCACCTTTTGTATTAGATCGTAATGAAGGATATATTGGGGTTATGATAGATGATTTAACTTCAAAAGGAATTAATGATCCTTATAGATTATTATCTTCTCGTGCTGAGTATCGTTTGTTATTAAGAAGTGATAATGCAATAAGAAGACTTTATAAGAAAGCTTATAAAAATTCTTTAATTGATAATAATACTTATGATTTATGAAAAAAAAGAATCGCAAAAATTGATAATCTAATTTTAAAGATAACTAATTTAAAAGTAACAAAAAAAGAACAAGAAATAGATGAGTTACTAAAAAATAAAAAAATTTCAATTAAGGAAAATACTTTTCCAATTATTAATCTTTTAAAAAGACCAGAAATATCAATTTTTGATATTGATAAAATTTTAACTTTAAAACTTAAAGATTTTTTTGATTTAACAATTGAAGAAAAAAAACATTTAGAAGTGGAAATAAAATTTGAAGGGTATATTAAAAAACAAGAAATTGAAGTTAGAAAATATTTAAAATATCAAAATTTAAAAATACAAGATGATTTTAACTATCAAGATATTTTAAATTTATCAAAAGAAGCAAAAGAAAAATTAACAGAATTTAAACCTTCTACAATTCATCAAGCAAAAAATATTTCTGGAATATCTCCTTCTGATATTATTATTCTTATGAATTTTTTAAATAAGAAAAATTAAATTATTTATACTTTTTTTAAATTTTTCTGAATCTATTATTTTTTCTATTTTTACTTCTTTAATTCAATTTAATAAATCATTTTTCAATAATTTAAGTTCTTGTAAATAATAATTTAATTCTTCTGAATGAATTTTAATATAAAAATCATATTCATTTATATTATTAAAAACTTCTGTAGAAATAAGATCGTATTTTCATAATTTTGAATTTTTTCGATAAGGATATGATTCATCAAGATAATTTAAACTTGTAATTTTATTACCTATCTTTTCTAATATTTCTTTTACTTTTATTTCAATAAGATCAAAATATTTGTTTACATTTAAAATTGATTCTTTGATTCATTGATTTATTTTTTTATTTAAAAAATTATTTTTATTTCAATTTTTTAAACTTTTTATTTCTTCTTCTGTTTTTTTATTCATATTTAAAAATATTTCTTTTTTTAATAAACCATCAAAAAATAATCTATCATCTATTAATTTTAAACTCTCATTAATCTTATTATTAAAATTAATAATTTTTCCTATAAATTCTTTTAAATATTGATTTTCATTTTCATTTATTGATATTTGCTCTTTCATTTAATATTTAATTCCCTTTAATTAAATTTTAATTAAATTTAAATAAAAAATTAATTTTAATTTGATTATTAATTTGAATTTTTTAATTTTAAAATTAATAATTATTTTTTAAAATAATTGAAGATTTTCAAAAATTTATATTACAATAAAAATAACTTAAAATAGAATAAGTTAAAAAATTTAAAAATTTTATGCAAAATAAAGAAAAAAATAATCTTATTTATAAATTTGAATTTATAAATATCACTAAAAAATTTTTAAATGGAAAAATTGTTGCAAACAACAATATTAACCTTGGAATAGAACCATCAAAAGTCACAGCACTTGTCGGTGAAAATGGTTCGGGTAAATCGACGCTTACTTCTATATTATTTGGTTTATATAAACAAGATACTGGTGAAATTAAAATTGATGGCAAAGTTTGTGATATGTATCAATCAGGTGCGGCTAAAAAGCATCGAATCGGAATGGTTCATCAACATTTCCATCTTGTTGAAAAATTTACTGTACTTGAAAATATTATTTTAGGACAAGAAGAATTATCTATTTCTTTAGATGAAAAGGAAATTCATGAAGAAAGAATTTCGCAATTAGAAGAAAAATATAATTCTTTTTTTTATAAAAATAAAAGCAAAAAAGAACAATTTGAAGAATATTATAATTTAAAAATAATTTTACGTAATAAGCGTTTTTTAAGATATCGAAATAAATTAAATATTAGTAAAATAGAACAAAAAATTAAAAATATTGAAAATAGTAATAAATTAAAATACAAGATTAGTAAAACAAAAAAAGAACAAAAAATTAATAAAATAAAACAAAATTTAAAACAAGAAGAAAAATCAAGAGAAAGTTTAAATTTGGAAATTTTAAATCTTGAAAAAGAAGTTTTAAAATTAAAAACAAAATCAGTTTTACAAATAGAAGAATTAAGAAAAGAATTAGATTTTTTAAAAATTGACTTGAAAACAAGAAATTCTTCAAAATATGGAATTTTAAATTATAAAAAATATTATCAAAGATTTGAAGCAATTACACAAAGATACGGAATTAATTTAAATCCTGATCAATTAGTATCAAAATTAAGTGTTGGTGATCGTCAAAAAGTAGAAATTTTAAAAACTCTTTGAGTAGAAAAAGAAGTAATTATTTTTGATGAAGCAACAGCAACATTATCAATTGATGAAATAAATTCTCTTTTAAGTTTGATCAAAAAATTAAAAGAAGCTAATAAAACAATTTTATTTATATCTCATAAATTACAAGAAGTTAAAACAATTGCTGATAATATTGCTATTCTTAAAAAAGGTAATTTAATTGCTTTAGAAAAAAATACAAAAAAAATTACAATTGAAGAAATTGCAAAAATGATGGTAGGAACAAAAGTAATTTTAGAATTTAAGAAAAATTCTCCGATCGAAAAAAAATTATTAGAAGTTAAAAATTTAACTTATATTACAAAAAAAGGATTTAAGGCCGTAGATAATATTTCTTTTGATATCAAAGAAGGTGAAATTTTCGGTCTTGCAGGAATTGAAGGAAATGGACAAGAAGAAATTTTTAATTGTATTGCAGGAATAAAAAAACCAACAAAAGATTCAATAATATCTTTTCAAAATCAAAATATCAAAGATTTTAAAATTAAAACAAGAAATCAATTTATTAGTCATATCCCAATTGATCGTTTTAAACATGGAATTATTGCTGATCGTAGTCTAGCTTTCAATTCTATTATTACTAATTTTAATGATCAAAAATTTGCTAAATTTTATTTTGAAGGAAAAAAGAATCAAGATAATTATAAAAATCCAAAAGGGAAAAATTTAATTATTAATAATAAAGCTATTTATGATTGAACTGATAAATTAATTAAAAAAATGAATGTTGATGGAGCAAATAATTTAAATATCGAAATTAGAAATTTATCAGGAGGTAATCAGCAAAAATTTGTAATTGCAAGAGAAATATTAAAAGAACATAAATTGCTTCTTGCTGGACATCCAACAAGAGGATTAGATATAAAATCAATTAAACATATTTATACAGAAATTATTAATAATTCCCCCAAAAAAGCAACACTTCTTTATTCTTTAGAAATAAGTGAACTTATTTCTGTTTGTGATCGAATCGCAATTTTATATAAAGGAAAAATTGTAAATATAATAGATCCAAGAAATTATGATTTAAATAAAATATCAAAAATGTTTGTTGGTGAGGTTTAGTTATAAAGGTAATTTAGATGACAACAAAAAAACAAGTAAATAAAAAAGAAAAAAGAAAATTTCATATAAATCAAAAATTAATTATTTCATTAATTATCATTTTCATCGGACTTTATATTGGAATGGTTATTATTGCAATATTTGGTTATAATCCTCTTACTTTATTTACAGCAACATGAGAAGGAAATTTTTCAAGTCTGAAAGAATTTGGAAATTTCCTTTCTGTTTTTACTTGAATGACTTTTATAGGTTTAGGAGCTTTGGTTTCTTTTCGTGCTAAGATTTTTAATATTGGAATTTTTGCACAAATGGTTGCAGGGGGATTATTTGGTTATCTTTTTGCTGCCCTTGTTCTTTGGCCTGGAAGAATAGGTGTAATGTTTTCGATATTAATTCCTGTTGCTACTGGGATATTTATTGCTTTATTAATTGCCTTTTTAAAGAATCGATACAATATTAATATAGTTGTCTCTTCAATAATGTTAAATTGAATTGTCTTTTGAATTTATCGTTATTTTCGAAATCCTATTAATGCTCCTTATTTATTTAATGGAGGATCGGTTCCAATGAATATTGATCCTTCCAATTCTTTAAGATTTGATTGACTTACAAATTTATTTCCTGGTTCTACAATAAATATTGGGATTATTTTATTAGTTATTATTGTTCCATTAATTTGGTTTTTATATTCAAAAACTTCTTTTGGAATAAAGCAAGGAATTATTGCAAGTTCAGAAGATATTAGTTTATATTCAGGAATAAATTATAAAAGTGAAATATATAAAGCAATGGCTCTTTCAGGAGCACTTTCAGGACTTGCAGGGGCAACTTTTTATCTTGGTACAAATCAAAGTCTTCCTGTGGTTGGAAATGATCTTCCTTTAGAACCATTTAATGGAATTACAATTGCTTTAATTGGTTTTAATAATCCAATTGGAGCAGTATTTGGTTCTTTATTTATTTCGCTTTTTGAAAATGCAAAAGTTTATCTTAATGTTTATAGTGATGAAAATATTGTTGACTTTATTATGGGAATAATTGTTCTATTTATTTCTGGAGCAAATTACTTTTTAATTTATTCTCCTCAAACAAAAATTGTTAATTGAATTAATAAAAAACAAGAGGTAAAATTAGAACAAAAAACTAATACCAAGGATATGAAAAAAGATAAAACAATTGAAACTGAAAATCAATATAAAGATCAAAAAAAACAAAAAGAATACAAAATAATTGCTTTAGAAAAAGGCAAAAAGGCAAATACTGTTTATAAACAACAATATTTAAAAATGAAAAATAGAAAGAAAAATAAACATGAAGAAAAAGTAGATAAAGGAGGCAATAGTGAATAGTTCAGGAGCTTTATTTTTTACAGAATTATTAGCATTTTTTTCAATTTATTCATTAGGATCACTTGCTGGTTTATTATCAGAAAAATCAGGAATTGTAAATATTGCATTAGATGGAAAAATGATTATGGGTGGACTTATTTTTACCTTATTTTTTCAAATAAATGGTTTTGAAGAAAGCTTAGATTGATTTAGCTCTTATTTAGCTTTAATTTTTGCTGGTTTATTTTCTATGCTTTATGCTACTTTACTTTGTTTTTTTACAATAAATTTACTTTCTGATCATGTAATTACAGGAACAGCATTGAATATGATTGCTCCAGCATTTTCACTTTTAGTGATGTTTGCAATTCCAAATGGAGGAACAACAATTAGTGATGTTGGTCATTCCAGTTCTTGATCAGGAAATATGGATTCATTTGTTATCATAATGACTATTGTTACAGTTCTTATTTTATTGTTTTTTACTTTCTTCTTTCATAAAACAAATTATGGTTTAAGATTAAAAGCCTCAGGAGAAAATCCTTATGCTCTTGAAACAGCAGGGATTTCAGTAAAAAAAACAAGATGATTTTCCGTTATGACAGCAGGATTTTTATCAGGAATGGCAGGAGCAATTTTTGTTGCTAATCTCGATTCATTTTCTGGTACTGTAAATGGTTCAGGATATTTATCACTTGCAATCTTAATTCTTGGACAATGAACAATTATTGGAATTACTTCTTTTTCATTATTATTCTCAGTTTTAGTAGCTGTTGTATCTGAAATAGATATAGGAATATCTTCAGAATTAGCTCATACAATTCCATTTATTTTGCCGCTAATTGTTCTTGTGATATTTAAAGCAAAAAGCAATGGACCATCAAGTGCAGGAAAGCCATTTAAAAAGGATATGCGTTAAAATAGAGATACAAAATGAAAAAATGAATTGAAAGTCATCGCAAAACATTCACATCAATAATTAGTTTATTAATTGTTATTTTTCTTGTATTATTATTATTTTTTACGGGTTATTTTATAAATTATAAAACTGGAATTACACCAGGATTTCAAAAAATAATGGTTATGCCTAATTCTCCTTTTAAAAATGATCGGGGTTTTAATCAAACTATAATTGAGGCCACAATTGACTATGGAAAAATGTTTAACGAAGAAGTAGGAGAAGTTGTGCCAAATGAAATTGATAATACAAGTGAATATCAAAAAAATATTACTTATAGTTATGATAATGGAACAAAAATAATTACTTCTGCTGGATATAATGTAATAGATTCATTATTAGGATCTACAAATTATGCAACATCAACAAGAGATGATAATGGTGTAATGTTTGATCCTAAATATAAAGATGATTGATTTTTAATTGTAGATGATGCAAATTATGATGGAAGAATTGCTCGTAATGTTGTTTCTTTTCGTTTTGAAAGCGAACAAGCAGGATTTATTGCTGGTTTAGCTGCTTCAGTTTATATTACTGCTCTTGATGATAATTTGCAAAATAATGTATCTACTTATGGAGGACAACAATTTTCTACAGTATTTGATTTTATGTCTGGATATGAACAAGCAATAAATTGATTTAATTATCAAATATTAGGATATGATTTAGAGCATAATAAAACAAATCAAAACGCTTTGCTTTATTCATCTTCTTATTCATCTGATTATGTTCATCTAATAAATCAATATGGAAATGAACCAAATTACTCAAGTAAAACATCACAAAAAAGCACTGGGGATTGATTTTCTGGTTCATTTAATGTAGGTGATGGAAGAACAATTACAACAAGGCTAATTGATAATAATACTAAAGTAATTTTTCCTGTAAATGGAGGACAATTAGTTGATACTATTAATTTAGTAGAGCAAGAAAATGATACAAATAAAAATAATCAATATAAAGTAATTGGGGTTGATGTTGATGCAACAAAACAATTTCCTGGATCAGATAATTCTGTATTGGGTTCTGCTACTAAAAATATTGAGGAAGCAACAAAACTTGGATTATGGTACATTGATAAATTTATTTTAACTTATAATCAAGATGATAATTTTATTAATGATTATGAAATTTCAAATCAAGAAGTAGAACAAAAATATTATGATGAAATTTCAACCAATAAAGAAGATGGAGGTTGAAAAGAAAGTAATCCAGATGATATAAATAGTGATTTATCGGCAAAAACAAATCAAGAAATTGATCAATATTTTTTAGATCCAAATTCTGATTTATTTTATGTAGATGGTAAAAATTCAAGTTATTATTATACAGATCAAGATCCTCTTGAATATGGTTCTATTTTTATTGGTAATTATCAAAATGATGGTCTTAATTTTGTTCCTTCTAATGATTTAAATCAAGCCTTTTCTATTTTATTAAAAGAATATGATTCTAATATTAATGATTATGATTTCTTTGATTTTGTAGCTTATGCAATTGAAAAACAACCTATAGATCAAGATGGGAATATTATTATTGAAAAGGCTTCTAATACTTTTTCCGATTCCTATAGTGTTCCATCTACAGAAGGATTGAATTTTTTATATCCTTGAATTCCAGATTGAACTATTTATAGTAAATAGAATTATTTAAAATAAATTATAAAAAAGAAAATTAATTTTAAATTAAGAATTTATATTTTATTTTAAAATTTATAATAGATAAAAATGAATGAAAAAAAAATATTATACGATGTTCTTTCAAAATTTAATTTAAATGAAGAAGCAGTAAAAAAAATATTTAATTTTGTAAAAGAAATTTATATTTATAATCAAAAAGTTAATCTTACAGGAATAAAAGATTACAAACAATTTGTAGATAAAAATATTTATGACTCTCTTTTGATTATAAATTTAAAAATATTTGAGAAAGTAAAAATTGCTTTAGATTTTGGAACTGGAGGAGGATTTCCAGGACTTTTACTTGCTATTATTTATCCTAATATTAAATTTATATTAGTTGATTCTTCTCATAAAAAAACAGATTGATTAAATTATATTAGTAAAAAATTAGATTTAAAAAATATTGAAATTATAAACGAACGAATCGAAAATTTAAATTATTTGGAAGAAAAAATTGATTTAGTATTAGCTCGTGCTGTAGCACCATTAATATTACTTTTAGAAATAAGTACTTTTCTTCTTAAAAAAAATAAAATAAGTGTTTTTTATAAAGGAAAAAATTACGAAAAAGAATTAGAGAAAATTGACAATTTATTTTATCAAAAGCATGGATTAAAATTACAAAAAATTATAGAAGATAAATTATTAGATGATTCTAAGAGATATTTTATAATTTATAAAAGAAAAAATTTGAATTATCAACAAAAAATGATTAATTATCAAAAAATAAAAAAAATGATTTAATCTATCTATATTTCATATAATTTAAGAAATAAAATATATTTATTTTAATAGGAAATAATTATGAATAAAGAATATTCTGAATGATTAGAAAATTTAAATATAAAAGAAAAACTAATTTTAAAAAATTTATCAGAAAAAAAAATAAACGAAGCTTTTAATCATAAATTAAATTTTGGAACAGCAGGAATAAGAGCAAAAAGAGGATTAGGTCCTTCTTTTATTAATAAATATGTTGTTGCAAAATATGTAAAAAGTTATTTATTAGCTCTTTTTGCAATTTATGGTGAAAAGAATGTAAAAGAATCAAAGATTTTAATCTTTAAGGATAATCGTAAAGATAATCTTTATTTTTCTACAATTGCTTTTAATGTTGCTAAAAAACTTGGAGTAAAAGCTTATCTTCCTTATAATAATCAATTGGAAACAACACCTTTTTTATCTTTTTTAATTGCAAATTATAATTTTATTGGAGGAATTAATTTTACTGCTTCTCATAATCCTCCTGAATATAGTGGACTTAAATTTTATGATTCAATTGGAAAGCAGATAGATCAAGATATTATTGATAAAATTAATTATTTTTTTAAAAAAGAAAAATATGATTTTAATTTAGAGGATAGTGAAAACGATCTTTTATTTTTAGATCATAAATATTATGAATTTTATATAAAAAAACTTTTAGATGAAATTGGCTTTGAAAAGCATTTAAATAATTATAAGAATTTAAAATTAACATTTACAAATCATCATGGAGCTAGTTTAAATATTGCAGAAATGGTTTTAAAGAAAATGGGTGTTGATTATTATTTAGTAAAAGAACAAGAAAGTTTTGATCCTAATTTTACAAATTCAAAAGTTCCAAATCCACAAGCTGAAAAATCTTTTAAATTAGCGATAAAAGAAAGTGAAAAAAATAATGTTGATTTAATTTTTGCGGTAGATCCTGATGGTGATCGATTTGGTGTGGCTTTAAAAAAAGCAAAAAAATGAAAAATATTTTCAGGAAATGAAATTTCTATTTTATCAATTAATTATTTACTTGAAAGAGAAAATCTTAAAAAATACAATTATTTTGTAGTAAGATCAATAGTTACTTCTAATTTTGCTGATTTTTTGTTACAAGAAAAAAATGTCAAAGTTTATAAATCACTTACTGGTTTTAAAGAATTATTCAAAATTGTAAAAGAAAAAGAAAATAATCAAAATAAATGTTTATATGTATGAGAAGAATCTAATGGGGCGACAATTAATATGATGACTAAAGATAAAGATTCTTTTCAAAATTTAATTTTAATTTTAGAGATGGTAAAATACTATCAAGAAAAAGGAACTGATTTAATTGAAATATTAGATTCATTACAAAAAAAACATGGATATTTTGTAATGAAGCAAACCACACATAAATTAAAAGATAATTTTGATTTAAATCGTTTTTTAGATATTTTCACAAATAAAAAAAATCATAAGATTTTAAATATAAAAATTACAAAAATAATAGATATGCGTATCGAAAATGAAAAATATCCAAAACAAAATATTGTTTTTTTATATTTTAATGATTATAGTTTTATATGTTTGAGACCTTCGGGAACAGAACCAATTTTAAGAATTTATTTTAATATATATCAAAAAGATCCTAAAAAAGCAAAAAAAGAATATAAAGCATTACATAAATACTTTTCTGATTTTAAATTTTAAATAAAAAAAATTACCAATCAAGGTAATTTTCCTATTTAAGATGCCGTACTTAGATTACGGTTAAACCAAAAAATTCATTACTTAAATATCAAACAGTTTTTAATAAACTTAACTGTAAATTAATTCTAACACAATTAAATAAAAATATAATATAAATGTCCATTTAAAAATTAATTTTATTTTAATTAGGGGTGAGAAAAAATTACGTGTTTTCCTTCAATCGATTTTTCTTCCTTGATTTTATTAAATTTATTATTACATAATATATCAGCAGCTCTTATTAATTCATTAGTTTCAGAATTAACATATTTTACTTTTATTTTTCCGAATTGATTAAAAATTGGTTTGATAAATTCTTTTTTATTATTATATTTTCCTTTAAAAAATTCTTGATTAATTTTTTTTGTTAAATTATTTTTTTCATCTATTGAAATATTTTGATTATCAACAAAAATGTGAAAAATATTTTTTTCATTTACATTTATTTCTTTTTTTATAATTAAATTATTTACTTGTTCTTTAATTAACATCATTAAAAATCAATCTTTATATTTTTGAATTGATTTTTTTCTTTGTCAATCAATTTCTTTTAATTTATTTATATTAACTTTTCCAATAAAAGTTTTCTCTCCATTTAATATACTATAAAGATATTTTTTATGTTTATTTTTTAAAGTATTTCCTTTTAATTCTTTATTATTTGGATATTTATTTTTTATTTCTAATTCTCTTTTTCCATATTCCCATTTACATTTATTTCTTAAATTTTCATTTATAAAACATATTCCTCCGAATAAAAAAATATTATAATAGTCATTTTTATGTAAAACTCCAGATTCATCAATGTACATATATATTTTCATTTTATCTCTTTCCATAAAAAAATTATATATTTTAAAATAAATAAATATTTTCACTATTTAGATAAAATAAAAAAGCACATAATTGTGCTTTTTTTATTAATCTTAAGAATTGTAATATTCTTCTGCTTGATCTCAATTTATTGTATTTCAATAATTATCAAGATATCCCATTCGATCACTATTATATTTTAAATAATAAGAATGTTCTCAAAGATCAATCGCCATGATTGGTGTAAATTTTAAAAATCAAGGATTATCTTGATTAAAAGTTTTAATGATTTTTAAAGAACCATTTTTTCTTTTTACTAATCAAACTCATCCTGATCCAAAAAGATTTTTTACTTCTCTTGTAAATTCATCTTTAAATTTATCAAAACTTCCTCATTCTTTTTCAATTGCGTTTTTTAAATTTCCATCTTTTAATTGAACCTTAGGTTTTAAAATAGTTCATAAAAAATTATGATTTATTAAACCACCACCAAATTCACGAACGGCAATTCTTATTTCTGGATTATCAATTTTTTGATAATTACGCATTAAATCTTCTAGTGTAGGATATCTTCTTTCAAAACCAACATCTTTGATTTTTGTTAAAAGATTTCTTTCATAACCACCATGATGATTTTCATAATGTAATTGTACTGTTCGTTTATCCATATAAGGTTCTAAGTAATCATACTTGAACGGTAATTTTATTCTTTTATACTCCATTATTTATTTCCTATTTCTTTTACGACAAATAAATTATATCACTATTAAAAAATAAGTTATTTTATCTTGATAAAATAAATTAAAATTTAAACTAATAAAAAACAATCGTATATAATTTTTATATGTTTTTAATTGGGATAATTTTTCAAGAAGATTTTTCAATCTTAAAATTATTTTTTGCTTTTTTTCTCTTAATTTTTATTTTCTATGGATTAGGGAAAATAATTTTAAATAATTTTAAGGTTGAAAGAAATAATAATTATTTTGCATTTTTTATAGGTTTTCTTTTTTATCAATTACTTACTTTTTTTTCTTATTCAATTATTATTGTTTTAAATTATAACCTTGATTATCTTAATTATTTTTCCGATATTATAGATGTTGTTTTAATTATTTATATTTTAATATCTTATCGAGTCTGATGATTTCAAAGTTTTAATATAAATAAAAAAGAAATATTTCATTTTGCTTTTATTTACATTTTTACATTTCTTTTTATTTATATTTTTATTATCTTGGAAAATAATTTAAGTTGATTTAATAATTATGAGCAAGATTTAAATTATCTTACAATTAACAATATCATTAATAATAATAGTGTTACAGAATTATTTAAACCATATAATAATAATTTAGATTATTATGCAATATTTCAAACAAATTATTATTGAATTATGATTCTTACTAAGGATTTAAATATTGATTTAGATCTTATCGTAAAATATTTTCTTCCTGCTATTTATATTTTATTAATCCTTTTCTTAATAAAAGGACTTATAATTGATGAAAAAAATTTAAGATCAATTCTTTTATTTTTAATATTCGGAATAATTATAATTTTTGTATTTGGTTATCAAGATGTAATTTCAATTAAATTTTATTTATTATTTAATTTTCTTGCAATTATAATTATCTTTTTAAGATATGTTAATAATTATTATAAAGACAATGGTTATCTTAGTTTTATTATCATCTTAACTTTATCTTTTTATACTACAACTTACTATGCAATTGTTCTTACAATATCAATAGCTTTTGCTTTGATTTTTTATTTAATTTATACAAAAGAAAATATTTTTAATATTATTTATTATTTTCTACTAGTATTATTTATTGAAGCCGGCTTTTATTTTTATGCAATAAATATTTTTTATGCTTTAATTTTTATTGCTTTTTTTGGATTAATTATTTTACTTCCATTTACTTTTGTTTTATTAATAAAAAACCAAAAACAAATTCATAAATTTGAAATTTTAGTAAAAGAAAATCAAAAAAATGCAACATTTATTTTATCGTTACTTTTAAGTTTAGGGATTATTCTTGCTCTTTCTATTTCAGCAAGTAATTATTTTGATAATCTTACTTTATTATTTAATGATCCATTATTTAAGGAAACAAATAATTTTGATTCTAAATATTTATCAATTCCGCTTTATATTATTTTATTTACTTTAAATTTATTTATATTCTTAAGTTTTTATTATCAAAATAAAGATGATAAATATAAAAAATTTAATGATTTTTTCTTATTTTTTGCTTTATTATTTTTGATATTATTTAATATGTTTTCAATTCCAATTTGAGTAATATTTTTTGATCTTCCTGTTCCGATGTTTGATGATATTTTACTTATCTATGTTTTTGCTTGTTTATTCTTTTTTGCAAATTTTCTCATAAATTATAATTTTAAACAAAATGATAGAATTAATACATATATAAAAATTTAGTTTATGGAAGATCTCGAAAAATTAAATAAAATTGAGGAAAAAATCTTAGATTTAAAAAGAGTTATTGAAAAATGAAACAGTGAGTATTATCAAAATAATAATCCTTCTGTTGATGATTATTTTTATGATCAAAAACTCAAAGAATTAATTGAATTAGAAAATAAATATCCACAATTTAAAACTGAAGATTCACCTACGCAAAATGTAGGAGGATTTGCAGATAGTAAATTCAAAAAAGCAAAACATAATATAAGATCAATGTTTTCTCTTAAAAATGCTTTTAATGAAAGTGATTTATTACATTTTGATGAGCAAATTAAAAAAATTGTAGGAGAAGATAATTACAGTTATGTAATTGAACCAAAGATTGATGGTTTATCAATTTCTTTAAATTATCGTAATGGAAAGATATATCAAGCAATTACAAGAGGTGATGGAAAAGTTGGTGAAGATGTAACTAATAATCTTTTTTTATTTAAAAATTTACCAAGGGAAATAAAAATAAAAGAAGAAATAGATTTTCGTGGAGAAGTCTATATTTCTCTTGATCAATTTAATAATTTAAATAAGCAAAGAATGCTTGAAAATGAAAAACTGATTAAAGAAGATAAAAAACCACTTTTATTATTTGCAAATCCAAGAAATCTTGCTTCTGGAACATTAAGACATTTAGATAAAGAAATTTCAAGTAAAAGAGAATTAAATTTATTTATATTTCAAGCTTTAAGTGCGAAGAAAAGAGATGATTATTTTTCTTCTCAAATTGAAACATTAAATAAAGTAAAGGAAATGGGATTTTCAGTAAATGAAAATAATTTACTTTTAAAAGATATTAAAGATGTAATATTTGAAATTAATAAATTTGCAAGTAAAAGAGAATCATTAAATTATGAAGTAGATGGAATTGTAATAAAAGTAAATGAGTATAAATATCATAATGATATTGGATATACAACAAAATTTCCTAAATGAGCAATTGCCTATAAATTTCCTACAGAGATCAAAAAAACAAAATTATTAGATATTTTTCCTACTGTAGGAAGAACAGGAAAAATAACATATAATGCAAAATTAAAAAAAGTTAATATTTTAGGAACAAATGTTGAGCGAGCAACATTGCATAATGCTGATTATATTAAAAGTTTAGATATAAGAATTGGAACAGAAGTTTATTTAAAAAAAGCAGGAGAAATTATTCCGAAAATAATTTCTGTAGTAGATATAAATAATAATCTTAAATATCAAAAGTGAGAAGAAGTATTAATTTGTCCAATTTGCAAAAGCAAATTAATAAGATTTAAAGGGGAAGTTGATCAATATTGTTTAAATACAAATTGTACAGGAAGAATTATTGAATCTTTAAATCATTTTGTAAGTAAAAAAGGGATGGATATTGAAGGATTATCAAAACAACAAATTATTATTTTTTATCAAAATGGATTAATTAAAAGTATTTATGATATTTATAATTTAAGAAATAAAAAAGATCAAATTTTAGCAATAAAAGGATATCAAGAAAAATCTGTAAATAATCTTTTAAATTCAATTAATAAATCAAAAAAGAATAATTTGAATCAATTAATATTTGCATTAGGAATCAGAAATATTGGAGAAAAAGCAGCACTTGATCTTGCAAGAAAATATCAATCAATTATAAAATTAAAAGAACTTTCATTTGATGAATTAAATAATTTTAATGATTTTGGCGAAGTAAAAGCAAAATCAGTTGTAGAATGATTTAAAAATCCAAATAATTTAAAATTAATTGATGATTTAGATAAATTAGGTGTTAATCTTAAATATATAGGAATAAATATTGATCAAAGTAATCGTTTGTATAATCAAGATGTTTTAGTTACTGGAACAATAGAAGATGCAAAAAGAGAACAAATAAAAAATTATTTAAAAGATTTGGGAGCAAATTATAAATCAAGTCCTACCAAGAATCTTAAATATTTATTTGTAGGTAAGAATGCTTCGAAAACAAAAGTAGATAAGATTAAAAAAAATTCAATTACAGAGATAATTTATGTAGATAAATTATCTGATATCAAATAATATGAAATCATTTTTTGGAAAAAAAGATAAGGCCAATCATAATGAGATTTTAATTCCCAAGCAAAATATTGTAAGGAATAAAAAATGAGAAGAGGGAGGATTTTTTAAAAGATTTCTTCATAAAAATCATGCTATCCTTACGGTTCTTGGATGATATCTTTTCTTTTCAATTTTGGGAGGAATTTTACTTTATATTCCAATTTTTCAAAAAGATGATATTGAACATGTTAGTTTTATAAATTCTTTATTTATTTCTTCTTCTGCTTTTTCGGATACTGGATTAAGTACTGTATCAGTAAGTGATACATATAATTTTTTTGGCCAATTAATAATTTTAATTTTAATTTTAATTGGTGGAGTTGGTTGATTTACAATTAAAGTTATTCTTGTTGAATATATCTTTGAAAAAAAAATTACAATAAAAGATCAAAATGAAATAATGAATGAAATTGGGGGAGAGACAAATAGACATGCCCTAGAAGTTGCAAAAGTAGCTTTTATATCTACAGTCTCTTTTACAATAATTTTTGGTTTAATTTTTGCTGGACTTTTTTATTCAGTTGATCCAAAATATCCAGCAAATTGAACAGAAGATTCTAATACTCCTGCTTCGATTAATCTTGGTTTACAAGGGGATTTTTTACAATCTTTTTGAACAGGAATATTTCATGCTGGTTCAAGTATAAATAATGCGGGATTTGATATTTTTACGGGTGATTATTCACTTGCAGTTTATTATCAAAATTACTTTATTCAATTTCTTACAATTTTTTTATTTGTTTTCGGAGGAGTGGGTTTTGCAGTAATTTATGATTGCTATAATTATTTAAAAAATAAAGCAAAAGGACAAAAATTTAGATTTTCGATTTTTACAAAAATTGCAGCACTTTCTTATTTTAGTGTTGCTTTTATTGGTCTTTTTTTAGTATTTATTGCAGAAGGATTTGATGTTTTAATAAGTGATCAAAATTCATTTTATCGAAGTGATTTTTATGGAGATCCTTCAGCAAAATCATTTGCTTTAATTTTTAATACATTTTCAACAAGAAACGCCGGATTTTCAACTATTAATATTTATGATCTTTCAGAAGCAACAAAAGTTATTTTTATTTTAATGATGTTTATTGGTTCTGGTCCAGGATCAACGGCGGGAGGAATTCGGACTACGACCCTTTTTGTTTTAATAGTTGCTTTAATTGCTAAAATTAAAAGAAAAAAAGAAGTAACATGTTTTAATCGTAGAATTGCAAATGAAAATGTCCGCGATGCTTTTAGAATTTTTATCTTTTCTGCTTTAATTGTTTTTGTATCTTCCTTTTTAATTTATATTCCAGAAAATGTTATTGATAATGAAGATGTTACATATATAGATTCATTATTTATTTCTGCAAGTGCTTATGGAACAACTGGACTTGCAACAAATAATCTTCAATTAATTGATATATTTGCTTCAATCGTTTTAATTATTGTAATGTTTATTGGTCAATTTGGAATTTATAATATTCTTAATTTATTCAAATCAAATCGTAGTGATTATATTTTTTCAAAAAAACATCATTATTATCGAGTTTATAATTCAAAATATCTTGAAACAAAAATCCGTTTAGGTTAAAATTAAAATTTTTGATAAAAATTAATATTTTCTTATAATGTATATTTTGAAAGTAAATAATTGTAAATGAAAAAAGTGTCAAGTAGAAAAAATATTGAAATCAAAATATTTCTTAAAAAATATCCCGAACATATTATTTCCTTTTGTGAAATTGCAAATGAAACAGCAAATAATGAACTTTATGATTACACAATTAAAAAATTAAAACAAAAAAAATTTAAGATTTAAAAGTAATTATTCATTAGTTGTATAATAAATTTATCAAAAATAATTAATTTACTTAGGTTAAAAATGAAACAAAAAATAACAAAAGACGAGAAAAAATTATTTAATGTTTACTTAAATTATGCGAAAAAAGATCAAAAAAATGTTGAAAGATTTATTAATAATTTTAAATATTTTTTAAAAGAAAAGAATACGCGATTTACAATTTTAAATAAAATAGAATTCAAAAGAAAAGATATTGATGTAATTGTTAATTTTATTTCCCCTTTTTGAAAAGAAGAAATAAAGTGTATTAAATGAGCAAATTTTGCTATTTTAAATAATCAAAATATTATCAAAGAAAAAAACTACAAAAAAAATAAAATTTCTGATGAAATTTGAATTTTAAATATTACAAAAAATAAGAGAGCAAAAATATATATTGAAGGTTTACTTAAAGAGCTTTATATTGAATATCCTAATACCAAAAGAGAAAAAAATATTCCTTTAAAAGGCTTTTCAAAAGTAAATGATACAAATCCATATATTCCTTATTTTCATTATAATACAAGCAAAAAAATCATAATTCATTCTTTTAATAAATTTTTAAAATTACAAGAGACAAAGAATTGAAATAATTGAGATAATTCAATTCGTTTTGATGATTAAAATTTTATTTTTGAACGATTTTACTTAAATCTTCATTTCTTCCGACAACTGCAATTCGATCACCTTTTGCAATTTTTGTTAATCCATTTACAATTACAACTTTTTTATTACGATAAATTAAAAATATTGAAATATTTCTTGGTATTTTAAGATCTTTGATCATTTTATCTTCTCATACTGGTAATGCTTCAATTGTTAAAATTGAAACTCCGCCATCAAGCTCTGTTAATTCTGAATTTCTTTGAAATAATTCAGCATTAAGAACAGGATTTAAAATACCAATTGCTGTTCTTTTTGCTGCTATTGTATCAGGCATTATAACAACATCAACACCAATTTTTTTAAGAATCTCAACATGTCTTTTACTTACTGCTTTTGCAATTACAGTTCCGCTAAAATTGTCTTTTAAAATTGATGAAGTCAGTAAATTACTTTGAATATCATTTCCAATACTTACAACAAAAATATCAGCATTTTTAATTCCCACTTCTTTTAAAAATTGTTCATTTGAAGAATCACCAACAAATGTTTTATCTACAAATGTTGATATTTCTGCAAGTTTTTTAATATCATTATCAATTGCAATTAATGTAAAGTGTTGAAATTTTGATAACTCATTTATCAATGCCTCAGCAAACCTTCCAACTCCGATAATAATAACTTCTTTTTTTTTCATATGTATAATTATAATAAATAAGAAAAGATTACATATATTTATTAAATTTCATAATAAAAATTTAATTTTTAAAGAACCTTAAAATAATCGAATTCTTTTACTTAAAAATCTTTTGTTATTGTTTCTATTATGATTAATAATATTAATCATTTAGAGGGATTTATTATATTCTTAAAAAGAGATTAAATTAAGATTTTGTTTTAATAAAAATTTTTGATTTTTTATCTTAAAAAGATTAATTTAAGATATAATAATATTTGTATGTTTATCAATTAAATTGCTCTGGTAGCTCAGTGGTAGAGCAGCTGGCTGTTAACCAGTTGGTCGGAGGTTCGAATCCTCTCCGGAGCGCCATTAGGCCCATTGGTGAAGCGGTTAACACACTAGGTTTTCATCCTAGCATGCACGGGTTCAAATCCCGTATGGGTCACCATTTTTTCGGGGTATTAGCTCAGTTGGGAGAGCATCTGCCTTACAAGCAGGAGGTCATAGGTTCAAGTCCTATATGCCCCACCAAAGATCATCAGCCGTTGTAGCTCAGCAGGCAGAGCAACTGACTTGTAATCAGTGGGTCGTAGGTTCGATTCCTATCAACGGCACCATGTGCGGGTGTGGTGGAATAGGCAGACACGCTAGACTTAGGATCTAGTGTCTTCGGACGTAAGGGTTCAAGTCCCTTCACCCGCACCATTAATAATGCGCCTGTAGCTCAACTGGATAGAGTATCTGACTACGGATCAGAGGGTTGTGGGTTCGACTCCTATCGGGCGCGCCATTATCGGAAAGTAGCTCAGTTTGGCAGAGCACCGCGTTTGGGACGCGGGGGTCGCAAGTTCAAGTCTTGTCTTTCCGACCATTTATGGGGTGATAGCTCAGTTGGTAGAGCACATGCCTTGCACGCATGGGGTCGCGAGTTCGAGTCTCGTTCGCTCCACCATATTATTGGCGGAATAGCTCAGTTGGTTAGAGCAATTGGTTCATATTCAATGGGTCGGGGGTTCAAGTCCCTCTTCCGCTACCAAATAAGGTCCGTTAGCTCAGTTGGTTAGAGCCACCGGCTCATAACCGGTTGGTCGCTGGTTCAAGTCCAGCACGGACCACCAATTATAAATGGAGATGTACCCAAGTCTGGTTGAAGGGGTCGGTCTTGAAAACCGAGAGACGGCGAAAGTCGTGCGGGGGTTCGAATCCCTCCATCTCCACCATTTATTTATCGCGGAGTAGAGCAGTCTGGTAGCTCGTTGGGCTCATAACCCAAAGGTCACAAGTTCAAATCTTGTCTCCGCAACCAGGTCCTGTAGTGAAGTGGTCATCATGCCTCTCTGTCACAGAGGAGATCGCGGGTTCAAATCCCGTCAGGACCGCCATTAAATAAATTATTTCGTTATTTGCCGTTTTGAGAAAAACGTAGGTTTAATTAATCCTACCGGAATAATAAAAAAATCAGGTTCAGTAGCTCAGTCGGTAGAGCAAGGGATTGAAGCTCCCTGTGTCGGCGGTTCGATTCCGTCCTGAACCACCATTTAAAAAATTAATTAAATTTTTTAAATGGTAATAAAGAGTCTTTTTATAAGGCTCTTTTTTTATTTCTAAATAATTTATTATTTAGAAGTTGTCTATACAACTTATAAAATATTTAAATTCTTTTTGTTTATTTGATAAATTTTAATTATAAGTAAATAAAAAGGAAAGGTTATTAAATTAAATGGAAGAAAAAACAGAAGACATTATTAATAACAAAATAAAAATTTATTTTTCAGGTTGAGAAATAGAAAGTATTGAAAATAGTGATCAAAAAAATGATATTTTTAAATTATCAAATAATAAAACAAAATATTTTTTAAAATTCGTAAAAAATAATCATAAAGATATTTATTTTTCAAAAGATGGAAAAAAATATCAATTATTATCAGATGAAATATCTTTAATTGATGAAGCAATAGGAACAATTAAAGAATTTATTAATGATTATGATCCAAATTTAAATGATAAATATTTAGGGGTTTGAAAAAAATTACATGAATATAATCCTAGTTTTATTGAAGGAATGACAACATTACAAACAATTTCAGGACAGACAAATATAGTTACAAATGGAGCAGTAAAAGGACATACACATAGATTAGCAGATCGCTATGTTGGTTCAAGAAATAAATCAGAAGGAACTAATGATAATTCTGATGTTGTTGGTTTTATTGATGGTTATGATGCAGAAGGAAATATCATAAGAATTGGCCAATCACATGATGAAGTAGGAAATCTTATTCCTTATTCATTATCAAATTCTGCAGAAGAAAATAATTTTGCAGCAGGATTACTTACGATTAAATGAGTTCGAGTTGAATAGTTTAAAAAGGAAAGAATAGATGGTAAAGATTTTAATTCCTAAAAATAATACAAACTGATCAACTAATAAAAATTTAGATACTTATGATCAAAAACATGTAATTAGTTTTCCAGGAAAAACAAAAGAACAATCAATTGCAAAACGAAATGAATTTGTTAATTATGTCCTTTTTGATGATCAAATTGATTTTTTAAATTTAGAAAATGGATACTGAGTAGAAAAAGAAATCATTATAAATGATATTTTTGATTGTAAAATAAAATTAGATATAAATGATTATTTGTTAGAAGAAGATATAGATAAAAAAAGAGAACGAATTTTAAATTTAAATAATATTATTATCTATCAAAATAATTTATTTAAATTTTATGCAATTTCTAAAATTGAAATTTTAGATAATGATAATTTTATTGCAAATATTAATCTAGATATTTATCTTACTTATCCAATTTCAACAATTTTAAGTGGAGAAACATTTATTGATCGTGCACATTTAAAAAGAAATGATGTAAGTAAACTTCAAATAAGAGAAGATTTTGATATTAAATTAAGCAAAGTAGAAGAAGTAGAAACTAATTTTAAGTATCATAATAATTATAAAAATAATTCAATTATTTGAATCATTGGAATCGAGAAAATAAATTTAGAAGAAGAAAAAGAAACATTAACAAAAATTGGTACATTACCTTTAAATTTTAATTTTTATTTATATCCAATAATTAAATTTTATGATAGTTATAATAATGAAGATGGAAATAGTATTTTAATAAATAATATAAATGTAAACAATACTTTATTTAATGATACAAATAGTGATGAATTTATTAGTTTTTATATTTTAGAATCACCATTATATCCTGATGCTATTAATATTGAAAAAGATGTTAATAATAATACCATTATTACTTTGTCAAATAAAAATCCAAATAATTTTAAATTAGAAGATGGAAAATTGCTCATTAAAAATTTTGATTTAAATAAAGAAATGGGATGAAGTGATAAAATAAATATTCATAATTTTTTTGAACAAGCAAATTCATATAAAAATCCAAAAAATATTTTATTCGAGCATAAATTATATGCCTACCCCTTTGAGTATTATAAAATTGAAACAACAAATGGAATTAATTCAATAAAATATGATCCATTACAATTGCTTTGAAATAGTGAAAATCATCAAGATTATTTAAGATTTAATTTTTCTTTAAATCCTTGAACTCATAGCAGTAGTATTTATTTTGAAAATGCCTTAAATAAATTTGAGATTGATGCAACATGAAATATTAATCAATATTGCACAGTAAGTGATAATGAATATCCTAAAAGAACACTATCTTATGGAGATATATTAAAAGACATTAAAGCAGAACAATATTCAGAATTTTTATCTCCTTCAAGATCATCTATATCTAATAATATTATTGAAAAAAGAAAACATCAAAATTATATTAATAATTTAGAAAAAAATAATACTTCTAAAATTAATGGTGATTTACTAACTTCATATTTAAATAATGCAAAAGGATTTAGTTGAAAATTGAATAAGTATAGTTTAAATAATTTAGAGAGAAAGCATTTATTTGATTATTTTTATCAATATGGATATAAATTAAATCAATTAGAAAATATTCAAAAATATTTAAATTCAAGGTATTGATTTAATTTTTTAAAAATAGATAAAATATTTAATTTAGTAGATAAAAATTTATCTAAAAAAACAAAATTAATAATTAATGAAGATTTTAAAAATGGAATAACTTTTTGACATTATCGTAATAAGAATGATTGAAAAGGAATCAAAAATTATGATTTTGAAAACTTAGAAATGGATTTTATACAAATAAATCAATTAGATGAACATATTGGTACAATTAAAGAATTTTTAAGTACTTATGATCCAAATAAAAATAATAAATATTTAGGTGTTTGAAAAAGATTGCATGAACATAATAAAGAATTTAAAGAAGGAATGGCTACTGTACAAGCAGTTAATAATTTACCTAATCAAATATGAAATAAAGAAGTTATAAATCATAAACATAAATTAGCAAATTGTTATGTTGGAACAAGAAATAAATCAGAAGGGAAAAATGATAGTTCTGATGTTGTGGGATATATTGATGGATATGATCAAGAAGGATATATTATAAGAATTGGAAAATCTCATAATGAAGCAAATACATTAGCTCCATATTCTTTAAAAAATTCTTCACAAGAATATAACTTAGCTGCTGGTTTATTTACTGTTAAATGAGTAAGAATAGAATAAGAAAGAAGAATAAAATGATAAAAATTTTAATACCAAAAAATAATACTAATTGAGAATCTGATGATACTAATCTAAATAAAAATGTAATTGATTTTCCGGGAAATTCAAAAGAAGAATCAATTGCAAAGAGAAATGAATTTGTTAATTATGTTCTTTTTGATGATCAAATTGATTTTTTAAATTTAGAAAACGGTTATTGAATTGAAAAAAATATTAGAATAAATAATATTGAAAATATCGAGTTAAAAATAAATATTAATGATTATTTTTTTGAAGAAGATATAAATAAAAAAAGAGAATTAATTTTAAATTTAAATAATATTATCATTTATGAAAATAATTTATTTAAATTTTATTCAATTTCAGAAGTTAAAAATTTAGATAATAATAATTTTATTTTAATTTTAAATTTAGATATTTATATTACTTATCCAATTTCAACGATTTTAAAAGGTGAAACTTTTATAGAAAGAGCACATTTAGATAGAAATAATCAATCTTTACAAGTTCGAGAAGATTTTTCCTTAAAATTGAGTAATGTAGAAGAAATATCTACAAATTTTAAATATGGAAATGATGTAATTAATAATTCAATTATTTGAATTATAGGAGTTTTTAAATCTAGTAATCCTATTGCAAAAATTGGAAATTTTTCTCTTAATTATGATTTTTATTTATATCCAATTAATAAAGAAAAAAATAACATCACTATTATAAATGGAGTTAGTGTACAAAAAACCTTTCAAAATGATTTAAGCAAAGAAGAATTTGCGGGATTTTATATTTTAGAATCACCAATATTTCCAGATAAATTTTCATTAACGAAAGATGAAGTTGGTAATTTAGTTATTAAAATAATTGAAGGAAATGATGAATATTTATCAATTACAGAAAATAAATTTTTAATAAAAGAATTTATTTTAAAAAGCAGTATGGGATCAACTGATGAAATTAATTTAGATCATAATTTTTTTAATTTTCCTAGTTCATATTTAAATGATAAAGATATTAATTTTGAACATAAATTATTTGCTTATCCTTTTCAATATTATATTATTGAAACAATAAATGGTAATAGTTCCATTGAATATGATCCTTTACAATTAGGAATTTCAAATAAAGAAAAACAAAAAATAAAATTAAATTTTACTTTTTCTTTAAATCCTTGAACTCATAATTGTAATATTTATTTTGAAAATTTTTCTAATGAAGATTACACAGATTATAGTAAACATTGAAATTCTAATCAATATTCTGTTGTTGTTGATAATGAATATCCACAGCGAACAGAATCATTTTATGAAATATTTGAAAAATCTAAATCTAAGACAAGATCAGGATTTTTATTGGATTCTGTTGAAATTAGTATTGGAATGGCTGAAATAGCAACTGGATATATTGAAAAAAAACCAAAAATAATGTGAGACGGTATTAAAAAAACTTTAGAAGGAGGCGCAAAATTAACAATTGATGCAAAGAATTATTTGACTAATTTAGAAAATGAAATAATCCCTTATCGAAGTTCTAAAATTAGTGGAGATTTATTTACATCTTATTTTAATAAAGAACAAGGATATAGTTGGAGATTGTATAAATATAGTTTGAATCGTAATGAAGAAAAATCGTTATGAGATTATTTTTATCAATATGGATATAAGTTAGCTGTTTTAAGTGATATTAAAGATTATTTAAATTCTAGATATTGATTTAATTTTATAAAAGCTTCAGAGGTGTTTAATATCGTTGATAAAGATTTATCTGATCAAATAAAATTAAAAATAGATAAAGATTTTATATATGGAATAACGTTTTGACATTATAGAAATAAAGAAACATGAAATGGTATAAGACATTATAATAAAGAAAATTTAGAAATGAATTATATAAATTAAGTTTTAATTATAATTAAAATAAATGAAAAGTTTTTTAAAATTATTTTTAGTACCAATTTTAGGTTTATTTTTTTTACCATTTATCTTTTCTAACAAAAATTTAAATTTAAATGAAGATAATATAAATTATCAAAATAATAAAATAAATGATTATTCAGAATATTCTGAAAATTCTATATCTTCACAACAATTTATATATGAATTAGAATCTGTTCCTGATTGAGGAACATATGAATTAGAACACAATGTTGATTTTTCCGATTCTGAAAATGATGATGTAACAGGATTAGAATTAAATAAAATTATAATAGAAGGAAATGGATATACACTTTATAATCGTGATGTTACAGATATTTTTAATACAAATACATTTGAAGTAAGTGAAGCAAATAATGGATTAGGATATTACTCTTTTTTTAGCGATGTTAATTCTTGCAGTATTTTCAATTTAAATTTTGATAATTTTATGTTTCCTTTTGGAGAAATAAATGAATCATTTTTAACAAATGTTAATTTTTATAATATAAATTACCAAAATTTAATTTTTAATGTTTATAGTCCTAATATTATTGATCGAGAAGATTATGATAATAAAATTATTAATATTGCTACTATTGGTTTAATTGCTCAAAACATATTTGGTACTAATTTTGAAAATTGTGCTTTTGAAAATATTAATTTTTCTAATAATAAGATTATTTTGTTTGATGAAACTATTTCTACTATAATTGCTCCAATAGGTAATTCTGAATCATACATTTTATCAGAATATCATTTTGATGATATTTATATAAATAATATTAATTTTTCAAATAATCAATTTATTTCAAGTTTCAGTAATAATTTATTTATTGAAGATGAAGGACAAGAAAAATATTTTTCAATTTTTTATAGTCCCTTTATTGGCTCTGTTACTAATGGTTTTCAGTCTGATGAAGGTGTACCTAATTCAATTAATTTAGATGAAGTAATTTTTAATAATATAAATGTAAATGGAAATAGTAATGATTTTGCAAATTATACTTTTTATAGTTTGCTACCACCAATTTCATCAGGAATTTCATTTAATGGTGAAAATATTTATGGATTTAATTTAAATTTAGATATTCAATCACAATTGGATAATAATGAAAATATTGCAGTAGGAAATTTATCTAGTGAAGGATTTTATCTTTCAGAGGATTTTTATTATACTGGTATTTATCAAACTGATTGAATAGATGATGTTTATTATCAAAATATAGCATTAGATTATACTTCATTTTCAGATAATGAATCTATGATCAAAGGAATTTATCAAAATAATGGAAGTAGTACTTTAAATGAATTGACTGATTTTTGATATTATGATAAATTATCTATTAATCAAGATTATAGTTTGGTATTAGTTGATAAACCAACAATTATTTATAAGTATGATAGTTTTTATGATCAAAATGAAAAAACAAATGATATTTATTTTAAATTACTTGATGGTAGAAATTCTCTCAGTAGGAACGATTATTATGCTAATTACACAATAAATTTAATAAATAAAGATAATAATGAAATAATATGAAATGAATATGTAGATAATCTTTTATGATTAGGTGCTGGAGAATTTGAAGCATCTATTGATTTAGAATTATTATTTGAGAATAATTTATATTTTGAAATATCTAATGATTATCACATTTGAGAACAAGATGTTAATTTTAGAAAATATTTACCAAAAGTATATAATGTTTCAAACACAATTGATAATAATGATTTAATAGTTTCATATGATTTTGTTGATCCTTATAATTTAATAAATTCAATAAATATATCATTATATGATAGTTTAAATAATCAAATAGAAACTAAAACAATTGATTATAATAATTTAGAAAATAATAATTATTTAGATTCCAAAGAAGTTATTTTTGATACAAAAATAGATGATTCCAATAATTATTATTTAGAGTTTGAAGTTAATTGTAATAATTTTGATTATTATAAAAGTTATGATAGTCCTTTTTATATTACTACACTTGATAATAATTTAATTCAATATAATGAAAATAATGATATTCAGTTTAAAACAGAATCTATTATTCCGCCTGATAATAATGAATCTATTTCTTGATGAATAATTCTCTTAATTGTAATATTTGTTTTAATATTACTTGTTTTATCTATATATATAATTTATTATTTTAAAAAAAAGAGCAAGAAAAAAATTAAATAAATTACTTTTTATAATATTCTTTAAATGTATTATTTTGTTTACGATTATTGCTAAATGATTCAGCATGGATCATTCAAGTATTATTATATTTATCAACAAAAGCACCCATTGCTCCACCTCAAAGTTGTTTTGCAAAAGGCATTGTAATTTTGGCTTTATTTTTTTTTGCATTATTCATTATTTTTTCTGCTTCTTCAAATTCATTTTGATCATCAGCATTAAAATTAATAAGAATAGTAGATGGATAAATAGGATTATTACTAAAATTATCAGAAAACATTATTAAATTTTTTGCAATTACAAAAACACCATGAACAGTTCTATTTGGATCTGCTTTTTCTTTTAAAAATTTTGCTGTTTTTAGATCTAATTTTTTACGATCTATTAAAATATTTTTCCCAAAAATATTTTTATAATACTCGATAGATTCTATACTGTTTTTAAATGTAATATAAGGTATAATTTTTGCCATATTATTTTTTAAATCTTTCTATATCAAGATTATATTATTTATTATTTTAAATTTTTTTATTTTCATAAAATTAAATTAGCAAAATTTCAATAATTCCATTCATTTTTATCAAAATAATTAACAATTTTTAATGTAAAAAATATATAAAAAAATTTCTTATAAGGGATTCTAATCGAAGAATTATTCCTCTACAGAAATATTCTTTTAATTCCTTAAAAAATGCTTTTAATTTATTTTTTCGATATTTTTTAATAAAATTGGATTAAATTAAAATAAAACAATTAATATAAAGATAAGAATTATTTTATGAAAAATAAGAAAGATTTTTTTTATAAATTTTTAAAACCTAATAAATGAACACAAGAAGAATTTTCAATATATATGATTTTAATATTTATTTTAGTTCTTATTATTTCTTCGATTTTAAATATTATTTTTTATCAATTAGGATTTAATGTTACAAATCAATTAGCATTTGGGAAGACTATAAGTGGAAAATATGGAACGGTAACTGAAAGTGGGTTATCAAAAAACAACCCACTTTATATTATTTCTTGATTTGTTTTAATATTTTCTGTAATTGCCTCAATATTTTGATTTATTTCTAATATTTATTTAATTAAATTTTCCAAGAAGTTTGTTTTTTATAATCAGATAGCTTTATTTTTACTTTTATTTATAGATATTGTATATGGTGCCTGATGAATTGTAATTACAGATCTAGGAGAAATTACTTTTGTACAATATTCTTATTTTGCATGAGATAAAAGAGAAAAAAATAAGGAGGATCCTTATCTTTCAAATTTAAATTATAAATCTATTTTATTAGTAATTTTTATTAGTATTTTCTTTATTCTATTTGCAATAATTTTAATTACACCAATAATTTTTAGTAAAGAACAATTATTTTATGATTTAAGTATTACTAGTCCAGATCCAAATAATTATGATAATTTACATATTATTTCAGAAGATTTAAATACATATGGATATGCATTTAGTTATTCACAAGAAACAGGGATAATATATGATATTGATCCATTATGAGATACCTTGTTTGCAATAATGCAAATATCAGGAGTAATATTTCTTGCAAGAAAAAATTGATTTGCTTGAGTCTTTTTTGAAATATCAACTACAGCACAATTTATTATTTATTTAGATGCAGGGAATTTAATATTATTAATAGAAAGTGTATTATTATTTATTTCTAATTTATTTTTACTTTGTTATTGATTTATGATGAATAGAAAAGCAAAAGAAAATAATAAGTAAATAAAAAATAAAGCAATTAAGCTTTATTTTTTTCTATACTTTTAAGAATTATTTTAATTTCATTTAAGTCGTGATCTAATATTATAAATTTTGTTTCTATTTTATTTTCTAAATTATTTAATCTATTATTTATATTATTTATTTCACTTTTTACATTTAGTATTTCATTTTTAATTCAACTGTTTTTTGTAGTAAAGAAATTTATTTTCATTTTTATTTCCTTATACTAATTTATTATTAATTATTTAAAATTCTTATTTTAAATATTATTTATTTACAATAAAACTATAATATTTAATATTTTAAATATTAATAATAATTATTTGGGAGAAAAGAAATGGCTATCAAAATTGGAATAGTAGGATTACCTAATGTTGGAAAATCAACTTTTTTTAATGCAATTACAAATTCAAATGTAGAAGCAGCAAATTATCCATTTGCAACAATAGAACCTAATGTTGCAATTTTAAATGTAGAAGATGAAAGAGCTTATAAATTAAAAGATATTTATGATTCCAAAAAAATAATTTTTACACAAGTTTATTTTTATGATATTGCTGGTCTTGTAAAAAATGCAAGTAAAGGAGAAGGATTGGGAAATAAATTTCTTGCAAATATAAGAGAAGTTGATCTTATTTTACATTTAGTAAGATTATTTCATGATGATAATACTATTCATGTAGATAGTAAGATAGATCCAATAAGGGATATAAATACTATCAAATTAGAACTTATTCTTAGTGATTTAGAACAAGTAGAAAAATGAATTACTAAAAATAAGAAAAAAATTGAAGGAGAACGAAAGGATCTTGATAAACTTCTTTTAATGAAAAAAATAAAAGAAGAATTAGAAAAAGAACAAGAAATTAAAGATCTTAAGTTTAACATAGAAGAAAATGATTTTATTAAGCAATTTAATTTTCTTACTAATAAAAAAGTAATTTATCTGGCTAATATAAATGAAGATAAATTAATTAATTATCAAGAAGATTCTCTTTTTCAAAAATATAATGATTATATTAATAAAAATAACTTAAATTCAATTGTAATTTCAGCTAAGATTGAAGATGAAATTACAAAAATAAATTCAATCGAAGAAAAAAAACAATTCCTTAATGAATATAAATTAAATGAAAAAGGAATTAATATAATTTTAAAAGAAGCATTTAAATTGCTAAATCTAGGAACATTTTTTACTTGTGGACCAGAAGAAATTCATCTTTGAAAATTTAAATTAGGAATCAAAGCACCAGAAGGGGCAGGAATAATTCATACTGATTTTAAAAAAGGATTTATAAAAGCAGAAATATTTTCTTATGATCAAATTATTAAATATAAATCAGAGGAGATTTTAAAAGAAAAAGGTCTCATAAAATTAGAAGGAAAAGATTATAAATTAAAAGATGGAGATATAGTTCATTTTAGATTTAATATATAAAAAAACAGAAATTAATTTCTGTTTTTTTGCAAGCTTTTTAAAATTATTTTAATTTCATTTAAATCATGATCAATTAATGTAAACTTTGTTTCAATTTTATTCTCTAAAGAATTAACTTTATTATCGAGTGCATTTACTTTATTGTCAAGGGTATTTACTTTATTATCAAGATTAATTAATTTACTATTTACATTACTTAATTCATTTTTTATTCAATTATTTTCAGATTGTTTTTTTGCGGAAATAAAACTTATTTTCATTTTAATCTTTTATAAATTAAAGACAAAAGATTAAAATTCTTATTTATTTTAAATTCATTATTTAAAAGAAAAAGATAAATAAGATAATTTAGATATAGTAAATTCAATATTTAAATAAAAAAAGAAGATTTATTCTTCTTTTTTATTTTTTACAAGTATTGTTGCTGTTCCATCTTTATTTTTTTTAATTCGAAAAAATTTTTTATTTGCAATTCCATATAATTTATCACCTTTTTCTTTAATTGAAAGGGGGTGTAAAATAATTCCATTTTCAATACTAACTTTACCTCCATAAATTTCAGGAAGAACAAGAGTTGAAGCAGAACAACATTTAGTATCTGAGCAACATTGACTTACAAATCTGCCAAATACATCATATCCTGTAAATTTAGTACCAAATTGTTTTTTTCATAATGCTTTTTTTTCAATTTTAGAAAAAATATCATTTTCCATTTATTAACCTCTTTTATATAAATATTTAATTATTACACTTGATAAATTATTATCAAATTATCAATCATATCTTTTATTTATTTTAAATTTAAAAAGATATGATAACTTTATATTATGTATTTATTTATAAATTTATTAAATACAGATATTATGTTAATTTTTTATAAATAAACTTAACTAAATAAACAATCAATAAAGTAATCAATATAATTTGAATTATCTCGTGAATAATCAAATTTTCTGTCCCACATATAATATTTATTTATTAAGTATAAATCAGTATCCTGATTTATACTTTTTATTTTTTCTTTATAATCTTGAATACTTTTTTCTAAATTCTTATAATCTAGATCTTTGTATCCTTCTTCAATATTATATATTTTTTGATTAATTAAATTTATTTGATTTTTGATTATTTCAATATTATTAATTTTCTTTTCAATTTCAATTTGTAATTGATTAATTTTTAAATTATCTTTATCTTCAAGACTCATTTCTTTTTCTAATTTTAAATTTAAGATTCTTAAATTATTATTTATAATTGAATAATTAGAATTTAATTTTTCTTTTACTGTAATTAATTCAATTTTTTTAAGATCAAATTTATTTAAATATTCTTTAATATCTTTTAAAATTTTATCAAACATAATTATTCATTCTTCATAATTATGTTTAAGATTTCAAGAATTATTATTAATTTGATTAATATAATTTTTAGTATCTTGATCGAAATTAATATTTTGATATTTTCTTTCTTTAATATTTAATTTTATTTGATTAAAAATTGCTTCTAATTGATTTAGATTTTCAATATATTTTTTAATTTCATCATTTAAGTATTTTTTGGCTTCGGTTACTGAACCTCATACATTTTTTACAATTTTATCTAATTTTAAATATTTATTATTTTCCTTAAAAATATCATTTTTATTGAATCTTTGTTCTACTTCTCTTATTGATAATTTTTGTCCATCTATTTCTGTATTTAAAATATTATTTATAATTACTGCTTCTTTTTGATCTACTCCATTATTTTTTAAAAAAGAAAGATAATCTTGTTTAAATTCAAATATTGGTAGATCAATATATTTTTCAATTGGATATTCATCATTTTTTTTATTTTCATTTCCATTTAATCTATTTATATTCATCGGTAATATAAAACAAAAATTATCAATTTGTGAGATTTTAAAGATTGCTTTTAAAATCTCTCAAGAATATTTTCCAATTCTTTCAATATTATCAAATATTATTAAAGTAGGTTCAATACTTTTAGATATTTCATTTACAATAATTTCTGTTTCATTTAGATCTTTAATTTTAAATTTTTCAAAATTAAATTTACCAAAATAATTTATTCAAGCAATTACTGTTGCATTAAAAAATTTTATTGCAAATTTATGTAATTTATTAAGTAAATCATTTTTATTATCTTGATCATATATTTTTGTAAGAATAAAAAATAATTCAGCCATTATTTCATCAGGAATATTTTTAGAATTAGAAAATTTAAAAATATCAAGAATGATGATATTTTTAAAGTTTTTAATATCTATTCTTTGATCGATAAAGTTTTTTGCAAATTGTTCAATAAAATATGTTTTTCCACTACCTCAAGGAGCATTTATGATTGCAATAGGAGATTTTTTTAATAATTTTTCTTGCGAAAAATAAACATGTTTATTGTTATTATATTTTTCAAATTTATCTTGTTCTTCTTTTAATTTATTTTTATATTTAAAATATTCTTTTTCTAATTCTAAAATAAATTCATTACTTGTATCAATTAATTTTTCGTCATCTTCTTTTACTATTAATTTTATTGAGTAACCTTTATTTACAATGAAATTTTCCATAATAATCCCTTTTTTAGATTATATAGAAATTGCTTTAGATTTATGATTAAATATAATTTTTTAATTTTTTAAAAGAATTATTTATAAAATTAATATTTATATTGTAATTAGTATTTAAAATTGATCTTAGATATTTATCAAAAGTATTTTTATTAATAAAATCTAAATTTCTTATTTTAATTAAATTATTAAAAATATTTTTAAATTCTTCAAATATTATTGGGTAAACAATATGATTTACTTTATTTCTTATTTCTCTTATTATGTTGTATTCATCTACCTTTAATTCTTGGATCATTTTTGCTAAATTTTCTGTATAAATTTTTTTAATTAAATTATTATTAAATTCTATTTTTTTAAAATCTATATATTTTACCCTTATATATTCTTCTAAGGAAGTTATTATTTTTTTAAGATTGTCTCGTATTCTTATATCAATAATTATGATTTTAGAAATATTTTCATAATTTATTTTCTCATTATTTTTTAATAAAAATTTTATTGCTAAATTGTATAATTGTACAGGTTTTCTTTCTAATTGAATTTTTAAATCTTTTATATCATCTTTTAATAATACATAATTATTTTTTGAGAATTCTTGTTTTAAAAATTTTATTTTTCTTTCAATAATTTGATTCATTATAATATTATTATAATTATTAAAAATAAAGGGGAATTAAATTAATTAATTATGAATGAGAAATGTAGATATGTTAGTAAAAAAGAAATTAAAGAATATAAAATTGAATTAGAAGATACAATTCCTAAAATTAAAGAAGAAATTAAAGCAAAATATGGAAAATCTTTTAATCATGCAATTGTAGGATCAGCAAGAAGAAATCTTGTTGTTCAAAGAAAAAATGGAATTTATGATGTTGATTATCAATTACTTTTAGATTCACCAATATTTAATAAAATTGATACATCAGAACTTAAATTATTTGTACAAAAATTATTTAAGAAATATCTAGGATATAAATATAATGTTAAATTATCAACATCTGTTATTACAATTTCTTCTAGAGATCAAAATAATAGAAAACATTTTGATATTGCTTTAATAAGAACAAATAAAGAAAACATGAAAGAAATTTTGCGTGGGAAAGAATCTAATAATATAAGATGAGAATTAGTTAAAAATTCTAATAATAAAATAAAAGAAATTAAGGGTAATGATTGAAATAAGTTAAGAGAAGTATTTTTAAATAAAAAATGTAGTAATTTTGAAAATAATTATTTAAATCAAAAAGAAACTTTATCAATTTATTTTGAATCTATTAAAGAAACTTTAGATTTACTATAATAATTTAATATCTAATAAAATAAAATATTATTAATATTTTAGAAAATTAAAATTTAATTATTAATTTATAAATTATAATTAAATATTGTAAATTTAAATATAAATAATTTAAGATATCTATAGATTAAAGAAAAATGTAATTTTAACAAAATTGTTTTTATAATGAATTTATTTTAGATTTAATATTAAAATTACTTATTAAATTAATTTAAAATATCATAAATTTTATTTAAAATTATTATTTTTAAAGTAATTTTAAAGATAATATTCCTCTATTTTCTTTAAGTATAAAATATTCATTTTTTTCTTTTTAATCAAAAATTTTTTAGAAATATTTTATAATTTTCTGTTCTATGTTTATTATTCGGTTTTATATTTTTATTTTCTTTATTGTTGAATTTTAATAATAAATATCTTATTCAGTTTTGTTTTATATAATTAACAAACTTTAAATAAATCGAAAAATTAAAAGTTAAGTTAATTTTTTAACATAATTCGGAGATGTTTAATATCCATTAGCTATAGGAACAGAAAAATAAAGTGATAATTCATTTTTCTTACTTTTCCATTAATTAATTCTAATGAAATAGCTAAAATAAAATTATTAATATTTTTTTTGATTTAATTAATAAATGAATCGATGAAGATAAATAATTTCCATAAACTTCTATTTTTAATAATATTATTCCAAAAATGTTATTTCTTTTCCGAAGAAAAGATCATATAATATATCTCTTTTTTGTAAATATTAATATATTAATTGTATATAAGTTGAAATATATCTAAATAAGTCTAAATAGAATGTAATTATTTTTTTAATTTAAACATTAAATTAGAAATAATTATTAGATATAATTTAAACATTAAATTTAAATATTTTTTTTATTTAAATAGGAATAAACTCAATGAATTTAGTTAAAATTAATGCCTTATCATTGTTTTCTGGTGCTGGAATAGCTGAGTTTGGCTTTAAAAATACAAAAGTAAAAATTATTTTGTCGAATGAATTAATTCCAATAAGAAATAAAGTGCATGAATATTGACATCCAAATACCAAAACAATATGTGGGGATATAACAGATGAAAATATTAAAAATAAAATTATTAATGAATCAATTAAAAAGAAAATTGATTTTATATTTGCCACTCCTCCTTGTCAAGGAATAAGTTTAATAGGGAAAAATAAGTCAAATGATCAGATGATCGCAGATAAGAGAAATTATTTAATATTTGATACTTTTGAAATAATTGATAAATTAAAACCTTCCTTTGTTTTGATAGAAAATGTTTCTAGATTTTTTAAGATAAAATTCATTATAAATAATGAATTATTAGGAATTAAAGAAATAATTATTAATAAATATAAAAAGGAATACAATATTGAATTTGATATATTTAATGCAAAAAATTTTGGTGTTCCTCAGCATAGAGAAAGAGCAATAATAAGAATGTGAAAAAAAAAATTTCGATGAATTGATCCTAAATCAGAAAAAATAATAACAGTATGAGATTCTATATCTAATCTTCCTAGTTTGGAATCCGGACAAAAATCAAACATTAAAAATCACAATGCTCGGAATCATATAGCATCTCATATTGAAATTATGAAACATACTCCTACTGGAAAATCTGCTTTTGATAACAAATTTTATTATCCTAAAAATAAAAAAACAGGAGAAAAATTAAAAGGTTATATGGCCACATATAAAAGAATTAATTGGAATAAACCTTCTCCAACTATTACTATGAGAAATGATTGTATTTCATCTCAAAGTAATGTTCATCCTGGCCGATTACTTTCAGATGGCACATACTCTGATGCACGTGTTTTAACTTTAAGAGAACTATTTATTTTAAGTAGTTTAGATCCCAATTTAAATGTCCCAAAATTTGTTTCTGATATTCAGATACGAAATATGATAGGAGAATCTGTTCCTCCATTATTAATAAATAAAATTTTAAAAGGGATAAAATATAATGACAAATAAGATAAATGGTATTTCTTTGTTTTCTGGTGCTGGTATAGGAGAGATGTATTTAAAAGATGTTAATATAGATATTAAAATAGCGAATGAATTAATTTTCTCAAGAGCTAAATTGTATACTTTTTTTTATCCAAAAACAAAAATGATTATTGGCGATATTACTAAAAAAGAAATATTAGATCAAATAAATTTTGAGATAAAAAATAATAATTGCAAATTTTTAATTGCTACTCCTCCTTGTCAAGGAATGAGTACTTTGGGCAAAAAAGATTATGAAAATGATGAAAGAAATTATTTAATTTTTTATGTAATTGAAATTATAAAAAATAATAAATTTGACTATATAATTATAGAAAATGTTCCAAAATTTTTAAATTTTTTGTTTCCTTATAATAATAATTTTTATACAATATTTAGCATTTTAATTCAGGAATTTGGAGATATATATAATATAAAAAAATTTATTTTAAATTCTTGTAATTATGGCGTTTCACAAAACAGATCAAGAGCATTTATAAAAATGTGAAAAAAAAATCTTAATTGATTTAATCATAGTGAATCAAAAGAAATAAATCTTAAAGAAGCAATAGGATTTTTGCCAAGTCTAGAATCTGGTGAATCATCAAATATTAAGTGACATTATGCAAAAAAACATAATGATAGAGATATATTAGCTATGAAGCATACTTCAACTGGTAAGTCTGCTTTAAAAAACGATTTTTATTATCCCAAAAAAATTAACGGGGAAGCAATTAAAGGATTTCATAATACTTATAAAAGAATGCATTGAAATAAACCTTCTCCAGCAAGAACAATGAATTCGGGTAATATAGGAGGTCATAATAATGTACATCCTGGTCGATTACTTTCAGATGGTACATATTCTGATGCTCGTGTTTTAACATTAAGAGAATTATTTATAATTAGTTCACTACCTCCAGATTTAGATTTACCAAATTGATGTACAGATACTTTTATTAGAAATATTATAGGAGAAGCAATTCCTCCTAAATTTTTAAAAGAAATTATTAAAGGAATTAAAAAATAAATTTAATTTATTTTTATAAAATGGAAAGAAAATTTAAAGATAGATGAGTTTTTCAAAAGAATATAAGTTCAGAAAAGCAAATAGTACTTTTTTTAAAATCAATTAAAGAAAATAATAACGTTTTGAATAAAAAATATTTAAAATATGATTTAAAAGAAAAAAATATTTATAAAGGTCGGAGTGAAAATGGTTCAGAGAATACTATTGGAATTAGATTGAGTCAAATGTTTTTTTATATGTTTGGTTATAAAAAAAATAATAGCAATTTTTTTATTCCTACTCAGACAACTTGAAATATTTTAAACAAGAAAAATGAAGATGAAAATTTTATAAGAAAAAATATGTTAGTTAATTTATTTTCTATTCAATTTCCAGCACCATATAGTAAAGTTAATGAACATTTTTCAATATTTGTTGGACGATTAATTATTAAATTAATGTTAAATGATTCTTTGGAATATAAAATTTTTATTGATGAGTTTATATGATTTTTACCTTTTATTAAAAAAATAAATAAGATAACTTATGAAAAATTGGTTAATGATATATTAGATTTTAGAAAATTACCATTTGAAAAAAAATTAGAAAAATTTAAGCAAATAAAAGATTACAATCATTTATTTGCTAACTGTTTGCATGAATCAAAATATTTTTTTTTAAAAATATTTTCTCAATTTGGAGTAATTAATTTAAAAGGTGATAAATATCATAATAGTGGTAATTTTTTTAAGTTTAAACATGGATCAACAAATACTTATAGAAATAATAAAATTGATAGTTATTCAGGATATATTGAATTAAATAAAAATCTTAAAGAAATATCTCATGAATTATTAAGTAAGTATTCTTTATTTAATGAACCTATTTCCCCTAAAAATACTTTTGGATTAGAAGATTTTAAATTAAAATTATATGAAAATGAATTATTAAAATATTTAGCAATAGTATTTCCGGAATATAATGAAAAAATTGAAATAATTTCTTTAATAAATAATATGACTGAAAAATCAAAATATGGTTCTTTAGATGGTAAAGAATTTGAAAATTCTTTAAAACCAATTTTTAAATTATTTAGAGAAGAAATATCTACTGAAATTATAAGTGGATCAGGCGATACTGATTTAATTTTTATTTTTAGAGATTTTAATGATCAAGTTAATAAAATTAATATTGAAGCAAAAAGCAGAAAATCTTATAATAATTTGCAATCAACACGAATACAAAGACATATTGAAAAAAATAATTCTAAATATTGTTTAGTTATTTCTCCTAAATTTTCAAATTCTAATTTTTTAGATATTGAAAAATATAAAATTGTCACTTTAACATCTAATATTTTAGCACAATATTGTTCTAAAGAATGTTTATCCAATAAAGATAAATTAGCTTCTTTTTCAGATATAAATAAAATTGCTCTAAAAAATTTAGGTTCAGATATTTCAGATTTTCTTGAAGAAATTATTGAAAATAAGTACGGATATAAAAAAATTTTATAAGTTCATTATCAAAATTAGATTTTATTATTTATGATTGAATACCTTTAATAAGTTAATCTAAATTAGCTTCTGTTTCTCTATTTAATACTAGTAATTTTTTTGTTTTATCAGATATCTCTTTAATTATTTTAATTAATTTATTATAACTAAATTTTATTATTAATTTTTAAAAAAATATAATCTATAAAATTAAACTTTCTTGATTTATTTTTGATATATATTCTTTTTTATTAACCATTTCTTTTTCAATATTTTCTTCTATAAAATCAATAATAATTCTTAATTTATCCAAAAATTTACTTACCAAATTTATTATTTTTTCAAAATATTTTCTATTATCAATATTTTCTATTCTTTTTAAAATTGGTAAGAAATTATGCAAAACATAATTTCTTAAAGGTTTTTTATTTCAATCATTATCTTCCATCTCATTATCTTCATAATTTATTTTGTTTATATCAATTCATATTTTTTCTAATTCATTATAATAATTTTTTAATTCTTTATCTTCAATTAATAGATCTTTTTTAATATTTAATTTATTTTTTGATTTTATCTTTTCTTCTTCTACTAATCAAGATAAAATTTCATTATGAAATTCTTTTTTATTTAAATAATTTATTTTTTGATTTTTATCATAATTATCTATATCATTTAAAATATTATCTAATCATTTTTCAAAATTATCTTCTGAGTTTTTAATATTTTTAAGAAAATTTATTTTTGAATTTTTGAAATTAAATTTTTTTAAAAGATCTTCTTCAATGTTTTTATTTTTTAATCCACTAATTTTAGTTAAAAAGGTATTTAAATAATCAAAAATTATTCTTAATCCACCAAATACACCAATTATATGTTTTAATATTTTTTCATTTTTATTATTTGAGAATATTATATTGCTGTCAGGTATTATCAATCATTTTAATTCGTATTTAGTTACTCAATTTATTATTTTCTTAAAATTTTGCAAAGCACAATAAATATTTTTTAATTCATTATTATATCTATCCAATCCATTTATTTTCTTAAATTTATAAATATATTTATTTTTTTCTGGAATTATTTTTTTTTCATTTTCTTTTTTGATTTTATAAATTGAATTTTCTGCTTCTAAAATTTCATCTATATATTCATTTTTTCTATTTTTTTCTTTTCATTTTAAATGCGAAAATTTTAAATTATATTCTTCTTCTCCAAAAAAATTTGATAATTTATAATGTTCTTTTTCATTTTTTCATCCCCTTGTTGTAAAATTTCCATTTTCAAAATTTTCAAATAAAAAATTAGCAACCTCTTCTCATTTACCATTTTTTATTATTGGATTATATTTAATATATTCTAATTTTATTTGCTTTTGTAGTGTCTTTTTATTTCCATTTTTACCTAATATTTTTAAAGTAGAGGGTGAAATTTCAATTGCAGATATTTTATAATTTTTATTTTCTATAATTTGATTTCTTTTTTCCTTATTTAGAGAATTTAATAATTTATTAATTCAATTTGCGGATCTTAAATCTCTATCAATTTTTTTTAGTGAAATTTGATAATCTTTTGATATTTTTCTAATAATATTTTCTGTATTATTATATTTATTTTCGTAATTTTTGAAAATATCTAAATAGCTCTTTAAAACTAATAATCTATTTCAATCTTTTTTACCCTTTATATTGGGAATCATGTGTTTATTTCTCAATCTTTTTAAAATTTTATCTTTAGTTTTTTCAAAATTAAAACAGTCATTTTTTAGATCTGTTTCTTTGCATTTATTAAAGAATGTATAAATTGATAAATCATTATTTTTTAGATCATTTTCATTTATTTTTTCATTTATTTTTTTAATAAATTTCTTATTTTTATTAATACATTTATTTTTTTCTTCTAAATTTGCTATATTTTTGCAAATATTTTCGGAAATTTTTTCTTTTTGATTAAAAAATATTTTTCTTAAATTATTAATATTTAAAATAATTTTTAAAAATAAAGTTCTTCTATTTCCTTCCAAAACATAATAATTGTTATATTTTGTTTTTATTGCTCATATTCTATCAATATATTTATCATATCCATTATCAATAAGGCTTTCGAATAACTCATAAGAATCTTCTAAATTTTCTTCACTAGAAAATATTTTCATTAGCACTTCTATTTCGTTTTCTTTCTTAAAGGTTTCATTATAGATATTTTCTATTGAAAAATTTTCTTTTTCATTCCCGAAATATGTAAATCTTGGATTAATTGGTAATAATTTAAGATTCTTTAAATTTAATTTTTCTTCTTGTTCAAAAACATATTTTTGTTCCATAATTTTATATTCTTTCTATTATAAAATATCAATCATAATTTATTAATTTGCCTACTTTTGCTTTTCCCATTTGTCTACTTAATTTTAAATTATTTTTTTCCTTTTTCATTCTTTCCAATAATTTTAAATTTTTTATATCCAAAATTATTTCTCTCATTATTTTATCAATTTGAATTTTTTTATTTTCTAAATCTCCAATTACAATTATCATTGTTCCGTTAGGATCCAATATTTTTTTCATTTCAATTAAAAATTTTTTTAAAAAATTTTTGTAATTTTCTTTATTATGTTTATCATCAAGTTTTATTTTTTTATTTTCTTCTTTATTAAATCCTAATAATCAATATCTTAATCAATTTTGTTCTACATAATTAACTGCATTTAAATATGGAGGAGATGTAAATATTAATTTTGGTTTTTTGTTTTTTATAAATTCACTTGATTTTAAAGCATCTTCATTAAATATTTTAGATTTAAATTTAAGATTATTTATTTTATTATTTTTAAGTTTTACTATTATTCTATTAATTATTTGCTCAAAAATATCAGTTTTAGGAAGAATTAAATTATATTTATTTTTATAATTTTTTACATAATTAGGAGACATTGAATATCCATTGGGCATAGATATTGAAAAATAAATTGTTGAATTATCCTTTCTAATTTGTCCGTGCATTAAACCTAAAGCAATTGCTAAAATAAAATTATCAATTTGATCTAATTTTCTATAATTTTTACCTATTTTTTCTCTTAAGAAAAATAATTGATTTAAATTATACTTACTATAAAAATATTTAACATCCTTAAAATCTTTTTGTTCTAAATCTATTTTATTAATATTACTTCATTTTATATATTCATTTTTTAATTTATTTACTCTTTTTATTATTTTATCTAAACTATAATTAATTGTTTTTGATTTTGTTAAAACATAAGCTAAAGGAGCTAAATCATTTCCTATTGCTTTTCTTTCTAAAAGTAATGATTCTAATATTGTTGTTCCTCTTCCAGAGAAGGGATCATATACAGTATCTCCTTTGTTAGTATATTTTTTTATATATTCATTCGGAATATTGTGAGGAAACATTGCTAAATAAGTGCAAATTGAATGTAATTCATTTTTATAGTTATTTGTTTTTGTTTGCATTATTATTTATTATAGCTTTTATTAAAATTTAACTCCCATTTATTATAGATTTACTAAATTTTTTTCTATAATTATCTTTATTTTTAATAGTTTTTTTTATATAACTATCTTCGTTTTTAATATTGTTTTTTCTAATAATTTGTCTTGTATTTAAATACATAATGCTTACATTTTTTAATTCATTTTTTTCATTAAATTTTTGTCTTGTAATTACGATATTTATTGGAAAATTTGAATATTTACTACTTTTAAAAATTTCTCTTTTAAATTCTTTAATTGCTAAATTTTCAATATTTAAATTACTATTGAAAAGAAATATTTCTTCATTTCTTATAAAGTATTTTTTTATTATAATTTCTCCATTTTCTTTTTTTAAAATTAAAACATTTCTATTTAAATTATTTTTTCTTAAAACTTCACGATTGCTTAAAAATAAATTAATTTCTCAATTTTTCTTTTCTAATAAAAAGTTAAAATTTTTGTCAAAATTTATTTGTTTAATTTCATTTTTTAATTTTAAAAATTCCTCAGATGCCTTAATTTTTTTAAAATTTAATCATTCATTTCTTTTTTCTGAAAAAGATGACCTAAAATTTGTTTTAAATGCTTCTTTTTCATCTTCTTTATAATCAAAATGAATATCATTTTTATTTATAAATTTTTTAAATATACTTTTTTCAAATTCTTTTCCTAAACTACCAATAAATTCATCAACAATATTTATGGGAATTAAAAAAGGGAATGCATCAATATTTGTATTGTTATTTATTTTATAATTTTCTTGTAGTGATTTTATTATTAAATTTTCTTTTAATCCCTTTTCTTTTTCTATTTTATTAAAAATTATTTTTGTAAACTCTTTTATTTCTTTTTCCTTTGTTATTAGAACAAAATCTGTTATTAAATCTTCTCCAATACCAGATAATTTTTCTGGATTAATAATTTTTTCTAATTTTATTAAAGAATTATCTTCTAAATTTTCTTTTGCATTTAGTTTTTCAAGGAAAAATTGTTTTATTTTTTTTGATCTTTCTGATCCCGATGCTTTTCCATTTTTAGATTCTTTTGAATATCCAAATCCTCAATCTTTTGGTTCTGATTTATTTTCTGGTGAATTTATTAATTCTTCAATTGAAATTTTAAAATATTTTTTTGCATTTAATTTTTTTAATTCTTTATTATCAAAATCAAATTCATTTGATAATAATTCTCCTAAATTAATAAAAGCCTTTATATCTGAATTTCCATATAAGAAAACAGGAGGTATTTCCAAATCATATTTATATCTTATTTCTTCATTTATAACTATAAGATTTTCTTGTGTTAAAAAAGTCATTTTATTTTCCTTTTACATTATCATTAATAAATTTAATATTATTTTTTAAAATAATCATTTTTTCTTCAATATTATTTTTTTCATTTATTTTATCTTTTTTAATAATTCAATATTATCTTGTAAATGATAAAATGCAATTGTTTATTATAAATGAAGTATATTTAATATTTCTAATAATTAATATTTAAAATTTTTTCTGATATTTTATTTATAAATATATTCTTTTCATATAAATTTAAATTTTCCTTTATTTCTAATAACTCTAAAAAAATATTTATTAAATATTTGTTAACATTTTTAAATAAATTATTTTCATTAGTTTTATATTTTTTGGACAAATCACTTAAATTTTTAAAATTATCATAAAAATTTAAATTTATTAGTTTTTTCTTGATATTTTCAATATTTATTGAATCATTTCTTATTTCTTTATTAAGATTGAAAATGTCCTTATTATGCTTATTAATTGCATTTTTAAAATTTTCAATTTCTACATAATTTATTAATTCTAAATCTTTTTGTTCTTCTTCTTTGTTTAATTTTATTAAATTAGATATGTTTTCCTTGATCTTTTCTATTTGAATTTTCTTATTTTTTATATCCTTTTCATATTTTTCAATTTTATTTTTATCTCTTTTTTCATAATCTTTTAATTCTTTTAATACTTCATTAAAATCATTAAATCAATCTTTATAATCAAAACTTCATTCATATTTATAAAATTTTTCAACTAATAAATTAAGATTATTTGTTTCATTTTCATAATTATTACTATATTTAATTGAATATTTTTTTATAATTATTTTTTTGAATTCGTCATAGTTGTTTTTTAATTCAATGATTTTTAAATAAAATTCTTCTAAATCATTATATAAATATTTTTTTGCTTCCTCGACTGAACCTCAGATTTTATTTACTATTTTTTTTATTTTTTCATACTTATTTTCTATTTCTTTAATATTTTCTTTATTAAATCTTTGTTCTACTTCTCTAATTGATAATTTTTGTCCTTCTATTTCCTTATTTAAAATTTTATTAATTGAATTTGCTTCTTCGTTTTTAAATCCAAATTTTTTTAAAAATGATAAATAATCTTGTTTAAATTTAAAAAAAGGAATATCGATATATTTTTCTATAGGATATTCGTTATCAACATCATATTCATTTTCTTTTAATTTTTTAGTATTCATTGGTAAAATAAAACAAAAATTATCAATTTGAGATATTTTAAAAATTGCTTTAAGTATTTCTCAAGAATATTTTCCAATTCTTTCAATGTTATCAAATACAATTAGTGTGGGTTCAATAATGTTTGATATATCTAATAAAAGATTTTTTATTTCCTTTTCTTCTTTTGGTTTAATTTTTTCAAGATCCAATTTTCCAAAATTATTTGCTCATGAAAGAACAGTTGCGTTGAAAAAAAGTCTTCCAAATTTTTTAAGTTTTTCTTTTAAATTATTTTCTTTAGTTCCATATTTTATAGCAAGAATATAAAATAATTCAGATATTATTTCATCTGGTATATTTTTAGAATTTGAATATTTTCAAGAATCTAAAATTATTATATTTTTAAAAATATTTGTTTTTATATTATTATCAATAATATGTTTTGCTAATGATTCAATAAAAAAAGTTTTACCACTTCCTCAAGGAGCATCGATAATTGTTAAGGGAGATTTTTTATCTATTTTTTCATTAGAAAAATAAACTGAATTATTGTTTAAATATTTTTCTATATTTTTATATTCTCTATTTAAATTTTCTTTATATTTCTCATATTCTTTTTCTAATTCATTTATAAATATTTTTCCTGCATTAATTAATTCGTGATCATCTTCTTTTACAATTAAATCTATAGAATAACCCTTAGGTATAATAAAATCTTTTATTTTTTCCATTTCTTTTATTTTCTTCTCTTAATTATTTTTTAATTCTTATTTTTATAAATTTATTGTTTGTTTTTTAAATTATATAATTTAAATATTATTTTTTAAATTAAAAATAATTAGGAGATTTAGATGGAAATTTTATTATTTCAAAATACAAAAATTCAAAAAAATAGGGTAATTAGAATGAGGATATCTAATTATCTAAAATCTTTAAATTCATTTCAAATTACAGATACTTTAATTAGTGATTTGAAATGGAATAGTTTTAAATTAATTATTAATAATTCTGAAATTAATTTTGATTATTTTTTTAATAATTCTGAAATTATTGATTTAATTCAGGTTAAAAATTATCCTTTTTTCAATAAAAAAAATTTATTGCAAGAAAATTTAACTTATTGAAATATAATTAAAATTAATTATATAAGTGATAATGAATTAGAATTAGAATTAGAAATTAATTGATTACAGTCTTATAATTTATCAAAATTAATTGATATTTTTACAAATTTTTCAGTTGAAAGATGTCATATAAATTTTAAAAAACAATTTAATTCTGATAATGAATTATTATATGATTCAATTTTACAAAATGATCAACCATCTGATAATTTTGATATTGAAAAATATTTTTTCAATGATATTTTAAATTCTACTCAAAGCCAAAATATTTCTGACGGTTTTGGTATTCAAAAATGATTATTAATATTTATTAATAAAGAATATATTGAAAATTTAGAATCAGGAGATATTTTACATTTCAAAAAAAGCAAAAGAAATGAAAATGATACTATTCAACAAATTGATAAGGTTTATAATGTAATTTTTAGTCCTATTACAAGTATTGGTAGTAAAATGAAAATATTTGATTTATTAGGTAATTTAATTGCAGAAATATCTGGAAAAATATCTTATGAGTGAGCTAGAAATTTACCAGATAATGAAATATTAAATATTACGGTTGTCGATAATTATCCTTTAGGAAATATTGGAGAATGATCTGATATTTATGGCGGATTGGTTTTCAATAATGAAGATGTAGGTTTCGTAGAAGATGTAAATAGTGGTAAAGCTCTTGGAATAGTATTAAAAAACTTTAAAAATGATGATGATAATATGGATAAAAAACAAATTATAGGACAATTAAAAATTATGGATTCAGATTCTATAATTAATTATTCTGAAAATAATAAAAATATTGGAGATAATTGAGATTACAATGATGAAGAAATATTAAATTTTTATCCTTTTAAGCAATTTGAAATATCTGGTCAAAATGAAAATTTTGGTAGTGGATTATCTTTTTCTCAAAAAGATTTACCAAAATTAAAAAAAGATAATATTATTGCAAATTATTTTTATAGTTTTAGTCCTTTTTCTTGAACTATTAATTTAAAATTATTATCTTCAATTGAAGATAAAAGATATTGACTTGAAATTAATAGAGATTTTCAATTATGAAAAAATACAGATCAATATTTAAAATATAAACAAAATTCTACTTTAAATGGTAAAGGTGATTATTTAGTTCCAACAATTGGATTAGGAATGGGTGCTTTATTAACTTTTTTTACAGATGGAATTTGGGCCGGGGCATGAGCAGGACTTGCTGCTAGTTCTGCGCTAAATGAAATTGATACTTTTTTAAATCATAAATCTATAAAAAATGAATCAAATTCTATTTCTAATTCTGGAAAAGAATTAGAAAATGAAGCTTTAAAAGGATTTAATTATACTTCTTTAAAATTAATTATGCCTAATTTCTATGCAATTAAATCAATTGCTTTTGAATTTCATAAAAAAGGAATATATTATTTTAATTATTTTTCTAACTTATTTGAAATTCTAAATTCAAAAAAAAATTTTATATATCTAAAAATTTCTAAAACAGAAGATATAAAAATTTTTAATCAAAATGTTTTTGAATATGAAAAACAAGAAATTTTAAAATTATTAAAAAAAGGAGTTCATTTTTGAAATTATTATAATAATAAAATTGATATGATTTTTAATTTTAATTATTCTAATCCAGATAATGATGATTAAAATATATTTTGAATTATAATTATGTTATGGAAATATTTTTTTTAATATTAGGTATAGTTGGTTTTATTTTTGCATTATCAATGCTATTTTATAAATCAAATAAAGAAAAAAATTCTAAAAAAAATAAAAAAAATAAATAAAATCTTTCTATAATTAATCTTTTAATTCATTTAAATTTTGAATTAATAATTCTATTTGTATAATACTTAAATTAAAAATGATATAAAAATTTCTTGAAAAAGAGTATTAAAAAAATTAATTCTTATTTCTGCTTGTAAAGTTTTATTTTTAATTTTGCAACTTCTTTTGTTTAATTTATTCCTTCTTGAAAGATTTTTCTTAGATCAAAAGCATCAGGATTTTTATACATATATTCTAAAATTCCGCAATTTTTTTTAAATTCACTATCAAAATTGGCTTTTCTTCTTCTTATTTTTAAAGTTTTATTAATTTGATTTAAAGGAACTCTTTTTCTCCTATATAATACTATTGGTTTTTTGTTTTATCATACATTTCTTTAATTAAAAAGATATTTATTTTTGGTTGTTTTACATAAAAACCGTTAATAATTACCACAAGAATAACTAACATATCAATATTTATAATATTAATAAATATTAATAGCATCTTTTACTTTTGCAAAATGATCAACTTCTTCTTCTATTATTTTCTTTCTCCTCAATCATTCCAAGTTATTCTTCTAATGATATATCTTGATCTTTTATTAATGATTTTACTTTATTTGTAATTTTAATATTTTCTTCAAATTATAGTATAGAAGTAATTAGTATGTATTTTGCTTTTCATAATAAATTTATATATTTATATTTTTTCTATTTTTGTTCTATTTTCTTGAAAATTTTTGATTTTTCTATTTTTTGTCATTATAAAATTTTACTAATTTAATTATTTATTTATAATTTGCATTTAAACTTAAATTAAATATATCAAAATTAAAATATGTATTTAAAATACTTATAATAAATAATACTAATAAAATTAATAAAATTATTACTCCTCCTGCTTTTAAAAAAATATTTTTAGATTCAAAGAAAAATCAAATAATTCAACAAGCGAATATAAACATTAAAATTTGATAAAATATATTTCAAAATATATCCATTATCTTAATCAATTTTTTCCATCTGCTTGTACAGCTTTTATCTTACTTTTTGCTACTTCTTTTGCTTGATTAATTCCTTCTTGGAAGATCTTTCTAAGATCAAAAGCATCAGGATTTTTATACATATATTCTAATATTCCACAGATAATTGCTTTTTTAAGTTCGCTATCAAAATTAGCTTTTCTTATTCCTGCTTGTACAGCTTTAGTAATTTGATTTAAAGGAACTCCTGTTCCGCCATGTAATACTAGTGGTTTTTTTGTTTTATCATATATCTCTTTAATTAAAGAGATATTTATTTTAGGTTCTTTTACATAAAAACCGTGACTAGTACCACAAGCAATAGCTAGCATATCAATATTGGTATTATTAATAAATTTAATAGCATCTTCTACTTTTGTAAAATGATCAGCTTCTTCTTCGATATCATCTTCTTTTCCGCCTATCATTCCAAGTTCTGCTTCTAATGATATATCTTGATCTTTTATTAATGATTTTACTTTATTTGTAATTTTAATATTTTCGTCAAATGGTAATGTAGAACCATCTATCATAAGGGAAGTATATCCAAGTTCTAATGATCTTTTATGATATTCAATATTTCTTCCATGATCTAAATGAACAGCAACAGGAACTTTTGCTTTTTTTGCACTCGCAATTGCAATTGCTGCTAATTCTTCATGACCAGCATAATTTATTCCTCCTTCTGTTGTTTGTAAAATGATTGGAGCATTTAATTCTTCTGCAGCTTCTATTGCTGCTTTAGCTCCTTCTAAATTTACTATTCCAAAAGCAGGAATCGCATAATTTCTTTTTATTGCATCTTTTATTAAAATTTTTCCTTTTACAAGTGGCATTTTTTCTCCATTTAAAATAATAAAAATCTTATTATCTTTTTATTTTTAATATACTATTTTTTGCTTAAAAATTGATATTAAAAATTAACTTGTCTAGACAAATTTAAAATAATTAAGACAAAAACAAAACAATAATTTTAGAAAGTATTATTATTTATTTGTAAAGGTAAATATAAAGAATTATATAAAAGGGGATTTTTATAAAAAAATTTAAATAAAAATAAATATAAATGAGGAAGAAGATACAATATGAGTAATAATTCACCCCCCCCCTCAAAAGAAAATAAGGAAAAATCAAAAGAAAAAACGGAAGTTAAAAAAGCAGATCAAAAAGATATTACTTCTGCTGCTCATCGTGATTCCTTTATTGATTTTTCAAGATTTCTTAAACCCAAACAGTGATCACAAGAAGATTTCACTTTATATACAATGATTATATTTATTGGAATTTTATTAGTTATCTCTGTTGTAAATATAATTTTATTTGGTGTTGGTAATAATTCATCAAATCAAACCGCTTTTGGTAAAACAATAAATGGAAAATATGGAATAGTTACGGAAGATGGATTTTCTAAAAGTAATGCATTTTACATAATTTCCTGATTTTTACTATTTTTATCATTAATTGCATCTGTTTGTCAATTTATGGCAAATATCTTTTTAATTAAATTTTCAAAAAGATTTATTTGATGAAATCAAATTTCTATGACTTCATTTTTAATTGTTGATGTTGTTTATGGAGCATGATGAATTGCTATTTCACAAATAATTGGACTTGTTCTTGGACAGTGACGTTATTTTGAATGAGAAAAACAAGATCAAAAAGTAGATCTAAATCCATATTTATCACAAATGAATTATAAATGATGAGGAATTTGTCTTGCAATTGCTGCAGTTTTTGTTGTTTTTTCTTTATTATTAATTACACCTGTAATTTTTACAGATACTAAAACATTTTATAGTTATGCAACAAATCCTGATACAACACTTGATAATTACACTCAAATAAGTAATGAATTTGGACAAATAACATATAGTTATACGATCGAATCGGGTGTAGTATATGATGTTGCTCCTTATTGAGATATGGTAGTAGGAATTTTCCAAGTAGTTGGATTAATTCTTCTTACTAAAAAAACATACTGAGCTTGAATTTCATTTGAAGTTGCAATGATTGCACAAATGGTAGTTTATTTTGAATCAGGAAACTTGATATTATCAATTCAAAGTATCTTATTATTTATTTCTAATTTATTACCTTTATATTACTGATTTACAATGAACAAAAAATCAGCAAAACAAGTAAAACAAGCAAAAGCAACAAATTAAGGAAAATTATGAAGATTTTTATTGTAAGTAAAGATAGATTTCAAGGTTATTCTAATAATCTGAAAAACTATTTAGAAAAAAGATTAAGAAAAGATGTTGAAATCTTTCTATTTGAAGATGAACTTGCTTACTTAAAAAAAGTAACAGAGATAAGCAGAAAAATAGTAGAAAAAAATGGAGAAGACCGATTGATTACAATTGATGAATCTGGTGGTCTTGGTTTTGCAGCTTCTGCAAAAGTAAAAAAAATGATCGTAGCACAATGTGCTGATGAACATTCAGCACATATGACTAGAGAACATAATAATGCAATGGGGATTGCACTAGGGGCGAATATTACAAGTATTTATCTTGCAAAAGAAATTGCGAGACTCTTTTTAGAAACAAAATTTGCGGCTGGAAGACATATGATAAGAATAGATATGCTCAATAAATTAGCGTAAAGATAATAGAAGGAAAATTTATGAAGATAGCATTAGGTTGTGATCATATCGTAACTGATATTAAAGACAAATTAAAAGAAAAATTAACAAAAGATGGACATCAAGTAATTGATGTTGGAACATATGACTTCGTAAGAACGCATTATCCAATTTTTGGACAAAATGCAGCAGAATTAGTTGTAAATAAAAAAGCTGATATAGCTGTAATTATTTGTGGTACAGGAGTTGGAATTTCAAATTCTGCACAAAAAGTAAAAGGAGCAAGAGTTGCTCTTGTAAGGGATTTAACACAAGCAAGATTTGCACGTAAACAATACGATGCAAATATTATTGCTTTTGGTGGCAAAATAACAGGATTAGGGATAATCGAAGAGGCGATTGATATTTTTATTAGAACTAAATTTAGAGGAGATCGTAAAGTTGTTGAATATCTAGATTCAATTGTAAAAGAATATAAAGAAGTTTCTTTTGCAAAAGAATTAAAAGATTGAGATGAAGGAAAATATCATGATTAAGATAAAAGATAAATATAATAAAAAAGATCTTTTACTTGCCGTTGATATTGGTGGGACTTTTATTAAATTAGCTATTATTACTAGATCAGGATTGATGCTTGATCGATGAAAAATAAAAACTAATTTAAGTGATAAAGGAAAATATATTCCAGAAGAAATAACAAAAGAATTTAAAGATAAATTAAAAGGTCCTAAATATGATGGGAAAAAAGCAATTGCAATGGGAATTGGAATTCCCGGTTTTCCTGCACTTGATGGAACTGTTAAGTTTTCCGGAAATATTGGATGAAAAAATTACGATGTAAAAAAAGATCTTAAGAAATGATGAAATGATTTACCAATAGCTGTACATAATGATTGTGATATGGCTGCTCTAGGGGAGAAATTTATTGGAAAAGCACGAGATGTTGATAATTTTGTTTTCCTTACTTTAGGAACTGGTCTTGGGGCTGGTGTTGTAATTAATGGAAAATTATATCAAGGTTCAGGGGGAACGGCTGGTGAAATTGGCCATATTCCAATTCAAGGTTTTAAAACAAGATTTCAATGTACTTGTGGATTACCTGAATGTGCTGAACCACTTTTTTCAGCAACTGGTATTATAAATATTTATAATGATATTAAAAAGAATAATCCTCAAGTAAAATCAATTCTTGATGGTCAAGAAATAAATGGAAAAAAGATTTGAGATGCTGTACGAAAAAAAGATTCATTAGCAGTTAAATCTGCACAAGAATTTTCTGAATATGGAGGAAGAGTTCTTGCTACTATTGCAATGATTCTTAATCCAGAAACAATTATTCTTGGTGGTGGTTTAGCACATGATAATGATACTTTATTAGAATATTTGCAACCAGTATATAAAAGATTTACCCATGATTTTATAAGAGAAACAACAAGAATTGAATTATGTAATGTAGGAAATGATGCAGGATTATACGGAGCTTGTTATTCAGCAATTCTTTTAAAAGATCAAAAATAATTAAATTTAAATTTATTTTATAAAAAAAGGGAACTATACAGTTCCCTTTTTGTTAAAGCAATATGAACAGTTCTGATTAACAATTTTTAAACGTACTTATATTACCTTAAAGTAATTATAATATTTTTAAATATTTAAAAATATTAATAATCAATAATAAAATTAAAAATAAGAACTAATTAATAAAAAGGAGAGAATAATTTTATATTAAACTAATTAAAATATTAATAAATTTAATACTAAATTTATATAAAAATAATGAATTTAAAAGAAATATATTCAGTAGAGCGGGACAATTTATCTATTTTTAATCAAAAAATGAAAATGGAAGAAATATATTTTAGTGACAATGGAATAAATTTAGAAGAAATTGATTCTATTAAAAAGTTTTTAGAAGATATTAATTCTTTTAATGATTTAGAAGAAAAAAAAGAATATTTTTATAAAGAAGTAATGTTATGTTTTAATGATATTTATTTAAATCAAGAATTTGATTTTTTTAAATATGGGGAACATGAAATATTAGATATTGAAATTAAAAATTTTAATAAAGAAAATAAAAAAGAGGTAAAAAAAAAATTAAAATCACAATTAATTAATAAAAATAACCATTTAAAAAAAATATCAAATAAGCAAAATAAAAAATTAATTATTTATGGAATTTTATACAATAAAAATGATAATGAAAATTCTTATTATTTTTTATCTGATGGTAATTTAAAAAAAATTGAAAAAAATAAATTTTTAAAAGAAATTTTAAATTTAGAATCTAATTCGGAAGATAATAAATGATTAAAATATAATTACATCTATTCAAAAATAAATTTATTTGATGATTTTGAAAATTTTAATAATGGGAATTATTTATTAAATGAATCTCAAAAATGTGCAATTTGTAAAATTAAAAATTGAATTAAAGAAAATAAAAAATGAATACTTATAAAAGGAGATCCCGGAACAGGAAAATCTTTGATTCTTCATCATTTAGCAAAAGAAAAGGAATTTAAAAAATCTAAAATTGTTTTTTTGGGTTCAAAATTGTATGATTTTCATGAAAATTGAAATAAAGAAAATTTACCAGAAATTTATCAAGGTAAAGATATTTTAGGATATCCTAAAAAAATATTAAATGAATGAAACCCTAGATATGATTTAATAAATAATATTGAATTTATTTTTATAGATGAATTTCAAAGAATTGAAAAGAAACAATTTGAAAATTTGAAAAAAATGATGAAAAAAAATAAAAATATTAAAATTATTTTATTTTTAAGTGAAAATCAATTGTTAGGAAATAATTCAAATGAAGATATTGATGAAATAATTGAAAATATAAAAAGTTCACTTTCTTTTAAGGATTGCAAATTAAAAAATTCCATAAGAACAAATAAATTATTCCTTCATTTTTGAAATTTATTGAAAATAACAGAAGAAAAATTAGCGAAATTAATAAATGTTAAATCATTTATAAAAGATCAAAATAATATTAAATTTGATTTTGAAGAATTAATTTACTTTTATGAAAATTTAAATTTTTACTTATATAATCCTGGATTTTTAGATAAATATAAACAAAAAGCAGATTCTACATTAATTACATATTTACAAGAGACAAATTTATTAAATGAAGATAAAGTTAATATTGATTTAACTCGTTTAAATCTTGGGAAAGAGTATGAAAGCGTAAACATTATTTTTGATTCAAATATATTTCTTTCAAATGAGTTAAATAAAATTTTCAAAAATTATAAAGATGATGAAATTGATAATAATAGAATCCTTTTTGTAAATAAAGAAAATAATTATTCTGATTTTAAAAAAATTCAAAAGGAAAATATTAAAAATTGAAGAGAAATGTATATCAATATAACAAGAACTTCAAAAAGATTAAATATATATGTTGAAAATAAATTTGTTTTAGAATTTTTATTAAAATACAAAAATATATTTTTTTTAAAATTATTTAATTATAAGACGGAAAAAATTTTTCAAAAATAAATTTATTTATGCAAATAAAATGCAAAATTAAGAAAAATGGGATATTTTTATTTTTATTTTTAAAATATATAAATATAAATTTTCTATTATTTAGTATAAATATAGTATATTTATAATCTTACAAATGTTAATGAACAGAAGATTTTAGAGGTTAACATGAAAAACAGAGAAATGGTAAACGAACTTAATCGAATGGATAACAAAAAAATAAATGAAACTCCTATTTCAGAAGAAAGTTTCGGACCTAAAATGAGAAACGATTTAAGAATTATAGATCGTCTTTTCATTGAAGGTAAAATTAATGATCAAATTGAGAATATTGAAAAGATGATTCATCTTATTGCAGAAATTCTTATTAATAAAAATCAGATAGATTTTCTTTTTGGAATTTATGACCAAAATAAAGATAAAGATTTTAGTGATTATTATAAAAATGAAACTTACGAAAGAATAAGTAAAAAATTATCAAAATTAAAAAATAAGGTAAAAGTTTTTGAAAAAGAAAAAGAAGAACTTGGAAACGAAATTTACGAAGAAAAACTAAATAAATATTTAGGTGAAAAAGTAAGACAAGTTATCACAAAATTAGATCAAAAATATTTACAATCTTATAACATTAAACATCAATAAAGAAAAGTAATTAAAAGCAAAACGAAAGTTTTGCTTTTTTATTATATTAAATTTAAATAGTATAATTATTTTAATTATTTAATATATATATGAAAAAAGAAATAAGAACAAGATATGCTCCTAGTCCTACCGGAAAATTACATTTAGGGGGAGCAAGAACAGCCCTTTTTAATTATTTATATGCTAAAAATCAAAAAGGAAAATTTATTTTAAGAATTGAAGATACTGATCTTAAAAGAAATCAAGAAGAAGGGGCAAAAAATCAATTAGATGGCTTAAAATGATTAGGAATTGCTCCTGATATCTCTTATGAAAAGGAAGATCAATTTGGTCCTTATTTTCAATCTAAAAGATTAAATATTTATCAAAAATATATTGATTATTTATTAGAAAATAAATTAGCTTATAAATGTTATTGTACAAAAGAAGAATTAGAAGAATCAGCAAATAAACAAAGATCTAAAGGAATTAAATTAGTAAAGTATAATCGTAAATGTTATGATAATCCTTCTATTAAAAAAGATATAAAACCAGTAATAAGATTATTTGTAGAAGATAATTTAAAACTTTCTTGAGATGATTTAGTAAGGGGAAAAATTGAAGTTCCTTCTTCTTCGTTTGATGATTTTATTATTGTAAAATCAGATGGAATGCCAACTTATAATTTTGCAAATGTAATAGATGATCATTTAATGCAAATTAGCGATGTTTTTCGCGGAGAAGAACATATTTCAAATACTGCAAAACAATTATATTTATATAAATTATTTAATTGAAACCCACCACGTTTTGCTCATCTTACAATAATTACAAATAAAGATAAGAAAAAATTATCAAAAAGAGATGAGACTGTATTTCAATTTATTGAAAATTATCAAACTCTTGGTTATCTTCCGGAAGCAGTATTTAATTTTCTTAGTTTATTAGGATGATCTCCGCAAACAGAACAAGAAATATTTACAAAAGAACAATTAATTAATATTTTTAATTTAAATGGTTTTTCTCGTGCTCCCTCACAATTTAATCTAGAAAAACTAAAATGAACAAATAATTATTATATTAAAAAATTATCACCTCATAAATTAAAGGAATTTTTAATTCCTTTTATCGATCAAAAAGATCTTTTAATTATTAAGGATAATTTAGATAATATTTTATTACTTTTTCAAGATCAATTACGAGAAGGAAATGAAATAAAAGATTTAATCAAGATTTTTACAATTTTTCCAACTTGAAAAGATTTAGATTATAAATTTAGCAAAAAAGATTTAGATTTAATTAAAGATTTTGCAAATAAGATTAAAATAATTAAATTCAATCATTTAGAAATCGAAAAATTATTAAAAGATTTAAGTATTGAATTTAAAGTAAAAGGAAGAGAATTAATGAGGCCTTTAAGATTAGCAATTACAGGAAATGAAAAAGGACCTAGTCTTATTAAAATAATTGAGATATATGGAGTAAAAAAAATTGAATTAATAATAAAAGGATTTTTTAAAGATGAGATACATAACAGATAATGTTTTAAAAAATATTACATTCGAAGAGCAATTTTTAATAAAGCTTTTTAATACAAAAGAATTTAAAAGATTAGGAAGAATTAATCAATTAGGATTAACAAATTTTTTATTTCCTGGAGCAACTCATACTCGTTTAGCTCACAGCTTGGGTGCTTATCAATTAGCAAAAAAATTCTTGAATAAATTTATTATTCAAGATCAGATTAAAATAGATGAATTAACTTATAAATCAACGCTAGCTGCTGCTTTATTACATGATATCGGACATGGCCCTTTTTCACATTTATTTGAAAAAATTTCTAATATAAATCATGAAAAATATTCATTACTTATCATTAATGATAAGGATAGTGAGATAAATAAAGTATTAAATGAAGAAAATAAAAAATTAGTTGAAAATGTTTCTTTAATTTTAAAAGGGAAATATCATTTAGAATGGGTAAATCAATTAATCTCATCTGAAATAGATGTTGATCGCTTAGATTATTTGTTGAGAGATTCTTATCATGTTGGTCTTGACTATGGGAAAATTGAATATAATTGATTAATACGTAATAGTAAAATAATTGATAATAAATTAGTATTTTTACAAAAAGCAATATCAACAATTGAAGCAATGATACTTGGAAGATATCATATGAATAAAGTTGTTTATAATAGTGCAAAAAATGTTGCTTGTTCAATTCTATTTATTTGATTTTTTAATCGCTTAAAATTTTTATTTAAGCAAAATAAATTAAATTATAATTATCAAAAATTTATTCCTCTTTTTCTCGATCAAAAATTAACAGTAAAACAATTTATTGAATTTGATGATTACGATATTTTTTCTTATATTAAAGAAGCATTAAATGAAAAAGATCCAATTCTTAAAAAAATTGCAAATCATTTAATGTATCAAAAAAGAGCATCAATTGTTGACTTTAATAAAATTACTAATCTATTAGAAGAAGAAGGTTTTACTTGAGAAAAGATTGATCTTAAAACTTCTTTTTATTTTTATCAAGAAAGTAATCATAGTAAAGAAGCTTTAATTTTATTTGATAATAATAAAATTAAAAAATTACGCGATGTTTCAACGGTAGTAAATTTAAAAATTACAGATTATAAAAATTTAGAAACAGAAAAGATAGGTTTAAAAATATAATGAAAGATAAAATAATTCTCTATTTAAAAAAATATCTTGATTTAAATAAATTTTCACATTTTACAGAAAAAATAATTATTTTAAATAGCAAAAGTAAGAATTTTGGTGATTTTAATACAAATCTTGCAATTATCATTGCAAAAAAAAATAATAAAGATCCCTTGATAATTGCAAATGAAATTAAAGAATATCTTTTAAAAGTTTCCCTTTTTAAAGATATTACAATTACTAAACCAGGATTCATTAATTTTTTTATTAATGAAAAAGAAATTATTAAATATGCCCTTTCTTATTTTGATAAAAATTATCATGATAAATTTAATACACTTCAAAAACTAAAGATAAACTATGAATTTGTTTCTGCAAATCCAACAGGATATTTACATCTTGGTCATGCTCGACATGCAATAATCGGGGAAACAACTGTAATGATTTTAAAATATGTTGGTCATGATGTAATAAGAGAATATTATATAAATGATGCAGGAGTACAAATCGATAATCTTGCTCACTCTATTTATAATCACGCTTTAATTAAATTAAATATTAAAAAAAGTGATCAAGATAATTCTCAATATAATGGTTATGAAATAATTGATTATGCTTCTTATCTTGCAAAAAATCATCAAGATTTATTTATAGATAAAAATAAAGAACAAGCAATTATTAAAATTAAAAAATTAGCTGTTGATCATTTTTTAGAAGAAATTAAAAAGGATTTAAAAGCTTTAAATGTTGCTAATTATGATATTTTTACTTCTGATAAAAAATTAATTGAAGATAAAAAAGTTGATAAAATTTTAGCTAAATTTCAAAAAAGCAAATATTATTATAAAAAAGATGATGCAATTTGAATTAAAACATCGGCCTTTGGTGATCCAAAAGACAGAGTTTTAATTAAAAAAGATCTTACTTATACTTATATGGTTGCTGATTTTGCAAATCATGTTAAAAAATATCAAGGTGGATATGATTTAATGATTGATCTTTGAGGAGCAGATCATCATGGATATGAAGCAAGAATTAAAGCAGGATTAGAGATATTAGGATATGATTCTAATAAATTAAAAATTGATTATATTACCCTTGTTAAATTATTAGAAAATGGTCAAGAATTTAAAATGTCCAAACGAAAAGGAACAGCAATAAGAATTCGTGAAATCTTAGATCTTATTGATGTTCCTGCTTTTAAATTTTCAATTCTTGCAAAAGCAAAATCACAAATGCATTCAATTGATATTGCAAAAGTAAATAAAAAAGATATAAATAATAATATTTATTGATATATTCAATATGCAAATTCAAGAATTAATCAATTACTAAATAAAGTAGAAGCAAAAACTATTGCTAATTTAAAATTAAAAAATGATTATTTTTATTTAGGAAAAGAGCAAGCTGAACAAAATCTTTTATTAAAAATTATTGCTTTTGCAGACCAAATATTACAAGCAGCAAATAATCGTGAACCACTAATTCTTATTAATTATTTAAAAGAATTAGCACAAGCATTTCATGCTTATTATAATAGTTGCAAAATAATTAATAAAAATAAAGAAATAGAAGAAGAAAGATTACTTTTAATAATTAGTTTAAAAAATTTATTTGAACGTATTTTTAATATATTAAAAATAGAACCTATCAAAAAAATGTAGATTAATTAGATTTATCTAATATAATATTTTTATTATATAAAAAATACAGATTATTAAGTTTCAAGGAGATATTAATATGTTGAATGTAGATTTAGCAATAGACTTTATTACAAAAACTGGAAAGAAAAAATTTAGTGAAGTTTGAGATCATGTAAAAGATGATCTGTTTTTAGAGATTAAAACTATCAAAAAAGAAGCAAATATCAAATCAGACTTTTTCATATCAATGATGAATGATGAAAGACTAATTATGATAGGTGATGATACTTGAGATTTAAAAGGAAAATATTCTCTTTCAGAGATTGAAGATATTAATATTAAAGTCTTTGGAAATCAAATCGAAAAAGAAGATAGTGAAGAATTATTAAAAGATAATGATCTTACTCTTGATGAGGATGAAGAAGAAGAAATTGATACTCCTTCAATTTATCAAGAAATCGAAGAAGAAGAAAATTAATTTTAAGTACAAAATTATTTATCTATATACTTAAAAATAAGAAGCTTAATAAATATAAACAAAAGGAAATACTATGTTATCAAATGCCAAAAAAATTCTAAATGATGCAAAAAAAGGTAAATATGCTGTTGGTCAATACAATATCAATAATTTAGAATGAGCAAAAGCTGTTCTTGAAGTTTCGCAAGAAAAAAAAGCTCCAGTAATTTTAGGAACATCAGAAGGTGCTGTAAAATATATGGGTGGTTTTAATGCAATAGTCGGAATGGTAGAAGGTTTAATGAAAGATCTAAAAATTACTGTTCCTGTTGTTTTACATTTAGATCATGGGCAATCTGTTGAAAATTGTAAAAAAGCAATGGATGCTGGATATAAATCTGTAATGTTTGATGGATCAGAATTAGAAATTAATGAAAATGTAAAAAGAACACAAGAAGTTGTAAATTATGCTAATAAACACAATGCTTCAGTAGAAGCAGAAGTTGGAACTGTTGGTGGAACAGAAGATGGTATTGTTGGTGGTATAAATTATGCTTCGCTTGAAGAATGTGAAAGAATCACTACTACTGGAATTACAATGCTAGCTGCTTCTTTAGGTTCAGTACATGGACATTATCAGGGAACACCTAAACTTGGTTTCAAAGAAATGTCTAAATATGCAAAAGCAACTAATTTACCTTTAGTATTACATGGTGGAAGTGGAATTCCTAATGATCAAATCAAAAAAGCAATTGGTTGTGGCGAAGCTAAGATTAATGTAAATACAGAAATTCAAGAAGCTTTTGCAAAAGGAATTCGTAAATATATTGAAGAAAAACTTGATCAAAAAGGAACTGGATATGATCCAAGAAAAATAATTGGAACATATGCATATAAATATATGAAAGAAACAGTTTCTGAAAAAATCAAATTATTTGGAACAGCAAATAAAGCTTAATAGTATATCTAAATTTTGATAAAAATTGTTATACTTTTAAAACTTAATAAGAAGAAAAAGGAGAATTGCTATGAAAGAAAATTTTCATCCAACGTATCATACAATTTTAGTAAAATGTGCTACATGTGGAACAGAATTTAAAGTTAATTCAACAAAAGAAGAATTACATATTGATGTTTGTTCAAAATGTCACCCTTTTTATACAGGTAAAATGGGAGCTAATACAAAAGCTGGAAGAATTGACAAATTCAACAAAAGAGCTCTACAGCAAAAAAAATAATTTCCTAATTCTTTTTAAATAAAATAATAAAACTTCTTGTTCAAAAACAAGGGTTTTTTTATTTTATTTAATATTAATTTTCCTAAATTTCTTACGTTTTTTTATTTCAATTTGTTTATAATTTTTTTATATATATACAAAAGTATATATAGTTTGATTTTTTAATTAAACTGACACTTAAAGTATTTTTTAATAAAATCTTAAACAAGGAGATATATAATTTTATGTCAAAAATTAAAAAAATTTATGCCCGTCAAGTAATTGACTCACGTGGTAATCCAACTGTAGAAGTTGAAATATGAACTAAGAAAAAAAATATTGCTCGTGCAATTGTTCCTTCAGGAGCATCAACAGGAACACGAGAAGCATTAGAATTACGTGATGGTGGTATAGAATGAGATGGAAAAGGAGTTTCAAAAGCAGTTGCTAATGTTAATCGAATTATCGCTCCCGAACTTATCGGAATGAGAGTCGAAAATCAACGCGAAATCGATTACAAGATGCTTAAATTAGATGGTACTGAAAATAAATCTAAATTAGGAGCAAATGCAATTCTTGGAGTTTCAATGGCGGTCGCAAAAGCTGCTGCAAAAGATCTTCAAATTCCTTTATGAAAACATTTTAATTCAATGAGCGAAACAAGTGAAGTTTCTCTTCCTGTTCCAATGCTTAATGTTTTAAATGGTGGAGCTCATTCTGATAATAATGTAGATTTTCAAGAATATATGATTTTTCCATTGGGTGCACCAACATTTCAAGAAGCAATTCGTTGATCTAGTGAAATCTTTCATTCATTAGCAAAATTACTAAAAAAAGCAGGATACAATACTGGAAAAGGTGATGAAGGTGGTTTTGCACCTGACATGAAATCAAATGAAGAACCTTTAAAATTTATTGTAAATGCAATTAAAGATGCTGGATATAAAGCTGGAAAAGATGTTTTTATTGCTTTAGATCCTGCTTCATCAGAATTTTATAATGCAAAAACAAAAAAATATGAATTAAAAGGTGAAAAAAAATCATATACTTCTGAAAAAATGATTGATTATTATCTTCAACTTGTTAAAAAATATCCAATTGTTTCAATCGAAGATGGGATGGCAGAACAAGATTGAGATGGATTTAAATTACTTACAGATAAATTAGGAAAAAAAGTTCAAAATGTTGGTGATGATATTTTTGTTACAAACAAAAAAATCCTAAAAGAAGGAATTGATAAAAAAATAGGAAATTCAATTCTTATTAAAGTAAATCAAATTGGAACAATTACAGAAACAATTGAGACAATTGAACTTGCAAGAAGAAATGATTATACTACGATTGTAAGTCACCGTTCAGGAGAAACGGAAGATACAACAATTGCTGATTTTGCTGTTGGTTTAAATTCAAAACAAATTAAAACAGGATCAATGTCTCGTTCAGAAAGAATTGCAAAATATAATCAATTATTAAGAATTTCTGAAAAAGTACAGAAATTTAATGGTAAAAATGCTTTAAATGTTGAGTTTAAAGGTAAAAAATAGATTTTTTTAAAAAGAAAGTGGATAATTTTTCGCTTTCTTTTTACTTTAAATATGAAAAGGAAAAATAATGATTAAGAAAATCGCTATTTTAACATCAGGGGGCGATTGTCCTGGAATGAATGTAGCTTTAAAAGCAGTTGTAAATTCTGCAATAAATAATAATATTGAACCCTATGTTGTTTTCGAAGGTTATAAAGGACTTTATGAAAATAATTTTGAAAAGATAAGTAAAGAAGAAGTTAAGTTTATTGATCGTAAGGGTGGAACAGTAATTTATTCTGCAAGATTTCCCCAATTTGCGGATTTAGATATTCGCAAAAAAGCGGTAGAAAACTTAAAAGCAGAAGGAATAGAAGCACTTGTTTGTATAGGGGGAGATGGAACTTATAAAGGTGCAGCAAGACTTACAGAAATGGGAATTAAAACAATTGGTCTTCCGGGAACAATTGATAATGATATTTCATCTACAGATTTTACAATTGGTTTTAATACAGCACTTGAAACAATTACAAATGCAATTGATAATTTAAGAGATACATCAGAATCACATAATCGAATTAATGTTGTTGAAACTATGGGTCATGGTTGCGGTGATCTTGCAATTAATGCTGCAATTATTACAGGAGCAGAAGTTCTTTCAGTTCCTGAAAGAAAATTGACAACAAAACAAATGATTGATAAATTATTAGCAAGTGATTCTAAACGTTCAAAAATTGTTCTTGTCTCTGAACTTATGTATGATGATTTAAATAAAATAGCAGAAGAAATTGAAAGAGCAACTAAACAAGAAACAAAAGTTACAATATTAGGACATATTCAAAGAGGAGGACGAGCAAACGCAATTGAAAGACTACTTACAATTAGAATGGCTAATTATGCTGTTAAAATGCTTATTAAAGGAAAAACAGGAGTTGCCGTAAATATTGTAAACAATAAATTTCAAACAAAACCAATTCTTGATATAGTAAAAATGGAAAGACCTTCAAAACAAAAAATATTAAGTGAGTATGACGAAATCGTATAACAAGAAAGCACAAAAAATTTATGAAATTAAATAATACTTTTATCAAAAAAACAAAAATAATTGCAACAGCAGGACCGACATTTGAAACAGAAGAATTGATGGAGAAAATGTTTAAAAATGGTGTTAATGTTGTTCGTTTAAATATTTCTCATGGTGATCAAGAAGAACACGGAAAAAGAATTAAAGCAATTAAAAATGTAAGAGCAAAATTAGATCTACCGATTTCTATTCTTTTGGATACAAAAGGACCAGAAATTAGAATTCATCAAATCGAAGGTGGAAAAATTAAAGTAAAAAGAAATGAATTATTAAAAATTTATTGTAAAGAAGAAATTATTGGAAAAGATAATAAATTTTCTGTTACTTATGGAGATCTTGCTAATACAGTAAGAATTGGTCAATTAATTATGGTAGATGATGGAAAACTTTCTCTTATTGTAAAAAATATTGATCAAGAAAATGGAATAGTAACAGTAAAAGCAGAAAATAATCACTTTATTGGAACAAAAAAAGCTGTAAATATTCCTGGTGCTGATCTTACTCTTCCTTTTTTAAATAAACATGATAAAGATTTTATCAAATGAGGGATTAAAGAAGGAATTGATTATGTTGCTGCTTCTTTTGTTCGTAATCAAAAAGATTTAATTGATTTAAGAAAATTTTTAGATCAAAATGATGGACAAGAAGTTCTTATTATGTCTAAAATTGAAGCATTAAAAGCAATTGAAAATTTAAATGAAATTATCAATCATTCTGATGCAATTATGCTAGCAAGAGGAGATTTGGGTGTTGAAATTCCTTATTATGAAGTTCCTTTCTATGAAAAACTTGTAATTGAAAAATGTAGAGCATGAGGAAAACCAATTGTAATAGCAACACAAATGCTAGATTCAATGATGGAAAATCCAAGACCTACAAGAGCAGAAGTTACTGATATTTATTATGCAGCAATTTCAGGAACTGATGCTACAATGCTTTCGGGAGAATCAGCATCAGGGGATTTTCCTTTAGAATCAGTAGAAACAATGTCTCGAATTGATTTAGAAGCAGAGAAAAATTATAATTATTTAGATTCTTATGAAAAAGCATATGCTTATGTTGATTCATCTAATGCAGAAACAGCATATCTTGTAGCAAAAAAGGCTCTCACAAATGATGCAAAATATATTGCTGTATTTTCAGAAAAAGGAAGAATGATTAATGCTCTTTCAAGATTTCGTGCTAATGCAATTATTTTAGGTTTTATAAAAGATAAAAATAAAGTAAATAAATTTGGTTCAACTTATGGTGTATATGCACAACATCATTTAAATCTATCAGATTATAATGATGATAAAAAAGTAAGAAAATTATTAATTGATGCAGGAATTAAGAAAAATACAAAAGTTTTATTAGCTACAAAAAGAGAATTCCGTAAAATAACAGTTTAATTAAATATATAAAAGTGTACAAGGAATAAAAATGGAAAAAGAAATATTTTTAAAAATTATAGAAGGTAAAACAGAAGCGTTAAAATTATACGAAGATAATCTTTTGATTGTGATTATGGATATCTATCCTTTTAATCCGGGGCATATTCTTATTATTCCCAAAATATGAAAAGAAAATATTTATCAAGAGGACGATAAAACTATCCTTGCTTTATTTAAAACAGCAAAAAAAATAAGCGATTTACAAGAGAAAAAATTAAAAGCAAAAGGAACAAAGATTCTTTTCAATAATGGAGCTTTTGCTGGACAAAAAGTTTTTCATACACATATGCATATTATTCCTTTTTTTGATGGACAAACATCACAAAGATTGAATAATTTAAGTATCGAAGAAATTTATCAAATGTTAAAAAAATAATTTAAATGAAAACAATAGAATTAGTTGGTTATGGACATCCGGATCGCTTTGCTGATTATATTTCTGAAAAAATTTTAGTAGAAAATTTAAAACAAGATCAAAAAGCAAAAGTTGCAGCAGAAGTAATGGTAACTCGCAATATTGTTTTTTTGGGAGGAGAAATATATTCGAAGGCAAAAATTGATTATAAAAAATTAGTTTATGAAGCAATTGAAAAAGTTTATGGAAATAAATGATGACCAAATTATCAAAATGTAAGAATTATAAATGATATCAAAGCTCAGTCTCCTGAACTTATTAAAATTCAACAAGAAGAGATTGTTGCTGCTGATCAAGGTGTTATCTATGGTTTTTATAATCAAAAAAGATATGAAAGAATTATTATGCTCTATCAAATTATTGATAGTTTACAAAAAAAATTTCCGATTGCACCTGATTGAAAATTACTTTTTAATCAAGAATTAAAAGAACTTTCAATTTCTGTTTGTGGAGTAAAAGCAAAAGTCCATCCAAATATTAATTTATTTCTTAAGCAGCAATTTTTAAAATATAACTTAAAAATTAATGTAATTGTAAATCCAAAAGGAGAATGATTAATTGGTGGTCCCCTTTCAGATACTGGACTTACAGGAAGAAAATTAATGATTGATGCTTTTGGAGCAGGAGTTTCACATGGTGGTGGAGCATTTTGTGGAAAAGACTTTTCAAAAGTTGATAAAACTGGTGTTTTAATTGCTTCGAAACTTGCTTATAAGATATCACAACAAAAAAAAGTAAAAACAGTATTAGTTGAACTTAATTATAAAATTGGAGATAAGATTCCAAAAGTTATTGTAAGAACTTATAAGAAAAATAAGATGTTTGAATTTAATTATAATTATGATTTATCATTAAATGATTGAATTAAAGAAGCAAATATATTAGAAGTAGATTGATCAGAAATTGTATTAAAAGGAGGAGTTATTTTTTATCTAAAAGATATCTTAAAATAACTTTATGGAAAAATTTTCATTAACTACAGAAAAAAGACCAGCAGGAGATCAAGGACAAGCAATTGTTAAATTAACTGATTCAATCAAAAATAAAACTAAATATAATATTTTATTAGGTGCTACAGGAACAGGAAAAACATTTACAATTGCAAACGTAATTAAAAATCTTAATAAACCTACGCTTGTACTAGCACATAATAAAACGCTTGCAAATCAACTTTACGTAGAGTTTAAGGAACTTTTTCCTTCCAATCGTATAGAATATTATATTTCTAATTTTGATTTCTATCAGCCAGAAGCTTATCTTCCAAAAAAAGATTTATATGTAGAAAAAAGATCTGTTCAAAATTGACAGATTGAAATGATGCGAAATTCAACATTAAATGCTCTTACATCACAAAATGATGTAATTGTAGTTGCTTCTGTTGCTGCTATTTATGGTCATCGTGAACCCTCAGAATATAAAAAACATCATTTTGAAATTTCTTTAGGAAATAAAATTACAAGAAAAGAATTTCTTACAAAAATTGTTAGTTTGGGTTACAAACGAGGAGAAGATCTCTTTCCTGGTTCTTTTATTCTTAGAGGAGATGTTGTGGAATTAGTTCCTGCTTGATCTGATCAATTTAATATAAGAATTGATTTTTTCGGAGATGAAATTACAGAAATTGTAGCAATTGATTCGCTTAAAAAAACAATAATAGAAAGATATAATCATTTTACAATTACCCCTGCTGATGCAAATGTAGTTTCCTCTGATCTTTTAAAAAATGCAATAGTAAATATTAAAAAAGATCTTGAGAAGCGAATAAAATATTTTGAAGAAAAAAATCTTTTATTAGAAAAACAACGAATTGAAAATCGAACAAATTATGATCTTGAGCAATTAAGAGAATTTGGAATTACTTCAGGAATTGAAAATTATTCAATTTATTTTGAACCTTGAAGAAAACATAATGAACCACCAGCTACTTTATTTTCTTATTTTCCAAAAGATTATTTACTTATTGTAGATGAGTCTCATATTACAATTCCACAAATAGGAGGAATGTACGAAGGAGATTATTCTCGTAAAAAATCATTGGTAGAATATGGATTTAGATTACCAAGTGCACTTGATAATCGTCCACTTAGATTCCATGAATTTGAAGATCGAATGAATCAAGTAATTTTTGTTTCTGCTACTCCTGGTGATTATGAACTTAAGAAAACAAAAAATCAATATGTAGAACAAATTATAAGACCGACCGGTTTATTAGATCCTATAATTGAAATTAAAAATGTTGAAAATCAATTAGAAGATATTGCAAATCAAATAAGAGAACGTAAGAAAAATAATGAACGTGTCTTTGTAAATACTATTACAAAAAAATTAGCAGAAGATATTGCAAAATATCTTACTGAAACAGAATTTTCTGTTGCTTATTTACATAGTGATTTAAAAACATTTGAACGAGAAGAAGTAATTAGGAAATTAAGAGTTGGTTTTTATGATGCAATAGTTGGAATTAATCTTTTAAGAGAAGGATTAGATGTTCCTGAAGTTTCCTTAATTGTAATTTTAGATGCTGATAAGGATGGATTTTTAAGAAATAAAAGATCACTTATTCAAATGATTGGAAGAGTTGCAAGAAATGTAAACGGAAAAGCAATTCTTTATGCAAAAAAAATTACCAATTCAATGCAAGGAGCAATTGATGAAACTAATCGGAGAAGAGCGATTCAATTAGAATTTAATAAGAAACATCATATTACTCCTGTTACTATTAAAAAGACAATTCCTCAACCTTTAATTAAAGAATTTGAATTAGATAAAAAACTAAAATTATCATCATTAAAATCAAAACAAAAAATTGCTGTTCTTGAAAAAGAAATGAAAAAAGCAGCAAAAGAATATGATTTTGAAAGAGCTATAAAATTACGAGATCTTATTACAGAACTTAAAAGTAATTATTAAATACAAAATATATTTTTAATTTTTTCTGTGTTATAATAGCAAAATAAGGGGGACTAACAGTATGGACGATTTCAAAAATAAATTAAAAAGTGGTACTGGATGAAAGATTGTTGCTACAATAATGGCATTTGTTTGATTGTTGAATTTATTCATTGTTTGATTCTCAACAGAATCATTTGAATGAATGAAAAAAAACATGGCAATTAGAATAATTGTTTCAGTAGTTTTTGTAATCTTTTGAATTCCTGCGATTATAGTTGGAATTTATTGAATTTGATTTGTATAGGAAAAATAAAGTAAAAGAGAGTACTTCGTACTCTCTTTTTTGTACTATTTATAAATTACAATAAGCGTTATAATATGTTTTAACAATCCATTATTATATTTACCTTTTTTTTATTTAATTTTAATAAAACTGTAAAAAACATCAATAATTTGTATTTCATTATAATTATATTTTTTAATAAAATTAAAATATTCTTTCAAATCATCAATTTCTTCAACTTTTTTAAAATCTATTTTTTTTGCTTTTTTATAACTTCATTTTCAATTAAATTTAAAAATAATTGGTTTATTTTTTTTAAAAAAGAAATAAATAAAAAAAGAGAAATTTTATAATTTTGAAAAAAAATATTAGAAAATTCTTTTAATTTTTCTTTTCCTACATTTAAAATTGATAATATTAGCAGAGTATCATCTAAATTGTATTTATGTACAAAAAAATTTCTCTCTTGCTTAATTTTTTCAAAAATGAAATTATTTTTTTCTAATCAATCATTTTTTCAACATTTTTCTTCAAAAGTAAATTTTATTTATTTTTTTCAAAATTCTCTGGTAAAAATCAAAATATTTTAAATTTTTTAATACTTTTCATCAATTTAAATTGATGATTTTCTGCAAATTTTTCTGCTTCACTTATAAAAATAGCATTTTCATTAAAGAAAAGATCAAAGTATTTTGATCAATAATTTAAATTATTATTGATTTTTAATTTACTACATTTTTTTATTAAAACATTATTTTGTAATAGATATTCAAATTTTGATTTAGCCAATTCAAAATTTTCAATAATTTCCTTAAATAGAATTTTAAATAAAAAATCCATTATTATTTTTAAATTTTTTTGATTTTCATTTTTATTGTATTGTTCTATATCGTCTATTATTTTTTCTAACATAATTAAATTATTTATACTTCCTTCAAAAGAGAAAAATATAAAATTTTTTAAATAATTTTTTAATGAATCAGTTTTTATTAAATTTAAGTGTTCATAATAAAATTCATCAATTTTACCCCCATTTGAATTTAAAAAATTATTTAATTTAGATAAATCATTTATTTGATTTTCATTAATAAATGTTTCTAATTCTTCTATTTTTTCAAAATATTTTTTGATATAATTATTTTTCATTAAGTTATAATAATTTTCAATTTGAATTTTTCAAAAATTAAATTCATTTTTATGATTTTCTAATCTTTTATTAACTATTTCAAAATCTATTTCATAATTTTTTAATTTATTATTTAATCATTCTCATTCCATTATTTTTCTGTCTTTTATTTTTATTTAAATAATATATATAATTTAAATACCTATAATTTATAAAATTATAATAAAAAAGACTATGATAAACGATAAAATAATAATAAAAAATGCACAAGAAAATAATTTAAAAAATGTTGATTTAGAATTACCAAAGAATAAACTAATTGTAATTACTGGTGTTTCCGGATCAGGGAAATCTTCTATTGCTTTTGATGTTTTATATAATGAAGGAAGAAGAAGATATGTTGATTCTCTTTCAAATTATGCAAGACAATTCTTAGGAGGAACAGCAAAACCTGCTGTTGATTCAATTGAAGGGTTATCACCTGCAATTGCAATAGATCAAAAAACAACTTCTAATAATCCAAGATCTACTGTAGGAACAATTACTGAAATTTATGATTTTTATCGATTATTATTTGCAAGAATTGGAATTCCCTATTGTCCTATTCACAATATAGAAATATCATCACAGACAATTACGCAAATTATTAATCAAATCTATAATTGAAAAGAAAATTCTAAATTGCAAATATTTGCTCCTTTAGTTTCTAATAAAAAAGGGTCATTTAAAAATGAAATTTCAGAACTTAAAAAAGAAGGTTTTTTAAGAATAAGAGTAAATAATGAAATTTTACATTTAGATAATATCGAAGAATTAGATAAACATAAAAAATATACAATTGATATCTTAGTAGATCGAATTATCTTAAATACAGAAAATAGATCAAGAATTTATGAAAGTTTAGGGTTAGCTACAAAATATGCTGATGGTTTAGTAAGTGTTGAAAACCTTACAGAAAAAAAGGAAGAATTATATTCTCTTAAATTAGGTTGTAAACATGGTGATTTTTCAATGCCAAAAATTGAACCAAAATTATTTTCTTTTAATTCACCTTTAGGAGCTTGTAATAAATGTAATGGATTAGGATTTATTCAGCAAGTAACTTGAGAAAAAATGGTGGATCAAGATAAAACAATATTAGAGGGAGGAATTAAATATTTTGGTGATAAATTATCAGGATATAATTGAGAAAAATTTATTGTTTTATTAAAAGAATATAATATTTCGCTTGACAAAAAATTAAAAGACTTTACAGAAAAAGAACAAGAGATTATTTTATATGGTTCAAAAGAACCAATTAATTTTAAAGTAAAAACAAAATCTCTTACAGTTCGTAAATATGATTATATTGAGGGACTTGCTACAATGATTGAAAGATTAAATCTTGAAACAGCATCAGATTTTGCAAGAAACTATTATAAACAATTTTTTGCAACAAGTACATGTGATAAATGTAATGGATCAAGACTAAATCAACATGCTCTTGCTGTAAAAATTAATCATAAAAATATTTTTGAGGTTACTGCACTTTCAATTGAAGAAGCAAATAAATGAATTAAAGATCTTAAATTAAGTGAACAAGAATTAAAAATTGTAAATCTTGTAATTAGTGAAATTAAATCAAGATTTAAATTTTTAATAAATGTTGGATTAGGATATCTTACTTTAAATCGAATGGCTAATACTCTTTCGGGAGGAGAAAGTCAAAGAATAAGATTAGCATCACAACTAGGTTCAAAACTTACCGGTGTTATTTATGTATTAGATGAACCATCAATCGGACTTCATCAAAGAGATAATGAAAAATTAATTAATACTTTAAAAGAAATTAGAGATTTAGGTAATACTGTTGTTGTTGTTGAACATGATGAAGAAATGATGCTTGAATCTGATTATTTAATTGATATTGGTCCTGATGCTGGAATTTATGGGGGAAAAGTAATTGCTACAGGAACAGCAGAAGAAGTCGCAAAAAAAGAAACACATACTGGAAATTTTCTTTCAGGAAAAGATCAAATAGAAATTCCGAAAAAGCGAAGAAATATTTCTGAGCAAAAATATCTTGAAATATATGGAGCAAAAGCAAATAATTTAAAAAACATCAATGTCAAAATTCCTCTTAAAAAATTTGTTGTTGTCTCTGGTGTATCTGGATCAGGAAAATCAACTCTTGTAAATGAAATAATTTACAAAAAATTACATAATCTGACTTCGCATGGAAATCATTTTGATATTCCTGGTTTATGTGATGCAATTAAAGGTGTCGAAAATATTGATAAAGTTGTAAGAATATCACAAGATCCTATTGGTAAAACTCCTCGTTCTAATCCTGTTACTTATACCAGTGTTTTTTCTGATATTCGTGAACTTTTCGCAAGTACAAATGAAGCAAAAATAAAAGGCTATGCTGCAGGAAGATTTTCATTTAATGTAAAAGGTGGAAGATGCGAAAAATGTCAAGGTGATGGAATTTTACGAATTCCAATGCATTTTCTTCCCGATGTTTATGTAAAATGCGATGAATGTAATGGGAAAAGATATAACGAAGAAACTTTACAAATTACTTTTAAAGATAAAAATATTGCAGATGTTTTAGATATGTCAGTAGAAGAAGCGAATATCTTTTTTAAAAATCAACCAAAAATTAGTAGAAAACTTAAATATTTAAAAGATGTTGGTCTTGATTATATTAAACTAGGACATTCTTCTACTTTACTTTCAGGAGGAGAGGCTCAAAGAGTAAAACTTGCTACTTATTTACAAAAAAAAGCAACAGGGAAAACTTTATATATTTTAGATGAACCAACAACAGGATTACATCATCATGATATTAAAAAATTATTGGTAGTTTTAAATAAGATTGTCGATAATGGTGATTCAATTCTTATAATTGAACATAATTTAGATGTAATTAAAGTTGCTGATCATATTATAGATATGGGACCTGAAGGAGGAAATCATGGAGGAAAAGTTATTGCTCATGGTACCCCTGAAGAGATTTCAAATAGTAAAATTTCTGAAACAGGAAAATATCTTAGGTATATTTTAAAATAGTTATCGTGCTATAATAACTAATTGTAAAATCAAAATCTTTTTTGTAATGAAGAACGGGAGAAAAAAGGGGTGATTTACAAGTAAATGGCCATTTACTTAAAAAAGTGGGATTTTCCCACTTTTTACTTTTAATAAAAAAAAGATAAAATTTAATTATGGGAAGAGTACGGATAAAACCAGGTGCAATAAATTACTTAAAAAAATCAAACAATCTTTTAGATTCAGAAGATAAATATAAAAAATGAATTAAAAATGATCAAAAGATTTTTCTTGAAATTGGACATGGAAAAGGACAATTTATTACAGAGATTGCTCTTGAAAATAAAGATGCCAAAATAATTGGAATTGAAAAAAACGCAACAATTCAAGTAAAAGCTATAAAAAGGATAGAAAATTTAAAATTAAATAATCTTAAATTTATTTTAGGTGATATTAATAATTTAAAATCTTATTTTTCAAAAAATTCAATTGAAAAGATTTTTATAAATTTTCCAGATCCTTGACCAAAAAAAAGACATTATAAAAGAAGATTGCTTACAAAAGAATTGTTAATTTATTATCATCAAATTTTAAAAAATCAAGGAAAAATTTTAATTAAAACTGATCAAAAAGATTTATTTAACTTTGTTCTTGAAAATTTAAATGATAAAGATTTAAAAGATAAATTTTTTATAGTTGAAAAATCAGCAAATTTACATCAATATACAAATGAAAAAATTATCAAAACAGAATATGAAGAAAAATTTATTGAACTTGAAAGATCTGTTTATTATCTAGAAATTTCTAAGAATATTTTATAAATTATTATAAAGGAGAAGAGAAAATGTCAAAATTTCAAATACGTTGAAATTCAGATTTACAAATTTCATCAAATGAGATCGAGGATTATCTTTTACATAAAAATAAAGATGATATAAAAGTTATTTTTAAAAATGGAAACACCTTAAGATATCTTGGTCACGTTAGTTTAACAAAAATTGAAAAAGAACTTGAAAAACGTTTTAATGAAGAATTTGAGGTTCGTCAAATTAATTAATATATTAATTAAGAAAATTTAGATTATTTAATATAAGATTTGATAATATATAATATTAAGTGTCATTGTATTTAATTAACAGATCTTAAATTTGTTAAATTAATAATAATTTAAAGAAAGTGAGAAAAATGGCAAAAGAAAAATTTGATCGTTCAAAAGAACATATTAATATTGGAACAATCGGACATGTTGATCATGGAAAAACAACATTAACAGCAGCAATTACAAGTTATCTATCAAAAAAAGGTTATGCAAAAAAAATGACCTATGATGCAATTGATGCTGCTCCAGAAGAAAAAGAACGTGGTATCACTATTAATACAGCACACGTTGAATATGAAACAGCAAAAAGACATTACGCACATATTGATGCTCCTGGTCATGCTGACTATGTTAAAAATATGATTACTGGAGCTGCACAAATGGATGGTGCAATTTTAGTTGTTTCTGCTACTGATGGTCCAATGCCTCAAACTCGTGAACATATTGTTTTATCAAAACAAGTTGGAATTCAAAAATTAATTGTATTTATTAATAAAGTAGATATGATTGATGATAAAGAAATGATTGAACTTGTAGAAATGGAAGTTCGTGAATTATTATCAAAATATGGTTTTGATGGTGATAATACACCTTTTATTTATGGTTCTGCTTTAAAAGCACTTGAAGGTGATGAAAAATATGAAAAAGCAATCGGTGAACTTGTTGATACATGCGATAAATACTTCCCACTTCCTGTACGTGAAAAAGATAAACCATTCTTATTACCAGTAGAAGATGTATTTACAATTACTGGACGTGGAACTGTTGCTACTGGAAGAGTTGAACGTGGTGAAATCAAAGAAGGTTCTGAAGTAGAAGTTGTTGGTTTGAGCAGCAAAACTAAAAAAACAATTGTTACTGGAATCGAAATGTTTAGAAAATTATTAGATTATGCTGAAGCAGGAGATAATGTTGGTTTATTACTTCGTGGTGTTGATCGCAAAGAAATACAACGTGGCCAAGTTATATGTAAACCTGGTTCAATTACTCCTCATAAAAAATTTACAGCACAAATATATGCTCTTAAAAAAGAAGAGGGTGGAAGACATACACCATTTTTTACAAATTATCGTCCACAAGTTTATCTAAGAACAACAGATGTTACTGGAATTGTTACTTTACCAAAAGGAACAGAAATGGTAATGCCTGGTGATAATACAGAATTAATTATTGAATTAATTTCTCCTGTTGCAATTGAAAAAAATACTAAATTTTCAATTCGTGAAGGTGGAAGAACAGTTGGCGCTGGAACTGTAGTTGAAATTTTACAGTAAAAGTATAAAAAGAAAAAAGAACTTCTATAATTTATAGAGGTTCTTTTTTATTGAAAAAATTTAAGATATAATATATATGTTTTTCTAGTTAATTTTAATTATTTTTAATTAACTGGCGCGATAGCCAAGCTGGTAAGGCAGAAGACTGCAACTCTTTGATCGTCGGTTCGAATCCGATTCGCGCCTCCATTTTTTGTTTATTTAAATTTATAAAAAAAATTGAAAAAAAGAATTTTCTTTATAAATTTAATGTAATGAAATATTACATTGGAATTGACGAATCTGGAATAACAAATAATCATATACAAAGAATTTATAAAAGTAAATATAGAATAGATTTCAATAAAAATGAAATTTTAAATTTTATTACTCTTATTTTATTTGAAAAAAGTACTTTTGATTATCTCAATTTGTTAATTAAAGAATTAAAAATAAAATATTTTCAAACAGAATATTTTATTTTTCATAGTTATGAATTTTTTAATTTTAAAATTCGCTACGATAAAAATTGTAAAATTTATATTCATAAATTTCTAAATTTATTAGAATTGTATCATTTTAAAATCTATCAAATTAGAATAGATATAAATTCTCTTTATAAAAAATATCAAGAAAAAACAATAGATCCCTATTTTTATGGAATTAAAATTTTTCTTGATCAATTGATTTTAAATAAATTGCTACTTAATAGTAAATTTTTTGTTGAAACACGAGGTAATAAATTAGATCAAAAACTTATTTTTTTGCTTAAAAGAAATTTTAAAATTTCTTTAAATTCGGAAATTACAACAAAAAATTTTAAATTTATCAGTAAAAAAGATTTTGAATATTACTTATTAATTGAAATAGCAGATCTCATTTCTTATTTAGAGAGATGATTTACTTTTTATCATAAACCTTTAATCAAAAAAGATTTTTATATTGATAAAAATTATCATAATAATTATTTAATTAAAAAAGATTTTTTACAAAAGAATATTAATAAATATTTCTTCTTTAAAATTAATTAAATAATTTTGAGAAATAGTAATTTCTAAAATATATAATATGTATTGCCTTGTATTTATGATTGAATAAGAGAAAAAAAGCAGCATTTATGCATTCTTATTTAATTAAGATACTTGGCATCTCGCATAAATGTTGCTCTTTTTTATTTTAAAATTAATTGAGCAACAAAAAGTTTCATTAAATATTTAAAAGATATTAATCCCCTAAGTGCATTTAATGATTTTGCAGGCAGATCTTATTTTATTAAGATTAAGCCTGCTTTTTTATTTTATAAAAATAATTTAAAAATTTTACAATATATGAGATTAATTTATTAATATATATAATATATATATTGCCTTGTATTTATTAATTAAATAAGAGAAAAAAAGCAGCATTTATGCATTCTTATTTAATTAAGATACTTGGCATCTCGCATAAATGTTGCTCTTTTTTATTTTTTTGGTTCGAGTAATATTATTTACGTGGCTTAATCATTTTTAGATATATTAATTGTTTTTAAATTTATTTATTAAAAGTAGAATCGTTTATTGATAAACTTTTCTACTTTTATTTATAATTAAACTATGTTAGTAGTGGATTTTTATACAAAAAAGAAAATAGAATTTAAAAAAACACTTAAAATTTATCTTTGTGGACCAACCGTTTATGATTATCCGCATATTGGTAATTTAAGATCAGTTGTTATTTTTGATGTTTTGCATCGTCTAGCTATTTTAAATAAACAAAAAATAATTTATGTTCATAATATTACAGATATTGATGATAAAATAATAAATCGTGCAATTTTTGAAAAAAAATCAGAAAAAGAAATTTCTGAAAAATATTTAAAAAATTATCTTAATCTTTTACAAAAACTTAATATTCTTCTTCCTACTCATCTTCCAAAAGTTTCTGATAATATTAGCGGGATGATATTATTTATTGAAAAATTAATAAATTTAGGTTATGCATACCAAACTGTTGATGGTATTTATTTTTCAATAAATAAATGAGAAAAATATAATTCAAAACTTAATATAGATATGGATGAATTAATAAGTAAACAAGGCATAATCATTAGTAAAAATAGCCAAAATGATTTTGCTTTGTGAAAAAAAACAAACCAAGGTCTTATGTTTAATTCTCCTTGAGGTAAAGGAAGACCTGGTTGACACACTGAATGCTCTTATCTTATTGAAAAATATTTTGGTGATAGTGGTATTGATATTCATGGCGGAGGGATTGATTTATATTTCCCCCATCATATCAATGAAATGGCACAATATGAAGCAATTTATCAAAATGAATTAGCAAAAGCTTGATTATATATAGGTCATATAAATTTCAATTTAAAAAAAATGTCAAAATCCTTGGGTAATATTATATATGCAAAAGATTTTATTGAAAATTATTCTCCAATGATCTTAAGAATGCTTTTTTTATTAAGTCATTATCGCAAACCAATTGATATAAATCGAAATGTTATTGAAAATGCAAAGATACAGATGCAAAAGATTAAAAATTGTTTAAGAAAATTTGATGATAAAATCTTCGATAAAAAAATGCCAAAATCAATACAAGATGAAAATTTTATTAAAATCTTAGAAAATGATTTAGATACTGCAAATGCAGTTTCATACTTAATGTTGCAGGTTAAAAAACTAAATAAAGAATTTAATCAAATTGAATATCAAAAATTAATTTTTAATTTAGAGATTCTTGGATTTGATTTAAAATATTTAATGAAAAAATAGTGTTATGCAAATATATGGAATAAATTCCGTAAAGGAAATTTTTTATAAAAGGCGAGATTTGATAAAAAAAGTTTATTTAGATAAAAATAAACATTTTTCTTTTTATCAAGAATTAGAACAAAACGATATAAATGTACTTAAATTTGATTTTCATTATTGAAAAAAAAGATTTCCAGAAATAGGCAATTTTCAAAGTATTATTGCTGAAATTGATCTTCCAAATCAAATTAATTTGGATCAATTAATTTCTAAAATAAAAAATAATAAAAATCCTATTTTATTATTTTTAGATAGAATACAAGATCCACAAAATTTGGGAGCTATTATACGAAACGCTGTTGCTTTTAATGTTGATGGAATTTTAATTACAAAAGATAATAGTGCAAAACTAACAAATATTGCAATGAAGGCATCTGCTGGTACTTGATTAGATATTGATATATTAACAATAACTTCATCTGCAAACGTAATTAAAAAATTGAAAAATAATAATTTTTGAATTGTTTCAACAACTTTAGATGGAAAATATAAGCCAAGTGAATTGAAAAAATTAAAACAAAAACTAGTTTTAATTTTTGGAAATGAAGGCAAAGGTATTCGTTCATCACTAATTAATTCATCTGATTACACATCAAAGATTAATATTGACTCGAAAGTTGAATCACTTAATGTTTCATCTTCGGTTGGTATTTTTCTTTACGCTCTAACAAGTGATAATTAAACAAAGTTTTGAAAAAACAAATTATCAACAGATAGATTATGAAGAACAGAAAAAACTAATAGAAAAAATACAAAATAACAAGAATAATAGAAATGATATTAATTTTAGAATATTACTAATTAAGTATGAATCTTTTATTAAAAAAATTTCAAATAAAGTGGCATCGAGATTTGAAAATTCACCTTTAAAATTTGATGATTACTATCAATATGGAATTTATTGTTTTTATAAAAGAACAATAAATTATAAGTTGGAAGGACCTAAAAGATTTGCAAGTTATATTGAAACTTTTATTGAATATGACTTAAAAAATTATGCAAAGAAATTTACAACAAAAAATCATATTTTATTAAATTATGCAATATCAATTGATAGTACTGATTCTAGTTCATCTTCTATAGGAGAAAAAATTTTTAAAGATGAAGAAGATTTTATCACATGAGTATTTAAAACAATTGATTTTAAAATTTTTACAGAAAAAGAAAGTAAAATTTTAATAAAATTACTAGAAACAGAAGGAAGCGTAAAGAAAACTGCGGAGAATTTAAATATTCCAGAAAAAACTATTTATCGTTATCGCAAAAAAATTACAAAAAAATTAAATAATTTTAACAACATAGGCTAACTATGTTGTTTTATTTTCATAAAAGTTTCAAATTTTATATAATTTAAGTATTAAATTTAAAAATAGATGAAAAATAAAAAAGGAAAAAATAAAGTTACTTTAGCCTGCAGTGAATGTTTTGCGAGAAACTATATTGTTAATAAATCTTTAGGAACTACAGAAAAACTAGAACTTAAGAAATATTGCAAAAGTTGTAATAAAATAACCTTACATAAAGAAACAAAATAAACGAGATAAAATAATGAATTTTTTTAAAAGACTTGGTTTTCAGTTGCGAACAATTAGATGAGCAAAATTTAAACAGGTATTAAGAGTATTTTTTCTTACAATACTTGTAATTATTATTCTTACAGTTATTATTGTTCTTTTTTCTTGAGGTGTTACTTCATTAATTGATTTTTTATCGCAATAATTTAACTTGAAAGGAAATTTAATGGAAAAAAACGATAAGTGATATATAGTTCAAGTTATTTCTAATTATGAACAAAAAGTAAAAGAAGCACTTGATAATCGTGAATTTGAAGATAAAGATACAGGAATTTCAGAAATTTATATTCCTTTTAAATATCATCAAACAAAAACAAAAAAAATCAAAAGAAAACCACTTTTTCCAGGTTATATTTATGTTAAATTAGATATGACAGATAAGTCTTGATATATTATTCGAAATACACAATATGTTACAGGAATTATTGGTTCAAGTGGACAAAGAACAAAACCAACACCAATTCCAGAAGAGCAAATTGCAAGAATTAAAAATTTAGAAAAAAAAGAAGAACAACATTATCAAGATCTAAAAAAAGTTACCGATAATAAAGATGCTCTATTAACCGTAAATTATAATGTAGATGATTTAGTGGAGATCAAAAAAGGAGAATTTGTTGGTAAAAAAGGAAAAGTAAAAGATATTTCTATTATTAAACAAATTGTAATAATTGAAATTGAAATGTTTAATCGTAAAACAATAATTGATCTTCCAATAAATTATGTTGAAAAAGTATAAAAAAGGTCTTTTTTATGTTAAAATACTATCGTGTTTAATTATTTAAATAATTTAAACCAAAGAAAGTAGCCACACAAATGTTTAAATATGCTACTGAGGTTATTATTAAATAGTTTTATATTTAATAAGACTTTAGTAAGAAAGAACTTACTTGGTGAAACTAAAGTTAACTTTTGAAAGGTTAGAATAAAAGAAATGGCTAAAAAATTAACAAGAGTTGCTAAATTACAATTTCCTGCTGGACAAGCTAAACCAGGCCCTTCATTAGCTGGTCTTGGAATTGACATGGTAGGATTTACACGTTCTTTTAATGATGCAACAAAAGATCGTAATGGTGATATTGTTCCTGTAATTATTAAAGCTTATAGTGATCGTTCTTTTGAATTTGAATTAAAAACAACCCCTACTTCAGTAATGATTAAAAAAGCGCTTGGAATAAAATCAGGTTCTCAAAAATCAAAAAAGGAAATTGTTGGAAAATTAACAATTGATCAAATTAAAGAAATTGCAAAATATAAAATGCAAGATTTAAATACAAAAGATCTTAAAGCAGCAATGCGTATGGTAATTGGAACAGCAAAAAATATGGGCGTAGATGTTGAAACAGAAAAAGATGGAGAAAATAAATAATGGTTAAGAAAATATCAAAACAATTGAAAAAAGCAAATGATTTAATTGATAGAGACCATTTATATTCAATTGATGAAGGATTAACTATTATTAGAAAAATTTCTTATGAAAAATTTGATCCTTCAGTTGAAGTTTCTTTTAATCTTAATTTAGATGTAAAAAAAGCCTCACAACAATTACGTGGTTCAATTGTTTTACCTCATGGAGTAGGTAAAATAGCAAAAGTTTTGGTAGTTGGTGATAAAAATGATCAAGATGAAGGTAAAAAAGCTGGAGCTGATTATGTAAATGATGAATTAGTACTAGAAAAAATTCAGCGTGAAAATTGATTTGATTTTAATTATATTGTTACTACACCAAAATATATGGCTAAATTTGCAAAATATGGAAAATTATTAGGTCCTAAAGGATTAATGCCAAATCCTAAATTAGGAACAGTAACTAAAGATGTTAAAGTTGCTGTAGAAAATATTAAAAAAGGACAAATTGAATATCGTACTAATGATCAAGGTTTAATTAATCTTTCAATTGGGAAACTATCTTTTTCAGATCAAAAATTAAAGGAAAACTATCAAGCAATTTTTAATTTAATTAAAGCAAAAAGACCTAGTGAAGTAAAGGGAGAATATATTATAAATATATCTTTATCTACAACTATGGGTCCTGGAATTAGAATTGCAAAGGATTAAGACTAATAAGATATGCTAACAAAAAAAGATAAAAAGTTACAAATTGAAGAATTAACTAAAAAAATAAATGATTCATATGCAATTATTGTTTGAGGATATCATGGTTTAAAAGCAAAAGAAATTACAGAAATAAAAGCAAGAATATCTAAACAAGAAGGATTAGATAAAGTTTATAAAAATCGTCTTGCAAAAATTGCTTTTAAAGATGCTAATAAACCAGAGATTATTGAATATTTAACTGACTCATCATCTTTTCTTATTCTTAAAAATGAAAATTCTCAAGCACTTGCTGAACTTTACAAAATGATCAAAGAATTTACAAAAGGTAAAAAAGATTCAAAAATTAAATTAAAAGCTGGTTATATTGAAAATATTTTTTATGGTCCAAAGGAAATTTTAGAAATTGCTTCATTACCAGGAAAAGATATTTTATTATCAATGTTACTATCAGCTTTACAAGGAAACATCAGAAATTTTGCTTTTGTATTATCAGAAATAGCAAAGCAAAAAAATTAATAAGGAGTATAAAATGGCAATAAATATAGAAAATTTTATTAAAGATTTAGAAGAAATGAAAGTTGCTGATTTAAATAAATTAATCAAGGCAATTGAAGAAAAATTTAATGTATCAGCTGCTTTACAAGTTTCTGCACAAGGACAAATGGGAGATGGTGCTGAAAATGCAGAAAAAACTGTTGTACTAAAATCTCCAGGCGAAAATAAATTAGCTGTAATCAAACTTGTTCGTGATCTATTAGGATTAGGACTAATGGAAGCAAAAAAATTTGTAGACAATGGTGGAAATATAAAAGAAAACATCAGTGCTGATGAAGCAGAAAAAGTTGCCGCACAATTTAAAGAAATTGGTGCAGACGTTGAAATTAAATAAGAATTTTATCTAAATTGAAAGGAGAGGATAATGCTATCTTCTTTTTTCTCTTTTATAAAAGGTAATTTGAATCGAAAAACTAAAATGATTGAAATTTATTAATTGGAGAAATATATGAATTATAAAATTCAAACTTATGGTAAAAATACAAAAAGAAGAAATTATCAAAAAAACGAACTAATTGATCTTCCTGTTTTTAATTTATTGGATGTTCAATACAAAAGTTTTGAAGAATTTATCAAAACAGGAATTGATGAAATTTTTCGTGAAATTTATCCAATTCATTCAGCAAAAGATAAAATTCGTGTTGAATATATTGGATTAAAAATAAAAATGCCAGAAAAATCTAAATATGATGAGCTTATAAATGAAGCAAAAGAAAAGGGAATTAATTTTTCTGTTCCAATTTCAGCTCATTTTAAAATGATAAATTTAAAAGAAGGAACTGTAATCGATGATAAAGATGCTTTTATTTTAAATTTACCAATAATGACTGAAGGAGGATCATTTATTATTAATGGTTCAGAAAGAGTAATTGTTAGTCAAATTGTTCGTTCTCCTGGTGTTTATTTTGAAAAATTAAAAGCATCAAGAGCACAATCAACTTCTGATTCTTCAGTTTATAAATTATCTTCAATTATTCCTAGTAGAGGATCATGAATTGAGTTTGATTATCGTGATTATAAATTATTAAATATAAATCCTAGTGATATTAAATTAAGAATTGATAAATCTAAAAAATTAAAATTAGTTACATTATTGAATGCTTTTGGTCTTACACAAGAAAATATTTATGATATTTATTCAAATCATGAATTAATCGAAGAATCTTTTAGAAAAATCACAAAAGAAGAAATGGAACCTTATAAAGCAAGAAGAGCAATTTTTAAAGTAATCCATTCTGGTGATCGTTTTGCTAAAAAAGCAGTAAATGATTCAATTGCTAATTTAATCTTTAATTCTAAAAGATATAATCTTTCAAAAACAGGAAGATATAAATTAAATGTAAAATTTGCACCAAAAAATAGAATTTTAGGACAAACACTTGCTACTGATTTAAAAGATGCTTCAGGAAATGTAATTTTTAAAAAAGATACAAAAATTAATCTTGAAAAAGCAATTACAATTAATGATTACTGAAAAGATAATAATTTAGAATATTCAAATTATCAGATTGATTATGAAATTTTTGGTGATTTTAATCCTTTAAATTTTTCTAATACTAAATATCAAACAAACGAAGAATTAAAATTAAATGAAGATAAAATTATTAGAAACTTTACACAAGTTAATATAATTAAAATTTATGATCCTTCAGATCATAATAAAATTATTAATATCTTATCTTCTTCTCATAATCAAAATACAATTTTAACAATTGCGGATATTATTGCTACAGTTGGTCATTTTATTAATCTTGAGCAAGGAATTAGTGATTACGATGATATCGATTCTCTTTCTAATCGAAAAATTAAATCAATTAATGAATTATTACAAAATCAATTTAGAATTGGTTTAATAAGAATTGAAAAAAACTTAAAAGATCGAATTTCTGCAAAAGATACATCAAATGTAACAATTAAAAATTCAACAAATCATAAATTAATGGAATCTGTATTCAAAGAATTTTTTAATTCTTCTCAACTTTCCCAATTTATGGATCAAATAAATCCGCTTGCGGAGTTATCAAATAAAAGAAGAATTACTTCATTAGGACCTGGAGGTCTTAGTCGTGATACTGCTTCTTTAATTGTTCGAGGAATTCATGATACTCACTATGGAAGAATTGATCCAATTGAAACACCAGAAGGACCTAATATTGGTCTTATTCTTAATTTAGCAATTTATGCCAAAATTAATGAATATGGAATTTTAGAAACACCTTACTTTAAAGTTACTAATGGTGTAATTGATCCAAATAGTGTTACATATATGACTGTAGATGATGAAAAAGGTCATGTTATTGCTCCTGCAAATGTCGAAATTAAAAATAATAAAATTATCCCTAATACTTTAATTGCTAGAAAAGATGGGCAATTTTTATCTGCAAAAAAAGAAAAAATTACTTTAATTGATGTTTCAACAAAACAAATTGTTTCAATTGCAACTTCTCATATTCCATTCTTAGAAAATAATGATGCAAATAGAGCTTTAATGGGCGCAAATATGCAAAGACAAGCTGTTCCTTTAATTAAAACAGAAGCACCAATTGTTGGAACAGGAATTGAAGAAGTTTCAGCAAAATATTCACCTACTGTTTTAAAAACAAAAGTAAATGGTAAAGTTAGTTTTGTTAATTCAAAAATAATCAAAGTTATTGATGATAGCAAAAAAGAGCATATTTATAAACTTAAAAAATTCTTACGTTCAAATCAAGCTTCGCTTATTAATCAAAGACCAATTGTTAATCTAGATGAAAAAGTAAAAATAGATGATATTATTGCTGATGGTCCTTCAATTGATAATGGTGAACTTGCAATTGGTAAAAATGTATTAGTATCTTTTACAACTTGAAGAGGGTATAACTATGAAGATGCTATTATTATTTCTTCAAGACTAATAAAAAATGATACTTTTACTTCAATTCATATTGAAGAGCATAAAATTGAAGAAAGAAATACAAAATTAGGAAAAGAAAAAATAACAATTGATATTCCTAATTCTTCAAAAGAATCAATGCGAAACTTAGGTAAAGATGGAATCATAATTGTTGGTTCTGAAGTAAAAGTTGGTGATGTTTTAGTTGGTAAAGTAACACCTAAAGGAGAAGATGATTTATCTCCTGAAGATAAATTATTAGATGCAATTTTAGGAAACAAATCAAAAAATACAAAAGATTCATCATTAAGAGTTCCTTATGGAGCAGAAGGAATAATTCAAGATGTACAAATTATTTCAAAAGAAAATGGTGACCGCTTAGATGATGGAATTGAAAAGATTGTAAAAGTCTTTATTGTACAGAAAAGAAAATTAAAAGAGGGGGATAAAATGTCTGGAAGACATGGAAACAAGGGAGTTGTTTCTCGAATCTTACCAGAAGAAGATATGCCTTATCTTGAAGATGGTACTCCTGTTGATGTTATGTTAAATCCATTAGGAGTTCCTTCTAGAATGAATATTGGACAAATTCTTGAAGTTCATTTAGGAATGGCTGCAAAAAAACTTGGTTTAAAAGTTGTAACACCAATTTTTAATGGAGCAAATGAAAAAGATATTCAAGATGCATTAAAAGAAGCGAAATTAGATCAAACAGGTAAATTTTATCTTTTCGATGGAATTACAGGAAAAAGATATGAAGATAAAGTTACCGTAGGTATTATGTATATGCTAAAACTTTCACATATGGTTGATGATAAAATGCATGCTCGTTCAATTGGCCCTTATTCACTTATTACCCAACAACCATTGAGAGGAAAAGCACAAAATGGTGGACAAAGATTTGGTGAAATGGAAGCTTGAGCTTTTGAAGCTTATGGAGCATCAAATCTTTTACAAGAAATGCTTACTTTAAAATCAGATGATATCAAAGGAAGAAATGAATTATATAATTCGATTGCAAAAGGGAAAAAATTACCAAGACCAAATATTCCTGAAGGATTCTGAGTTTTATTTTATGAGTTGCGTGGTTTGGGAATGGATCTAAGATTCTTAGATGAAAATAATAAAGAAGTTGAAATTGATAATTCTTTATAGAGAGGAATAAATATGAATAAAAAAATTAATTCTTACGATCAAAATGGTAATGCTAGATATAAAAAAGAAGATCAAGTAAATCTTTATAAAAGAATAGAGATTGCAATTGCTTCTCCTGAAAGAATTTTAAAATGATCAAATGGCGAGGTTACAAAACCAGAAACTATTAATTATAAAACTCATAAATCAGAGAAAAATGGTCTTTTTGATGAAAGAATTTTTGGAACAACAAAAGACTATCGTTGTCCTGTTTGTGGAAAAAAACACAAACGCTCTGATGCTGGAAAAAAATGTACATCATGTGGTGAAGCTATTATTGAATCAAAACTTGTTCGTAGACGAAGAATGGGTCATATCAAACTTGCAACACCAATTGCTCATATTTGATTTTCAAAAATCGATTATTCTGTAATTCGTTCTATCATTGGATTAAAACAAGATGAATTAGATTCAATTATTTATTTCAAAGCACATATTATTTATGATAATGGTGGTTTTTTTTCAATTAAAGAACGAGAAATTATTCAAATTCAAGATGCTGGATCTAAGTATCGTAAAATTCTTACAATTTTACGAAATAATGCAAAAAATAAAGAATTATTAAAAAAAGTAGATGAAAAGATTCTACAATTAGAAAAAGAAGCTGCTTCTGATATTGGACAAAATTATGGACTTGATTTTTATGAATATAATAATTTTATTGCAAGTCACTCTAATATAAGAATTGGAACAGGAGCAGAAACACTTAAGAAAATTTTAGAGAAGATCGATCTTAGAAAAGAACTTCGAAAAATCAAAAAGATCGCCCTTAAAAATCCTGAGCAAAATTCTAATTTTAGAAGAATTAAAGTAATTGAATCATTTTTAAAATCAGGACAACATCCTGGATCAATGATAATTGATGTTCTTCCTGTAATTCCTGTTGATCTTAGACCATTAATTCAATTAGATGGTGGAAGACATTCTACAGTTGATGTAAATGAACTCTATCGAAGAGTAATTATCCGTAATAATAGATTAAAACAATGATTACTTATTGGTGCACCTGATCTTATTGTACAAAATGAAAAAAGAATGCTACAAGAATCAGTAGATGCTTTACTTGATAATGCAAGAAAGAAAAATCCTGTAAATTCAAAAGATAATCGTCCACTTAAATCATTATCAGAAAATTTAAAAGGAAAACAAGGAAGATTTAGACAAAATCTTTTAGGAAAAAGAGTTGATTATTCAGGAAGATCAGTAATTGTTGTTGGTCCTGAACTTAAATTACATCAAGTTGGATTACCAAAACAGATGGTTGTAAAACTTTTTGAACCTTTTATTGTTAATTTACTTGTACAAGAAGGTGTTGCAAAAAGTATTAAGATTGCAAAAAAAATGATTGAACTTTATGATGATCGAATTTGAAAATATGCTAGTAGAGTAATTAAAAATCATCCTGTACTTTTAAATAGAGCACCTACATTACATAGATTATCAATTCAAGCTTTTGAACCAATTATTACATCAGGGAAAGCAATTAGATTGCATCCATTAGTAACACCTTCTTTTAATGCTGATTTTGATGGAGATCAAATGGCTGTTCATGTTCCATTATCTTGACAAGCAAAAAAAGAAGCTTCAGAATTAATGATTGCAAATAAAAATATCTTGGGACCAAAAAATGGAAAATTAATTCTTTCCCCTTCTGAAGATATTGTATTGGGAATGTATTATCTTACAAAATCAAATTTAAATCAAATAGGTTCTAAACATGTTTATTATTCCTATAAAGATATTACTAATTTATTATTATTGGATAAAATTCATGTTCATTCAGTAATTGCCTTTCCTCTTACTTTAATTAAAGATAAATTTACAGAAAAAACTTTCAAAGAATATAAATATATTGTTACAACTGCAGGAAGAGCTTTAATAAATTATATTCTTCCTACAAACTTCCCTTATTTTAATGATTTAAATTCATTGGAAGATCGTGATAATATTTCTTATCTTGTTAAATCAATCGATAAATTACCAGAAAATTTTGAAAAAATAGCAACTAAATTTAAACCTTTTAAAAAATCAACTCTCTCAAAATTAATTGAAGATATTTATGAATTTGATAATAAAAAAATTGAATTAATTTTAGATGCAATTAAGGAATTAGGATTTAGATATTCAATGCTTTCTGGAGCTTCAATCGGTCTTAATGATATTATAGATATCCCAAGAAGAGAAGAAATTCTTAAACATGGAGATAAAGAAGTAAATATCTTATCAAATAACTATAATGAAGGTCTTATTACAGAAGAACAAAGATATAAAAAAGTAATCGAAGTTTGAGCAAAAGTTAAAAATGAGATCGAAATATTATTGGAAGAAGAATTAAAAAAAGATAAAGACAATCCACTTTATATGATGATGGATTCAGGAGCAAGAGGAAGTATTTCCAATTTTGTTCAATTAGGAGGAATGCGTGGTTCAATGTCTAAAGCAGCACATGAATATGTTGCTTTACAAAAACAAGGAATCATCATTAAAGATACAGAAGAAATTCCAATTAAATCATCATTTAAAATTGGTCTTACTCCTTTTGAATATTTCTTATCTACACATGGAGCAAGAAAAGGATTATCAGATACAGCAACAAAAACTGCGGAATCTGGATATCTTACAAGAAGACTTGTTGATGCTGTACAAGATATTACAATTACCGATGAAGATTGTGGAACAAATAAAGGTTTCAAAATAAAAGCAATTGTTGATACAAAAGAGAATTCAATTATTGAAGCATTATATGATCGAATTGTTGGTCGTTATGCAAGTGAAGATATTATTAAAGATGGTCGTAAATATCTTGCAAAAGATCAATTAATTACAGCAAAAATTGCTAAAATGCTTGTTGATAATAAAATTGAAGAAATTTCAATTCGTTCTGTTCTTACATGTAATTCTCATCGAGGAATCTGTAAAAAATGTTATGGTCTTGATTTATCAACACAAAAAGAAGTTAATATTGGAGAAGCAATTGGAATAATTGCAGCACAATCAATCGGTGAACCAGGAACACAACTTACAATGCGTACATTCCATACGGGGGGAGTTGCTGGTGTTAGTGATATTACTAGAGGTTTCTCAAGACTTATGGAACTTGTAGATGCAAATAAAAATCCTAAGTCAATGGCGATTATATCTAAAACATATGGTGTTGTTGATAGTATTACACCTTATGCATATAATAAAGAAAATAGACCAATTCAATTTCGGGTTGTAATTAAGCATAAAATAGGAAATGAAGAAGAAGAAGTAGAATATATTATTGATACTACACAAAAATCAAGATTTAGAATTAAAAAAGGTGATTTTGTTGAACCAGGAAGTAAAATTACAGAAGGTTCAATTCAACTTAATCAATTACTTGAATTTGGTGGTACACGGACAGTTCAATCTTATTTAATTAAAGAAATTCAAAAACTTTATCGAATTCAAGGAATTGAAATTTCTGATAAATATATTGAAGTAATAATTAAACAGATGCTTTCAAAAGTAATTATCATTGATAGTGGAGATTCAAAATTATATATTAGCCAGATTATATCTGATAATCAATTAAAAGAAATTAATGCTGAATTATTTGCAAAAAATAAAAAACCAGCATTTGGAAAACAAATTATAATTGGGGTAAAACCATTACCATTAAAATCAGAATCATTCCTTTCTGCTGCTAGTTATCAAAGAACAGCAGAAGCATTAGTAAATGCATCTATTTCCAAACAAATTGATAATTTATATGGAATTAAAGAATCACTAATTGTAGGGAAAAAAATTCCTGTAGGAACAGGAATTTTAAATCCTGATGGTAAATATAAAATTTTTGATGATGCAGATCAAGATTTAAGAGAAATGAATTTTAGAAGATATCAAAAACAAGAAACAAAATTAGATATTGATTCAATTTTTGATGAATTAAATTTAGAAGAATTAGATCCTTTAAATTAATAATAAAAGAAAAAAGCAACCTTAAGGGTTGCTTTTTATTTTGTTAATTAATAAAATTTAATTTTTATCATTTACAATATTTTTTAATTCTTCTTTAAATTCTTCTCTTTCTTTAGAAGAGTGTGCTCTACGGTGACAAGTTGGACAAAGAGCAATTAAATTATCTTTTTGATCTTTTCCACCTTCACATAGAAAATCAATATGATGAACTTCAAGATATCCTTCATCTTGATCATTTTTAAAAGTTTCTTGTCCACAATATTCACATCTATGATTTGCTCTTGCTCTAATTTCAGAAGCTAATTCTTTATTTAATTTAATTTTTTTTGTAATGATTAATTTTAAATCATCATCTAATTCACTATTTAATAGATCTAATAGATCTGTTTCTTTGTTTCCGCTTTTTGCTTTTTTAATTTTTGTTGTTGCTTTTATTGCTTTTGTTACTTTTGCTTTTTTTGTTTTAAAAGAAGTTATTGTTTTAGAAGTAGATGAAGGTTCCTTATATGTATGAACTGTATCTCCTACTACTCCTCATATTCCTTCTCCAATATTTCTATTTTCAAAGATATTATTTTTTTTATCTCATAATTTAGAATCTTTTGAATTTACTTCTAAATTTCATTTGATTGCACTTTGGTAAGATTCTTCATTTTTATATTGACTTTTATATTGTAATAATCTTTTACTATTAAAAATTTGTTGTAAGCTTAGAGAAGCAAAATTGTTATCCTTAAATGTTTCTTGTATTAATTCAACCGCTTTATCCCTAGGTAAGATAGTTTTTCCCATTTTTTATTAAATTTCCTTTTATTAATCCTATGTTTACTCTCTTTAATTATCTGTATTTAATTATATTACAAATTTTAGGAAATAAGAAATATTGAGAATGAAAGAAAAAAATTAATTATATATAATTCTAATATAGTTAATAATATTTATATTTTTAGTAATTAATATAATAAAACTATAAATGAAAATATAAATTATGGAATTATTATTTTATCTTAGAAAAATTTGAAATTTAAAATCACTAGTAATTTTAATTTTATTTTTTTTAATATGATCTACTTTTTTTATTGAATTAAATTCAGTTTTTCAAGTAGTAAAAGATCATCTAGAAACATGAAAATTAGATCCGCCAAGAATTATTATGTATTTTTCGCTTATTAATTTAATTTCAATAAGTTTTGTAGTTGTTTTAATTGATAGATGAAAAAAACTTAAGTTTCAGTTAAATAATTTTAAACTTAGAAATAGTTATTATTATTCAATTATTATTTCTTGTTTAGTAATTCTTTTAATTAGTATTATTTTTTATTATCTTGTTGCTTATTTTGTTTTATCTAATTTTAATACTTCTTATACAAAAAGATGATTTTATTATTTTATGATTAATTGCACATTTTTATATTTTATTTCGATTCTTATTAGTTTTAAATTTAAAATAATTTATTCAGCTTTTTTATTTCCGATTTATTTTATTTTACTTTTAATATTTATTTCAGGATCAGGAATTTATCCAACTTTTTATCAGTATCGAAATATAATAATTGGATCAGAAGGATTGTTTTTATTTTTATTAATAATTATTTTACTTATAGATTATTTGGTAGGGAGATATAAAGATAATAATTAATAAATATTTATTTATAATATTTGTAAATAAATAAAAAAAGATGAATTTATGAAAAATAACGGATATGATAGAGAAATTAGATCAAATAAAAAAAGAAAAAAAATTGATGAATTAATAATTTTTTTTGATAATTTTAAAAAAGCTGACGAAGAAAATATAAAAAACATTAATAAAAATGTTCAATATATAGAAAATAACATTTATTATAAAAAAATTTGAAATTTTTTTAATAAAAATAGAAAAATTAATTCAGATAAAATATTGAATTGCTTAAAAAATAATATCCCTTTCACAACAAATAGATATTTAGAACAATTTTTTGCAATTTCTAATACTTATAGTTTCAAATTTATTGAATACATTTATGAAAACATTTTAAAAATAAATTATGAAGAAAAAGAAATTATAACTTTTCAAATTTTTGATTCATTTTATAGATTGCAAGATATTTTTAGAAAATTAATAGGAGATGTTATTTATAATTTTGAATATTTTTTAAGAGTTATGCTAATGTCTATTATGAGAAAAAATAATTTAACTTTCCAAAAAATTTTCTTTTTTCCTGGAATTTTGCAAGAAAAAAAGAATAAAGAAAAATCACTTTTCCATGAATCAATAAAAATGATACCAACAACTATAAAGGATTTGAAAGAATCTAATGAATTTTTAGAAATTACTTTTGAAGAAATGAATTTTCAAGATTATATTAATTTAATTGAAAAATTAGATGATACTTCTTTTTCAAATTTATTGAGACTATTTTTTAATAATACTAAAAATATTATTCATTGAGAATTTGAAATTGTAAATAATAAAATTTTAAATTTTGAAGAATTAGATCCAAAAAATTTAGTAAATATTAAAAAAGAATTTATAAATGAATTAGAAAAAATTAAATTTTTAAGAAATCGAATATATCATAATAAAACAATTATTTTTAAAAATTGATTAAATCAAAAATATGCTTCATTAAGAGAATCAATAGAATCTTTATATAAATTATTTTACTCCAACGGAGAACTTCAAATTAATAACTTAAAATCTTCATTAAGTCAAATAATTGAAGATTTTAGAGAAGGATTAATAAAACAGTTACCATATAAAATAATAGAAATAGATAATTATTTGAAGGATTTAATTTAAAATATAAAAACAATTATTTAAAGTAATTATTTTTTATAATTAAAAAGATGAAAAATGATAATTTAGATAAATTTATAAATAAAATTAAATTAGGAAATTGTTTAGAAGAATTAAAAAAAATACCTTCTAAATCTATTGATTTAATTTTTGCTGATCCTCCTTATTTTATGCAAACAGGAACAGGTACTCTTTATAGAATTAATGGTAATAAATATAATGGCGTAGATGATGAATGGGACAAATTTGATTCATATAAAGAATATGATAAATTTACTAGAAAATGATTAACACAATGTAGAAGAATATTAAAAGATAAGGGTTCAATATGAGTAATGGGAACTTTCCATAATATTTATAGATTAGGTTATATTATTCAAGATTTAAATTTTTGAATAATTAATGATATAACTTGAGAAAAGACGAATCCTACTCCTAATTTTAGAGGTACAAAGTTTGTAAATTCAAATGAAAATTTAATATGGTTTACAAAATCTCAAAATTCTAAATTTACTTTTAATTATAAAACAATGAAAAATGAAAATAAAAAAAAACAAATGGGAAGTGTATGAAAATTTTCTATATGTTCAGGAAAAGAAAGATTAAAAGATAATAATGGTAATAAATTACATAATACACAAAAACCAGAAGATTTATTAAGAAGAATTATTTTAGCATCAACAAAAATAAATGATGTTATTTTAGATCCTTTTTTTGGAACAGGAACAACAGGAGCTGTTGCTAAAAAATTACATCGTAATTTTATAGGAATAGAAAATAATGAAAAATATATAAATTATGCTAATGATAGAATTAAAAATGTTGATAAAATTTCAAAAAATGACCCATTTTTTGATTATATTAAAGCGAAGTTTGATGAAAAGATAAAATATCCCAAAATTTTAGATTTAATAAGAGAAAATAAAATTAAATCAAAATATTTATACAATTTAAAAGAAGATAAAGTTTATTTAAATTCAGAAGGAAAAATTAAAATAAATAATGTTAAATATTCAATTCATAAAGCTACTGAAATATTTGAAAATGGTAGATATTTAAATGGTTGAAAATATTGATATATTAAGGAAGGGAATAATTATATTTCAATTGATGATATAAGAAAGGATGTTAAATAAAATATGAATTTAAATCAAGAAAAATTAGAAGAAATAATTTTAAGTGATATAAATAAAATCATAAAATCAAAAAAAGATCCTAAAGATTTTAATAAAAAAATAAAAAATAATAAAGAAAAAGTTCATTTTTTACCAATTGAATACAGAAATTTAATAAGTTATTTACAATCTTTAAGTATTACTTTTGGGAATTTTATTGAAAAATTAATACGAGATATTGTAAAAGAAGATAAAAAATATAATTTATCTAAATTATCAGGTAAAAAAATAAATGGAATTATTTCAAAAGCAGAAAATGATTCGATTGAAGATTATATGAAAAATAAGAGAGATCTTAATTTAAGTTTTTTAGATGATATTAAATATGAAAAATTAGATATAGCAAAAAAAATTAAACAAAAAGATATTGATCTTCTATTGTACGATAATAATAGCAATTATTACTTATTTGAAATAAAACTTTTAGATAATCACGATACTGGAAAGCATGAAAATATTTATAAAAAATTATTTGAAACTACTTTTGCTTTAAGAAGATATTTTGAAGAAAATAAAATAAATTATAAAAAAATTCAACCAATTTTATATTTTTTTAATGATAAAAAAAGATGAAAAGATGATTATTTAGAAGAAAATAAAAATTTACTTAGAGGAGAAGAATTTTGAATAAAATTTACTAATAATATTTTATTTAGTGATATAAAAGAAGTTTTTAATAAGGTTTCAAATAATGAAATTATTAAAAATAATTTAAAAAATGAAATAGAAAATATATTAACTAATTTCTTCAATTAAATATAATAAAAACATGACTACAATTAAGGGAAAAGTAAATACTCAGTATCAATTTTATAAAATTAATCAAAAATTGAATCTTGATAATTTAGATAAATTATCTAAATTGCAAATAAAAGAAATACAATCTAAGTTTGATTATGATTTGTTCGAGAGTTATAAAAAAATTCTTTTTCGTAAGTGGAAAGAAAAAAATTATCATAATAATCAAGTTTTTTTTAGTAAGATGAAACATATAATTATAAAATTAGATCTTAAACTTTATAATTACGAAGATTTAAATTTACAATATATGCTTGCAAGAGATTTTACAAATCGAAGATTTTTTAAAACAATTGAAGCACCTTATCCTTCTTCTTATCAAGGAATTAGCTTGAGTAAAATTGCTTATTTTTTATATAAAAATGTAAATAAATATTTGTTAGATCAAAATGAGATTTATCAATCAGAAAATAAAGGGGAACTTATTTTTTCTAATTCTGAAATTGTATTTTATGATCAAAAAAAAGATAAGATAATTGAAGTAATAAAATTTTATGAAATTAAAAAAGCAATTTTATATGATTATGGATTTGTGATTCTTTTACGAGGAGAAAGAGATATTTGCTTTAGATACAAAGATAATTTTATTCTTTTCCTTACATTAGATAGACTTATTAAGAAATTTAACTTAAAGATAAAAATTGAAAATAGAGCTAATAAAGTTGTAATTCTTTAATTTTATTTATCTTTATTTGAATCTAATTTATTTATCTCAATTGTTTGTTCTTGATCTAGAAGTTCATTAGCATTTACTGATTCCACTTGATCTGTTTTATTTTTCTTATTTTCTTTTTTAATTAGAAAAGTAATATATATATTTACAAGTTGATCATGTCGTTGTCTTTCGGGGAAAGAGATTTTATATTTTTTAAGTAATTCAATTACTTCTTCTTTTGTAAGTGAACGATATTTTTTTCATAATTTTTCTCGTGATAATTTATTTTGTTTATTAATTCTTCTTCTTACTTCTTCTAATTCATCTGTAAAACTAGTAACTACAATTGCAGTAATAATTGCAATAATTGAAATACCTACTAACGAGAAGATTGAAACAACAATTCTTCCTCCTGTAGTAATTGGAGTAATATCACCAAATCCGATTGTCGTCATCGTAATAAACATCATATATACAGCATTTCAAAAAGTATTAATATCAGGGTTAGTTTCATTTTCAAATAATCAGATTAATGTAGCTCCGAAAAAAATCATAAAAATAAAATTTATAAAGACAATTGTAAGGACTTTTCATCTACGAAATAATGTTTTATTAATTAATATAAAAGCTGAGTTTATTCTTGGAAAGAAACGAATTATTTTAAATAAACGGAAGATTAGAAAGATTGCAAATCCATTTGCTCCGAATCAAATAGGAAAAATTCCTAGAAAATCAATTATTCCTCAAAAACTAACAAAAAATAAGAAAAATGATTTATAACCTTTTCCAAGTGTATAATCAGAAATAAATCATCTTAGAATATAATCAATTGTAAGAACAATATAAAAAGCAATTGCATTAGCATCTAATCAATCAATAAAGGGATTATTTCCACTTGTTGATCATAATGCTGGTAATAAAACAAATAGTGCAAATATAATTGTAAGGATATTATAAAAATAGCTAATATAAGCATAAAACTTATTTTCTGGATAAGGTTCAATTATTTTGTAAATATAAAATCTAATTTTTGCAAAAATAGATTTAGAATTTTTTACTGTTTCATTTGTTAAGATCGTAAACATATTTATTATTTAATATCAATTGTTTCGTCTGGATTAGTATCTTCCTTATCTTTTGAATTTTTTTTATCTTTCTTATTATCTTCAATTTTTATTTCGTTTGGGTCATTGTTGTTTTGATCTGATCCATTTTGATTGAAAACATTTGGGAAATCATTTTGCATTTTTTCGAGGTTTTTTTGATAATTTTTCATAAAAAGAAAAATTTGGACTATTATTACAATTGCGACCCCTGCAATATAAAAAGGGACAGCTAATAATAAAGTTCAAAGTCCGATCGGAATTAATCAAAAATTTGTCATTACAAAAGTTCATCCTACGATTGGAAAATAAACATCTTTTTTAATATCTTTATTTTTTTTACTCATAAAATGGATAATAATTAAAGCTAGAATTGCTCAAGTACAAGCAATTGCTCATTGAATTCCATAATCAATAATTACATAAGATAATCTTGTCTGATCATTTAATCAAAGAAAGAAATTACTACCACCTGTTCCACCAAATAGAACTCAGAATAATGTATAAGGAATAATTATAAATCCTAAAATTAAGATTCATTTTAATTTAGGATTTGTTTTGATTCTATTTAATATTAGTTGAATATTTCTTTCATCTATTCTAAATTTAAAATTTTTATTATTCATAATGTTAAATTATACCATTTACATTTTTTTTAAATATTTTAACTTTATTAAAAAACTTAAAAAAAAAGTAAGATTAACTTACTTATCTGGTGCCCAGGGCGGGACTTGAACCCGCACAGTCTAATGACCAAGGGAGCTTAAGTCCCTCGTGTCTACCAAATTCCACCACCTGGGCGTGGTGATCCCAGAAGGACTTGAACCTTCGACCCACTGGTTAAAAGCCAGTTGCTCTACCGACTGAGCTATGAGACCATAAATGGCTGGTCTGGCAGGATTCGAACCTACGCATACATGGACCAAAACCATGTGCCTTACCGCTTGGCTACAGACCATTTAATGGTGGAGGGGGAGGGATTCGAACCCCCGAACCCAAAGGGAAATGATCTACAGTCACCCGCGTTTAGCCAGACTTCGCTACCCCTCCAAATAGTTGGAATTACACCTTATTTATTATACATTTTTTTAATAAAAAAGAAAGGAAATTTTAAATTTTATTTTATTAAAATAAAAAAGGCCAGAACTTAATTCTGACCTTAAAATTATTTTATCTTAATCTCATTTAAATGTTTTTAATGAAACTCCGATTGCAAGTATTGCCATTAAGATTGGAACGACAATTTCTAATCATAATTCTTCGTTGTTTACTCCTGAAACTCCAAAGTTAATAATTTGATTTGCTCATACTGTTGGATTAAAGTATCCCGTTCAGACCATAAATGGAATTTCTTGTCTTATTTCGTTATTTACTAATAATCCAGCAAGTAAGATTGAAAAGAAGAAATAAAGCATTGCAGACATTGCAAATTGTTCATCTGTTCTTGCTAATGAAACAAACATCATTCCAATTGAGTAACTAACAAAAATTGAAATAATTATTCCTAGAACAATATATCCTCAGTTAGCAACAGTAGCAAAATCAATATGTAATGTTTCTCCTGTTGTTGATGAAAGATAATATCCGGAAACAGAAAGAATCATTGTAAATGAAGTTGTTCAAACTAAACTTATTAAAAGCATTGTAAATCCATAAAGGATACTTGCTGTTAATACTTCTGGTTTTGTTATTTTTGTTGCTCCGATTCGCTTAAGCATAATCGATTTCTTAAGCGCAATCATTGTAAATCCAAATCCAAATGTTCCAGATTGCATCAACATTATTGAAATAATCTTGAAAAAGGATGTTGTAAGTTCTTCATCATTTGTTCCACTAATGAATACTAAAACAAAAACAATTGGTGTAACAAGTGGAAAGGCCAATGATGGAGATTTTATATTTGTTTTTAAAATTAATTTATAAAGCGCAGTCATTTTTTCGTTCCTTTCCTTCTATTGATCTCATTTGAATGCTTTCACGGTAAATGGCATTACAATAATCATAAATACAAATGGCATAAAGAAGTCTAATGCGCTTCTATATCCTTCGATTGTTTCAAAACCATCAAATGGTGCAGTAGCTATATTATCTGCTGTAAAATTAAATACATCAAATCCATTTACTGAACTTACGATGAATTCTCTATTTCAACCTATTGGTGTTAGTTTTCCTGCTATATTCATTCAATCTCTTTGATTTGCGATTGTTACTCCTCCACCTAAAAACACTGCGAAGAAGAAATAAAATAATGTAATTATATTATATGTATCTGTATTAGGAGAAATTGAAATAAAGAATAGAGAAATAATGTAACTAACAATAGCTCCAATAAGAATTGCAAGAATAAGTCCTGCTCATTTTATTCCTGCTCAATTTGTTTCAATGTTTTCTCCTGTTGAATATGTTCCGAAAAATCCTGTAGCTCCTAATAATCATTGTAAGAAGAATATTCAAACCATAACAAATAGTAAAGTTGTAACACCTCAAAGAACGATTTCTGAGATAACTTGTGTTTTTGTTATTTTTGTTGCTCCAATTCTTTTTAAAAGAATAGAGTCTCTTAAATTAAAGATTGTAAAACCAAAGTTATTTGCTGATGATATAATCATCGCAGATATTGCCATTCCAAAAGAAGTTTGAACAAGCAATTGCGTTTGTTGATCTGAAGTACCAGTAACACTAGCAATTGCTCCTAAAACAACCAAGAAGAAGGTAGCAAATATAAAACTGAAATAAGAAAAAGGGTTCTTAAATCAGACTCTGGCTTGCATTTTATAAAGTGCAAACATTTTAGTTAATTTTTTTCTCCTTCTTTTTCTTTTCTTTTTTGACGACCTGATTTATTTACTCTTAAATCAAGATTTTTCTTGAAGACATTTAAATAAAGATTATTCATATAATCATCAAAATGTTTTCATTCTTTTAAAATTGATTTTAAAGGTCTATCTTCATATATTTTTCCACTGTGGATAACAACAACTCTATCTACAAGTTCGATAACTTCATCAGAGTTATGTGATACTAATAATAATGTTGCATCATTTTCATGAATATATGATTTAATATATGATTTAATTTTTGTTCTAGATTCAACATCAAGACCTGTTCCTACTTCATCTAAAATTAAAATTTTAGGATTATTTACAATTGCAAGAAGAATATTTAGACGTTGTTGTTGTCCTCCTGATAATCCTTTTGCTACATCTTTTTTAAGATATTTAACATCAAAAGTTTCATAAAGATGATCTAAATCTTCATTTGAAATTTTAATATCTGAAGCATCAATTATAAATCTAACAATATCACTAACTTTATAAAAATCAGGATAAGAAGAATCTTGGAATTGAATTCCAATTTTTGCTGAAATTTTTTCTTTTGTATGTCCGAATGAATAAAGAAGTTCTCCGCTTGTTGGTTCTTTTACTTGCGCAATTATTTCAGATAATGTACTTTTTCCAGCACCATTTGCACCAACAACAGCAACTTTTTCTCCTGGCATAACTTTAAGATCTATTCCATTTAGAACTTCAGTTTTACCATATTTTTTTCTAAGGTTTTTAATTACCAATTGATATTTTCCTTCAATTAATTTTTCACCTTGATCAAGATGAGCTGCATTTTTTGCTTTAATTTTAGAAATCAATCTTTTTGGTTTTTTGCTTTTTTTTGATTCTTCTGTTTTTTCAATTTTTTTTGGTTCTTTTGAAGAATTATCTATTTTTTTAGCAGATGAAGATTCTTGATATGTATGAACTGTATCTCCTACTAATCCTCATATTCCTTCTCCAATATTTCTATTTTCAAAAATAGTGTTTTTTTGATCTCATAATTTAGAATCTTTTGAATTTACTTCTAAGTTTCATTTAATTGCACTTTCATAAGATTCTTCATTTTTATATTGTTTTTTATATTTTAATAATCTTTTACTATTAAAAATTTGTTGTAAGCTTAGAGGAGCAAAATTATTATCTTTAAATATTTCTTGTATTAATTCAACTGCTTTATCTCTAGGTAAAATAGTTTTTCCACTTTTTATTGGTCTTTTTTTATCTTCAAGTAATTTTATTAATTCTTTTTTACTTATAGAAGATTTATATTTTATGTTTTTTTGGTCAGCTTCTTTTTTAAGTTGAGCAACTGTTAAACTTTCTAATTTTTTATCCATACTAGTCCTTTATTTTTTGAAAAAATTAATTAAAATTATAGCATTATAAATTTAAAAAATAAATCTTTATTTTATTTTTTAAATTTTAAATTTTCTAGTAAATGCTTTTTATATATTTCCACTCCTGGTTGATTAAAAGGATTTATTTTTAATAAGTATCCTGAACAAGTAACCGCAATAAAGAAAAAATATCATAAATAACCTAATGTTTTTTCATCATTTTTATTAAAACTAATTATAATATTTGCAATATTTCCATCTCTTGTATGTGCTTTTAAAACTCCTTTTAATACTTGTTTGTTAATATAATCGATTGTTTTTCCTTCAAGATAATTTAATTGATCTAAATCTAAATCTTCTTTTGTGATTTTAACATCTTGATCTTCATATTCTTGTCAAATTGTTGTTTCAAAAAAAGTTCTTTTTCCTTCTTGAATAAATTGCCCAAGAGAATGAAGATCTCTTGTATAATTTACAGAATTTGGAAACAAACCTTTTCCTTCTTTTCCTTCAGATTCTCCAAATAATTGTTTAAGTCATTCTCCCAGCATTATAAAGTCTTCATTATAAGTTACAAATATTTCTGATGTCAATCTCTTTTTATAAAGAATATTTCTTGCTACAGCATATTGATAAGCAATATTTTCTTTTAAATTAGAATTCTTAAAATCATCCATTGCTAATTTTATACCTTCTAATAATTCTTTAATATTAATTCCAGCAAAAGCCATTGGAAATAAACCTACAGAAGTTATTCCTGAAAAACGACCACCAATTCCATCTGGAATGATAAATTTTTGATAATTATATTTTTCAACAAAATTATTTAATAAGCCTTTTTTACGATCGGTAATTACAACAATGAAATCTTTCATTTTTGCTTTTCCAATTTTTTTCTCTAGTAAATTTCGAAAATATCTAAAAGCAATTGCTGGTTCAATTGTTTTTCCTGATTTTGAAATAACACAAATTGCTCAATTTTTATTTTTTAATTTTTCTTCAATTTGTTTATAGTAATTACTAGAAAGATTTATTCCTGCAAAAATAACTTTATTATTTGCTCTTAAAGATCCATTTATAAAATCAATCCCTGTTTTTGCTCCTAAATAAGAACCACCAATTCCTAGCACTAAAAGTGTATCAACTTTATTAATTGTTTTTAAGTTTTTAATTTTAAAATTAATTGCATTTATTTCAGTATTTGTAATTGTTTTAGCTCAATTATATCAATCAAGCATTTCATTACCTTGACCTGTTCTATTAATAATCATTTGGTGAATAGTATTTACTTTAGATTGATAACTATATATTTTTTTTTCAATTTTTGAATTTTTGAGATTAAGTTTTATCATTTTATATCCTATTTTTTAATATTAATTTTTAATACATTTATAAATAACAAGATTAAATTAATTTTACTATTTTAATTTTACGATTAATTATTTTTATCTATATTATCAATAATAATATAGAATCTTTTTATTATAATAATAATAATTATGACGCCGCAAAGAGAAGTTAAAGATTCACTTATTTTTAAGGATAGTGATCCTAAAAATAAAGATGAGCAAGCAAAAGTAAAGAATAATACAAAAAAAGAGAACATCGAACCAAAAAAAGAAAGTGAAAAAAAGGATGATCATTCTTTTTATGATAAAAAAGATCATTCTGAACAAAAAAATTGATTTAGAAGACATTTAAAATTATTAATAATAATTTTAATAATTTTTATTATCTTGCTAGCTTTAGGTTTAGGATTAGGTTTAGGATTATCTAATAAAGAAGAAAAATCTGGTATTAAATTTGGTGATGAATATTATACATTAGAACAAATTGAAGAGCTTATTATTGATAATCAAAATGATCCTGCACAATATGAAACGAATTATCTGAAAGACAATGCTGTTGTTTGGGGTTATAAAGTTTTAATAGATAAAGGATTAGGATCTAAAAAGGATTTAGATAGTGCTGAAAATAAAGCTGATAATCAGATAAGTGATGAAAAAGATACTTATCGTGACCAATATGGAAATGATTGAAAAAAAGAGTGAAATAAAAATCTTTTATCATTAGGATTTGATACAGAAGATCAATATCGTAATAATTTAATTTCTGAATCTCTTTTATCCTCTATTTCAACTATTCTTTCAGAAGACACTTATATTTATTTTGATGATTCGACAGATCCACTTACAAAAAAATATCGTTCAACTTTAGAAACTCCATCATCAAGATATTATGGATTTAATGGTGATTTTAATCAACAGACAATTTTTTATGATGATCCTGTTCTTAATAAAACAGTAATTAATCATCAATTTTTATTTGATTTATATCAAAAAATTTATAAACCTATTAATTATGAAGATATTTTAATTCCTTTTACTTTTGAAAATCCTGATCGAGAGGGGTTAACAAGTAAAACAGAATCATTTGCTCTTACTACTGAAAATATCGATGATGTTTGAGTATTTTTAGCTGATCTTGCAGTTATTTCTTATCAAAATATTTATAATACATCAATTGATGATTGAGAATTTTTAGATTTTAATAATACTGATTATTCTAGTGCACCAACTTTTACTGATTCTGGTGTTACAAGTTTATCTGATAGTGTTTCTGCAAATTCAACAGTTTCATTAGTTTTAATGGAAGTTTATGATAATTTAATTTCAGAAAATTATCAATCTAATGAAGATTTTGATAATGATACATATAATTCATCTTTAATGTTTAGTAGATATTATGCTTTTTTTGAAGAAGTAGGACTTGAGTATCGTGATGTTTTTAAAGATATTTTTGCTCCATCTGCTGAAACTTTTCCAATTACTAATTTAAATAAATATCAATATTTTATTCCTGGTTATGGAGCAACTACAGAAATTGATCCTAATGATAATGTAATTTGAACTTATGATAGTTTACCAACTACTGATCAAGAAAGATATGATTATATTAATCAAACTTTTGATGGTGAATATACAGATGTTTATATTAGTAATTTAACAGGACAAACAGGGGGTAATCAAGTTGTTGCTCAAGTAAATAAGGGATTTTACGCACAAGTTTTTGATTATTCAAATTTAGTTGATAATACTGATCGACAGATTTTTTATCATTTACAAATTCCGACTATTAATCATTATAATTATGATCAAACAACTGGTTTTACATTTAGTAATGTAAAATCTAATATTACTAATGATAAGATTGATAATAGTACAAACATTGAAGAAGATTATTATCTTACTCAATCAATTGATGGAATGCATTTAGTTCATGATAATGTTTTTAATGATCAAGAAGAATCAGGGATAAGTGATGCTCAAGTAATGTTATCTTATCAACTTGATCAAAAATTATTACAAAATAATCCTGATTCAATTAGTCAACTTTATCAATATCAATATGATATTATTGAAAGCTATCAATCTTGATTAACTACAAATGCAAAAGATATTATTTTTAATCAGTATTTAAATTATTTAGATCAAACTTATAATCCTGATGGAAATGAATTTACAGATCAAGAAAAAAGTGCACTTGAAAATGGCGAAGATTTGGATTGAGAGCTTAAAGCTGATCCAAATGAGATTTTAGGACAATTTTATAATCAAGTTTTTTGAAATGATATCTCTAAAACAACTACACAAGTAGCAAGATCAAATGATTTCTTTGATAAGTATGGGGATATTTACTTAGGTGATTTTGATGTAGCAAATTGAAATGCTAATTTACATAATTTACTTTCATATTTTTCATTCGAAGGAAATGATTTTGAATTAAAAACAATTGATCAGATTTATCAGTCAGGAAATTTAAGTAATTAGAGGAATAAATTATGAAGCAAGAAGAAAAAAAACAATTTTGAACAAAGAAATTTATTATTACACTTATCGTATTAATTACAATTTTAATTAGTATCATTCTTTCTTTTACTTTTTATTTTGGAAAAAATGTAAATGATAATAATATGATAATTCATCTTGGAAATAAGGAATATGTTTATTCTGAAAAAGAATTAAATACATTCTTAGTTAAATATAAAAAAGAAAATGATTATTCTTCTATTTATCCAAATTTTAATACACTAGAAGAAGGAGAAGATGATGGAAGTGATGATACTGATACTTCTTCTCCTGATGTTTATACATATAATACCGCAGCTGAGGAAAATGCTGCTATTATCTTAAAAACATTTTTACAATCATCTCTTACAGGAGAAAGTTTTATAAAAGAAGCTGATGATACTACAACAATAAATGAAGGATCAATTTTAAATCCTACAGAAGATAATAAGTGAATTGAATCAGAATATATAAATACAAATGGCTACAACTATGATACTTATTATCAATTAACAGATAAATTTGCAGCAATTAAATTATTTAATGATACAACATTACCGACTAGTGAAGATATGTATCAATATTTAGAAGCATTTAGCACAAAATATCGCGACATGATTAAAATAAGTGGAATAAATGATTTTGTAACTACTATATTTCCAAAAAATGTTTGAGATGTTGAAAATTATTATATTGAAAATGGCGATACTGACTCATATCAACAATTATTATCATTTTTAAATGATACAATTGAATATCAAACTGAAATTGCAAAAGCACTTTTCGTTTATAGTTACCTTTGACAAAAAGATTCAAAAGCTGATTTTGATTATTATTTAACAGAAGAAATGTATTTTGATCGCCCAATGTTTATTTGAAATATTGAATACGACAATATTTCAAAAGCAAATCAACCGACAACAGAAATAACATTAGATAATTGAAATTCAATATATGATAAAACATATGTAAATGAAGATAATACTAAAACAAATTTTTTAGATGAAATTAATAAAGATTATGCAAAAAGCTATTTATCAAATGATGAAGAAGCTTTACGTGGATTTAATGGGGTTGTAAGTGTTGCTAATTCAGAATTAGTTGTTTCTTCTATTTTTACAGATTTTAATCAATATTACAATTATAAATATGATGTAAACGATAATAATGGAGAAGAATTAGTTTCACTTATTACAGATGATTTAGATAAGGGTAATCAATTTGCAAAACTTAATATTTATAATCCTAATTATTTTTATTCAGCAGAAGATGAACCTTGAAAAACAACAGCAGATGGAACAGTTGTTAAGATAAAAGTAGAAGATGATGTTCCTGATGATGGGGAAGATACTGTTTCTTCACAAAATCTTAGTGCTCTTCCTTCTGATATTGGAAAATATACAGGATATTCATATATATACTATCCGATATTTCCTTTTCCTTTTGCAAAAAACTATCATGAGGATAATCAAAATATTCAACAGTATTTTTATCAAATTAAAGTAATTGACAATGGTGATGGAACTTATTCACCTTATGATTCAGCAAAAGATGATCAATCAGTTCTTTTATTTGATGTTCTTTTTGATCAATATGAAAATGAAGGTTCAAATAGTTTAAATTATGGAAGAGAAGAGATTGTTTATTACATAGTTTATTCAATTTATACTAATAATAAAGATAATTTATTATCAGATGCTTATAGATATTGAAATAGTAAGGGATTTTATATCGTATTACAAGGAGATCTAGAAGATCAATATAGTTCATTATTACCACAAGAAATTCAAAGAGATGAATAAAAAAAGCAAAATCAATTGATTTTGCTTTTTAAAGAGATAAGTTTAAATTTACTTCTTGTCCTTTATTGCTATTTTTTAATGTCTTAATTGTCTTGGCAGACAACATTAATTTTTCTTTTTTTCCATTTATTATTATTGTTGTTTTTTGAAGGTTCACATCTCATTTTTTTCTTCTAGCATTTAATGATTTTGATCTGCTATTTCCGTATTGTGGACCTTTATTTGAAATATCACATTTTCTAGACATAATAAAATAATATCAAATTTGTTAATTATCTCTTAAAAAATTAATTTTATAATAATGTTATAATTTATTTTATATTTAATAATTTTATTATAAAATTAATTTTTCAGGGAGATAAATAGCAAATAAATGAAATCACATAAAGAGACGATATTAAGTGTTCTTGAATCAGGAATAGCAAATATTCAAAAAAATGAACAAAAAATAAATGATTTAAATGTTTTTCCTGTTCCTGATGGTGATACTGGATCAAATATGACTGGCACATTAGTTAATGCTTGAAATAATATTAATGAAAATTCAGAAACTGATATTGAGATACTTAATGATTTTGCAAAAGGAGCATTACTTGGAGCTAGAGGTAATTCTGGAGTTATTAGTTCACAATTAATAAAAGGATTAGCAGAGGGAGTTAAAAAAGTTGGAAAATTTTCAACTTCGGTTTCAGATCTTAAAAAAATATTAAAATCTGTTTGTGAATATGGATATAAGGCTGTTTCTAATCCTGTAGAAGGAACAATTCTTTCTGTTGCAAAAGCAATGGAAGAAGAATTTAAAGGAAAAGAATTAGATTTTGTTGAGTCAATTCAGAAATTAAGAGATATAGCAAAAAAAGCAGTAAATAATACACCTAATCAATTAAAGGTTTTAAAAGAAGCAGGAGTAGTTGATTCTGGAGCATATGGTGTTTTAATGTTTTTAGAAGGAGTATTGCGGGCAGCAATTGGAAAACCGCTTACAATTCAAGCAAAAGAACCAACAGCACATATAAAAAAAACAAGTAAAAAAACTAATTTAAAAGCAGATCCTAATAAAAATATTGGTTATTGTACTGAATTTATTTTAACTTTAAAACAACCAAGCAAATTTCCTCATAATAGATTTAAGACTTTATTGAAAAAAATTGGTGATTCTTTAGTTATGATTCAAGAAGAAGATATATTAAAAGTTCATGTCCATGTAAAAGAGCCAGGAGAAATTTTTAATATCGCTCAAAAATATGGAGAATTTACAAAAATAAAAGCTGATAATATGGCTTTACAAGCGGAAGAGGCCGGTCATGTTGTTACTCTTTCAGGAGTAACTAAATATCAACCAAAAAATCCTAAAAATGATTTAATTAATGATCGATTAGCAATTATTGCTGTTTCAGATGGAATTGGATTAGATAAAGAATTTAGTGATCTTGGAGTTGATACTGTAATAAGTGGAGGACAATCATTTAATCCTTCAGTAAATGATTTTATTAGTGAGATTAATAATTTAAATTATCGTAATATTTTACTTTTACCAAATAATGGAAATATTATTCTTACTGTAGAGGCTGTAAAAAATAATATTGATGATAAAAACATTTATATTTTACCAACAAAAACAATTCAAGAAGGAATTTTTGCTTTATATAATATTAATAAAGAAAATATGGTTGATTTTAAGAAACATCAAGTAGAATTAAAAGCAAAAATAAATAAATTAAAAGAAGTTTCTATTACAAAATCAATTAAAGATACAAAGCAAAATGATCTAGATATTAAGAAAGATAATTTTATTGCAATTACAGAAAAGAAGATCGTTTTTGCAGAAGAGAACCTATTAACAATACTAGAAAAGGTATTTAATAAATATATTGATAAAAAAATTGAAGTTGTAACAATTTTTTATAATGATGAAATTTCAAAATTAGATATTAAAAAAATGCAAAAGACAATTTTTAAAAAATTTAAAGATGTAGAATTTGAGTTATCTTATGGTGGTCAAGATATTTATCATATCTTATTATTTATGGAGTAAATATGAAAAAAATAATCGCATTTGATTTAATGTCGGGAGATAAAGGATTTGAACCTGCTTTTAATGCAGCAGAAGAATTTTTAAGTAAAAATCAAGATTATAAAATAATCGCATTTGTTACAGGGGAAATCGAAATTCCAGTTGTTTACAATCAAAATATTAAATTTGTAATATGTAAAGATATAATTTCACAAACCGATGGACCGATGCAAATTAAAAGAAAAGAGGATTCCACTTTAATAAAAGCTATTAAAAGTGTTCTATCAAAAGAAGCTGATCTTGTTGTTTCAGCTGCTTCTTCTGGTTCTTTAGTTACGGCCGGATATGTTTATTTTCGGACAATTAATGCAAATTTAAGACCTGCTTTTTCACCAATTTTTAAAAATATTTTTGGTGATAAAAAAATTTTAATAGATGGAGGAGCAAATGCAAATCCTGATTCTGATACCTTAGTAACTTATGCAATTATGGGAACAGAATATTTTAAAGCACTAGGGATTTCAAATAGACCACGTGTTAAATTACTTAATATTGGAGAAGAAGAATCCAAAGGGAATAATTTATTAAAAGAAACTCATCAAAAATTAAAAGCTGAGAAAAGAATTAATTTCTTAGGAAATATTGAATCTGATCGTTTATTATATGGAGATGAAGATATAATAGTTTCAGATGGAATTAGTGGAAATATTGCAATTAAAGCATATGAAGGATCATTTAATCTTGTTTATGGAATTATGAAAGAAAGTGCAAATAAATCATTCCTTACAAAAATAGGTTTGTTATTTGCAAAAGATTTACGAAAAAGATTTAAAAATGCTTTTAGTGGTGATGATATAGGTGGAGCAATTGTATTAGGGTTAAATCATTTACTTATTAAAGTACACGGAGGGTCTGATACAAAATATTTTCTAAATTCATTAATTTTAGGAAAACAATTATTAGAAAATAAATTATTAGAAAATATTAAAAATAAACTAAAAAATGAAAAATAGCTTTGAGGATTTTTTATTAAAAAATGGTATTAAATTTAAAAATATTAATTATTATCATATTGCCTTTACGCATATGTCTTTTAGTCATGAATCAAAAGATAATGCGGAAAGTTATGAACGCTTAGAATTTTTAGGTGATTCAATTTTAGGTTATATTGTAGGTGAATATATTTTTAAAAATTTCAAAAATTTACCACCAGGAGAAATGACACTAATTCGTTCAAAACATGTTGATAAAACTAATCTTTCAAAAATAGGAAAAAAATTACAATTTGAAAAATATATTTATCGAGGATTAGGAGAACAAAAAAATCAACCTTCTGATTCAGTTTATGAAGATGTATTTGAATCATTAATTGCGGCAATTTATCTTGATATTGGATTAAAAGCAACTAAAAAATTTGTTACAAAAAATATTTTGATTGATCTTAAAAAGAATTTAAAAGAAAAATCTACTTTCAAAGATTATAAAACAAGATTACAAGAGAATTTACAAGCTGATGGAGGGAATACGGCATTTTATCAAGTAATTAAGCAAAAAAGAGAAGGAAATAAAAATATTTTTACTGTTGCTGTTTTTCATGATAATAATAAATTGGGAGAAGGAATAGGTAATTCAAAAAAAGAAGCAGAACAAAAAGCAGCAAAAAATGCAATTAGTAAAAGGGTGGATCTAAAATAATGTTTCTAAAAAAAATTGAGCTCAAAGGTTTTAAATCATTTGCTTTTCCTACAGTAATTGAATTTAAAAAAGGACTTACAGTAATTGTTGGTCCAAATGGTTCAGGAAAATCAAATATTAATGATGCTTTAAAATGAGTTCTGGGAGAATCATCAAAAAAAACTTTACGTGCAAAACAAACGGATGATATGATTTTTAGTGGATCACATACAAAAGAAGCTGCTTCTTTTGCAGAGGTTAATCTTTTTTTTGATAATAGTAATAAATTATTAGAACATGAAGAAGATGAAATAATAATTACGAGAAAGTTGTATCGTAAAAAAAATGAAAATCAATATTTTATTAATAGAGAAAAAGTAAGAAGAAAAGATGTTAAAAATCTTTTTTTAGATACAGGATTAGGAAATACTGATCTTTCAATTATCTCGCAAGGATCGGTTGCAAAAATAGCAGAAGCAAGACCACAAGATTTGAGATTATTATTAGAAGAGGCTTCAGGTGTAAGTAAATATCAAATTCATAAAAAAGAAGCAGTTTTAAAATTAGAAAAAGTAGCAACTAATTTAGAGATTTTTGAAGTTAAATTAAATGGATTAAAAAAACAAATTGCTCCACTTAAAAAAGCAAGTGAACAAGCTAAAAATTATCTTAAGATAAAAGAAGAACTTACTAAAATTGAATTACCTTTAATAAAAAGTCTTTTATTAGATGGATATAATAAACAAGACGAATTAAAAAATCTAGAAGAAAAATCAAAACAAGAAAAAATTTTAATTGAAAAAATTCTTAATAAACTAGCAAAAGATTTAAAAGAAGATCAAGTTACATTATTAGATTTAGATCAAGAAATTACCAAATTACATACAATCCAAAATGATTTGCAAAATAATTTAAATAAGAAAATAAGTTTCAATGGTGATAAAAAAGAGTTTAGTAATAAAATTAAATATTCTCTTTATGGAATAAATGATTTAAAAGATATTATTAAGCAAACAGAAAATGAAGAAGAAGATTTAAATAAGCAAATTAGTAGTTTAAAAACAAAAATGTTTGAACTTAGATCAGAAACTGAAAATTATATTGCTAAATTAAATCAAGTTAATTTTCAATTAGATAATCTTAAAAATGCTGATAAAAATTATAATCAAGCAGTAAAATCAATATTAGATAATAAATTAATATTTAATTTAGTATATGGAACTGTAAAAGATTTAATTAAAGTAGATTCACAATATGAATTAGCACTAGAAACTGCAATTGGATCAAAATTTAAAAATATTGTTGTAAATAATGAAAAAACAATAAAAGAAACAGTTGCTTTTTTGAAAAAAAATAAATTAGGAATTGCTACTTTTATTCCTGCGGAAAATGTAAAGGAAAAATTTATTATTGATGAACTTAAAAGTGTAATTATTAAAATTAGTGGTTTTAATTCTATTTTAAGTGATGTAATTAAAGCAGATTCTAAATTTAAAAAAGTAGTATCTTCACTTGCGGGAAATATTGTTATTTTTAATGACTTAGATTCTGCTCTTCTTGCTGCTAAATTTATTCAATATCGTTTATCAATCGTTACTTTAGAGGGTGATATTATTTATCCTGGTTTTACAGTAAAGGGAGGATTTAGCAATAAAAATATTAAAAAATTTGAACTTGAAAGATATCAATTAGCAAAAGAAAAATTAGCAAAAGTAATTAATAAAAATGAAATAATGATTGATAATCTGGAAAATAATATTTTAGATTTTAATGCAAAAAGAGATATTGTTCAAAAAGGAAATATTCGCAATGCTGAAAGATTACATTTTTTAGAAAAAGATCTTCAACAATTATTAGAAAGTTATCATACAATTTTTAAGGAAGAATTTGATTTAGAAAAATTAGAAATTAAAAAAGATCTTAAAAAACCCTTATCACTAGAAAAAATAAATAATCAAATAAGAAATTTAAATCAAAAAAAACATCAATTATCACTAAAAATAATAGATTCACAAGATAATCAACAATTACAAAATAAAAAATGACAAGATTTATTACAAAAAATTCAATATTCAGAGATTAATCTTGATAAAATCGAAAGATTAATCTCTGAAAATACCGATATTTTAAATAAAGATTATCAATTAACTTATCAAAACCTTTTAGAAAAGGATTTTAAAAAATTAAAAGAACCAATTGATGAAATTATTATTAAACAACAAGAATATCGAAAAGAATTACGAGCAATTGGATATATTGATCAAGAAGCAATTAAAAGATATCAAGAATTAACTGCAGAATATCAAAAATTAGATCATGAAATTAAAGAATTAACAGAAGCAAAAGAAAAATTAACTTCTACAATTGATATTATGGATCAAGAAATGATCAAGCGAATTAAAAATACTTATTTAAAAATAAATGATCGTTTTGATGCCATTTTTAAAACATTATTTAGAGGTGGACATGCTAAAATTGAATTTATTGAACCAGATAATTTATTGGAATCTGGACTTGAAATAAGAGCTTCTGCTCCTGGAAAATCTGTAAAAAATCTTTCCTTATATTCGGGAGGAGAAAAATCATTGATTGCTATTTCTTTAATTTTTGCAATTAATGAAATTAGAAATCTTCCTCTTTTATTATTGGATGAAGTAGAAGCAGCATTAGATGAAGCAAATGTAGAAAGATTTGCAAATTTTGCTAAAATTTTAAATAATCAAACACAATTAATTATTGTATCTCATAGACCAGGAACAATGGAAAAAGCAGATATCTTATATGGTGTTACAATGCAAGAAAAAGGTGTTACAAGTATTTTTAATGTTAGTTTAGATAAAGTAAAAGAAGAATTTATAAATTAAAAGGAAGAAAATGGCAATATTTAAATTTCTAAAAAAGAAAAAACAAGATCAAGTTTTAGAAAAGATAAAAGAATCTAAGCAAGATCAAATCGAAGAAAAATATCAAAAAGCATTAAAAAAATCTAATCAATCTTTTGCTTTTAGATTAAAAAAATTAGCAGCAAGAAAAGTAAAAATTGATCAAGAATATTTCGATGAACTTCAAAATATTTTAATTTCTGCTGATATTGGTGCAATATATGCAAACAATTTAATTTTAAAACTTAAAGATCACATTAAAGTAAATAAAATTAAAAATGGAAACGAAATTAATCAATTTATCATTGATTATTTATTTGATTCTTATTTAAAAAACGATAAAAAGAAAAAAGATCAAAATATTCTTAATTTAAATTTGAATGATAAATTAAATATTATTTTAGTAATTGGAGTTAATGGAACAGGAAAAACAACATCAATTGCAAAGCTTGCCAATTATTTACAAAAAGATCATAAAAAAGTTTTATTAGCAGCAGCAGATACTTTTCGTGCAGGAGCAGTAGAACAATTAAAAATTTGAGGAGATCGATTAAAGATAAATGTAGTTTCTCCTGATAAAGTAGGACAAGATCCTGCTTCTGTTGTTTATAAAGCTATATTAAAAGGACAAGAGGAAAAAGCAGATGTTTTAATTATTGATACTGCAGGACGATTGCAAAATAAAGCAAATTTAATGCAAGAGCTTCAAAAAATCGATAATGTAATTTTTAAGTTATTAAAAATTAAAGCACAAGAAAAATTATTAGTACTAGATGCAACAATTGGACAAAATGGAATAAATCAAGCTTCAGAATTTAATAAATTATTAAATCTATCAGGAATTATTCTTACAAAAACAGATTCAAGTGCAAAAGGAGGAATTATTATTGCAATTAAGGATGTATTTAATATTCCTGTTAAATTTATTGGAATGGGTGAAAAGATCACTGATTTTGCTGAATTTGATTTAAATCAATATCTTATTGCATTACTTTCTGATCTATTAGAAGATGAATAAAAAGATAAATAAATTATCAAAACTTACAGAGTATTATGATCTCTATAAATTGCTTCTTACAAATTTGCAACAAGAAATATTTGAATTATATTATTTCGAAGATTTTTCGCTTTCTGAAATTGCAAATAATCGTAAAGTAGCACGATCAACAATTCATGATATTTTAAAATCAGTAGAAAAAAATCTTATTCAATTTGAAGATAAATTAAAATTAAATTATCAAAATAAAAAATTGCTTAAATTAATTTTGAAAATTAAAGATCAAGATCTTCAAGATGATTTTTTTAATTTATTAAAAAAATATTAGTTTTATTGATTATAATTTTTGTGATATATTAAAATTATGAATTATGATGTACTTACAGATCAACAATTAATCGAGCAATTAACAGCAAAGAAAATTTCTTTTGATAAGGAAAAAACTAAGCGCGAAGAGATGATTAAATTATTAAAAGATTATGATTTAAAACATCCTAAAAATGAGCAAAATAATTTTGAGCAATATAATCATCAACAAGTAATATATAAAGAAGAAGTTTCTGCTGTTGTAAAAGCAGGAGCAATTATAAATATTGTATTCGGAGTTCTTATAAGTTTTTTTATAATTACTTTGATTTATACAATTCCAGCAATTTATTTTAATGCAACTTTGCTTTCAGGGAATGGTAATTATAAAATTGCAGCAGGAATCTTGGGATTATTTTGCTCATTAATAGGAGGAATATTAGTTTTAGTTGGTTAGTAATTTATCAATTGATAATTAATTAGAAAAGATATGGAAAACAAAGAAATATTATTAATTGATGGAAACTCTTTATTATTTAAATCATTTTTTGGAACACAAAAAATGCTTGAAAATAAAAAAGGCTACAATTCAAAAAATGAACCAGTTAATGCTTTAAGATCGTTTTCATTAATGATTTTAAAATTACAAGAAATTTTTAAAGAAGCACAATCAATTTTTATTGCTTTTGATTCAAAAGAAAAAAAAACATATCGACATCAGTATGATTTTTATAAAGCAACAAGAAAAGAAACACCTAAGGATTTAATTTTACAAATCCCGATGGCTTATCAATTTTTAAAATTATATGGGATAAATGCAGCAAATGATCCTTATAATGAAGCAGATGATCTAATTGGAATTGTTGCAAATAAAGCAAAAAAGGAAAATTATATTGTAAATATTATTACTACAGATAATGATTTTTTGCAATTAGTAGATGAAAATGTAAATATCTATCTTGCAAAAAAAGGAGTACAAGATTTAGAGGAATTTAATATTTTTAATTTTGCAAAAAAACTGAATAATTTAAGTCCAATTCAGATTCCTGATTTTAAATCAATTGCAGGAGATAAATCTGATAATATTTTAGGAATTAAAGGAATTGGTCCACAAGGGGCAATTAAACTTCTAAATTATTATAATAATTTAGAAACAATTATTAAAAATGTTGATAAATTAGAAAATCCTTTAAAAGAGAAGATATTAGAATATAAGGATTTAGCACTAAGAGATAAAAATCTTGCAACAATTAAAATTAAGGATGATCATTTTAAATTTAAATTAAGTGATTTTATATATAAAAAACCAGACAATTTTGCGGATTTAATTAAATTTTTTGAAGAAAAAGAAGTATTTACCTTAGCAAATAAATTTAAAAAATTAGCACTAGAAAATAATAATTAAAATTAGGAGAATTATAAGATGCCCGAATTACCAGAAGTTAATGTTGTTGCAAAACAATTAAGAGCAATTTTACTTAATGATAATCAAAGAATTAATCAAATTAATCTTTATTATCAAAAATCTTTAAGAAATGCAGAAAAAATTGAATTAGAGAATTTAAAAAATTTAAAACCAATTGATGTTTTTCAAATTGCAAAAAATTTAGTAATTGAAACAGAAAGTAAATATCTAATATTACACTTACGAATGGAAGGAAACTTTAAATTTTTAAATAAGGAAGAATTAACAAAAATTGATTTAATCCATACAATTGTAAGTTTTAAATTAAATAATAATAATTGATTATTATTTAATGATCATCGCAAATTTGCAACAATTGATCTATTTGATAATAATAAACAAATTAAAGATAATACATTTTTTAAAAATCTTGGTCCTGAACCTTGAGATATTGATTTTGAAAATTTTTATCAAAAAATAAAAAATAGTAAAAGTACAATTAAGAGTTTATTATTAAGTCAGAAATATATATCTGGATTAGGAAATATCTATGTAGATGAAGTTTTATTTGCTGCTAAAATTCATCCACAAGAGATGACAAAAAATATTGCAAAAAAAGATTTTAAAAAAATTATTGATTCTGCTATTTTAATTTTAAAAGCTTCAATTAGAGATGGAGGATCAACAATTAAAACATTTAAATCTTTTGGGGAAAAAGGAAATTTTCAAAATAAATTAATGGTTCATGGAAAAAAAGGACTTCCTTGTAAAATTTGTAGAACCACAATTGAAAAAATAGTTGTTGCTGGAAGAGGAACATATTTTTGTCCACAAGAACAAGTTTTAAAATATAAAAATTTAAATGTCTAAATATTCTAAATTTTCTCTTAGTAATTATTTTCGTTTGAACGATAATAATACAAATATCAGAACAGAATTAATCTCAGGATTAATTGTTTTTATTTCAATGCTTTATATAATTTTTGTACAAGCTAGTATTTTAGGAGAGGGAATTGATATTTGAAATCAACAAAATCCTGATCAAGTTTTAAATTATAATAAAGGATCAATTATGATTATTACAGCAATAGTTGCTGCCTTTGCAACAATTATAATTGGAATTTATGCAAATTTTCCGGTTGGAATAGCTTCAGGGATGGGAGTAAATGCCTTTATTGCATATAATGCTATGCCTTTAATTGGACCTTTTGCTAGTTATCTTGCAATTTTAATTTCAGGAATATTTTTGATGATAGTTGCTTTTACAAAAACACAACAGAGATTTTTGAGGGCAATCCCTGATGATTTAAAATTAGCAATTACCGTAGGAATAGGAGCTTTTATTTTTTATGTAGGACTTTATAATACAGGAATTATAGTACCTGGAGAAGGAACTCCTACAATGCTCGGTGATCTTTATAATTGAGTTACTTTTGTTAGTTTGCTTACGCTTATTTTTACAGCAATTTTATGAGCAAATAATATAAAAGGAGCAATTCTCTATGGGATAATTTTTTCAATTATTATTGGTTTATTTATTAATTTGATTTTAAATTTTACTTCTGAAATAAATCAAGAATTACCATGGGTTGATTTTAATTTTTCAGGTTATAAAGATTCTTTTACAGGAATTTCTGATTTTAGTTTTTTATTTTGAGATGCCCTTACAGATAGTTCTACTTGAAAAGATATTAATTTTTATATTATTATTTTTATTTTATTTTTAATTTCGCTACTTGATAGTTCGGGAACAATTTTTATGATTGAAAAAGAATTAGAAGATGATCCAAATTATCAAGTTGATCCGAAAAAAAGTAATAAGACTTTTTTTGTAAATTCAACTGCAATTGCAGCAGGATCACTTATAGGATCTACAAACACAATTGTATTTGCAGAATCTGCTACAGGAGTTGCTTATGGAGGAAAAACAGGATTAACCTCACTTACTACAGGAATTTTATTTTTACTTATTATTCCAATCATTCCTCTTACTATTCCTCTTATTACGGATTCAGTTACAATTGGAGCATTATTTGTTGTTGGATTTTTGATGTTTAAAAATATTACAAAAATTAATTTAAAAGATTCTGCAATATTAGTTGCTAGTTTTTCAATTATTATTTTTTCAATTCTTACTTATTCAATTGGAGATGGAATTATTTTGGGATTAATTATTTATGCATTTATGATGATTTTTACAAAAAGATGAAAAGAATTAGATTGAATTTTTGCATTAATTACTCCTATTTTAATTTTATTTATTGTCCTCGAAAGTACAATTTAATATTTATCTTTTGAAATAATTTTAATTATAAAAATTTCTAAATATTTATTATCAATTCTGACTTACCCCAATAAATTAATAATTTTTTTAATCTAGTAAATTTATAATGTTAAATTATTTAAATTATTTAATTTGTTTATTAAATTAATTATTATATAATTAAAGATATTTTTTGAATTGAGAAAATTTATATTGAAATGATTATAGTATTAGTAGGTTCACCTTTTTCAGGGAAAACAACAGTTTTAAAAAAATTACAAGAAAATAATATTAAAGTTTTTCATGCAGATTCTTTTGTTAGAAAAATTTATACAAAAGATCATGAAGGGTATTTTTTAATTAAAAAATATTTTGGTGATCAATTTGTAAATGAAAAAGAAGTAGATCGAAAAAAATTAGGTTTATTTGTTACAAAGGATAAAGAACAATTACAAAAATTAAATGAAATTATTCACCCAGTAATAAAAAATTATCTTGAAAATAAGGATAATTATGTTGCAGAATTACCAATTATTTCATCTTCTCCAATTAGATTTAAATATGATAAATTAATTTTAATAAAAGCTGATAAAAAAGAAATTATCAAAAGAGCAAAAGATAATAAATCTTATTATCCTTTTATTGAAGAAATGATTAATAAATGAGATAATTTAAGTGTTAAATTTGATTATGTAATTGATACAACAAATAATATTAAAAATAAAGATATAGAATATATTAAAAATTTATTCAAAAAATAATATAAAAGATAATTATGAAAAAATTTAAATACAATTCTAGTTATAAAGTTCACCTTAATTATTCTTATGCAATTTTAATTGAACCTTTTTTTAAATATACTTATTCTTTACTTTTGGGAAAAAAAGGTTTATTTTTATTTTATTTTTTACTAGCTGAAAGTGAAAATAAATTAATAAATAATTTATTTGTACCATCAGCTAGAATAGCTGATAGTTTAAATTTAAATCAAAATGAATTAATTGAAGCTTTTTCAGTAATTGAGAAATTAAATTTATTAAATATATATTTTGATCGAATTAAAAACAGATATATTTATGAATTAATAAAACCACTTGATTGTGAATTATTTTTTCAAAACACTTATTTTGCAAATCTTTTGATTGCTAAAATTGGAAAAGAAAATTATGATCTCAATTTAAAATTTTTACAAGAAAAATTTTTAGAAAAAAAAGATAATGATAATTTTGAATTAATTAATGATTTTTCATCTAATATTAATCAAGAAAAAGATAATTATTCTTATTTGAATCAAGAAAAAGATAATTATAACTTTAGTATGTTATATTTGCTTTTAAAGCAAAAAGGAATTAAATATGAAAATTTTTTTGATTTTAAATTTAAAAAATTATTAAATGAATATATAAATATTTATAAATTAGATAATTTTGAATTTGCAAGAATTATTTCGGAGGCATATGATTTTTCTAATGGATTTAATTTAGAGAAATTTAATAAAATAATAATTAATAATTATAAAAGAAGGATTTTAAATAATTATTATGATTCTTTTTTAGAAAAAGAAAAATTAAAATGAAAACATTTGCAAATTATCACACCTGAGAAATTTTTATTAAATTTATTAAATATTGATAGTTTAATTAATTCTCATCAAAAATTAATTATAATTTTAAGGGAAAAATATAATTTTTCTGATTATTTTATAAATATTTTATTAGATTATTCTTATTTAGTAAATAATCATCAAATTGTAAAAAATTATATTTTAAAGATAGCCGACTCAATCAAAAAAGAAAATATTAATGATCCAATTTATTTAATCAATTATTTAAAACAAAGTTTTCGTTTTAAAAATGATTATCTTATTAAAACAAGAGAGATCAAGAAAGAAGATTTAAATATTATCAAATCTTTAGATAATATTCCTTTAGAACATAAAAGTTTTTTTAAAGATATATTAATAAAAAATGAAAAATAATTCAGAATACTTATTAGAAAAAATAGAAAAAATAGACAAGAATTTATTTTTAGAAATACAAAAAAATAATATTTCTGAACAAGAAATTCTTAAAAATCAAAATATTTTATTAAAATATATTGATCAATATGAAGAAAAAAATGATAACCTTAAAAAATATAATTTAAATCTTTCAATTGAAAATCAACAATTTGTTTTTAATTTTTCGATAAAAGATGTGGATCGAAATAAAGAATTAATTATTAGTAAAATTTCAGGTAATTATTATTTTTCTCTTCCTGATAAATATAATTATTTAATTGATATTGATAAAGATATTTATTGAACAAAAGAGCGAATTGTTTTACAAAAAAATCTCTTTGAGATTTTGAATAAATTAAAAAATAAAAAAAGAGGTAAGGGTCTTTGGATTTCTGGTGATTTTGGTGTTGGCAAAAGTTATATAATGATTGCTTTTTTAAATTTTGTTGCAAAAAATTTAAATCTTAAAGTAGCTTATATTTTTTGACCTGATTTTATTATTGATTATCAGAATAATATCTCTTCTAATACAAGTGAAATTTCTAGTGCCCAGAAATTTAATTATTTGAAAAATGCAGAGGTTTTAGTAATTGATGATATCGGGGCAGAAAAATCAAATAGTTGAATTCGCAATAATTTTTTACTTCCGATTGTAAATCATCGATTAGAAGCAAATAAATTAACTTTTTTTGTTTCAAATTATTCATTAAAACAATATCAAATGATTCTTAAAAATGAAATTGGAAATAAAAAGCAACAAGATTTATTTGAAAATAAAAATATAATGCGAATAATAGAAAGAATAAAAGGATTGTTGTACGGAGAAATTATTTTAAAAGGAAAAAATTATCGTGATTTTATAAATTAATTTATTATAATTAATTTATATTTTTAATTAAGAAAAGGATAAAAAATGAGTAATCAAAAAATTTGCCAATCATGTGGAATGCCTTTGAAAAGGGATAAAAACGGTCCAGCAAAAGAAAAAGATGGATCACCATCTGAAAAATACTGTTCATATTGTTATAAAAATGGAGAATTTACAAGTCCAAATTTTACTGTAAAAGATATGCAAGATAAAAATGCAGAAGAAATGAAGAAAAAACATTTTCCAAAATTTATGATAAATATGTATAATAAAAAACTTCCAGAACTTGAAAGATGAAGCGAAACTGCTTCAGAACCACAACAATAAACTTTAAAATAAAATTTGTTTTTTTATAAATTTTATGCTAAAATAATATTTGATTGGGAAGTAGAATAATAGACAATCATAAGATAGTAGAATTTAGACATTAGACTTTAGAATGAAGAATTGATGACTCAATCAAAGAGATAAGTACTAAAAAATTTAGAAATAGCCATAAACTCCGGTTTGTGGCTTTTTATTTTCTTAAAATTATAATGATTGTTAATTTATGTATAATCTTATTAATATAAGATTATTTTTACTAAAAGTTATAAAGGTTAGGTATTAAAATGGAAAAAAATATAAATGAATATATAGATCATACTTTACTAAAAAGAGATGTATTAACAAAAGAAATTGATCAAGCGATAAATGATGCAATAAAATATAAATTTAAAGGTTTATGTATTGCTCCTTTTTGAGTTTCTCATGTCCAAGAAAAATTACATAAAAATAATGTTTTAGTTGTTACTGTAATTGGATTTCCTTATGGGCAACAATCAGCAAGAACAAAAGCATTTGAAGCAAAACAAGCAATCAAAGATGGGGCGGATGAACTAGATTTTATTATTAATGCAAGTAAGCTACATGAAAAAGATCAAGATTATCTTCGTAAAGAATTAGCTTTATTAAGAAAAATAACAAAAAATAAAATAATTAAATTAATAATTGAAACAGGACTTTTAAATAAAGAAGAAAAAGAATTAGCTACAAAATTAGGAGTAGAGGCTGGATTTAATTTTATTAAAACATCAACAGCTGTTAATACTAGTGGAGCGACAGTGGAAGATGTAAAACTTATGAAAAAAATAATTGATGGAAGAGCAAAAATAAAAGCTTCAGGAGGAATCAGAACTTTAAATCAAGCAGAAGAATTAATAAAAGCTGGAGCAGATAGACTTGGAACATCTAATGGAATTGATATTGTAAAAGGATTAGAAGGCAAGAGTTCATATTAAAATAAACTATTGATAAGGTTAAAAATTAATTATTATGTCTGGACATTCAAAATGAGCAAATATTAAGCATAAAAAAGCAGCACAAGATACAAAAAGATCAAATCTTTTTCAAAAATTTGCAAAAGAGATTTTAGTTGCAATTAAACAAGGGGGAAATGATCCAACAAAAAATGCTCGTTTAAGATTAGCAATTGAAAAAGCAAAAGCAAAAAATATGCCGAACGATAATATTAAAAAATTATTATCGAAAAATGAAAAAGATGGAAAAAATTTTACAGAAGTAACTTATGAAGGTTATGGCCCAAATGGTGTTGCTTTTTTAGTGGAATGTCTTACTGATAATCTTAATCGAACTTCTGCTTTTGTAAAGGCTGTATTTAATAAATTAGGAGGAAATTTGGGAACAACAGGATCTGTTTCTTATTTATTTGATGTAAAAGGACAAATTGTATTAGATCAAGAAAAATATAATCCAGACCAAGTTTTTGCAAAATTATTAGATTTAGATATTATCGATTTCTTAAATGAAGATAATGTAATAGTTATTGAAGTATCACCTGCTAATTTAATTAAAACAAAGGAATCATTAGAGAAAGCAAAAATTACAGAATTTTTATCTTCTGAAGTTTTAAAAATTCCTAAATCTTATATTAATTTATCAGAAAAGAATCTTGAAAAAGTTGAAAAATTAATAGATATATTAGAAGACAATGATGATGTACAAAATGTATATACAAATTTAGGATAAAAATGAAAATAGGAATATTGGGAGGAACTTTTAATCCTTTTCATAAAGGACATATTAATATTGTAAGAAATATAAAAAAAGAATTTGGATTAAAACAAATTTGAATAATTCCTACTTATATTACTGTTGATAAAAGTTTTTCAATTGAAAATATTTCTGCAAAAGATCGATATAAAATAATAAAATATACTCTTAAAAAATTAAAAATTAATTGAATAAAATTAATCGATATTGAAATTAAAAATCATAATATTTCATATACTTATGATACTTTATTAAAATTGAATACAAAATATCCAGAAAAACAATTTTATTTTATTATGGGAGAAGATCGTTATCGAACTTTTCATACTTGATATAGATATAAAGATATTCAAAATCTAGCAAATATTATTGTTTATAGACGTTTCATAAATGGATCTTGTCATAATAAAAATATTGATGAAAAATATATTGAATTTTTTGATGAAATTATATATGATATTTCATCTACTGATATTTTACAAAATTTAAGGTGAGATGAGCTTTTAGAGCCAACAAAAAAATATATTTCAAAAAAATATTTCTATTTGAAAACAATTGTTTTCAACAATTTGAAATTTAAAAGATATCAACACTCTGTTTCTGTTGCTTCGCATGCTAAAAGATTAGCAAAAGAAAATAAATATTACAATTGAAAAAGAGCTTATTATGCTGGTTTAATTCATGACCTTTTTAAATATCATTCTAAGAATTTTTTAATTGAATATGTAAAAAAAAATTTAAAAGCAAATGAAGAATTACCCCCATTTCCTGCAATGCATGGATATGCTTGCTCTTATTGATTAGAAGAAATGTATAAGATGAAAGATAAGAAGTTTTTAAAAGCAATAAAAAAACATACAACAGCATCAAAAAAAATGTCTAAATTAGATAAAATAATTTATGTTGCTGATAAAATTGCTTCTGATCGCAAAGGGAGAGAAATTGGACAAGAAAGAAAACAAGCATATAAAAACCTTGATTTTACTTTTGAAAAACTATTAAGAAAACAAGTTGAAAGATTAGTAGAAAACGGAATTAAATTTGAAAATTTGGATAAAAATACAAAAGAAGCTTATATTCATTATGTTTTAAAAATTAAAGGAAAAAAAGCTTTAAAAAATTATTATTATAATACAAAAAATAATCATGAAAATCAATGAAAATCACTTAAAAAAAATAATAAATAATAAAAATATTTGATTTACAAATCCTGAAGATGTTTATTATCTTACATCATTTAAATCAACTAATTTAAGTTTATTTTATATTAATAAAAATTGATATGCAATTACCGATGATAGATATTTTAAAAGAGCACAGGAAAAATTAAAAAAAATAAATGTTTTAAATGCAATTACTTTACCTTTTAAAAATATTTTAATTCCAGAAATATTAAAATCAGGAAAACCATTATCAGTAGATGATGAATTTTTAAGTTTAAAAGAATTTAATTATCTTAAAGCTAATTATCCTTTACTTAAAATTAAGGGTGAATCATTTAATTATATGCGAATGATTAAAGATGATGAAGAAATTGCTTTAATTAAAAAAGCTTGTTTAATTACTGATCAAATTTATAAAGGAATTTTACAATATATAAAAGCAGGAAGAACAGAAAAAGATGTAAAACAAAAACTTTTAAAATTATTAATTGAATATAAGGATTGTGAATCAGCTTTTTCTCCAATTATTGCAGCAGGAAAAAATAGTTCAAATCCTCATATTGAACCAACAAATTATACGATTAAAAAAGGAGATCTTGTTACAATTGATTTTGGAGTTAGTTATAAGGGTTATAAGTCAGATATGACAAGGACTATTTTAATTGGTAAAAATGTAACTAAAATGCAAACAAAAATCTTTAATCTTGTTAATTATGGTTTAAATAAAGCGATTGAAGCTATTAAACCAGGAATAGAAATTAAAAAAATTGATGAAATTGTAAGAACAATTTTTAAGCAAGAAGGTTATGAAAAATATTTTATTCATGCATTAGGACATGGAGTTGGTTTAAATATTCATGAAGCCCCAACTGTAAGTTCTAATACAAATTTAACTTTAAAAAAAGGAATGATAATAACAATTGAACCAGGAATATATCTTCCAAATGAATTTGGAGTAAGAATAGAACAAGATATTTTAGTAACAGAAAATGGATATGAAATTTTAAATGATTCTCCAATCCAATTAAAAATATAATAGAATTATTATATTTTTTAAATTTAATTTAAAATGTAATAATAATTTTATCTTTATCATTAATAAATACATAGGAGAAAGTATGGCTGAGCAAATTAATGTAAATGATTTTAAGCAAGGAATTACTTTTTTAAGAAATAATCAAGTTTATCAAGTAATTGAAGCAAATCATGCAAAATCAGGTCGTGGGCAAGCCCACGTAAAAGTAAAAGCAAAAAATCTTTTTACAAATTCGTTGCAAAATATAACATTTGTTGGTGGGGAAAAAGTAGAAAAAGCTTATATTCTAAAAAAATCAATGCAATTTCTTTATTTTGAGGGAAATAAAGCTTTTTTTATGGATAATAAAAATTTTGATCAAATTGAAATAAATGATCAAAAAATAGAAAAAAATCGTGATTTTTTAGGAATTGAAACAACTTTAAATTTATTATTTTTTGAAGATCATTTAATAGATATTGAGATTCCTAAAAATATTATATTAGAAGTTATTGAAACTACTGATGCTATAAAAGGTGATACAGTAACAAACGCAACTAAAAAAGCAAAATTAGAAACAGGTCTTGAAATAGATGTTCCTCAGTTTATAAACATTTCTGATAAAGTTTTGATAAATACAGAAACAAAAAAATATATTTCTAAACTTTCATAAATAAAAAAATAGGAGAAAAGATTATTATGCGAATTGTAATTTCTGGAACAGTTGGTGTTGGGAAATCAACTGTATCTGAACTATTATTTAAAAAATTAAAAAAAACAAATCACTTAAATTTATTGAAGGAAGAGACTGTTAGATCAATTTATCTTGATTATTATTATAAAGATCCACAAGAATGAGCATTTATTTCTCAACTAGATTTCTTATTAGGAAGATTTAAACAGTGATTATTAGATGAAAAAAAGCGTGAACTTTTTGTAAAAAATAATAAAAATAATTATATTACTCTTTATGATCGTCATTTTCTTGATGATTATGTATTTGCTGAATTACACACAATTAAGGAAAATATTTCTAATATAAATTCAATTACTTATCAAGCAATTTATAAAGAATTAATTGATAAAATGAATTTTTTGAATGCAAGACCAGATTATTTCTTTTTGCTTACAGCAGATTTTAATACTGTAATTGAAAGATTTAGAGATCGAAATCGAAAAGCAGAAAAAGATGTTGATTTAGAATATTGAAAAGATCTTTTTCATAATTATTATAAAAGACCAATGATTCAAAATCATTTTAAAAGAAATGTTGAAAAATTTATTGTAATTGATACAAATAATAAAACCCCAGAAATTGTAATGGAAGAGATTTTAAATTATCTTAAAAAAGAAAAAAATATATAAATATTTATGGACATAATTATTAGTGGAACAGTTGGTGTTGGAAAATCAACTATTTCGAAAATGCTTTATCTTAAATTTAAAAAGGATTTAAATTTAAAAGTAAATTTAATAAAAGAAATTGCAGATGAAAACCCTTATCTTGATTTTTATTATAAAAATAAAGAAGAATGATCTTTTCTTACACAAATTGATTTTTTAAGAATGAGATTTAAATCTGTTTTTATTAATAATAATGATGATTATATTAATATTTATGATCGTCATTTTCTTGATGATTATGTTTTCTCTTCCCTTTCGCTAATAAAAGAATCAATGTCTTCTTTTAATTTTAATATCTATAAAAGAATAAATCAAGAATTATTAGAAAGAATAAATTATCGTAAACAAAAAATTTATTTTTTCTTGCTTATAAGTGATTTTGAAACAACTCTTTTAAGAATTAAAAAAAGAGGAAGAGAATCAGAGCAAGATTTAAAACTTAATTTATATTGAAGAAGTCTCTATCAAAAATATTATCAAGATTCTGAAATTAAAAATTATTTCAAAAAAAATAGTGATTATTTTTTCTTAATAAATGCTGATCAAGCGAAGGGAAAAATTTTAGATGATATTTTAAAAATAATAAAAAAAGGAAAGTATTATGAAGATAGTTATCAGTGGAACAACTGGAGTTGGCAAAAGCACAACTGTTAATAATTTAAAAAATTACTATCAGCGAAAAGGAAAAAAAGTAATCATTATGGGAGAAATATTAATTGAATCTCCATATTTTGATCTTTATTTTAATGATTTTATAAATTGAAGTTTTCTTGCTCAAATAGATTTTTTATTTGAAAGATTTCATCAATTTATAGAAGTTGAACAAAAATACAAAAATGATAAAAATATAATTATTATTTATGATCGTCATTTTATTGAGGATAAAATTTTTTCTGAATTAAGACTAATTAAAAAAACAAGATCAGATAAATTAGGAAAAGCTTATAAACAAATTTATAATTCAATGCTTGATAAAATTAATTTGTTTGAAAAACCTGATTTTTTTATTGTTCTTCGTGCTTCTTTTGATGTAATTATGAAAAGAATGGAAAAAAGAAATAGAGAACAAGAGAAAAAATTTGATCGAGAATATTGACAGGACTTATATTATCGATATTATGCAAAAAAAGCAAATAAAGATATTTTTCGTAAATATTCAAAAAAATATCTTGAACTTGATACAGATTATCTTGCTATTAATGAAGTTACAAAAAAAATTATTAAATATATAAATAAAAGAATTTAATATTATTAGTAGCTAATTTTTCTAAATTCAATTTTTCTTCATTTTTTATTACTCATCCTACGATGTGTAATAATATCATTTAAATTTATATTAAAATTATCAATTGTTTTTTGTGGAAGAATATAAAGAAATTTAGCATTTTTAAAACCCTTTGTAAAACTATTTGTTTTAAAGTTTTTTTCTAAATGGAAAATATGATTATCTCAATCTGTAAAAATAATATCTAATTTTTCATTTATTAAAAAAGAATTAAATCCCTTTGGATTAAAAATAAAATAGCCAAAATTTGGAGGGAATTCCTTAATCTTAATTAAATTATTTTTATAATCAGTAAAATTTATAATTCTTGTTAAATATATTTCTGTATTTTTATTTTTTACAAAAAAATAATATCTTGTTTTGTTGTTATGAATTTTTTTAAAAGCCATTATAATAAATCATTATTTTTAAAATTATATCTTTTAATAATAAATTATATTTATTTGCCTATTTGTTTTAAAATATATTTGTAATATTAATTTTAGATTATTAAATAAGGAGAAAATTAAAAGATTTATTTATGAAGAAAACAACAAACAAAATTGTTTTAATTGGTGCTGGTGCAGTAGGGACATCGTTTCTTTATTGAGCAATGTCTAAAGGTGTAGCGGATGAATATGCAATAATTGATGTAAATAAAGATGCGGCAAAAGGACAAGAACTAGATTTCGAAGATGCTTCTCCTTCAGCTCCATCATTTTTTTCTGTAAAGAGTGGAGATTATAGTCTTTTAAAAGATGCTGATCTTGTTGTTATTACGGCAGGGCGTCCACAAAAACCAGGAGAAACACGTTTAGAAATGGTTGCTGATAATGCAAAAATAATGAAACAAATTGCATTAGAAGTAAAAAAAGCAAAATTTGATGGAATAACATTAATCGCATCAAATCCTGTTGATGTAATGACAACCGTTTATCAATATGTTACTAATTTTGATTCTAAAAAAGTTATTTCTTCTTCATGTACATTAGATACAAACAGATTAAAATTTGAATTCTCAAAAATATTCAATGTAAATCCTAAGGATTTAAATATGTTTGTAATGGGTGAACATGGAGATTCATCAGTATCAACACTTGAATTTGCAACTTTAAATGGGATTCCATTAAAAGATCATTATGCTGATAAAAAAATAGATGCTAGTAAAAAAGCAGAAATTCATAAAAAAGTTTATATGAAAGCTTATGAAATAATTAATAGAAAAAGAGCAACTTTTTATGGAATTGGTGCTGTGTTAGCAGAAATTTCTCAATCTATTATTCGCGATGAAAGAAAAATCTTTTCTACAGGTTCTTTATTAAACGGAGAATATGGAGAAAAAGGTGTTTATGCTGGGGTTCCTTCAGTTATTGGTAGAAATGGAATTGTTTGTACATATCAATTTCCATTATCAAAGGAAGAATTATTACAATTTAAAAAATCTGTTTCTATTTTGAAAGAGACAACTAAAAAAGCATTAGCTGCAATAAAATAGATTTATAATAATAAATATATTATTATTTGATTAATAATTTTAATTTATAATCGTGAAAAGTGAATCAAAAAGCAGAAATAAAGATCAAAAAGAAAAAAGAAAAATAATTACTATATTTTTTTCTTTTTTCTTTTTTCTTTTAATTCTTGTTGGTTCTGTTTTTGGTTTGTTAAATTACAGTAATCCAAATCATTATCAAGTTAGTAGTAATTTTAAAAATTATTATCAATTTGAAATTGGGGTAGACTGAAAAAGTGTAGATGTTAATCAAGAAAAAGAGATTTACAAATTAGCAAATTATTTTAATGATCAATTAGAACAAAATAAAGATTATTATAATAGTGAAGTTTATGTTGTTGATGATGATACTATTTTAATAAATATGCCAATTACATCTATAAAAAATGGAAATTATGGTGATGAATTAGTAGATAAACCTTTTTCTGATGATGCACAAATTGCATTATTAGAAGAAATAATTTATTTACAAGCAACACTTATAAATCAAAGTTATCTTGAATTTAGAAGTTATAATGGTGAATTATTATTTCCTGATGGACAACAATTTGTAGAACCTCCAATTACTAATTCGGAAGATGTATCATCTTATGAAAATAATTTAGAAGCAACAAATTCTCAAGGTAATTTAATTGCAAAAGCAGAAGTAGATTATTCACAAGGTAATCCTTATATTAAAATTTATCCAAAAGATTCAGCAATTTTTCGTGATGCTTTAAGTTGATATGAAGAGCAAGCTGCTTCGGGTTTATCTAGTGATCCTAATGCTATTTATTGAACAATTTGATTTGATTATAGTCAATTAGAAAATATCTTACTCGAGGGAACAGATCAAGGGATATTCGATTATGTTCCTTCAGATTATGATCCAACAGGAGAGCAACCACAAGAGAATGTTTATACTTATACTCATAAAGATTCAGAAGGAAATCCAACACAAGAATTAACAAAAAAAATTGCTGAACCTTATTTTGTTACAATTGGTCAAATTCAAAATAATTCTTCTAGTGTATATAATGATTATTTTGCAATTACTGGTGATTTTACTGTTGCAAAAGCAAATAATATTGTAGAAAGAATTAATTTTTCCAATACAGAACAATATTTTGATTTAGAAATAGAAAATTATAATTTAATTTATCAAAATAATTCAATTAAGGATTTGGGATGAATTTTTTGACTTTTTATTACTTTTGTGATTTTAGTTGCTTTTTTCTTTTTTATTTGATTTGGTTTATTAGGAGTTATAGCTTCATCTAATAATTTATTATTTGGATTATTGTTTGCTTATTTCATTTACTTATTTGCTCTTCCAATTTCATTTGCTTTAATTGCTGCTCTTTTTATTATTGTTTTAATTTCTAGTTTATTTACATTTTATTTATTACAAAGATATAAGAAAATTGATAATAAATTATGAAATCACAAAACGAAATATAAAAAAGTAATGCAAGAATTTTCAATTGCCTTTTTACCTTCAATTTTTGTTATTTTAATTTCTTTTTTGATTGGTGGAATTTTATTACCAATTAGTGTTCAATTATTTGTTTATTTCTTAGTATTTGCAATATTTTACTTTTTAATTATTAATTATTTAATTTTACCTCTTATAATATTTTTGATTGATTCTATTACAAATTTTACAGATATTAATTTTACAAAAGAAAACAAAATATGAAATTATTTTATTGGAATAAACGAAGAAAGAATTTTTAAAAATAATAAATTTTATAATGATAAAAAATTAATTAAAGTACAAAAAAATACAAACTCATTTAAAGTTTTATTTATTTTAACAATGATAAGTTCAATTTTATTTGGAGCAGCTTTTACATTAAATCATTATAAAAATGGTAGTGGTGTTAATACAAGATTTTTAAATGACTCCTATTATCGATATGATATTGTAAAAACCTATCAAACTTCAACAAAAGATACATATGCAAGTTATCAAGATAATGATGAATTAACATCTATTGAACGTTTGCAAGATCCACAAAATCAAAAAGATCATATTAATGAATTAAAAGAAAATATTGATGATATTATTGATATTTTCGAAGAAAATAATGTAAATGTTAATCATTATCAAATTATTCGTTATGATAAACTTATTTATCAAAATACATATAAGCCAGATGAAAATGAAGAAAGTACAATTGTTCATTATGATTATCAATTTACATATGGTATTGCCATTTATTCTAGCACAGAAATTACAGAAGAAATGTTTCTTGCAATAAACAATGATCTTTATCAAAATATTTATAATACAGCAGATGAACAATATAATTTAAAATATGCTTATTATGGACAATTGCAAAATTCTCCTATTTATTACGATTATCAATATTATTATCAATTAATCCCTACTTCCTCACTTTCAATAGCAAATGATGATTGAAGAACTTATTATAAGGATAGTTATGATAATAATTCTAGTAACTTAAATCAACAAGAAGGAATTATTTTAGCTCCTACAATATATTTTAATGATTTAAATCTTCTAGATTATTCTGTGAATAATTTAAAAGATACAACATTAAATTATCAAACTTTAAATATTTTTTTAGCAATTCTTTTAATTTTAATATCATTTTTTTTCTTTGGAGTAATTATGTATCGCTTTGCTGTTACAATTTCTAGTTTAATAACAGTTATTCTAGAAGTTTTATTTGCTATTACATTTACATTACTTATTTTTACGCCTTTTGCAAATATGATTATTTTTGCAATATTGCTTTCAATTTTTATGAGTTTTTTTGCAAAATTTTTAATTCTTAAAAAAACAGAAGAACAAGAATATAAATTTAAAGATCATTTTTTACTAGTAATATTTTTATTGTTTATCTTAAACTTTTTACTTTCAATTTTTGCAATGATTATACTAGGGAAAATAAGTTTAATTATTTTTGTATATACGATAATATTTACAATTATTTCACTTATTTCGACAATTTTTGTTTATCCAACAATTGTAAACAAATTAGAACGAAGATTTAAAGAAAATAAAAATAGAAGAAAAGAACGTGATCAAATTTTAGCAAAACAAGAAGATGTTGTAATTGAGGAAATAATTGAAGGGATTAATGATTAATATGAATAAAATAGTTTACCAAAAAATTAAAGGAACAAGAGATTATTATTTTGAAGAAGCTTTAAAATTAGAATTTGTAAATAATAAATTAAGAGAAATTGCAAAAAATTATTATTTTAAACCAATTAAACTTCCAACTTTAGAGTATCAGAGTTTATTTCAAAAAACTGTTGGAAATGATACAGATATTGTAAATAAGGAAATGTATCAAATTTCGGATCGAAAAAATCGTAAGATTGTTCTTAAACCAGAAGGAACAGCATCAACTATGCGTTTAATTTTAGAAAATAAATTATTAGAAAATAAACAAAATGATTTAAGATTTTTTTATTTTGAAAATATGTTCCGATATGAGAGACCCCAAAAAGGAAGACAAAGAGAGTTTTTACAATTTGGTGTTGAATTTATAAATTCTTCTTCAATTTATTCAGACTATGAAATTTTAGATTTAGCAATTACTATTTTAGAAAAATTTAAAATCAAAAATTACCATTTAGAAATAAATTCAATAGGCTCATTACAAACAAGAAAAAATTATATTAAAGATTTAAAAAATTATTTGCAAACAAAAAAAGCTGAGTTATCAAATGATTCAAAAATTAGATTTGAAAATAATGTTTTAAGAATTTTAGATACAAAAGATCAAAATGATCTTTTATTATTAAAAGATGCTCCTAAAATTATAGATTATTTAAAAAAAGAAGAAAAAGATGATTTAAATTTAATTATTAAATTTTTAGAAGAAAAAAAAATAAATTATAAAATAAATCCCTTTTTAGTAAGAGGACTTGATTATTATAATAATTTAGTATTTGAGTTTGTTGGTGATAAGAATAATATATTGGGAGCACAAGCAACAATTATTGGTGGAGGAAGATATGATTCTCTTCTGAATAATTTAGATCATACAAAAGATGCAAAAGCAATTGGATTTGCATTAGGAATTGAAAGATTAATGTTAATTGCAAATGATTATATTGAAAAAAATTATTCAAAAGAATTATATTATGTAATATTACCTATTTCAGAAGAATATTATGAAAAAGGTTATAAATTAGGACAATATTTAAGAAATAAAAATAAAAATGTTTATATAAATTACAATAAACAAAAATTTAATAAAAAATTACTTTGATCAATTAAAAATAATTTTGATTTTGCGATAATTGTTGGAAATGAAATAAAAAATAATAAAATTATATTGAAAGATATAAAATCAAAAAAAGAAAAGGAAATATCAATCGACAAAATATAAATGGAAAACTTTAGAAGAATATTTATGTCTAAAAATTCTTTAATATTGCTTGCGAAGGGTGATGTTGAGATTGCTGCTCAAATTTTTAATTATGAGCAAATAAGAGAAATTCGTGCGGATTTAAAGAAATTTGAAGTAAAAATTTTAATGAATTATGATGAATCTTATTATCGTGTTTTTTCTGTAAATCCAAAAGATCAAACTGAAGAAGAACTTAAAAAAGCAGAAGATGAAATTATTAAGTTTCATGCAAATTTAGTAAATGCATCAATGAAATTAACACCTGATGAAGTTAAGAAAATTCAAAAACTTCAAAAAGAACAAAGAGAACAATAAAAATTACAAAATAATGAAAATGAAGAAAAATTATCAAATTGGTGCTGCTGCATATGTAATGATTGCACTTTCTGTTTTTTTGTTAATCTTTATATTTTTTTATTTACTATTCGCCTTTATTATTAAAAGACATGATCGTAAACAATTAAAAGAAGATGAAAAAAAATATCTTGATAATAATTTTGATATGAAGGACAAAAATGAGTAAAAATAATAATGTTTTAATAATTGTAGCCAATGGTTATGAAGATTTAGAATTTACAGCATCTTTTGATATTCTCAAAAGATGAGGATTTAATGTTGAGGTTGCTTATTTATTAGAAGACAATAAAAATTATGTTACTTCTGCATCTGGTCTTAATGTATTAGTAAAAGAAACATTACAATCAATAATTGCAAAGCTAAATGATTTTAATTATTTAATGATTCCGGGAGGAGATGCAAATGTTTCAAGACTTGATAAATCTGAATATACTTCAAAAATTCTTGAACATTTTGTTAAAAAAAACAAAAAGGTTGCAGCAATTTGTGCAGCACCTATTTTACTTGCAAATCGTGGATATTTAAAAGAAAAATATGCTATTTGTTATCCAGCTAAAAAATATCAAAGTATTTTAATTGCAAATGGCGCAAGAATAAAAAATTTAAATTGTAAAGCAGATCAAGAATGTTCAATTGTAATTGATGGTAATATTATGACTGGACTTGATTTTCGTACAGCAATTAAATTTGCTGATCAATTAGTAAAATTTTTTAATTAAAAAATATAATTATTATTATGAATAATAATTTTAATCTTACAGAAAAAGATATAAATAAAAAGATTAAATTGACAGGTTGAATTGATAAAATTCGTAAACTTGGTGATTTAATTTTTTTTGACTTACGAAATTCAGGAAAAATCATTCAAGTTGTTGTTACTAATAAAACAGAAGATATTTATAAAATTGCAAAAAATCTTACAAAAGAAGATGTAATTTTAGTAGAGGGAGTTTTAAATAAACGAAAAAATATTAATAAAAATTTAAAAACAGGAACAATTGAGATAATTGCTGATAATTTAAATATAATCTCAAAAGCAAAAACATTACCTTTTATAATTGCTGATCAAACAGATGGCTTAGAACCATTAAGGATGCGTTATCGATATCTTGATATTAGAAGAAATAATGTTTACAACATATTAAAATTCCGTTCTAATTTTAATAAATTAATTCGCACCTATTTTGATAAACTAGATTTCTTGGAAATTGAAACACCAACAATTACAAAATTAACTTTTGGTGGTGCAAGTGAATTTAGAGTTTTATCAAAAAATCATCCTGGTTATCAATATGGATTAGTTCAATCTCCTCAAATTTATAAACAATTACTTATGTATGGAGGAATAGAAAAGTATTATCAAATTGCAAGATGTTATCGCGATGAAGATTTAAGAAAAGATCGACAATTAGAATTTACACAATTAGATCTTGAAAAATCATTTACAACAAAAGAAGAAATAAAAGAAATAATTGAAAATCTTTTAGTTAATTTGTTTGATAAATTATTAAAAATTAAAGTAAAAAAACCATTTCAAACTTTAAAATATCAAGAAGCAATTGATAATTATGGAATTGATAAACCAGATTTAAGATATCCAGAAAAAATTTATAATTTTAATTTATTAAAAAAAGATTTAAATATTTCTTTGCAAAATGATCAATCTCTAATTGGAATTTATTTTCCTTTTATTTTAAGTGAATCAAAAATCAAAAATTACCTTTTAAAAATTAAAGCAAAAAGTGATTTTAGCTTTCTTGCTTTTAAAGAAAATAAATTAATTAATACTAATTTAAAAAACATAAATCATCAGAAAATTCTTAATTTTATTTTCTTACAAAAGCAAAATTTGAAAAATAGTAAGCAATTTTCATTAATTTTAATTAAAGATAAGGATTTAAAAGCAAAAGAAATTATAGGAAAATTAAGAATTAAGATAGCAATTGATAATAAATTATTTGATCAAAATCAATTTAATTTTGTTTGAGTTGAAGATTTTCCTTTATTCGAATTATTAAAAGATCTAAAATTAGGTTCAATGCATAATCCATTTACAAATTTTAAAAAAGATGATTTTGATCTTTTTTGAAATTTAAAGATAAATGAAAAAGAAGAATTATTAAAATTAAATTCTGAAGCTTATGATATTGTTTTAAATGGTATAGAAATTGGTGGAGGAGCTTTAAGGATAATTGATCCAATAATTCAGAAAAGAATTTTCGAAATTTTAAATCTTAAAAAGAAAGAAATTGAAAATGATTTTGCTTTCTTATTGGAAGCACAAAAATATGGAATTCCTACTCATGGAGGAATAGCCTTAGGGCTTGATAGATTAATTGCAATTATGTTAAAAATTGATAGTATTAAAGAAATAATAGCATTTCCAAAATCTTCTAAAGGAACAGATGAAATGATGGGTGGACCAACTAAAATAGAATAAAAAAGGGAAATTAAAATGAATGAAAATAATTATGAAATTGCAAAAAAAAATATCAAAAATGCAAAAAAATTCCGTATTCTTTCAATTGATGGAGGAGGAGTAAAAGGTTTTTTTACATTAAAAGCGATTAAGGGACTTATGGATGAATATCAAATTGATCTTTATGATTATTTTGATATGATTGTAGGTACATCAACAGGATCAATAATTGCTCTTTTAATTTTACTTAAATTAGATATTGAAAAATATTATAAAGAATATGAACAGATTCCTAATCGTATTTTTTCAAAAAGATTAGATATTCTTTCGCAAACACGAAAACCATTTTTTCCACAATTTGATTCAGAAGAATTAAAAAAATCACTATCAGAAGAATTAGGAGATCTTAATTTTGATGATTTTGAAAAAAAAGTAAATAAATTTTTTGTTTTTTGTGCTTCTAATGTAACTAATGGAAAACCTGTAATTTTTGCTTCAAAAAATTTTTCAAGTATAAACAAACAAAATCGTAAAGAATTAGTTCGCAATGCAATATATGCTTCATGCGCAGCTCCTTTTTATTTTGAACCAATCAAATCTTCATTTGCAGAAGATTATTTTGCTGATGGAGGAATATGATCAAATAACCCAGCAATGGTTGGAATAATTCTTGCATTGGGTGATTTGGATATTAAAATTGAAGATATTGAAGTTCTTTCATTTGGACAAACATTTGTAGAAAATTTAGAGTTTGAAATTAAAAAAATGATTAATTTTGATAGTTTCAAAAATAATCAATTTTCATCTCTTTTTTCTTCTTCTTTGCTTGTAAATCAAAATTTTGATAATTTTTGTGCTTCAATTTTACTTAAAGAACGTTATTTTCGCTATTCTCCTGAACAAAAAATCCCAAATACAAAAGTTAGTTATATTGATCAAAATTTTATTGATTATTCAAAGCTTTATTGAATGAAAAATAAAGAAAGTTTAGTTGATTTTATAAGACTTAGTAAAAATACAAAATATTATAAAGGGATTGAAAAAATGTATAATTAACTCATGGAATTATGAGCACAGTATTTATTGTTGCATATGTTCTTTTTAGGAATAATTTTCCTTTTAATTTTAATTATTATTTTCGCTCGTTGACAAATATATGGTCCAAAATTAAACAATAAAACTAAAAATTGAAAAGCAAAAACAAAATCAATTTTTGATAAAAATAAACCAAAAGTGCAAAGAGGAGCAGTAATTGAAAATGTTGAATTTAAAAGTCAATTACAAGAAAAAGAACAACAAGCACAATCAGCACAAGATCTTTTAGCAATACAAAAAGAAAAGATTAATTATCAAAAAAATGTTAAAAATTTGGAAAGCAAAATTCAATTAAAATCAACTAAGAAAGAGCAAAAAATACAAACAAAAGAAGAACGTAAAGAATTGAAAATTCAACTTAAAAAAGAACAACAAGAATTAAAAGAGCAAATTAAAAGAGAAAAAGAGAAATCACAAAAATCTAATAATAATAAAAAGGAAAAATAAATTATGGCTTGAGAAATTACTGCAATTGTTTTTATTTGTTTATTTCCAATTACTATATTTTTTACATTTTATTTTACAAAAAAATTAATTGAAAGACAAATTAAAAAAAATCCACCAATATCAGAACAACAGATACGAGCAATGTTTCAATCAATGGGAAGAAAACCCTCTGAAGCACAAATTCGTAATACAATGAATGCTTTAAAAGGGAAAAATAAGCAAACATATAAAAAACGAAAATAATTATGAATAATTTAAGTAATTATAAAAAAGATAAAAATTTTAAAAAATGATTAAAAAAGCAAGATTATTTTTATAAATTTTCTTTTATTACAAAATTAATAAATCTTACAATCAAAAAGGAAAAATTTAATAATCATTTTTTTGAATATTATATTTATCAAATTTCAGAAAATATAAGTATAAAAGAAAATTTTTCTGATCTAATTGCAAAAGAAATTTTAGATCTAGACATTAATAATAAAGCTCTTTTTATTATTAATGTCTTTAATTTTTATAATAAAAATTTTACTTATAAAAAAGAATTTGAAATTTTTTTAGATGCGTATTTTGATTATAAAAATAGTAATCAATTTACTATAGATAATGAATATAAATTATTAAATTTTTATCTTAATTTAAAAGATTCTCTTTTAAAAACAAGAGTTAGAAATTTCAACGCCTTTTTAATTTTAATAAATAAATCTTTTTATGATTCAAAATTATTAAAATTTGTTTAATATGCTTTATAAAATATGGAAAAAATAAAAGACTATAATGCTAATTCAATCGAAGTAATTGAAAATTTAGATGCTGTACGTAAACGTCCAGGAATGTATATAGGTGATACAAGATCAAAAGGATTACATCAACTATTTCGGGAAATTATTGATAATTCAGTAGATGAACATCTTGCTGGATTTGCAACTAAAATCAAGATAACTCTTACTAAAAATAATTCTCTTATTATAAGAGATGATGGAAGAGGAATTCCTATAGATATTCATCCTAAGACAAAAAAACCAACAATTGAAACAATTTTTACTGTATTACATGCTGGTGGTAAATTTGGAGGAAAAAATTCTGGATATTTTATTTCAGGAGGACTACATGGAGTTGGTGCTTCAGTAGTAAATGCACTTTCTGAATATTTGATTGTAAAAACTTGAAAAGATCATAAAGAATATCAAATTGAATTTAAAAACGGGGGACGAAAAGTAAGTGAATTAAAAATTTTAGGAAATACTAATCAAACGGGAACAGAAATTGAATTTAAAGCAGATAAAAATATCTTTTCAACAATAAATTTTAGTTCTCATGAAATTTTAGAAAGAATAAAAGAGATTTCATATTTAAATCCAAAATTAAAAATTGAATATTATGATTTAAAAAATGAGAATAAATATTTATTTCATTATCCCGATGGCTTAAAATCTTTTCTTGAGCAATTAACAAAAAATGAATCTAAAATAACAAATATAATTAATTTTAATTTAAGAGATGAAACAAAGATTTTGGTAAGAATTTCTTTTTGCTATACAAAATCAATATATGAAAATATTTTTTCTTATGTAAATAATATTCGCACTTTAGATGGTGGTTCACATGAAACAGGATTCAAAGTAGCTCTTACTAAAGCAATAAATGAATATGCGGTGGAACAGAAATTACAACAAAATGGTAAAAGTTTAGATGGGCAAGATGTAAGAGAAGGAATATATTGTGCAATTTCAATTTATCTTATTGAATCATTAGTTCAATTTGAGGGACAAACTAAAACAAAATTATCTTCACAATTTGCTCGTAATTTTTTTGAAAAAAAAGTTTATCAAGAAATAAAAGATTATCTTTATAGAAATAAAAAAGAAGCTATTGAAATAATTAAATTTGCTTATGCAACAAAAAAAGCACGTGATGCAGCAAAAAGAGCAAGACAAGCAACACGTGAATTGAATGTAAAAGCAAAAAAATCTTTTGCAGGAAAATTGGTTCCAGCACAATCAAAAAATCCACTTGAAAAAGAATTATTCATTGTAGAAGGAGATTCTGCTGGTGGTAGTGCAAAAATGGGAAGAAATCGCAAAATTCAAGCAATTTTACCATTAAAAGGGAAAATTATTAATACAGAAAAAGCTAGTTTACGAGCTATCATTGAAAATGAAGAATTATCTACAATTATAAATGCAATAGGAGCAGGATTTTCTGGTAATTTTGAAATTAAAAAAGCAAATTATGGAAAGATTATTATAATGACTGATGCTGATACTGATGGTGCACATATTCAAGCTCTCTTACTTACCTTTTTTTATAATTTTATGCAGGAAATGATTAATCAAAAAAGAATATATATTGCTCTTCCTCCTTTATTTAAAATAACTGATAAAAAAAATAAGACATTTACTTATGCTTGATCAATAAATGAATTAAAAGAGAGAACAAATAATCAAACAAATTATGAAATTCAAAGATATAAAGGATTAGGAGAAATGAACTATGAACAATTGTGAGAAACAACAATGAATCCTAAAACAAGAACTTTGATTCAAGTAAAGAATACAGAAAGTGCACAGAAAATAATTGAAATTTTGATGGGACAAGATATCGAAGCTAGAAGAAGATGAATTGAAGATAATGTTGAATTTGGTTTGGAGGATTCATTTTTAAATGAAAAATAAAAAAGAATTTGTTCAAAATTCAAAAATAATTCCACAAAATTTAGATAAATTAATTGGAGAAAAATTTGGTGATTACTCAAAATATATTATTCAAGAAAGAGCTCTTCCTGATTTAAGAGATGGATTAAAACCTGTGCAAAGAAGAATTCTTTACGCAATGAATCAATTAAAATTAAATTATGAATCTAGTTATAAAAAATCAGCTAGAATTGTTGGGGATGTAATAGGTAAATATCATCCGCATGGTGACACATCTGTTTATGAAGCACTTATTAGAATGTCTCAAGAATGAAAATCTTCAATTCCTTTAATTGATATGCACGGAAATAATGGATCAATTGATGGTGATTCAGCAGCAGCAATGCGATATACTGAAACAAGACTTTCTAAATTTAGTTCATTTCTTTTACAAAATATTGAAAAAAAAATAGTTCCTTTTACAACTAATTTTGATGACTCAGAATTAGAGCCTGTTATTTTACCTGCAAAAATTCCAAATTTATTAATAAATGGAGCAATCGGAATTGCGTCCGGTTATTCAACAAATATTCCTCCTCATAATTTTACAGAAGTAATTAATGCTTTAATTTTTGCTTTTAAAAATGATAATTATTCAATTTCTAATTTATCAAAAATTATAAAAGGTCCTGATTTTCCTACAGGAGGAATAATTGAGTCAAAATTAGGAATTAAAGAAGCTTATCGTACAGGAAAAGGAAAAATTGTAATTAAAGCAAATATTGTTTCTGATTCAAAAAATAATGAAATTATAATTAATGAAATTCCTTTTGAAGTAAATAAATCTGATCTTGTAAGGAAAATTGATCAATTGATCAATTTAAATAAAGTTCCGGGATTAATAAGTATTCGCGATGATAGTGATCGGAATGGATTACAAATTACTTTAAATACAAGAAAAAATGTAGATCATCATGCAATTATTAATTTTCTTTTAAAAAATACGGATTTACGAAAAAATTATTATATTAATATGGTTGTAATTAAAGATAAAAAACCACAACTTGTTACTTTAATTAATATAATTGATGATTTTAAAGAATTTCAATTTTTTTTATATAAGAATTTATTTAGATATGAATTAGAAAAAAATCAAAAAAGATTATCTGTAATTCAAGCTTTAGTTAAAATAAGTGAAACTATTGATTTTGTAATAAAAATTATTAGAGAATCTTTAAATAAAGAAGAAGCAAAAAATAATTTAATTCAAAAATATAAATTTAATGATTATCAAGCAGAGGCTGTAGTTAATTTACGTTTATATAGATTAACTTCAACAGATATTAATCAATTAATTAAAGAACATAAAATGTTATTAACTTTAATTTCACATTACCAAAAAGCTTTGGCGAATAAGGATTATTTATCTGCAATTATAATTTCTGATTTAAACAAAATAAAAGATCAATTTAAAGATAAAAGAAAAAGTATTATAAAAGACCAAATTGAAGAAATCTCAATAAATGAAGAAGAATTAATAATTGAAGAAGATTATTATTTATGTCTTACTCGTAAAGGATATATAAAAATTGTTAATTCAAAAACAAAAGATAATTTAGAAAACGATTTATTTGCTTTTCTCGATGGAGATATCCCATTAAGAAAAGCAAATAAAGTTTCTAATTTAAGTAATTTATTTTTATTTACTTCTAATGGGAAATTTTATAAAGTTCCAATTTATAAGATTAATCAATATAGATATAAAGAAATTGGAGATCATTTATCAAAATATATTTCTCTTAGTGGAAAAGAAATGATTATTTCTTTTATTATTTCAAAAGAAGATATTACAAAATTAGATTTAAATTTTATAATAGCAACAAAAAAAGGAATGATTAAACAAACAAAAATTAGAAATTTGAATTTCGATGTTTCTAAAGGTGGGCAAAAATTTATTAAATTAGAAAAAAATGATGATGTTTGTTCAATTCAATTTATCGAAAAAAATAATAAATATTCTGTAATTTCTTTTACAGAAAAAGGTTATTATTTACATTATGATTTAAATTCTTTAAATGTAATTGGTCTTAATGCAATAGGGGTAAAAAATATTAATTTGTTACCTTCAGATTTTGTTCTAAATTCTTTTATTATTGATCAAAAGGAATTAAACGAAGGAAAAACAAAATTTGCTATTTTTACAAAAATGGGAAAAGGGAAAAGAATAAGAGGTAAAGATCTTAAAATTACTAAGAGAAATTTAAGAGGAAATTTAATTTTGAAACAAGTAAAAGCATATCAAGATAAATTAGTTGGTGTATGTCAATCTGATTTTGAAAAAAATATTTATATAATGTATAGTGATAAGAAAATTCAACAATTTCAAGAATTTAATGAAATTATTTTATCAGATTTTATGAGTGGATTTTCTAAATTTAAAGATAAAAAGATAAAATTAATACAAGATGATCCTTATATTAATTTAGCAAAATTGCAAAAGCATTTAATTTCTAAAAAACAATTAAAATTAAGTGATTTGGATATTGATAAAATAATTAAAGAATTATAAAAAATGTAAAGTAAAGTAATTATGGAAATATTAGCAATTTTTCTTTTATTGATTGTAATCTTATTTTTAATAATAAGTTTTTTATATTTTTCTTCTATTTCAAGATTAAATCGAAAAAGAACATTAGATCTATATTACAAAGATTTAATTAGATATAAAATAAAAGAATTAGATCAATTATTTAATTATTTTAAAAATAAAAATGAATTTTTGCAAGAAGAAATATTAAATGATATTGATGATACAATTAAAAATTTAATTTATGTTACTTTAAATAAATTAAAAATTTGTTATGTATCACTTGAAAAAGAGAATCTCTTAAAATTTTATTTTTCTAAAAATAAATTTAAAAATAGATTAAAAGAAATTGATAAATTACAATTTGATTATAAAATAACTTATGCTAAAATCAAATTTAAAATTAATGAATATAATTTAATTAATGAAATCAAAGAAAATTTAATTTTTGAATTAGATCAATTATTCAAAAAATTTATTAATTTAGTAAAAATTTCAGAATTTCAAAAGGATTTATTACAAGGAAAATATTTAGAAAGAATTAACAAGATTGAATATAAAATAATAAAAATAAAAGAAGAAAAAAATGATCTTGATGATTTTATAAATAAAATAAAAAAAATTAATTCAGAAATTTTAGAATTAAATAATGATTTTGTTTTTTATTTAAAAATTAAAAGCAAAATAGACTCATTTTATTTAAATATTAAAACAAAGATAAAACAGTTAATTAATGAAAATAGTCAATTTATAAAAAAATATTATAAAAATTTACAAACAAAAATTAAAGATATTAAGTATGATTTTGCAAAATTAAAAATACATCTTTTTAATTTAAATTTTTTATATGCTAGAAAAATAAATCAAAAAATTTTGGATAAATTAAATTTAATGTTTTTTGATTATCAAACTTTTTTTAATCAAATTGAATTTATTTTAAGAGAAGAAAAAAATTTATTTTGATTTATGAGGAATATTGATAATTTTGATAATTTAATAAAATACAAATTTTCTAATTTCACAAATGATGATAAATTAAAGATTTCTTATCTTAATTATCTAAAAAAAGAAATTATTGATAAATTTGATGTATATAAAAAATATCAAGATGAAAATATATTACATAGAAAAATAATCATAAAAAAAGTAGATCAATTGATTTTAATTTCTAGTTATCTTAAAAAATATCAACAAATATTTTTTGCAAAAGATAGTATTGAAAAAGAAAATAAACTTATAAAAAAATTTAATAATTTAAACTTTATTTTTATAAATATTGAAAATTTATATTATCAGATTCCTGATAAATATCAGAAAAAATATAAAGATAAAATAATTAAAATAAAAGAAAATCTTCAATCATTTTTTTCAGAAACTAAAATTTTAAAAAGCTTTGAAATAAAAGAAAAATATTTAAAATTGGAAAATGAATTAACTATTTTTTATCAAAAAATTTTTCGCGATACTTTTTTAATTTTATATTTAAATGAGATAATTTCATCATTAAATAAATATCATTCAAATCAAAAAATTTCTTTTATAGAAAATAAAATTGAAAATTATTATCAAAATGATAATTTAATTGAAGCTCTAAAAGTTATTTATAGAACAATTGTAATATAAAATTTACACATAAAGATTTTAAAAAGTGAAAACAATTTTAATTAAATATTCAGAACTAACATTAAAAGGTAAAAACCGTAATCAATTTATTAATTGATTAATTGATAACATTAAAAATAAATTTAAAAAAGCAAATTTTTCAAATATTAATTTTACAAAAAAATATGATCATTTATTAATTGATTTTATTGATAGTGATCAAGAAGAAATTTTAAAAATTTTAAAAAATATTATTGGTATTCATTCTTTTTCTGTTATTTATTCAAATTCAATTACAAAAGAAAATATAATTAATGATCTAAAACATATTATAAAAAAGACAAACAAATCTTTTAAATTTAGAGTTACAATTAGAAATTCAAAATTTGCAAAAGAAATATTTTCATCTAATCAAGAAGCAGTGATTTTTGTTGCAAAAGAAATTTTTAATCTTAATAAAAATATTTCAGTTAATTTAAAAGAATATGATTATAATTTTGAAATTATTTTTACACAAGAAAAAAAATATTATATGAGTTTCAAAAAGGATTATGGAATTATAGGATTACCAGCAGGAATAAATGGAGAAGGATTATTAATGCTTTCGGGAGGGATAGATTCTCCTGTTGCTGGTTATCTTACAATTTGTAGAGGAATAAATCTTAGTTTCATTACTTTTCTTACTTCAAAAACCTCTACTAAAGAAGTACTAGATAAAATAAAATTATTATCAGAAAAAATAAACAAATTTAATGGAAAAGATCATTATCTTTATCTTGTTAATTTTGAGGATATGCAAAGTGCTATTGCAAAATTAAAAGCAGTAGAGTATCGGACAATTTTACTTAGAAGAGGTTTTTTTAAATTTGCAGATTTTCTTGCAAATAAAGAAGAAAAAAAATTAATAGTAACAGGTGATTCATTAGGACAGGTTTCTAGCCAAACTCTAGAATCTTTATCAGTAATTGATAGAGCAACTGATATTTTTACAGCAAGACCTTTAATTTGTCTTTCAAAAGAAGAAATTATTAAAAAAGCAAAAGAGATTGAGACATATCAAATTTCAATTCAAAAGGGTGATGACATGTGTTCTCTTTTTACTCCTAAAAATCCAAAAACAAAACCAACATTAGAAAAAGTAATTTATTTTGAAAATCAAATTAAAGATTATCAAAAAATAATCGAAGATATTTATTTAAGATATGTAAGAAAAATAAGATTACAATAATTTTTCTGATTTAAAAAAGTTGAAATATAATTGTATAATTTATTTATGCGCAAAATAAGTTTAAAAAAAATTATTAAAAAATTTGATTTACAAATTGATAATTCCGATTTACTTAAAAAAAATCAATTAGAAGATTATCAATTTATTGCAACTGGAACAACTTCAGGAAATTTAGAAATTTTATTAATTTCAGATGCAAAAAATAAATTAATTATTTTAGATTCTAAAGTTAATGAAATTTTTGATTATTTAGGTGAAAAAAAATTTATTTTAGGAATTAAAAATATTTTTAAAAATAATAAATTAATTATTTTAAATATAAAAGAAATTGATCTTAAGATTCTTGAAATTTTAAGATCAATTGGTTTCATAATTTTAAAAACAACACAACCATCTGCTGAAATAAGAGCTTCAATTGAACCTTATCTTGTAAAATCAACACAAAATCCAGAAAGAATTCATGCTACTATGCTTATTGTTTATGGTATGGGGATTTTACTTACAGGAGAAAGCGGAATTGGAAAGAGTGAAGTTGCGCTTGAATTAATTAGTAGAAAACATTTATTTGTAGGTGATGATGCAATTGATGTTTATCGTGTTTCTGGTGAACTTTATGGAAAAAGTCCAAGAATCACAAGAGAATTTTTAGAAGTAAGAGGAATTGGAATCATAAATATTAAAAAGCTTTTAGGAACACAAATCATTAAACCAGAATCAAAAATAGATTTTATTATTAATTTTACAAATTCATCAAAAAAAGAAAATTATGATCGATTAGGAAATAATATTTCAAACAAACTAATAAAAGGTGTAAATATTCCAATAATTCAATTACCTATTTTAGTTGGTCGTAATATTGCTGAACTTGTCGAAATTGCAGTAATGAATTTCAAACAAAGAAAATATGATAAATATTTTCCGCTTGAAGATTTAAGTTCACGAATTAAAATTAATAATGAAGAAAATAAATAAGTTTAAATAATAAAATTGATCCAAGAAGCTAATTCAGATTTTGCAATCGCTTTTTGAATAGGTCCAATTCCAATTCCTTGATACGGATTGATGCTTTTATTTGGTTTTATTGCTGTTTTTATCATTAGTTATATTGAATGAAAAAAAAAGAAATACAAAACATTTGATCTTTTTCTTTTATTTTTTGTAGGTGTAATAGTTGCCATTTTTGGGGCAAGATGATGATATTTATTATTTAATCCAAAAGATTTTAATGGATTTATTTCTTTATTTCAATTTTCAGAAGGAAGATCAATTTTAGGATCAATTTTTGCAATTTTTATTTGGCTCTATATCTATACAACTTATTTTGCAAGCTATATTGAATTTAGAAAAGCTTTTTCAATAATAATTCCAAACATTTTAATTGGACAAGCAATCGGTAGATGGGGTAATTTCTTCGATCAAAATGTTTATGGCCAAATAACAGATCAATTAGCTTTTCTTCCTGATTTTATTGAAGATCATATGCTAATTGATGGATATTATCGACAACCATTATTTTTATATGAAGCAATTTTAGATTTTCTTGGTTGAATTATAATTGCCTTTTTTCTTAAAACAAATCATAAAATTAAACCGGGTTTTCATGGAGGATTTTATTTATTTTGATATGGAACGATAAGGGCAAGTCTTGAATTATTAAGAGATGATAAATATATTATGAAAATAGGAGAAATTCCTACTTCATTCGTTTTATCATTTTTATTTCTTTTTTGAGGTATATTTTTAATGATTTATTATCAATTATATTTTGAAAAAATTGCCATTTTTAATCATACATATGGGAAATTTTATTACGAAGTAAAAATAAAAAATTTTAAATTAAAATTTTTTCTAATTTTTAATTTAAAAAATAAGGAAAAATATAAAAATTTAATTAGAAATAATAATTTAAATTATAATAATTTTAAGAAATTATATCCAGAACAAGAATATCTGGAAATAGTGAAAAAATATCAAAAATAAGATTTTGAAAATTATTTAAGGAAAAGATATATGGAAAAAATAGATTTATTGATTGTTGGAGGTGGACCTGCAGGTCTTGCAGCTGCAATTTATGGGGCTCGAGCAAATTTAAAAACAATAATTATCGAAAAAGGTGCTCCTGGAGGAAAATTATTGAATACACATAAGGTTGATAATTATCCTGGTTTTAAATCCCTTACAGGAACAGAATTAGCCCTTAAATTTATTGATCATGCTGAATCATTGGGGGCAAAAATTGAAAATGATGAAGTAATAAAAATTAACAATATTAGTAAAAAGGAAAAAATAGTAATTTTAAAATCTGATAAAAAATATCAAACAAAGACAATAATTTTTGCAATGGGAATGAATCCGAAAAAATTACCACTTGAAGAATATAAAACTTATTTTGGAAAAGGTATTTCTACTTGTATTGTTTGTGATGGTGATTTTTATCGTAATAAAGATATCGCTGTAATTGGAGGAGGAACTTCTGCATCAGAAGAAAGTTTATTCGCTTCTAAAATCGTAAAAAATATTTATATTATTAATTTATTTGATAAGTTAGATGTTGTTGATAGTATTAAAAAAAATATTGAAAAGGCAAAAAATATTCATTTAAAATTTAATTCAGAATTAATTAAAATAAATGGTGATGGTAAAAAAATTTCTTCAATTACAATCAAGAATAAATTAACAAATAAAATAGAAGAAATTTCAGTAGAAGGAGTATTTACATATATTGGTTGAATACCAGCAAGTAAGTTTTTACAAAAATCTGCAATTTTAAATAAAGATAATTTTATTACAGTTGATTATAAAACTGGAAAAATAGGAATAGATGGAATATTTGCTGCAGGAGATATTACAAATAAAGAATTTCATCAAGTAAGTGGAGCTATTTCTGATGGAACAAATGCAGCACTTTCTGCAAAAAAATATATTGATAGATTATAAAATGAATTTTTCAGAACGAATTAAAAATGAAATATTAAATAATAATTGAAATGAAAAAGAACAAGATGTTATATTTTGTATTGTTTTTTTTCTACTTTCTTATAAATTGAAAAATGAGATTTATTATATTAAAATAAAAAATGAAAAAATTTTTTTATTTTTTATGCAATATTTGAAAAATATAAATAAAAAAGAGCTAGATTTAAAAATTGACCAGGAGAAAAAAATATTTTTTTTAAGTAGTGAATTTTTATTTTCAATTAAAAATAAATTTTTAAAAATTGAAGAAGAAATATATAAAAATCAAGAATTAAATAAAGCATTAATAGCAGGAGCCTTTTTAGCAAAAGGTTCAATTACTAATTTTAGTACAAAAAATAATTACCTTGAAATTAGATTAAAAAATAATAGAATTTGTAAATTATTTATTAAAATAAATAATAAATTAAATTTTAAATTTAATTATATTAAAATTAAGGATATAAATTGTTTTTATATTAAAAGAGCAATTTATATCTCTGATTTTTTAAAATATATTAAAGCAACTGATTCATTAATTGATTTTGAAGAGAATCGCATTATTCAAGATATGAATCTTAATTTAAAACGAGCGGAGGTAATTGAAAAATTCAATCAAGCAAAAATTAATAAAAATGCAAAAAAAGAAATCGAAGCAATTTCAATAATATTAAATGAACCAAAATATCTAAGAGAATTAACAAAAGAACAAATTAATTTAGCAAAATTAAGAATGGAAAAAAAGAATTCATCACTGGAAGATCTCAAATATCATTTTTTTTTGAAATATCAAAAAAATATCTCAAAAAGCACTATTTATAATTGATTAAACAAGATGATTCAAATAATAGAAAAGTAAAAAGATGGATCCAAATTACACTTTAATTTGATGAATTTTATTTCTTTCTTTTTCTTTTATTATTATTTTTGCTTTAATTTATTATTTTTTTAAATATAAAAAAGAAAAAAGAAAAGCCCTTACAATTTATAAAATTCCTATTTTTGCTTTTTTTTATGGAATATTTTTATTACAAGCTTTTCTTACAAGAATAATTCCCCAAGCAGCTGATTTTATTCCTTTTAGTTTTGATGATGCAACAATTGTTGCTACAGGTATTTTATTTGGACCAATTGAAGCGATTGTTTATGGGGCAATTGCTGATTTATCGAGAACATTGCTTAATGGATGAGTACCTCTTCCTCTTCCTTTTTTAATTTTCCCTTTTACAGGTCTTATTGCTGGAGTTTTGGGAGAAAATTATCGTAATAGAAAAAAGGAAATTGGAATAAAGCAACAATTTTGGATATTTCAATTAAGTTTATTAATTTTTCTTGTGGTCTGTTTTACTTTAGTTTATTTTCTAGGGAAAACAGGAGAAGAAGAAGAATTTCTAAAAAATTCTTTATATGTAATGATTACAATATCCCCAATTTTTATAATATTACTTGAAATTCTCTTTTTTTACACATATCGATATAAAAAAGAAAATTTAAGTTTGCTTGTTTATCTTACGATCATTTTTATAATTGTAAGAATTTTTACAGGATTTATTATTAGGCCATATTCACAATTTTATGCTTTTGATATTCCTTTTAAATTAGAATTTTATGAAAGAGTTTTTAGTTCAACATATCTTGTTCCAAGTAAAATTTTTGTAACTTTTTTATTTATAATTGGATGTAAATATGCGATTAATTTAAAAGTGGAAAATAATATTTATTTAAATTAATCTTAAAGAAAAATTATAATATTAATAATTTTAAAATTATTATTTATGAAAAATGATTTTATTTTCACAATAAAAAATTACAAACATCTTGATTTAAAAGATCAAACAAAAGAAATTAAATATCTTGACTTTGCAATAAAAAAAAATTCTTATCTTGGTCTTTTACAAGTTGATAATGATGGTTTTTTTGCAAACTTTTTTCGCATTATAAATAAAGAAGAATCATTTAAAAAAATAAATTATAGTTATATTACAGAAAGCAATAATTTTACCTTTAAAAAAAATTTTACAATTGGAAAACAAGTTTATTTAAATTTGCTTTTAAATTTTAAATTTAGCAAAGATCTTGCATATAAAAATTTAGTTGATTTTTATACAATGATTAATTGAAATATTGGAACATCTTATCATTATAAGCATGTAAAAGAGATTAAAAAAAACGAGCTTATAAAACTTGCAATTTTAAAAGCTTCTATTTTAGAAAAAGAACTTATTATTTTAGAAAATATTGATAAAAATCTTAACGCCAACGAAATTTTAGATTTAAAATTATTTATAAATAGTTTTCATAATAAATTAACAATTTTAATTATTTCATCAAATATTGCTTGATTAAGTTCAATTGTAGATGAATGTATTGTTATTTTTGATAATCGAATTGTTGAAGGTGGAGATATTAAAGAAATCATTGAAGATCCTTATCATCCGATTACTTGAGAGGTGGTTTTGAAAAGTCAAGATTTAATTTATGATAAATTCTTTTCATATTTTAAAGATTTAAAATATGATTTTAATAAAAAATTATTTGATTTTAATAAAAATTATATTTTAAATATTGAACTTTTATTAAAGCCAATTAGAAAAGAAATTAAAGAAAATCACTTTGTTTATTCTTGATTATATAGTGATTTAAATTTAACACAATTTATAAAACCTAAAATTAATCAATAGGAAATTAAAATGACCAACAAATTAAATAATTCTTCGTTCTTAAAAATTAATAACCTTGCTTTTCGTGATAAAAATTTTAATTTAATAATTAACAATTTTACATTAAATATTAAAAAAGGAGAAATTCATGCTTTTTTAAGTGATGATCGTGAACAACTTGAAAGATTAAAGTGATTATTTATTGATAATTTAAATGAAAATAAAAAAACAGAAGAATTTATATTTGATCAAGGGGAAAGATATTCCAAAGCAAATTTACTTTTGAATAAAAATTATTCAGGAAAACATACTTCTTATACTAATTTATTTTATAAATTTATAAAATCAGATTATGCAAGAAATAAATATAATAAAAATTTAAAAGAGTTTAAAAGTAAAATTAATGATTTAGAAAGTAAAATTGAAAAGAAAAAAAATCAGTTATCTAAATCTAATTTTTCTTTAAAGGATGCAGCAAATGATTTTGCTTTAAATGAAGGTAAAAAATATTTTAAAAACAGTGAAATTAATATCTTAAATATAAAAGAAGAATTATCATTAATTGATATAAAAATTGAGCGAGAAAGAAATATATATAAAAGAAATTTAAAATATATCAAAAAAAAATATTTTTTTAATATATATCAACTTAAAAATAAGAAAGAAGAATGAAAAAAAACATCATATTTTTTTAAGGATCTTAATAAATCATGATATTTTCTTAGTAAAAAAGAATTTTTATTAGTTAAAAAATATTCTTTAGATCAAAGAGATTTTTTAATTATTAAAAATGAAATTAAAAGATTTATAAGATTGTTAATTTTAGAAAGTGGAGAGAAAAATAATATTTTAATTGCAAATCCAATAAGAATGCGTTTATTTTTATTAATAAAAAATTTAGAAAAAATTGATCTTTCAGAGGAAAAAATCGAATATATTTGAAATAATGTTTTAAATATTATTAATAAAAATAGTGATCAAATTAAAGAAAATATTAAAGTAAAGATCTCAGAATTTCAAAATTATATTAATAATCTTTTATTTCAAAAAAGTATTATTAATACAAAAATTAATCGAATTACATACAATTATCTTAGTTTATATGTAAGAAATAAAATTAAAGAAATAGAATATATGATTTTTGATATTAAAAAAATACGTGAAGATATATCCTTAAAAAATCATAATAAATTTTCAATAAACCTTTATCTTGCAGATATCAAACACTATAATTATCAAGTTTTTATATTAGAAAATTTAAGAAATTATTTTATTAATTTAGTTGATTTTTTCGGAGAAGCATATTTTTTCTATGATTTTTCTTATTTAAAAAAATTTCATAAAATTATTGATCAAAAAACAGAAGAAATTTATAAAAAATATAAAAATTATTATGATTGGCAAATAAAAAGTTCAATTGATAGAAAAAAATTACAAAGATTTATTTTAAAAAAAGAATTAAATTTATTAATTTCTGATTCTAGAAAAAGAAAAATAGTATTAAGAAAGATTTTATTTGATAATAAAATTCTAATTAATAAAACTAATCAGTTTTTCAATAATACAAAAAAGGAATTTATAAAAAATGTTATTAAAGATTTTAAAGAGCAAGATATAGAATTTGATGAAAAGGCAATTGAGAAAAAAAATCAGCAAGTTCTAATTCTTGAAAAAGAATTAGAAGAAGTAGTAAATGAATATAATAAATTTCATAAAACTAAATTTAATAAATTTGAAAAAAATCTCTTTGATGAAAGATTAAATAGTTTTTTAAAATATCTAAATATATCAGAGCAATCTTTAAATAAAAAATATCAAAAATTAGATATAAATGAAAAAATTTTGATTCAAATTTTAAATTTATTGATAATTGATAGTCCTTTAGTAATAATTGATGATTATTTTTTAAATGATTTTAATATTAAATTATCTGAAATTGTAAGAAATTTAAATATAATAAATCAAGATTACAAATTTACAATTTTAATTTTTGTTAATAATCTTAAATTTATTCAATTATTTGCAAAAAGAATTACTTTTTTTTATAATGGTCAATATTTAGAAACAGTAAATATTGTAAAAGATTGAATTAATGAATTAAAAAATTCACAAAGCAAGGATCTTTTATTTTATATTTCAAAAGATTCACTTAAAAGTTATAATTTTTTTAATAGTTATAAACCAGTAGGGGAAAGATTTAGAGATATTAATTATAATTTGGGTAAAAATAAGAAATTAAAAAATAATCATCTTGTCTATACAAGTGATAAATTTTAAATAAAATTATTTAATTTTATTTAAAATTAATATATCTTATAATTTAAATAGATAAAAATATGTTAACTAGTAAATTTAACTTATTAGAAAGTATAACTACAAGTAATCAAGATCAGATAGTTGCAATTACAGAAATAATAATTGCTTTTGTTTTTTTAATATTAACTATTTGATTTTTTTGAATGTATTTTTCAGAAAAAAGAGAACAATGAAATTCAAGAGTTAGAAGAGATAGAAAAAATAAATCAATTGGATCTTTTAAAGGATTTTGATATGAATATAAATATCACATAATAATTTTTATTGGGTTTTTATTTTTATTAATATCATTAGGTTTATTTTATCTTTCGATAAGTGCATTAGTTTAGTTTTATAAATAAAATTATAAATTTTGAGAAATAAATATTTATTCTATTTAAATTTAATAAGATGTTGCTTTTAAAATTAATAGATCCATATATTAAAATGAGGAAATAAATGTCAAAAATAAAAAACTTTTTTGTTAGTATAAACAAAAAAATTAAATTAGTATATCAGAAATGTAAAAATTCTATTAATAAATTTGTATCTAAAATTGATAAAAAAATTAAACCTAAAAGCGGTTATTTTTGATATCGTTTTTTTACAATTTTTTCACGAATTTTATTTATGATTATTTTTCCAACGATCATTATTTTAATTGGTGTTGACGCATATAATGTAATTTTAAATGTAGATGAAGAATTACATAGAACAGCAATTATCACTTGTGGTGTTATTTATATAGTTTTGCAATTTTTTGCAATATTTATGAAAAGATATTTTGCAAAATGAAGAAATTATCGAATAATTTCCACAAAGAATAGTAAAAATAAAGAAAAAAATGATCTTGAAGAAAAAGATTTAAATATTGAAAAAAAACAAATTGAAAAAAATTAATTTAAATTTTATAAAAATGTAAAGGAATATAAATGGATAAAAATATCGAATATAGTCGTGAAAAAGACTATAAAGGCGAAGGCGCACGTGGATTTTTATCTAAACTTTCAAAAGGATTAATGCTCCCTATTGCAGTTTTACCAATTGCAGGACTGTTTCTAGGTATAGGTTCAGGGATAATTAATATATTTGATACTGTTGGTTTAGATAAAGAAACAAATCCGTGATATCTAATTCCAATAATAATGCGTGATATTGGAAATATTATATTTGCAACATTACCGGCATTATTTTGTGTCGCGATTGCAATTGCATATACGGATGATGCCGGAATTGCTGCTTTTACAGGGTTTTTAGGATATGTGGTTTTTTGTGTATCTCAAGCCGTATTAATATTTGAAAATGTTGATGCCAATGGAGTTTTGATTAATTATCATATACTTTGGTATGATGAAGTTCCAACTTCGGTTGTGGGACAAACTTTAGGGATAACTTCTTTACAAACATCTGTGTTTGGGGGGATTGCTGTAGGGTTTGTTGCTGCGTGATTATATAATCGTTTCAGTACATTAAGATTACCTAATTTTTTAGGATTTTTTAATGGAACGAGATCTGTTCCAATCATAGCGTTTATGTTTATGCCTCTAGTAGCTTTTATATTTTTAGCTACTTGGCCTTTAATTGGAACTTGGTTAGATTCATTTGGTCAATTATTATTGGGAATGAATTATGGTTTTGATGCTTTGCTTTTTGGAATTATTGAGCGAGCTTTAGTTCCATTTGGATTGCATCATGCTTTTTATACTCCTTTATGATTTACATCTGTAGGAGGACAAATAATAGCTGTTGATCCATCAACAGGTCAACAATTAGTTGTATCAGCAGGTGATGAAAATATGTGATTTGCTATTCAAAATTATGGATTAGATTATAATTCTTTGAATACGCAATATTGAGTGGAAGCTAATGATACAATATTAAATTTAACAGGAATGTCAAATAATTATTGAGTATTCGATCCAAACGCTGCCGGGGGAGCATCTACAAATATAAATGATTATCTCTTACCATCTCAGAATTTAGATTTTAATAGTGGAACAAACGAATGTGTATATTTTATAACTTCGGGGGCTCATCCGGGTCAATATTTACAAGGTAAATATCAATTTATGATATTTGCTCTACCAGCTGCTGGTGCTGCAATGATTATGTGTGCAAAAAAAGAAAATAGAGAAATGGCAATGTCATTAATAGGGGCAGCTGTTCTTACAACATTTTTAACAGGAATTACAGAGCCTATTGAATTTACATTCTTATTTTTAGCACCGATGCTTTATATATTTCACGTTATAATGTGTGGAATTTCATTCTGAGTTGATGATTTACTACAAGTATCAGCAGGAATGACATTCTCTGGAGGAATTATTGATTATTGTTTATATGGAATTTTACCTCTAGCAACAGGATATAATACTGCAGCTTGAATTATTATTCCTATTGGAATAATATATATGCCAATTTATTATTTCTTCTTCCGTTGATATATTTTAAAATTTGATATTCAAACACCTGGACGTGGAGATAGTGATGATAGTATGAAATTAGTAAGCAAAAAAGATTATCTTGAATCAAAAGATACAAAAAAAGAAAATAAAAATTTACCAAAAGGTCGAAAAGGTTATTTTGATGAAAGTAATCCCCGTTTTGAGAGAACAGTAAGTTTACTTGGATATTTAGGTGATTTTGATAATCTTAAATCTATTAATGCATGTATTACACGTTTAAGACTTTCGGTTGTAGATGTTTCAAAAATTGATGAAGAAAACATTAAGAAAAAATTAGGAGCCAAAGGAATTATGAAATTATCCGGAGGATCAGTGCAAGTCATTTTTGGAGCAGAAGCAGATATATTCAAAGTTGAATTACAAATGCTAAAAAAACAAGGATTCACTTATAAAGAGTGATCAGAAAAAAGCAAAAATAATTAACGTTGAAAATAAAATAGTCTTGTTATTACAAGACTATTTTTTATTAGCAAAAATTTAAATGTTATAATTTTTTATAAAAAAATAGTAATATAAAAAAATGGTAAACCGACAAGAGATAATAGAGAAAATATTATTAAATATAAAAAATGGAAAACTAAAGCAAAAAGAAAGAATTTTAACAGAAAGAGAATTTTTAGAAGAATTTAATTGCTCTAAAGAAACAATTAGAAAAGCTATTACTTATTTAGTAAATCAAAATATTTTATTTTCAATACAAGGAAAAGGTGTTTATGTTTCAGCTTTTTCTGATTTAAAATTTAATTTTAATTCAATTTCGAGTAATAAAGATTTTTATAAAGAATTTTCTCGTCATTCAATAAATTATAAGATTCCAATAATAATAAAAATAAATTCCCCTTTTCCTTTTGAATATAAAGATGAAGAATTTTTAAAATATATAAAACTTTATTTTAATGGAGAACAGACAGTTTTCTATACAATAAATTGAATTTTAAATTTAAATAAATTAAAACTAACAGAAGAAGAACTTATAAGACAAGGAAAGAAAAGATTATTTGATGAAAAGTTGATTAAAAAAATTTATCATAAAAGTATTCTTACAAAGCAAACTAAATTTGATAAATTTTTATTCAATAGTAATAATCAATATTATCCAACTACTTTTAATTATTTTTTTGATAAAAATGAAAATCTAATAGGATTTAGTTTGGTAAAAACATTTCCTAATTATTTTAAAATAGAACATATTAAAAATATTATTTTTTAAAGAAAAAAGAGAATATTAATTCTCTTTTTTCTTTAAATTTACTTAGTAATTTCGTTTAGTGATTGAATGCTAGATACTAATCTTGCTGCTTTATTTTTATGAAATAATCCCGATGTTACTGCTTGATCAATTAATTTAACTGCATAATTTTTATTTTCTGCTGTTGGGTATTGTTTTGCTTTTTTAATTGCTGTCTTAATTTTTGATTTTTGTGATTTATTTCTTAAGTATTTTTTATCGTCTTGTTTTCTACGTTTTTCTTTTGATTTTATATTAGCCATTAATAATTCTCCGCTATCTATATTTAAAATATTTTCTGTTTTTTTAAAACTCTTAATATAAATTAAATTCTATTATAATTATTCTAATTATAATCAAATTTTATAGAAAATATTATGAATTTTAATTTTAAAAACGAAAACCAAAGCCTTACAAAATATACTTTTTTAAACTATTTAAAAGGAGATTTTTTTGCTTGACTTACAGATGACAATAATTATTTAAAAGCAGCACAACAATATGAAGACTTAAAAAAATTATCTTATTATCGTTACAAGAGGTTAAAAAACAAAAATTTAAATATCTCTGAATTTGAATTACCAACAACAATTATTGATGGGAATGATGTCTCTGATTGATCAAAAAAATACTATATTAATAAATATCAGAAAGATAATTTTAAAATTTATGATTTCAGTTTAGAAGAATTAGGATTTGATAATCTTGTAAAAAAAACATTTGAAATTATGCAAAAGGAAAAAAATTTTATTTTATTTGAAGGAGCATTTGTTTACAATGGTTTTAAAATAAGAACAGATGTAATTATTAATAAAAATGGAAAATTTAAATTATGTGAAGTAAAAGCAATTACAAATTGTTTAGAATATCATGCTCTTGATATTATGTTTCAAGCAAAAATTTTGCAAAAAAATGGTTATGATATTGATAATTGAATTTTGAAATTAACAATTTTAAATAATAATTTTAAACTTTTTCAAAACAAAGAAGATTTACAAATTAATGAATTAATTGAATTTAATTTATTAAATCTTTTTCAAGAACATGATCGTTATTTTAATTCAAAACCGAAGGATCTAAAAAAAGCAATTGAAGAAGGAAAGGGTTTTTTAATAAGAGAAATTTTTAATCATCAAGATTATTTTGAAATATTTAATGATTTTGATAATTTTTTAGAAAAGATAAAAATTAATCAAAAAAAAGATAAGTTGCCAAAAAAAGATCATTTCGAGGGAAGAAATTTTAATTATTTAGATTCTGAATATTTTCCCTTTTTCCTTAAATATATGGGAATCAGTGATGAAAAAAGTATTTTTTTATTAGGAGGAGATAGTTGATTCAATAATAAAAGAAAAGGGAACTTTTTTAATATAGGAATTAAAAATATTGATCAAATTGAAAATTTACAATTAATTTCTAATTTATCAACTCAAAAATTGGAAGAGAATATTAAAAATTTTTTAAAAGTAAAAGATTTTAATATTTTGAAAAATAAAAATTTCATTAATTTTTTAAATAAAAATAATAATTCAAAAAAATTTAAAAGAATTATTCAGAAGAATGCAATTCTAAGTAATGAAAACTTTATTTTAAATTATAAAATTTTAAATCATTTACAAATTTATAAAAAAGTTATTTATATGTATGATTTTGAAACAGTTTCACAAGCAATTCCAAGAGTTAAGAATATGTCTACTTATGAACAAGTTCCTTATCAATATTCTATTCATATAATTTTAGATAAGGATGATTTTGATTTCAAATCAGGGAAAAATATTATTCATTTAGAATGACTTGCAAAAGATAATAAAGATTTTTACGAAGATTTTTGAAGTAATTTTACAAAAGATATGCAAAAATATGGACCAGGAAGTTATGTTTCATATAATAAACAATTCGAAAAAACAATAATATCAAATTATATTAATAGAGTAGAATATAAGAAAAAAGATAAATTTTCCTTTTTGTTAAAAATTTATGAAGAAACATTAGATATGATGGAACCTTTTGCAAATTATTGATATTACTCTCCGGATTTTTTAGGATCATATTCAATAAAAGTTGTTGGTCCACATTTTGTTCCTGATATTAGCTATAAAGATTTAGATATAAGAGTGCAAAAAGGAGATCAATCAGCAAAGCAAGCAAAAATTTGACTTATTCAAAATAATAGTTATTATGATGATAATTGATTAAATGTAAGAAATGCAATGCTTAAATATTGCTGTTATGATACTTTATTAATGGTTGCAATCTTTCAGCGATTAAAAGAATTTATTGCACAATATAATTATGATTTTGAATTATTAATTAGTGAAATAAATTTTGCTACTAAAAATATATAAAGTTTTAATTAATGAAAAAAAATAATATAAAAAAAATAAAAAAGAAAAATATAGCAAAAAGAATTGATCGATTAAAAGCTGATTTTGATTTTGTCTATCTACAAGAGGTTATAAAATCAAATATTTCTATTGATCGGAATATAGATTTTTTTGAAATGCTATATTTTCATTTAAAAAAATATTTTACTTCATTTACTACAATTTTTTTATATGTTATTCCAATCTTTTTTATTGTTTTTCTTGCAACAATTGCTCCAATTTATGTACTTACAGCAGGAACTTATTCTTCTGCTTTAATTCTTTCTACTTTTTTTGTTTTTTCTACATGTTTTTTTAGAATAAAATCTTCTGCTTTAATTAATTATCAAAAAGTTAAACTTAAAAATTTATATATTTCAACTTTGGTTATTGTATTTATTTCTAATATATTAATGATGATTTATATTTCTCTACTTATTTTTCTTTTGCTTGAAATAGGATATATATATAATGATTGATTTTTCAATTATAATATTTTCCTTACTGATATTGGATTAACATTAAATTCTATTAATTGATGGTTATTTATTTATTTTTTCTTTGCAACAACACTTATTACATATTTGATAGCTTTATTTTTAAGTTTATTTATTAAAAATGAAGCATATTTTCTTTATACTACAGTTTTTGTTCTTTTTTACACTTTTTGTTTTGGTAGTGTAATGCAATTTTGATTTTATCCTAGTCCACTTACTAATCCTAATAGTTATTATGATCCGATACAAGATTTAATAATTATTGAACCAGAAATAAATTATCAAGATCAAGTAATTCCTTTTGCTTTTTCATTGCTTTGTCCCTATTGATATATTAATGTGGTGACAAGATTTATGTTTGCAAATATTACAATGAATTATAATAATATAAATGAATATTTAGAACTTATGATATCTAATCCAAATCTTTTAGGAAGTAGTTATTTAAATCAAGAAGTTGTAATTGATTATTTTTATTTTAATAGTATTCTTTGAGATTTTGTTTTATTTGGTCCATTTATAATATCATTTATTTACTTATTGGGAATTGAGAGCTTTTTTGTTAAAAAACAAATTAAAATGTTAAAATACTTTTATTATTATCGCTAAGCAATAATTATGGAAAAAAGCAAACGTAAATTAAATTCTAAAAAGAAACAAGAATTAACGCTTGAGCAAGAAATTTCGTTGAATTTGGATTCAGAGATTAAAATTTATAAAAATTTACAAACTGATTCAAAACAAAATTTTTGAAACATTTTATGGTTACTTTTTCGTAAGTATTTTACATCTATTTCAACAATTTATATTTTAATGATTTGTTTAATAATGTTAGTTACATTATGTTTAATTTTTCCTCCTTTTTTTTCTCTTACACCAACTTTATCTTTTAATTTTTTAATTGATGGTTTTTTAGTATATGGAATATATTTTTATAATATTCGAAATTCGACTTTTTATAGTAATTTTTCTTTTAATAAGAGATATCGTCTTTACATTTATTCATCAATCTTTTTATTAATGCTTTTTTCAAATACTCTTGTGATGTTATTTTCGATTTTCTTTACTCTTTTAATGTATTGATTAAATATCATTTGAGCAGTTTTTCCTTTTCCGGTAGGAATTCCAAGATTTCACGGACAACAATTTATTTCTGTTGATTATAGTTTTCAAACAATTGGTTGAGGGGTTGTATTTTATTGTTTATTATTAATTACAGCAATTACATTTGTGTTATCTTTTGCAATTCAAATTAATTCAAAAAATATTAAAGGATTTTTTGTTATTTCCTCAGGAATCATTCTTTTAAATTTAGTTTTCGGAGGATGTTTATTTTTTGCTTTTGGACCTACAATTGAAGGGACAAAAATTGATTACTCAGTATATAATAATCGAGGAAATTTAGAAAATCAATACATTAGTTTTTTTATAAATGGTAATTCAGATTATATAAAAATTTCAGGAGAGGGAACACAATCTGATCCATATGTAATTACAATTCCACCGACACAAACTTATATTCATGATAATAATTATATTTCTCCAGATGAAAATACAATTATTAATTATAAGTATTATGAGGTAACAAACTTTGGTGATATTGATACAAGATCATTTTTATGAATCCTTTCACAAATATTTCCTTTCTATCATATAAATCAAATGTTATTTACAGCATTTTTTAGAAGTATGAATATAATTCCGTATGATCCTTCTTATGTTCCTCCTGTAAATACATCAGATTTTCCTGAATATACAAATATTTTATTATTTACAATTAAAGATGGAACTGTAGTACCATTAAATACTGATGGAGTTTATACAAATATTTCCTTTACACCATTTAGAGCAACAAATGCAGGTTGATGATTGGTATTAACTTTACCTTATGCAAATATTATTTTTTATTGATTTATTGGATTTTATTTTGATATTTTAAAAAGGAAAGGAAAAATTTAAATATTAAATAAATAAGTATATCTAAATTAAAATAAAAAGATAAAAATATGTAAAATATTAGTTAAATGATACTTATAAAATCTTTTAATTTTTAAAATGAAAAAAAACAAAGTTTTACAAAATAATCAAGATAATCAACAAGAAAAAGAAAAAAGCGATTTTAAAACCATTTTTTTAAATGTTGATTATTTAAGATTTATAAATAAATACAAAGTCATTATTGATAATAAAGATAACTTAAAAAGAAAAATTAAAAATTTAGAAACGAAAATTATTTTGTTGCAAGAAGAAAATAATGATGATAATTTAGCAGAAATTGAAAATATAAAAAAAAGAATAGAAGAATTACAAAAAAAATTAAATAATGTTGAATTTGAAGGAAAAAAATATTTTGAAAAAATAAAAAGTCTAGAAGAAATTTTTAAAAATAATTATTTTCTTGAATTAAAAAATGTTCGTAAAAATTTTGGTAAAAAAGAAGTTTTAAAAGGTATTAATTTAAAAATAAAAAAAGGTGATCGAATATCAATTATTGGTCATAATGGTTCAGGAAAAACAACTCTTGCAGATATTATTTCTGGGGTAAAAGGAGCTACAAATGGAAGTTTAATTTACTATGTTGGTAAATCAAAAGAAGATCTAGGTGATAGCATTGGAATTCAATTTCAAAAATTAAATTATCCTGAAGGATATAAAGTAAGTGAAATTATTATTTTTTTTAATCGTATGGTTAATAAGAAAATTAGATATACAAATCGCGAATTAAAGATTTTAATTAAAGAATTTGGAATCGATAAATTTTATAATAAAACATTAATTTCTCTTTCAGGAGGACAAAAGCAAAGAGTTAATCTTTTTCTTGCTTTTATTAAAAAACCAAAATTGTTAATTTTAGATGAATTATCTACAGGATTAGATATTGATATTTATGAAAGGGTTGTATCTTTATTTAAAAGATATATTGAAGAAAATAAAATTACAGTTATTTTAATTTCACATAATCTTTTAGAGATAAAAAATCTTACAAATACGGTTTTTCTTTTAAAAAATGGTGTAATCTCTCTTGAAATGCCTTCTACTAAATTAAATGATAAAAATTTTTATGATTTTATTAAAAGAAATGATGAAAAAATTGATTTTAATTTTGAATTTAATGTGGATAAAAAATATATAAAAAGCAAATTTTATAATATTTTTAATTTCTTTCCTAAAATTATTAAAAAAAATTTCGATGATGTAACAGAATTTAAAATTAATATTGATAAAAAAAATACTAAAATTATCAAAATAGAAAGTGGAATTGATAAATATGATAAAAAATCGATTGATTTTAAATTAGAAAGAGATCATTTATTAGAAAAAACAATTGAAGCAAAAGAAAATAATAGTTCTCATAGTTTAATTGATCGAAAAATAAATAAAATTAATCATAAAATTTGAAAAGTAGAATCGAAAAAAAATCGAATTGAAGATGATATATATACAATTCAAGAAAAAATAATTGATGAATATAAAGAATTAATTGAAATTTTTGAATATAAAAGAAAATTAAAAACAAAATCATTAAGAAAACAAAAAGCTAGTAAGCAAGAATTAAAAAAACAAAAAGAATTTTCAAAAAAACATAAAAAAATAATAATAAATAAAGAACATATTAATCAAATAGAAAAAGAAATTTTAGATAAAGAATCTGTTTTACAAGAAGAAAATAAAAATTTATCATATCAACTTATTTTATTACAGGAAATTCCAGAAAAATATCCAAAAATATTTAATAATGAACTATTTAAAAATTATCAAAAAGAACAAATTAGAATTATTAATGTTAAAAAATATTTTGGAATAAAACCTGCTGTCGATGGGGTGATGCTAAATTTAAATAAAGGTGAGAGAGTTGCAATTACAGGACCAAATGGAAGTGGGAAAACAACACTTACAGAAATCTTAGCAACAACTTTAAATAGTACAACTGGAAGAATTAAATATTATTTTGCTCCATCAAGATCAATTGCAAAACACGAAATTGGAATGCAATTTCAAGAATCTAAATTTCCTTCTGATTTAAAAGTAAAAGATATTCTTTTATTATTTTTAAATACTTCAATGTGAGCAATTTCAGAAGAAGAACTTTGAAAATTAGTAAATATTTTTAAATTAGATCATATTTTAAAATCAAATGGAGATGTTTTGTCAGGAGGAGAGAGACAGCGTTTAAATGTTATTATTGCTTTATTAAAACAACCAAGTTTATTAATTTTAGATGAAATATCAACAGGACTTGATGTTGAATCAATCGAAGAAATTAATCAATATATTAAATATTATCTTGATCAAACAAATGCAAATCTTGTTTTAATAAGTCATAATCCAGTAGAAGTTTATCGTTTAGTTGATAAACTTATAATTTTAAAAGATGGAAAAGTTTCTGAAATTCATAATTTGAAAAAAATGAGTTTATCTACAGTAAGGAAAATTTTTATTGATATTTATAAAGATATTAATGATAAATTTTTAGATCTTAAAAGTTTAAATTTTAAAACAGATACAATTGAAAATAATTATGATATTGTACAAAAAATAGATAGCAAGAAAGAAAAAGAAGTTTAGTAGAGGGAAGACTAATAATGTGGTATTATATAAAAATTTTATTTAAGCAATATTTAAAATCTCCTTATACATATTCTGCCTTTTTATTTCCTTTTATACTTATTATTGGATTGGGACAATTAATTCCTGCTGCAATTATTATTCCTTCTGCAATTACAGTAGGAATTACGATTACAATTTTATTTTTATTTGGTGGTTCAATTCAGGAATTAAGAAGAACCTCTCTTATTAAATCGATGTCACTTACAAAATTATCAAAGGGAGCGATTTTTTCTGTAAATATAATAGTTGCTACTGTTTTTTCATTATTTACAACAATTGTAATAATGGCATTTTCATTTGGAATTTATCAATCTGGTTATCTTGCAATTGATTTTTCAAATTTTTTAAATGAATATCCCAATCCATTAGTTCTTTTAAATTTTGATATTAATTGAGATCAAATTTATTGATTTACATTTATTTATGCAGTAATTCTTACTGTTTGTTTATCTTATTCAATTACATTTCTAATTATTTCATTTACAAAAACAACAAATGCTCTTTATATTGTTTCTATTTTGTATTTTCTTTTAATTTTAATTTTAGGAGGGATTATACTTCCTGTTGTACTAGGAATGTTTGTAAATTCTCCTGTACAAAATGTTTATAAATTTATTCCTCATTATTATACAAACCAATTGATGTCATCCGCAATGGCTTCTAATAATTCTTATCTTGCTAAATTTTTAGAATCGGATTTTGTTGAAACACTTACAAAATATATTAATGTTCCGCTTGTAAAAGATGACATATATGCCTTAGGAGATTATGTATCAAGTCTTGATGGTGATCTTACAAAAATTACAAGTGATGAATTATCAGCAATAGGATTTGAGTCAAATCTATTTATTTTACTTAGTGCACATGGATCATTTAATCAATTAGATATTGAACCGATTGTTCTTACAATAATTGATTATGAATTTGGATCAGCTGCAGCTGCAGCAGCAAATACAGCAATAAGTAGTGCAACATTAGAAGGGGAAGTAAGTGATTCAATTTTAATGTTAATTTTAAATCCTGATACAACATCATTTACAATTAATAACATAGAAGCTAATATTCTTATCATTCCTGGGTTTGGGCAATTTATCCCCGAAGGAGAATTAAGTGGAAATATTACAATTTCAGTTTTTACAATTGATTATCAATTAATTGGAGATCCTTCTAATAGAGAAATTTCTCTTATTGTATCAGGAGGGGGAGAAATTAGTGCAGAAACTTCAACAAATCTTAGTTTATATATAAGATTAGTACTAGAGAATCTTGATGGATTAGAAAGAGTTTTTGCAAATACAGAGCCTTGAAATTGAGGAAATTTAGATTCAATGTTAAATTCATTTTTACCTTTAATATTAATAATAATATTTGGGGGAATTGGAATTCATTACTTTAAATGATCAATTAGATAATTTGTGATTTATAATATTTAAGTGAGGAAAGGTAAATATAAATGTGACCCTATTTTAAAACAATTTTAAAGCAATACGGAAAATCACCTTTTACATATGTTTCAATTATCTTTCCAATAGCTTTTTTATTTGGGCTTGGGCAAGTAGTTCCTGTTAGTTATATTTATTCTACAATAGTATCAATCTCAATTATTATGGTTGCTTTTTTTCTTTTCGGAGGAACAATTCTTGAAATTAGAAAAACATCACTTATTAAATCAATTTCGCTTACAAGATTGAGTAAATCAAAAGTTCTTATTGTTAATTTAATTACAGCACTTATATTTACAACAATTATAATTATAATTATTTCGCTTATTGTATTTTTTCTTACGATTGGGAATAGCAATTTTCTTGCTACAGATTGGAGTTTTTGATCAGATCAAAAAATATTATTATTGTTATCAGGTGATATTTATTGAGAAGATGTAAAATGAGGACTTTATTTTTATTCCTTGATTTTAGGAGTATTACTTGCATATGGATTAGCTTTTCTTTTAATTTCACTTTCAAAATCTTCTACTACTTTATATTTATGATCATTTTTCTATCTTTTATTTTTTATGTTTGGAACTTATACTTCAATTCCTAATATTTTTGTATTTGGAAAAAGTAAAGATATTCCATCGATTGAAATTTTGCTTGATTTAAGATACGTAGTCCCTAATTATTATTCAAATCAAACAATGCAGATAGCATTATCAAATGATGCTACTTATAATTTTATTGAAAGTTTATTGGAAGAGGCCGGTCTTAATAGTGAGACAGCAACAGAAATTACCGATGTTATTTTTAATAAATTAGGAAATGTGCAAAATTGAGATTGAGATAATTTAATAAATGATGCAACTATTTTTGCTAGTTCTACTAACTCTGAACTTGAAGCATCATTTCAATCTGTACAAGCAGGTGGTCCTAGTATTTTTAGTAGTGAAACATTTCAAAATCTTGAAAAGATTTCAGTTGATTTTTTAGGAAATGAAGTTCCTGCTACTATTGTATTTAAAAATGTTGATTCATTAAATACTTTCATTACAAATTTATTTTCGGAACCAGCAGAAGATTGACTTAAATTTTTTATTGATCCTTTTGTTTTATTTGATATTTCTGATTCCCAATCAATTCTTTATTCATTTACACCTTTAGTAATGATTATTGTTTTTATAGGAGCGGGGGTGAAAAAATTTGAATGATCAATTAGATAATAATAATTTCTTAAAAAATGTAAAGTATTTACTTACTACAGATAGTTTAGATAAAATGCCTAATGATAATTTAAAAGAGATTGTAATAATTGGAAGATCAAATGTTGGTAAATCAACATTTATAAATACAATCGCAAACAATAAACAACTTGCAAAAAAATCAAATAAAGCAGGAAAAACACGTGCCATTTCTTTTTTTGATGTTGATAATAAATTTCGTTTGGTCGATATTCCTGGTTATGGATATGCAAATGTAAGTAAAAAGCAATTGCAAATATTTTCTAAAATGCTGGGAGATTATTTTTCGAAGCGAAATAATTTGGATCTTGCAATCTTACTTTTAGATATTAGAAGAAAACTTTCAAATGATGATTTTTTAATGATTAGTTATTTACAAGAAAATAAGATAAATTATCAAATTGTTGCTACTAAATTAGATAAGGTAAATCAAAAAGAAAAAGCAGCATTTATAAAGGAAATTAAAATTAAATTAAATAAAAATAATATTATTTTATATTCAGCAATAAATAAAACTAATTTAAGAGCAATCAAAAATTTATTTTCAAATTATTTTTAATTGTATAATTTAATTATGGCAAAAGCAAAAAATAAGGAAAAAAGAGAGTTAACATTTGAAGATAAATTTTTTATTTTTAAGTTTGTTTTTTTAATTTTTGCAGTAGTTACTTTAGTTTCTTTTTTTACAGTTGCATCAATTAAATTATCTGATACAGTTAAATTTAATAATGATTTAGATGGATTTCCAATTGCTTCTGATTTAGATAAAGAAACATATACACCAATCGTATTTATGTTTATTTTTGCAGCAATTTTTGCTGTTTCTATTGTTTTTTTAATTACTAGTTTTAAAATCGCCAAATTTCAAAATATATATTATGGTCTTTTTATTGCAATTGTGATTATTTTATTTATTACTTTATATTTTTTTTATGCTGAAAAAATATTATATTATGCAAATTTATATCAAAATGATCCAGCTTGAAATATTATAAATAATATTCCGGGAATAGAAATTGTTGAAAAATACACAGTAGATGATATTATAATGCTTGTTATTGCTTTTATAACACTAGCAATTAATGGAATTTATCTTTTATTTATAAATTCTGTTTCTATTTCTGATGAAAGATTAGAATAGAACAATTTTTGCATTTATAAACTTTTATTAAATCATTAATAAAGTTTATAATTTGTTTGTATTATAAAAAATGATAAGGAAATAAAATTAGGCTGTGATTCGTTCTTTGCGTTTAAATATTAAAAAAAAGATTAGAACGATTGATGAAATTGATGTAAATATTAATAATAATTTTCCTGATATTAAGAAATTTTTAAGTGGTAGTAATCATAAATTAAAGATTACAACAATTTATATAAATATTGAAAATTATCAGATTTTGATCGAAAAATTAAAAGAAAAAGATCAATTAAAATTTATCAATCTTTATACAGAAAGTATTTTAAAAATTTTAAATTATTATCAAATAAATAATTATCATTTATTTGGAACTGAGATTTATGCTTTCATAGATCATTATTCAGTTAATAATTTTCAAGAAGGAAATTTGCTTACAGCTGCAATTGAAATAAATAGTTTTTTAGATAATTTTCCCTTTAAAATAAATTACAAAATTATCATATCAACAGGAATGGATCTTTTTTCAATTATCGAAGAAAAAAGAAAAAAAAGATTAATTACAATTGTAAATGGAACAATTTTTCGAGCAAGAGAAATTTTTGAAAATACACCAAAAACAAATTTAATTTATCTTAATCAAACTTATGAAAAAAACAATAATCGTTGATTGCAAGAAATTGTAAAATGACCTTGTTCATATCCAAAAGAGATTGAAAATAAAATAAATGATCAAAAAATATATGAACTTAATTGTGTTTTTTCAGATTGAAAAATGAAAAATTTAAATAAGAAAGGCTAATTTAAAATATTATGGATAAAAAAACAAAAAAACCAGTTGCTTTAGTTATTTTGGATGGATATGGACAAGCACCAGCAGGAAAAGGAAATGCTGTAAAACTTGCTAAATCACCAAATATCGATAAATGAAAAAAACAATTTCCAAGCATTTTAATGAACACAGGAGGAAAATTTGTTGGTCTTCCAGATGGACAAATGGGTAATTCTGAAGTTGGACATATGAATATTGGAGCTGGAAGAATTGTTTATCAATCTCTTGCTCTTATTAATAAAGAAATCAAAGAGGATTTATTAAAAGATAATAAAATACTTCTTAAAGCAATAAACTATGCTAAGAAAAATAATAGTAATTTTCATATAATGGGACTTTGTTCTGATGGGGGAGTTCATGCACATATAGATCATATTATTACTCTTGCTAAAATTGCAAAAGATCATAATGTAAATGTTTTTGTTCATGCGTTTACAGATGGAAGAGATGTTTCTCCAGTTTCTTCACAACAATCAATTAAAAAATTAATCGATGCTAAAATAAATATCGCATCAATTAGTGGCCGTTATTATGCAATGGATCGTGATAAAAGATGAGATCGAATTCAACTTTCTTATGATGTTATTGTTAATCGAAAAGGGGAAAATTTTAAAGACATTTTTAAATATATTCAAGAAGAATATAAAAAGAAAGTTACTGATGAATTTTTAATTCCTGCTTATAATAAAAATTTAGATGGACAAATTAAAGATAATGATGCTGTTTTATTTGCTAATTTTCGTTCAGATCGGGCAAGAGAAATGTCTCATATGTTAATTGGTTCTAATACAAAAATTACAAATTATGATTATGAAGCAAAAGGGAAAAGATTAAAAAATTTATTTTATGCATCAATGCGTGAATATGCAGGAATTAAAACAAATATTTTATACCCTGCAAAACATATGAAACATCTTTTGGGTGAAGTATTAGAAAATCATAAATTAGTACAAATGCGTGCTGCAGAAACAGAAAAATATCCTCATGTTACATTTTTCTTAGATGGACAACAAGAAATTCCTAAAAAACATGAAAAAAGGATTTTAGTAGACTCTCCTAAAGTTGCAACATATGATTTAAAGCCAGAAATGTCAGCTTATGAATTAACAGATCGAATTATTGAAAATGCAAATGATGTAGATGTATTTATTATAAATTATGCTCAACCTGATATGGTAGGACATACAGGATCTATTCCTGCTGCAATAAAAGCTTGTGAAGTTGCTGATCAAATGTTGGGTAGACTTTATGATAAAATTGTAAATAAAATGGGAGGAGTAATGATTATTACAGCTGATCATGGTAATTCTGATGTGATGCTTACAAAAGAAGGAAAACCGATGACAGCACATTCTTTAAATCCAGTATTAACAATTATTACTGATCAAAATCTTATATTTAAAGATAAATTTACAAATCCAAAAAATATAAAATCTAAATTAGCAGATTTAGCACCAACAATCTTACATCTTTTAGATATTAAAATTCCAAAAGAAATGACAGGAGAAGTTTTAATTAAAGATTAATATTTATAAATTTAATATGAAAGATAATTCTAAAGAAACAACTAATATAAATAATCCAGAGCAAAAGATTTCTCGAAAAGAACAACAAAAATTAGATTGAAAAAATAGTAATAAAAGACTTTGACCTATTTTAATATTTTGAATCTGATTTTTAATAATGTCAATTGGATTAGGAATACTAATAATAATTGATGCTGGACAAGGAATTAGTGATACTGTAAATTCTGATAATGGAATGGAAGGATTTATAATTTTTTTACAAAGTTTATGAATTTTTATTGCTGCTACTTTTTATATAATTTTAATTATATATTCAGGTTTTAAAATATATAAAACAGCTTCACTTATTTCTGATAATAATTATTATAAACATCGTTTATTTGTGATGACTTATTTAGTACAAGACCAAAATAAAGATTATTCAAAACATGAAATTAAAACAATCTATAAACAAAATAAAAATAGAGTAAAAGCAGAAAAAGATAAAGCAAAAGCAATTAAGGCACAAAAAAAAGCAGAAAAGAAACTAACAAAAACAAAGAAAAAAAATAAAAAGAAATATTAAATTCATTTAAATTTTAAAAAACAAGCAAAAAGGATTCATAAATTTATATTAATTCTTTTTGTTTTTATTTTACTTTTTACATATTTATAAATTTGGTATCTATTTTTAAATTTTTGTTTTAAAAATAATGATCTTATAAATCTTGGCTTTACACCCTTTGATAATTTTTTATAATTTAAATTATAAAATTGAATATTTTTTTCAGTATCATTTATTATTTGATCAATGTTTTTATATTTATAACTGTAATTATATTTAAGATTATTTCATATTGAAGAGAAAGAATTGCGATTATAAATATAAAAAGGAATGTTTATTTTTTGATAAGAGCTATCAAGATCAACTATCATCCCAAGATATTGATCTTGATTATAAAGTAAGTCAATATTAATTAAATTTTTTTCTTTTTTTATTTTATCTACTGAATAGATTGTATTAAAGTTGTAATATCTTACTTCTTTAAAATTTTGATATTTTATTTTATTATCTTTTAATTTAAAAAAGGGATGTAAAATAAAATCTGCATCAATTAATTTTAATTTATTAATTATTTTTTCTAAAAAATCAAATACTAAAAAATCATCAGGATCAACAATTTTAAGATATTTACTATTTATTTTATCAATAGAATAAAATAAAGCTTTGTTTTTTTTTACATTTTCCTGAACATTTAAAACTTTTACTTTATTATCCATGAAGTAATTTTTATATTTATTATTATCGGTGTCGTCAAAAATAACAATATCAATTTCTTCTGTGAGTAATTGATTTTTTTTTATGTAATTAATTAATTTATTAATATAATTTAATTCAATAATTGTTGGATTATATATTGAATAAAAGAAAGTTAATGTTTTTTTAGAACCCATTTAATTTATTGTATCACCAATTTTAAAATGAGTATTATAATTAGTAATTGGTAAATAAGATTTAAGATCGATAATTTTTTTATTAATAATTTTTTTATTTATTAAAAAATTATTAAATATTTCTCAATCTGCACCGATAAAAATAAGATCACATTCTTTCAAATCATTATCAATATTATTTGAAAGATGATTACTATTTATTTTTTTATTTATTTTGTTTAAATTTAAATTATTAAGATTTGGTTCTCATATTTTAAAATTATATTTTTTCCTAATGAAATAATCTATTAAATCTTTTGTTGGTGTATCTGTAATATCGTTAGTTTGTCCTTTAAATGAAATTCCTAAAATTAAAATATATTTGCTTATTTTAATTTCATTTAAGTAATTTTTATATATTTTTCTTCTTTTTAAATTATATTTATCTAAATTGTTTAAAAGTTTAAGATCATATTTTGAATTTGTTAAATTAAATAAACTTCTTGAATCTTTCGGATAACAAGAACCACCATAACCAATTCCTGGATTTTTAACACGCGGTTTTACAGCTAATAATTCATTTAAAATAGGAGTTAGATTTGAAAAATTTAGTTTTTTATTTTCTGCAATATTTGCTAATAAATTTGAAATTGTAATTGAAAAAGCATCAAAAGAATTATGAAATATTTTAATTATAATAGATTCTTTTATAGGTAAAAAATGTAGTTTTCTAAAATCTTTTTCAGAAAAAATTTCTTTTAAATTTTCTTCTTTTAAATTTTCATTTTTTGTAAAAATTATTTTATTCCAATTAAGATTTTTTTCAATATCTTTTCCTTGTGATAAAAATTCTGGCCAATAATTTAATTTTAATTTATCAAATTTTTTATAATCATTATAATTAATTGTTGATCTTATTATTATTTCTGCATTTGGATTTATTTTTTTAATATTTTCACTATATTTAAAAATTAAATCAGTGTGTAAATTATATTTTTCTTCTTTATTAAAAATTATTTTCTTTTTACTAATAAGAGGGTTTGTTGGAAGACTGATAAAAAAATAATTATATTTTTGATAATTTATTTTATTTATATAATTTAGTTTTTTAAAAATACTTGGATTTTTATTTAAAAAATTATCAAGATAATTATCATTAATCACATTTTTTCTATTTTTTCAATTATTAATTTTTTTTTGATCAATGTCATAAATATCAATATTTTCTATTTTTTCATTATTTAATAATTTAAGTGCAGTATAAAAACCAACATAACCTCCGCCTATAATTAATATATTAGTTTGCAAGTTATCTCCTTTTGTTTCTTAAAACAAATTTAAAATATTATTTTCAATATTTGAATTATAATAAAAATAATTATAACTATATTAAATTAATTTGTAAAATTATAAAAATGAATAAAAAAACAGCAATAATTTTTAAGAAGATTGAAGATCGAAAAAAATGTGATATTTTTTTTAAAGAAAATATTTCTAATTTCAAAAATTATCAATCTTTTTTAATTAGTGAATTTAAAGAAAATAATTTTTATAAAATTTCTATTGAATTAAAATTAAAAAATTTTGATTCATTTATTTATTTTGAAAGTTTTGAAAAAGGTTTTGATTATTATCAAATTAGAAAACATAAAATAATAAAAATTGACAGAATAGATTTAAATTTATATTTTATTTTTAAAAATAAGGAAAAAATTTTTTTTAATTATCAAGATGTAAATAAATTATTTATCGTTTATAAAAAAGCAATTGAAAAGAATAAAAATTTTGTAAAAACAAGTGATGTTAAAAATAATGAAAATATTTTAATTGTAGGAAATAATATATTTAAAAAAGAAGACTTTAGTTTTCAATTTGAAAAATTAAATTTATTAAATAATTTTAAAGATTTAAGTGAATTTAAAAAATATATATTTGATAAAATTGGGTTTTACAATATAAATACAAGAGAATCAATTAAAATTGATCCAAATTATTTTGATGATTTTTTAGAAAAAGTAAATAATAATTTTTTTGATGGTAAAAACAATAATTTAAAAATTAAATTAATAAAAAAATCAGAAGATCAAGAAAAAATTTATTATGATTTTTCTCATAATTATGGGAAATTCTTAATTATTAAAAACAAAAAAAATAAAAAATATCAATTTGAAGTTAATTTCTATTTAAAAAATAAAGTAGAAGTATTAAATTCTAAAAATAAATTAAAATCAATAATTTCAAAATATTCTAATCCTTTTCAAAAGAAGAAAATATCATTAAAAAAAATATTACTAATATTTTCTTCTTTTGCAATTTTAGCAGTTACATTATGATTAACTTTTGGGGTTATATATGAAGGAAGTTATGATAATGTATTTGATATTTTAGGAGCAGGAACAGATACTTTTTGATTTTATTTGTTGATTTTAAATTTTTTTGTATCTATTTTTTTCTCAATGGCTTTAATGCTTCTTTTTAATTACATTGAGAAGAAGAAATTTAATTGAAAAAACGCTTTTAAATGATTTATAGCAGCACAAATTAGATTTTTTGTATTAGGACTTACGGGAAATCATATTCTATCAATTTTTTTCTATACTCTTTATATGAATAAAGCAATTAAAATTCCGAAACCAAAAATTGGAGGAATAATTGGAGCTGGTTTCATTTTTAGAGGTGTAATACATCTTTTATCTGGGGTTATTTTTGTTACTATTGGATTTGCTTATTTATTTTCTTTTAATATTAGTTCTTTTAATATGGATTATTATATTTATTTAATATTGGGATTATCATTAGGGGGATTATTTATTTCTACAGGATTTTCAATTGTATCAGGACTTGCAATTATAAATACTCGTATTCATAATATATACCTTTATTTTAATTTAAAATATAATTTGATTTTTCATAAAAATAAAGATTATTTTCACTTATATAATTTAATTGAAAATAAATCTTATGAATTAAAAATAAGTTCTAAAACTTGACTTAAAAATAAAAAATTATTGATTCGAACAGGACTTGTAATTTTTTTATTTTTTATTTTTGAAGCAATTGAAACAATGGCAGCATATGATTTAACAGTTAATTATGTAAATACAGAACTTATTCCTAATAACATAGATCAAATAATTGTAAATTTTCCAAATATTGATCCAGATACTGTTTATTTAAATACTCAATATAACTTTATTGAATTTGCAGGATTAAGATCTATAGTTAAAAATGCAAATGATTTTTTCCCTTTTATTCCTTTTGGATATGTTGAATATCTGGTAAATGGTTTATACCAAATTCTTTTATGACAAAATGTTTATCAAATTGCAGAAATAAATAATATTCCATTTACTCCTGATACTTGAAAAATAGATATAAATGGTTTTATTGATATTTTTTCAGCATCTACAACTTTTGTAACAATGTTTTTTGGCAAATATATGCGTTTATTATTTAGCTTATTTATTTTTATTTATTTCATATTTTATGCATTTGTTTTCAAATCCTCTAAAAATACTTAATTTAAAAAAATTAAGTATAATTTTTTTAATAAAATTATTAAAGATAGAGAAATGATAGAAAAAAAGAAAATATTACTAATTTTTGTTGTGTTTATTCTTGCTTCGCTTTCAATTTTATTTTTATCTTGAATTATTTATTTTTTTGTAAATGATAATAGTAAAAATAATGTTAAAAATGAAGAATTTTTAGAATTAACTAATTCAGATTTATTTTATGAAAATGACTATGAACAACCAAATAAATATGTTGTTTTAGATTATAAAAATCAAAATGAAGAAATTTTTAAAACTGATCAAAATGATAAATCTATGTTTCATCCATATTATAATAATGAAGGAGATTTAGCTTTTACATGATTTGTAAAAAATGAGGATTCAGAAATTATTTTTTATAATGAAGTTTATAATCAAACAAAAAATTTTATAAGCAATGATGATTTAAATTCAAATGAACCGAATAATTCATTAAATGAATCCAATTCTTCAATAAATCACGAATTTATTTATAAAAGTGATTTTGATAATAATTATTATTTTATTATTGATAATTTAAACACTTGACAAGGAAAAGAAAACGATGATAATGGTGGTTTGGGAGATCTTTCTGTTCAACAAGTTGATATTATAGAAGAAAACACAAATGATCAAGAAATAATAAGCATCTCTGATTTATTAAATTATTCAGAAAACTATTGATATTATATTGATGAAGATACAGGTGAGTATTATCGAACAATAATGCCTAGTAATGATTTTTTTCACTTTAATTCAATTGATTATTATGAACAAAATATTTACGTTAATTCAAGAACATTAGGTACATTTCTTTCAATTAAAGTATTAGATGAAAATGGTAATATATTAAATAATCCTGAAGTAAATTGAATTTATTCTGGTAATTATGATAGTTATTATTATTTATACGAAGAAGATCTAGATGGAGATCATTCTATTATTTATAATGAAGAAGAAAATAAATATATTGCAAATTCAGAATATGATCCACAAGAAACTTATGATTTTCATAAAAATAATGGGGGATTACAAGATAAATTTATAAATTGAGAAATAAATGGTAATTATTATCCTACAGATAATTTAGAAAATTTAAGAAAAATTCAAAATGAAGAAAAAGAGCAATTATTTATGGGAGAACATTGTGTAAAGATTTTAAATCCTTATATTGAAAAAGTGGGTCCTGAAAATTTCTTTTTAGATCCAGATGCTTATGATCCAAATGATTTATATTTTTCAATGTTTGATAATCATGCAGAATGAGGTAATACTAATTTAGAATTACAAGAATCTTTATATAAAGAAGAATGATATTCACACGATAATAATTCTTATATTAAAATAGTGGAAGTTAATCCAAATAGTACTTCATCAAAAACAAATCTTTCACCGATGACAGGAAGAGTTATATTAAATCATAAAACAAGTCAAAAATCTCCTACAATTTCATCAACTTTATTTTTTGAAGAAAATGGTAATAATTATGTTGCTGTTGATCAAGGTAATGGAATAAGTGATTTTTCTGATACTTCCCTACTATCGATTTATCAATTTGATAAAATAGATACAGCAAAACAAGATTTTAATAAATGAGAAACTGTATATGAACAAGATTTTGGAGATCAAAAAATGATATTTAGAGCTTATCCAATTTGAGACAAATTAGATGATAATGTAATTGTTAGTTGAAATGGATAATTTTTAAAATTTAAGTTTAAATAAAAGCGATAATAAAAGACCAAATTTAAATCAAAAAAAATGTTTTTTATTTTTATTATTTGAATAAGCAATATAGTTTTTATTTATTTTTTTAATTAGAAATAACATGTAAAAAAATTTAAATGATTTATTAAATCTATTTTTGTCATAAAAAAATAAATCATTATAAACATTTTTTATAAAAAATTTATTAGGTTTATCTGTAATGATTTTATTATTTAAATTTTTTGTACTTTTTTGTAAAAATTTAATAAATTCACATGAAGCATAATAATAATCCAAATTACTATGTTTTTGCTTGGAAATTGAAACTCCTGCTCCTGGATTATTTAAATATGGAGCCATATTTGGAATATAAGTATAAATTAAATCATATTCATTTGCTTTTATTGCAAGTACATCATCAGATCATTGTAAATGATTAAATGATCAATTTTCTTTTTTAAGTTTTTTTAAAAAATATTTAGGATATATTGTATTTGGATTAAAAGATACCGGTTTAAAAAACTTTTTAAAGCTAACATTTTCCAGATTTTCAAAAATTATTTTTTGAATTACATTTATTTGTCTATAGGCATGAATAATATATGATCTAGGATCTAAATTATCAATTTCTAATGCAATTTTTATTGTTTCATCTATTAAAATTAAATCATCGGGATCACACATTTTAATAAATTTAGCATTAATTATATTTATTTTTTCGATTACTTGATTAATTCTTTTTAGATTTTTTTCTGCTTTATAATATTTTAAATTTTTTATTTTTTTAAATTCATTTAAAATTTTTTTAAAATTTTCTTCTTTTTCTAATTCAGGATTATCGGAAATAATTGAATAACTAATTAAATTGTCAATTCTATCTTGATATTCCTCATTAATTTTGTTATTTATTTTTTTAAAAATAGTTAAATAATTATCTATTTCAATTAAATCTATTTTATAAACGGTTAATGCAATATTTAAATTAAAATTCATTTTTAGACCTTTATTTTCTTTTTAATTATTTGAAAAAAATAAAATTTAATTAAATTTAAAAAATTTCAATTTCCTTCTGTAATATCTATTTTTTTAAAAATTTTATAAGTTTTTCTTATTAATAAGATTCTTTTAATTAAATTAAAATTAGTTCCAATTAAAGTATTATGAGATGTATAAAAATCAAATTTTCTTGGAAATTTAGTATATTTAATTTTTATTAATTTGTCATTTAATTCAATTAAAATATTTAAGTAATAAAAGGTATCATAAAATAATTTTTTATAATCACTTTTCATTTGTTTTTTGCTGTGACTAAATTTATTAGTTGAATCTGATATTCCTTTTCTTTTGTTATAAATGTAAAATCAATTTTTTTCCATTGTAATAAAAATAATATCTTCATTTATAAGATTTGTAATTGAAAAAATTGAATCACTTGATTTTGATAAATCTTTATATTTAAAGGGAAAATCTTTGATTCCTTTAGTACTAAGAATTGTGTTGTAATTTACAGGAACAGATTTTAATAACATTTTTTTAACTTTTGAAACATTGATATTTCATTTGCTATAATATCAACCTTCTAAGTATCCATGACTTGTTAAAATTAAATATTCTTGATTTTTGTTTAATAATTTTATTTTTTTTACAAATTTTTTTAAATTACTCAAATGAAGCAAATCATCAGGATCACAAATTTTAAGAAATTTTCCTTGTATTAAATTTTTATCGCAAGCATCTTTTATTACATAAAATTTACCATAATTTTTATTATATATTTTATATTGTGCTTTTTCTTTTTGAATTAAATTTAAAATATTTTGATTTATATTTGGATTATCTATTAAAAAAATTACTTGAATATTTTGATCATTTTTTAAAAAATTATAATATTCTAATCAATTTTTTATTTCATAATATTCTGGATTATAAATAGTAATTGCTAATGTTATTATTTTCTCATTCATATCTTTAAAATTTGAACTCTAAAGCATCTTTTGTTGCTTGTCACATTTGTTTATATTTATATTCTGAAAGTCTTCCTAAGAAAAAAAGATTTTTTATCTTTTTGCTTTCATTTAAATAATTACTATAATTTTCTAATTCATTTTTTGTATAAATTGGATAACAAGGAATATTAAATTCTTTTGAATCTTCTGAATATTGTCCTGGATATTCTTTTCCTATTGTTGTAATCCCTTTTATTTCTTTATTGTTTTCTTGTTTTAATAATTTTTTATATTCTGTAATTCTAGTCATTTTTAAATCTGCAGGATAATTTGTAACTGATCTATTTTGAAATGAATCAATTTTTAAATTTTCAAATTTAAAATTAATAGAGCGATAATTTAATTTTCCAAATTTATAATTAAATAATTTATCAATAAGACCTGTATAAATAATAGGTTTAGTAATTTCTTGATCATAAATGTATGTTTTATTATTTATTATTTTAAGATCATTAAAGTTTGAATTTAAAATAATTTTAATATTTTTATCATCTATTAATTTTTTAATATATTGAGTATAGCCTTTTTCTGGTATTGCTTGAAATTTATCAGTAAAATAACCATCATCATAAGATAAAATAATAGGGATTCTTTTTAATATATTTTTATCTAATTTTGTCGGATCTTGGCCTCACATTTTTTTACTATAATTTTCAAATATATTTTTATAAATAAATTCTCCAAATTTTTTAGTAATTGAATTTTCTGAACTTATCAAATCAAAAATAAATGTTTTTTCTTCATTTTTAAATTCTTTTTTTAATTTTTCTTTAATTTCATTTGCTTCTTCTGGAAATAATAAATCAATTGATTTAAAATTAATCGGTAAAGGAACTTCGATATCTTTTACTTTTACATTAACTTTGTGTCTAAATTGTTTCCAATTTGCATAATTTTTAATAAAATTAATTACTATATCATCATTAGTGTGAAAAATGTGAGGACCATATTTATGAACCATGATTCCATATCTATCTTTAAAATCATATACATTTCCACCGATGTGTTCTCTTTTTTCAAATATTAAAATTTTAAGGTCTTTATTTTGATTAATTAATTTTCTTGCTAATGTTGCTCCAGATATACCGCAACCAAAAATGTAATAATCAAAATTATCTATATTTTCCATTTTTTTATTTTATAAATTTAGTTCTTCCTTTATTGTATCTATTATATTTTTTTGATTTTTTCAATTCAATTTTTTTTCTATTTTATTTATATTTGCGATTAAAATATCAGGATCTCCTTTTCTTCTTTTATTACTAATTTTATAATTTATTTTTTTATTTACTAAATTTTCTATTATTTTTATTATTTCTAAATTACTATATCCTTTTCCTGATCCTACATTTAAAATTTCTGATTTATTTTTTTTAAAAAGATAATCAATTGCTAGTAAATGGATATTAGCTAAATCATTTATATTAATATAATCTCTTACACAAGTTTTATCTTTTGTTTGATAATCATTACCAAAAATTTTTATTATTTCATTATTTTTAATTGCATTTGCTATTTTAGGAATATAGTGACTTATATTATTTTTAGGAGAATAATTAAGATTTTCTTTTTGATCTCCTCCTGCAATATTAAAATATCTAAAAATAATACTTTTTATACCAATATTTTTTGCTTTTAAAATTAATTTTTCTCCTATTAATTTTGTAAGTCCGTATGTATTAATTGGATTTTTTGGATCTTTTTCTTCTATTGGTATTTTAATAGGATTTCCATATACGGCTGCACTTGATGAAAAAATAATTTTATCAATATTATATCTTTGCATCATTTCTAAAATATTTATTGTTCCAGAAATATTTACATTAAAGTATTCAATCGGTTTTTCTTCTGATTCTTGAACTTTTATAAGTCCTGCCGTATGTATAATTAAATCTATTTTTTCTTTTTTAAAAACATTATTTAATTTATTTTTATTTAAAATATCACATTTTATAAATTTATAATTTTTATTTCTTATTTTTTGTTCATAACTATTAATTAAATTATCAATTACTATAATTTTATAGTTATTTTTTAACAATAAATTAGTAATATTTTTTCCTATATATCCTAGTCCTCCTGTTATTAAAATTGTTCTGTTTTCCATATATAAAAAATTTTACTTTTTTATTAAAAAAATGTATCATTAATTGATATACTTTTTCAAAATTAAACACATAAATTGGTGGAAAATTTGAAACAAAATATCAACTCCCAATTATCATAAAGAAAAAATAATAAAAATAATCAAGAATTTTAAAAAAATCAAGGAGTATGAACCTTATATGGAGAAAAATAAGGCAATCAAAATTAAACTAAAATCTTATGATGCAAAATTAATAGATATTTCTGCAAAAAAAATCATTAAAATTGCAAAAGATTCAGGAGCAGAAGTATATGGACCTGTTCCTTTGCCAACAAGAAGAGAAGTATTTACTGTACTTAGATCTGTTCATGTTAATAAAGATTCACGTGAACAATTTGAATTAAGAACGCACAAACGTTTAATAGGAATCAAAAAATCAACAGCAGAAACAATTGAAAAATTAAATCGAATTGAATTACCAACTGGTGTTTCAATAGAAATTAAAATCAATTAAGAGGTTTAAGATGAAAGGTATTTTAGGCCGTAAAGCAGGAATGACAACTGTTTTTTCTGAAGAAGGAAGAGCAATTCCTGTTACTGTTGTTGAGATAAAGCCTAATGTTGTATTACAAGTAAAAACATTAGCAAATGATGGATATAAAGCTCTCAAATTAGGACTTGAAGATAGAAAAGTTAATAAATCAATCAAGCCAATGATTGGTGAAGCCAAAAAGGCGAATACTAATCCAAAATATTTCATTCATGAAATTAGAGATATGGATGGATTTGAGCGTGGAGATCTAATAAAAGGCAATATTTTTTTAAATGGTACTTTAGTTGATGTTACTGGAATTTCTAAAGGTAAGGGATTTCAAGGGACTATTAAAAGACATAATCAATCTAGAGGACCGATGACTCATGGTTCAAAATCACATCGTGTTGCAGGTTCTTCTGGTGATATTAGAGGAACTGTAAAAAGAAGCAAAAAGATGCCTGGTCATATGGGACATCAAAAAGTTACAATGCAAAATTTAGAAATTGTAGCTTTTGATGAAAAATTAAATGCACTTTTAATTAGAGGATCAATTCCTGGTCCAAATAAATCTTTTGTTGTAATAAGAGAAGCAATTAAAAATACAGGAAAAGTAAATAATGTAATTAAACTTGTTGATGTAAAAGAAGTTCAGATTAAAAATAATTTATTTGAAGAAGGTAAAAAATTTGGTGCTAAATTAACTTCTACAATGACAATTGAGCAGATGAATCAAGAAATTGCGCAAGCAAAAATAAAACACGAAAATGATTTAAAAGAACATCAAGAATTATTAAAAAGAGCAGAAGAATTAAAAATTAATAAAGCTAAAGCTCTTAAAATGTCTAATCAAGAATTAAAGATTGAAATTAATAAAATTGAAGAACTAATAAAATTAAGAAGTGAAAAAGCAAAAAGTGAGGAGAAAAAATAATGGCAACTATAAATGTTTTAAATGTTCTTGGCAAAAAAGTTGAAACAATTGAGCTTAATGATCAAGTTTTCAATATTATTCCTCACGAACAAGCAATGTATGATTTAATTCTTTCTGAGCGTGCCTCACTTAGACAAGGGACACATAGCACAAAAACTCGTTCTGAAGTTTCAGGAGGAGGAAGAAAACCTTGAAAACAAAAAGGAACTGGACGTGCTAGACAAGGTTCAATTCGTTCACCACAATGAAGAGGTGGAGGAATCGTATTTGGTCCTAAATCAGAAAAAAATTATGATCTTAAAATTAATAAAAAAGTAAAAATATTAGCTTTAAGATCAGGTTGATCACAACTTTTAAAAGAAGATAAGATTATTGTAGTTGATAATCTTGATTTTAAAACTCCTTCTACTAAAGATTTTAAAATTATGCTTAAAAATCTTGATTTAGAAAGCAAAAAAATTTTACTTGTTCTTCCTTCTATTACAAAAAATGAACAAAAAAATGCTTATCTTTCAGGAAGAAATATTAAAAATATTTCAATTAATTTAAATACTAAAGTAATGCTTGATAAACTTTTAAAAGCAAAAAAAGTTTTACTTACTAAAGAAGCAATAAAATCAGTTGAGAAAGGACTTATGAATGAAAAAAATTAATATAAATGATGTGATTATTAAACCATTAATTACAGAAAAAAATTCAAAGCTTACAGCTGATAATAATACATATGTGTTAGAAGTTCACCCTGATGCAACACGCGAAGATGTAAAAAGAGCAGTTGAATATATTTTTGCAAGATCAAATGCAAAAGTTAAAAAAGTAAATATTACAAAAGTAAAAAGAAAACCTAAAAAAATGGGAAAATATGAAGGTTTTAAAAAAGGTTTTAAAAAAGCTTATGTAATTTTAAGTGATGGAATAATTCCAATTTATGGTTCTGAAGGTGTAGAAAAAGCAAAAAAAGATAATAAAAAAGGTTTAAAAATTATTGATACTGAAAAATTAATGAAAGAAGCTGAGAAGAATATCAAATAATTAGGTGATTAATATGTCAGAAATTAAAAAATATAAACCCACTTCTCCCGGACGTCGTAATTCTTCTGTTATTGACTATAAAAAGGTAATTACAAATACAAAACCAGAAAAATCACTTACTGTAAAAAAAGTAAATAAAGCTGGAAGAAATAGTGAAGGTAAAATTACTGTAAGACATAAAGGTGGAGGGGTAAAACAAAAATATCGAATTATTGATTTCAAAAGAAATAAAGATGGTATTTATGGTAAAGTTGCTTCAATTGAATATGATCCCAACCGAACATCATTTATTGCTCTTATAAATTATATCGATGGAGAAAAAAGATATATTATTGCTCCAGAAAATATTAAAGTTGGTGACAAAGTTATTTCGGGAAAAGATGTTGAAATTACAATTGGAAATTCTCTTCCGTTAGAAAATATTCCTGAAGGTACATTTGTTCATAATATTGAACTTAAACCAGGAAAAGGGGCTGAACTTGTTCGTTCAGCTGGTTCAAGGGCACAGGTTCTTGGAAAAGATGAAACTGAAAGATATGTAATTGTAAGATTAGCATCAGGAGAAATGCGTAAAATTCTTGCAAAAAATCGTGCTACAATTGGAACTGTTTCAAATTCAGGTCATAATCTAGAAAGAATTGGAAAAGCAGGACGTAATCGCCATAAAGGAATAAGACCTACTGTTCGTGGTTCTGTAATGAATCCAAATGATCACCCCCATGGAGGAGGAGAAGGAAAATCTCCAATCGGAAGAAAAGCACCGATGACACCATGAGGTAAAAAAGCATTGGGTGTAAAAACACGTAAAAAAGATAAACAATCAAATAAATACATAATAAGAACTAGAAAGGGTAAAAAATAAGAGATTATGAGCCGTTCATTAAAAAAAGGACCATTTATCGATGATCACCTTGCAAAAAAAGTTGAAAAAGCAATTGCAGAAAAATCTAAAAAACCTATTAAAACTTGATCAAGAAGATCAACAATTTTTCCAAATTTTGTTGGATTAACATTCCAAGTTCATAATGGAAAAGAATTCATTAATGTTTATATTATTGAAGATATGGTAGGACATAAATTAGGTGAATTTGCTCCCACACGTAAATTTGGTGGACATGGTGAAGATAAAAAGAAAAAAAGATAGGAAATAAGAAAGATGGAAGCAAAGGCATTAGCAAAGAATATTCGAATTTCATCACAAAAAGCAAATCTTGTTTGTGAACTTATAAGATATAAAACTGTAGATCAAGCTTTTTCAATTTTAGATACTTCAAATAAAAAAGCAGCATCTTTACTTAAAAAGGTCTTAAATGCTGCTGTTGCAAATGCAACAGAAAATCATGGAATGTTGAATGAAGATTTAGTGATTATTAAAGCTGTTGCAAATGAAGGTCCAACAATCAAACGTTATCGCCCAAGAGCAAAAGGACGTGTTGATCAAAAATTAAAAAGAACTTCACATCTTGAGATTGTTTTATCTGATGATTTTAATAAAAAGGAAAAAAAGATAACAAAAAAAAGTAAGGAGATCACAAATGGGACAAAAAGCTAATCCGAACGGAATGCGTTTAGGAATTGTACGAGAGTGAAAATCAAGATATTTTGCAAAAGATAATAAACAATGAACTGAATGAGTTGTTCAAGATCGTATGATTAGAAATTACTTTGAAAAATATTTTAAAAAATGATCTCTATCTGTAGTTGAAATTGACCGTACAGAAAAAGAAGTAAGAATTACAATTAATACTTCAAAACCAGGGATGGTTCTTGGACAAGAAGGCTCTAATATTAAAAAAATTCAACTTGATATTATTAAATTGTTACGTGATAAAAAATTAAAAAGAACTCAACAAATTAAAGTTATTTTAGATGTAAAAGAAATTAAAAAACCAGATTTAGATGCAACAATTATTGCAAATGAAATTGCAAGTCAACTTGAAAATCGTGTTCCTTTTAGAATTGCACAAAAAAGAGTAATTCGTAGAGTAATGCGAAATGGAGCAAAAGGAATTAAAACACAAGTTTCTGGACGTCTAAATGGTGTTGATATGGCTCGTACTGAAGGTTATTTAGAAGGTCAGGTTCCTTTACAAACTTTAAGATATGATATTGATTTTGCAAAAACAAAAGCAAAAACAACATATGGAATTTTAGGAGTAAAAGTTTGAATCTCAAGAGGAGAAATTCTTAAAAATCGTAAAGATAAAGAATTAAGAGATCCAAAAAAAGAGCGTAATTTAAATCCGGAATTTAGAAAAAGAAGATTTGAGAATAGTAATCCAAAAGAAGATTTTAAAGCAGTAGATAAAGGAGATAAATAATGTTAACTCCCAAAAAGCAAAAATATCGTAAACCACATAAGCCTTCCTATGAAGGTCGTGCAAAACGAGGAACTAAAATCTCTTTTGGTAAATATGGATTACAATCTATTGAAGGAAATTATATTACCGAAAGACAGATTGAAGCAGCAAGGATTGCAATTACAAGATATCTTAAAAGAAATGGAAAAGTTTGAATAAGAATCTTTCCCCAATTACCAATTACTAAAAAACCATTAGAAGTAAGAATGGGAAAAGGAAAAGGTAGTGTAGATCATTATGCTGCTGTAGTAAAACGCGGAATGATTCTTTTTGAATTAGATGAAGTAAGCGAAGAACAAGCATTAGAAGCTTTAAGATTAGGAATGCATAAACTTCCTGTAAAATGTAAAATTGTAAAAAAAGGAGAGGAGTTAGAAAATGTATAAGACTGAAGAACTAAGAAAAAAAAGTGATCAAGAATTATTAAAATTAGTATCTGAACTTAAAGGAAAATTACTTGCTTTAAGATTTGAAAATGCAACTGGACAATTAAATGAAACTCATCTTCTAAAATTAACAAAAAAAGATATTGCAAAAGTTTTTACAATTTTAAACGAAAGAAAACATAATATTAAAATCGAAGACAAAAAAGTTCCTAGCAAAAAAGAAAACACAAATAGTAAGAAAAACGTCCAAGATAAAAATATAAAGAAAACAAAAATCGAAGAAAAAGGAGAAACTAAATAATGCGAACAAATCGAAGAAAAAATTATCAAGGAATTGTTGTTTCTACTGCAATGGATAAAACTATTACTGTAAGAGTTGATACTTATCGTGCTCATAAACTTTATGGAAAAAGATATAAATATTCAAAGAAATTTCATGTTCATGATCAAGATCAAACTGCAAAACTTGGTGATAAAGTTCAAATTATGGAAACAAAACCTTATTCAAAAACAAAGTATTTCCGTTTGGTAAAAATTCTTGAAACAAAGGATGGTAAATAAAAATGATTCAAACAGAAACAAGATTAAAAGTTGCTGATAATAGTGGAGCAAAAGAATTATTAGTAATTCGTAATCTAGGTGGATCATTAAAAAAATTTTCTTCAGTTGGTGATGTTGTTGTTGCTACTGTAAAAAAAGCTCAACCAAATGGACAAATTAAAAAAGGTCAAGTTGTAAAAGCTGTAATTGTAAGAACAAAGCACGGAGTCAAAAGACAAACCGGAGAATATTTAAGATTTGATGATAACGCAGCAGTTCTAATTAAAGATAATAAAGAACCAAGAGGAACAAGAATTTTTGGCCCAATTGCAAGAGAGCTTAGAGAAAAAGGTTATCAAAAAATAATTTCACTTGGACAAGAGGTACTTTAGGAGGTTATGATGAAATTAAAAAAAGGTGATCGTGTTGTTGTAATTTCCGGAAAAGATAAAGGTAAAACAGGAGTTATTAAAGAGGTATTACATAAAGAAAATAAAATAATTGTGGAAGATGTAAATGTAAGAACTTTTCATGTAAAACCTTCACAAAAAGATCAAGAAGGTGGAATTTTTAAAAGAGAAGCAGCAATTGATGCTTCTAATGTAATGTATGATATTGGATCTAAAAAAGAACAAAAGACTACTAAGATTGGATATAAATATGTTGATGTTCGTGGCAAAAAAGTAAAGAAAAGAATTGCAAAAAAAACAGGAGATGAGATCTAAAATGGCAAGAGAAAAAAGTTTTTTACAGCAAGAATATCACGCAAGAATTCGTAATGAATTAAAAAAAGAATTAAATTTAAAAACAGTAATGGCTGTTCCTCATCTTGAAAAGATTGTAATTAATATGGGTCTTGGAAAAGCTGTAAATGATAAGTCTATTGTAAATGATGCTAAAAAAGAATTAGCAATAATTACAGGACAAGTACCAATTATTACTTATGCTAAAAAATCAAATGCTTCTTTTAAAATTAGAGAAGGAATGCCTATTGGTGTTAAAATTACCCTTCGAAAAGAAAAAATGTATGATTTTTTAGATAAATTAATAAATTTTGCATTACCAAGAATTAGAGACTTTCGTGGTTTAAAACCAACTTCATTTGATGGAAGAGGAAATTACACATTAGGTGTAAATGAGATTATCATCTTCCCTGAAATTGAACTTGATAAAGTAAGATCAATGAAAGGTATGGATATTACAATCGTAACTTCAACTACAGATGATCAAAAAGCCTTTTTATTACTGCAAAAATTGAAAATGCCTTTTGCAAAAAATAATTAAGGAGTCCTAAAATATGGCAAGAAAAGCACAAATAGCAAAACAACAAAAAAATGCAAAATTTAAAACAAGAGAAAAAAATAGATGCAAAGTTTGTGGTAGAACACATGGATATATGAGTAAATATGGTGTTTGCAGAATATGTTTTCGTGAGATGGCAGCTAATGGTGAAATTCCTGGTGTTAAAAAGTCTTCATGATAATGAGAAATTAGAAGGAGTATAAAATGATAAATGATCCTATTGCAGATTTACTTACACGAATAAGAAACGCAAATATGCGCAGACATAAATTTGTTTTGGTACCTTATTCAAAACTAAAAGAACAAATAATAAAAATCCTTTTGGATGAAGGATATATTTTAGATTATAAAATTATTGGTGATAAAGTAAGTGAAAAAAACTTTAAAATCTATCTAAAATACAAAGGAACAACACGTGTTATAAACGGCCTTAAAAGAATCTCAAAACCAGGGCTAAGAGTTTATAAAGAAGCTGATAAATTACCAGAAGTCTTAAATGGATACGGAATTGCAATTATTTCAACTTCAAAAGGAATAATGACTTCAGATCATGCCAAAAAAGCCAAACTTGGTGGCGAAATCATGGCTTATGTTTGATAAGGAGTAAGATATGTCAAGAATTGGAAACCAAAAAATAATTATTCCTGAAAACGTAACGATCGATTTTGATGGCGAAAAGATGACTGTAAAAGGTCCACTTGGAACTTTAGAAAGAACTTTTTTAAATTCAATTAAGATTTTAAGATCAGATAATAAAATTAGTTTAGAAAGAACAAATGAAAACAAGAAAACAAAGATGTTGCACGGAACTTATGCTTCTTTAATAAAAGGAATGATTGATGGAGTAACAAAAGGTTTTACAAAAGAATTAGAAATTGTCGGTGTTGGATATAATGTTTTATTACAAAATAATGCTTTAATTTTTTCACTTGGATATTCCCATAAGATAAATTTAATTATTCCTAATGAAATTAAAGTAGAAGTTCCAAAACCAACACAATTAAAAATTTCTGGTATTAATAAAGAAAAAGTAGGACAATTCGCAGCTAAAATTCGTTTACTTAAAAAACCTGAACCTTATGGGGGAAAAGGAATTAGATACAAAAATGAAGTTATTATTCGTAAAGCTGGAAAATCAAGCTCTAAATAAAATAAGGGAGAATTTATAAGATGGCAAAAAACAAAAAAATCGAATCAAGAAATAAACGTAAATTACGCGTTCGTAAGAAAATCTTTGGAACAGATAAAATTCCCCGTTTGAGTGTTTATAAATCAAATAAAAATATTTCAGCTCAACTTATCGATGATCTTTCTGGAAAAACATTAGCTTCTTCATCTACAATTATTTTAAAGTTAGATGCAAATAATATTGAAAATGCTTTTAAAGTTGGTCAAGATATTGCAAAAAAAGCAAAAGATTTAAAAATTGAAAGAATTGTTTTTGATCGTAACGGTTATATTTATCATGGAAAAATAAAAGCATTAGCTGATGGTGTTCGTAAGGAAAATATTAAAATTTAAATATAGGAAGATAAAATGGATCAAGCAAAAGAAATAAACAAGCAAGAAAAAAATGAGCAAAAAGAAATATCTGATACTAATAAAGATATAAAGAGTGGAAATAAAGAAACTTCAGCTGATAAAAATTCTAAAAAACAAGTAAAAGTTGCTGACGATTTTTTACCAGAAAATTTTAATCCTTTTTTAAGACCAGGCATAAACAAAAATTTAAATAATCGTAAAAAAGATAATTTTGAAGAACGAATTATCAATATTAAAAGAGTTATCAAAGTAACAAAAGGAGGAAGAAGATTTAAATTTTCTGCTCTTGTTGTTGTCGGTGATCGCGAAGGTAACGTTGGTTTTGCAATTGCAAAACATATTGAAGTTCCTGAAGCTATCAAAAAAGCATCTAGACTCGCACGCAAAAATCTAACAAAAATAAAAATTGTTGGAAAAGAAGATACAATTTCACATGAAATAATTGGACATCATGGAGCTGCTAGAGTTTTATTAAAACCAGCAAGTGAAGGAAGAGGAATTGTTGCTTCTGATGTTGTTCGTTCAGTTGTTGAATTAGCAGGAATTAGAAATATTTATTCAAAAAATTTGGGAACAAATAATCCACAAAATGTAATTTTAGCAACTTTGGATGGACTTAAAAATCTAAGAACAAAAGAAGAGATTGAAAAATTACACGAAAAAGTCGAAATTAAAAGTCGTTTTCCTAATAAAAAAATAAATAATAATAATTATCGAAGAGAACAAAAAACAGAACACGAAGATAAAAAGGAGCAACAAGATGGAACTAAATAATATGAAATCAACTCCTGGATCTAGAAAAAAGCAAAAAAGAGTCGGACGAGGCGATAAAACTGCTGGTCGTGGAGAAAATGGACAAAAATCTCGTGCTGGATATTCGAAAAAAATCGGATTTGAAGGAGGACAAAATCCTCTTTATAAAAGAATTCCTAAACGAGGATTTAAAAATATCAATCATATTGAATATACAGTAGTTAATCTTGATAAATTTGTAAGAGTAAAAGGTGATAAAATAACACCAGAAACACTAATTGAAGCAAATGTAATTAAAGCAAATTATGGTTATCTTAAAATACTAGGAGAAGGAAAATTAATTAAAGCTTACAAAGTAAAAGCTCATAAATTTTCAAATTCTGCAAAGCAAGCAATTGAAGATGCAGGTGGAAAAGTAACTATTATAAATAATCAAAAAGAAGAAACTAATAATAGTGATAATAAAAAAAATTAAGATCAATAAAAGAAAAATACCAAGAGAAGACTCTTGGTATTTTTTATTTAAATACTACTTATTTATTCTTGTCAATACAAATTAATTATTAAATTAAATATAACTAAATATGGATCGTTTAATATATTTGTACCCGTTCACATAACTATATATGCTACATTACTAGTTTATTAACTTTAATTTAAAAATTCTCATTATTTTTAATTAAAAATTGTTTTACCAAAAAATAGTATTACAAATAATAAAAGAGGAAAAATAAAAACAAGAGTAAAAAGAATTTTACAAATAACAAAAGATAAAGAAATTATTATTGCTTGTTTTCATCCTTGAATTTTTTTATTTATTAAAACTAGAAAACAAATTATTAATGCTAACATATAAATTAATTATATACAATAAATAATTTGAGATCTTAATTATAAAGCAATTTCTTTAATTGATGAAAAATTAAAAATAAAAGATTTGAAATTTATTTATTGTCATATGACAATATTAAATAAATCTTTTTATAGAAAATATAAAATGGATAAATTAAATAAAGATTATAATGAGAAATTAGTATTATTTAATATACAAAAAAATTCAAAAAATTTTATTGAATAGAAATAATAATTTTCAGATAGAAAATTATATTAAGAAACTAAATAAGCAAAAAAGAATAATTCTTAAAGATATATTTAGAATTAATCAATTTTCAAAAAATATTCAATATAATTTTATATTTTCATATAGTTTGAATGATGATAAAATATATCTTGTTACTTTATTTAGGAAAAAATAAAGCATAATTTAAATATTTATTTATAATTTTTATAGGAAAAAATATTCCCGTGTTCATCATAATTTTATATGAGCTCGTTAATTTAGCAATCGTATCTAGATCTCTCTGAGATTGAGCTTAGAAAATACGACAGCACATCACTTAGAGGGTGTGCTTTTTATTTTAAATTTAAATAATTTAATCTTTCGTTATATTTATTTATTATTTCTTTTTTAATTTTTTTAGAAGATATTTTTGCATTTTGATTTTTAAATTTTACATTATCTACTGGAGTACAGTTTTTTGATTCGATAACTATAGACTTTGGATCTAAAATTCTAAATCTATCTATTTGAATATTTGAAGGTTTATTTCTAGTAGCAGAATTATATTCAATATTTCATTTAGGATTTGTTTTAGATGTAGAAAAAGGTATTAATACTAATTGATTTTCTCTTTTAGTTAAAACGACACAAGGTCTATAATCTCCTTTATTTTGATTTTTTTTCTGATAATCAAGATCTTTTAAATCAATAAATTGATCAAATTTTCAGATTTTTATGTGATACATATTTATTTTCACCCATATTAATAATATTATTTCCCCAAAACTCCATTTAATTTGATAAAAAACAAATAAAGCCCTCAATAGGGCTCCTATCCAATTTCAGATTAAACAATTATAGACTAATCTTTCATCGGTAGAGTTAATTAACAATTAACTAAATTTAGTATATCAAAATTAATTATAAATTCTCATATTTTGAATTAATATTAAAAATTTTAAAATATTCTTTTTAATATTAATTATTAAATGGATTTCCTTTCCTAATAATTTATATTATTATTCAAATAAGTCCTGTAGATAATAAAGAACCTATAATTGGACCAATTGTAGGAACAAAACTATAACTTCAGTTAGTTTTTCCTTTATTTGGAATTTTAAATAAACTATTATAAATTCTTGGAATAAGATCTCTTGTTGAATTTATTTCATATTCAATAAATCTTCCTAATGATAAAGCAATGAAAAATAAAAAAATCATAAATAATTATGTAAAAAAATCAAATTAATATCAAATAGAATTTAAAAAAGCAATAACTATAATAAAATTTAAATTTTATTATCATTTTTTATTTATATTTATAATAATTTTAATATGAATAAAAAAGAAAAAAATAAATTTAATTTTAATAAAGAATATCAAAATTTTTTTAATAAATCAAATTCAGAAATAATTAACATTTTATATTCAGAAAAATATAATCTAAATTATAGTATTTTAAATAAAAATTATAAAAATATTAAAATAGATAATTTTAAGAAAAAATTAGAATTTTTTCAAATTTATTATTTTTTGCTAATTGTTAAATCTGGTTATATATCTCCAATAAAAATTGTAGGAATTTATAAAAATTTTCCTAATTATATAAATGATATTCTAGAAAAAAATAAATCAAAAAAAATAAAAAATTTTGAAGTAGAAATTAAAAAATTAATTGATTCTTTGGATGTTTTAAATGATAAAATTTTAGCTATAATTTATACTTATATTTTTTCCTTTGAAAAAAATATAAATTATTTAATTAACAGTAAATTAATTATCAAATATTTAAATATTTTTGAAATGAAATTTAAAAATTCATTAAAAAATAAAATATTATCTATTCAAGAAAAAAATATTGATATTAAAGAAGAAAAAAATATTTTTTTAAAAAATTCAAAAATTATTAATAAATTATATTTTGCCGAAAAAATATTAATATTAAAATATTTATGAAATAATAATTATTTAAATATAGATGAATTAATAAAAAGGAATTTTATAAATAAATTAAAAGTTGATGAAAGAATGATTTTTTTTAAAAAAAGATATCCTTTATGTTCAGATAAAGAAATAAATAATAAAATATGAGAATATTTTATATCAAGACTACAAATAACTAATCAATATAGAAATAAAATTTCTCATTTAAATGATTTATTAATTGATAAAAATTGTGTTGAAGATCTATTAAATTATTTTTATGGACAATATGATCTTTTAAAAAATGATTATACAATTGAAGTATTTTATAAAATGAAAATAGCTTTTTTAAAAAATAATTTAATTTCTCATAATAAAATTTTAAGAAACCATTATAAGGATTTTTTTAATTTTAAAATATCCAAAAATAAAAATAAAAAAATGAAGCAACCAAATAATATGATTGCTTCATTTGAAAACAAAAGTTATTTTTTAAATTCACACAACTAAATGTGCTTCAATAAAATTCTTTGTTTTTTCCACACAACTAAATGTGCTTCAAAATTATTATCACATATTTTAAAATAATATAGACTGATTTTTTTATTTTTTAATTATTAAATGGGTTTCCTTCTCCGATAATTTCTATTATTATTCAAATAAGTCCTGTAGATAATAATGAACCTATAATTGGTCCAATTGTAGGAACTCAACTATAACTTCAGTTAGTTTTTCCTTTATTTGGAATTTTAAATAAACTATGGTAAATTCTTGGAATAAGATCTCTTGTTGGATTTATTGCATATCCAGTAAGACCTCCTAGAGATAGAGCAATTGCAAATACAACAAGAGCCATGAATAATGGTTCAAAAAAATTAAATCCATATCAAACAGAACTTAAAAAAGCAGTAACTAAAACAAAACTAGCAATTATTTCTGTTAAAAAATTAAATTTATAATCTTTTATTGCTGGTATAGTATAAAAAACATTTGCAATTCTTTCTTGATCATCTGTTTTTTTAAGTTGATCTAAATAAAGAAAATTTATAATGACAATTGCAAAAAAAGCTCCTAAAATTTGAAAGAAAATATAATCAAGAAACTGAACAAATGTTATTTGATCAGTAAGTCAAACTGAAAGTGAAATTATTGGATTTATATTTCCTCCAGAATAATAGGCGATAGATCCACCGATAAAATATGCAAAAGCTCAACCAAAACTTCCTAATAATCAATTATTATTTTTGATGTAAGTCCCTTTTAAAGTTGAATCGGCATTAATCCCTAATCCTAAAAGAATAAGAAAAAAAGTTCCAAAAAATTCAGATAGGGCAATCCCTCATCAAACCATTATTTTAAGCCCCTAACTAGAAAATATAAAAAGAAAAATTTATAATTTATATTATAATGTATTTGTTTTTAATTTGTATTTACTAATAATTGCCCGAATGGTGGAATGGTAGACACGAAGGATTCAAAACCCTTTAGCTTTGCTGTGTGGGTTCAAGTCCCACTTCGGGCACCATTTTAAAAGTTTTTAACTTTATTTTGAAGTTTTTAAAATGGTAATTTTAATGGGGTTATTTTATGGATAGTGCTTTAGCTTGGATTGGCGGGGTTTTTCTTGTATTTTATAGTACTTTATCTTCGATCATGATTTTTGTTGGAGTTTTTTTTTCAATTTGAGGATTTAAATATAAAAAAGATACCAATATAGATTTAAGAAAAAAAACACATGAGGAAATAATTGAAAATTTTTCTTTATTTATGAAGAATTTGGATAATGATCAAGAAATGATTAAATCTGATGCTTATTTTAAGTTACTTACTAATTTTAAAATTCCAATTACAAGAAGAAAATATCGAGATTCAATTAAAAAAATAAAAAAATTAAATTTTGATCAGAAATTAATTTTTAATCAATTTAAAGATTATAAAAAAGTAGAAGATGATTTTTATATTAGAAAAAATTTAAAATTCAATGATTATGCTTTAAGAAATAATATTATTGAAGAAAAAATTACAAATAAAAGAGAGATAATTTTTGTTCTTTTATTATTGAATGTTGCTATATTTACAGAAACTTTACCAATTGTTAAAATAAAAAATGCAAAATATGATAAATTATATAAATATATTTATAAAATCTGTATGTAATTTAAGGGAAATTTATGGATAGTTTTGCTGCTTGAATTAGTGGAACTTTTTTGGTAACACTTAGTATTCTTACTACAATAATGGCTTTTATTGGTATTTTTTATACAATCTGAGATTTTAAATATCGAAAAGATTTAAATATTAATTTAAGAAAAACAACTGCGGAAAATATTTTAAAAAATTTTTATTTATTTATTGATGGAATTTTAGATAAAGAAAAATTAATAAATTCAAAAGCAGATTTAAAATTAATTACATATTTTAAATCACCAATTACAAAAAGAAGATATATAGATTCTGTAAAAAAAATTAAAAGATTAAAATTCGATCATAAATTAATTTTTGAACAATTTAAAAATCACGAGAGAATAATCGATGATTTTTATGTTAGTAAAAATTTAAAATTTAATGATTATGCGTTAAAACATAAAATAATTCAAAAAAAAATTACTGAAAAAAAAGAAATTCTTTTTATTCTTTTATTATTAAATATTGCTTTATTTACAGAAGCTTTTTCATTAATAAGTATTCAAGATGAAAAATATAATAAAATATATAAATATATTTATAAAGTTTGCATGTAAAAGCATATTTATATATTTAATTTTATTTTGAAATATATAAATCTAAAAGATCACTTTTTGAAAATAAAAAATTTATTAATTCTTCTTCCGTATATCTTTTATTTTCTCTAATTGAATTTATTAATTCATTTTTACTAATTTTCATTATATTACTTATTTGTTTTAATGTGTAATCTTTAATTCCGGAACCTTTTTTAACATTAAAATTTATACTTAATGGAGAATTAATTTTACATTTTTCTATTTCATAAATTCAATGTTCATGTTTTGTTTTACCTGTATATTTTCAATTATTTTTTAATAATTATAATCTGAGATCGTCTGCAGAAATATTTGCTCCCATTATTATCCTCAATTAAAATTCATTTGATTATTTTGTAAATTATTTAAACTATCTTTAGAAAGTAATCCTTCATTATTTACAGAAAAATTATTATATTTTTTAAAATTACTTTTTTGTTCATTCATTTTTTCTTTTATATCTTTTCAAGCTGAATTAAATGCTTCTTTGTCATTTATTTTTTGTTTAAATCCTCAATTTTCTAATCATTTAAAAATTTTTCTTTCTTTTATACCAGATACTAAAAATGTTAAAATCGCTTCTGCAAAATCTTTTTTTGCTATGTTTTCATCTTTTTCTTCTGAATAATACTCATAATTCATTTTTTCGTTTTTTAAAACATAAGTATTATCTTTTAATTTTTTGAAAGAAACAGTAAAACAAAGTGTTAAAAAATTTCCAAATTTTATAGTTAAAATTTCGTATTTTTCGTTCATAATTTTTCATTGTTTTTATTATATTTATATATTAGAATAAAAAATTGTTTTTTCTTATAATGTTATTGTATTTATTTTTTAAATAATATAAAGAAAAAAATTATGATCAAAAAATTTCAAAACAAAAACTTTAATTTTACAAACTCATATCTATATATCAAAGATAATAAAGAAGCAATCTTGATTGATACCGCTACATCAGAAGATAAAATAATTAATTATTGTATAAATAATAATATTAAAATAAAATATGTATTATTAACTCATAATCATTTAGATCATCTTATGGGATTAGAAAAAATTATTGAAAAATTTAATCCAGTAATTTATATTAATCAAAAAGACCAAGAAGGTCTTTTTGATGCAAATATAAATAGATCAGCATTATCTAATTTAAATTGACAATTAGACAAAAAACAAAAAAATATTATTACTTTTTTGGGAAATGAAGAACAAGAATTAAAACTATTAGGAATTGATATTAAAATAATTCCTTTTGGAGGACATACAAAAGGATCTACATTTTATCTTTTTAATAAAAAAGATATTTTTATTGGTGATACAATCTTTTTAAAAAGTATTGGAATGCATAGAAAAGAAATTGGTACTGATCTTGATAGATTTTTTGAATCAATAAGATTTCTTTATGATTTATGTAAAAAAAATAATTATGTTATTTATCCCGGACATTATAATAGTCAATTTAAAATAAAAAATATTGATTTAAATACTAATTTAGAATTAAAAGAAACATTAAATTAATTATAAATTAGTATATTTATCTAATGGAATAAAGATTAATCCAAAAATTACTGCACTTATAATTTCAATTAATTTTACAATTCCATATCCTTTTTTATCAAATGTAAAATAAACAATTCCGGCATGTCCATCTTGTGAAATTGAATTTGCAATAAGTGCACTTATTCCCCCAAATGCAATTGCTTCACTTCCGCCAATTTCACCAATCATTAAAAGAGTAAAAGCAATTTGTGGACCACATGTTGGAATAAGACCAATTAAAGCTCCAATTATTACAAGCAAAATTAAATATCATCAATCATTTTTAAATTGATCAACATTATCTTGAAGATCATTAATATTTTGATAAAGATTTGAATAATAAACAATCGCATATACTATTAAATTGATAATTAATAAAGTAATTGATACTCAAGATAATATTAAAATTAAATTATAAGAAATATGATTTATCTGATGTTTAATTCCTTCTTTTCCTTTATCGTGGATATTTTCATGGGAATGATCTTCATCATGTTCACTTCTTATAAAATATGTTCTTATAAGATAGTAAATTACAATTAAAGGTAATATAACAATCGAAGTTCATTGAATAGCTGATAAGTAATTAGGAAAATTTTCTGGACCTTCAGGAATAAATGAAGCAATTATTGTAAAAGGAAATACAAACAAAAATAAAATTGTAAAAAATATTGGAATTATAAAATGATCAGAAAAACCAAATATTTCTAATGCTTTTTTTGATTCTTTTTGATGATTATGTAATTTTTTCTTTTTTGTTTCTGCTGTTGCATAAAGACTATATTTTTCTTGAATTTTTAAATATTTAACAAAATAACCTACAATAATTGCAGAAATATAACTTATGATTGAAATATAAATTAAAAGTAAAGGATCAATTACAATTAATATAAATGATACTTCACCAATTGTTGTAATAAAAGCTGCAATTAAAGTTCCTAATCCAATCTTTTCTTCTTTAAAAAGATTGATTAAAAAAATTGTTCCTCCACAACCGGGGATAAATCCAAATATACCTCCAATTAAGACATCGCTTTTATTTTTTTCTTGGATCATTATTTCTCATTTATCTTCGAAAAAGTAATTCAAAAATTGAAAAACTATGATTGCTAAAAATAATCATCCAAAAATAAAATAAAGAATTTCCCCACTTGTATCAAGTAATACATTTCCTAATGATTCCATATTTAAAAATTAATAAAATTATAAAAGAAATAAAATTATAAACTTATTAATTTAAATTATCTTTATTAAAATATATGATTCCTTTGCTTAATTTTGGATATTTATTATAATAACTTATTTCTTTTTTATTTAAATTAAAATAAGCTATTCCTAGATGATCATATCCGTTATTTCCTTTTCCGTTATTTTTATATTCATAAATAATTAATTTTTTATTTTTTTCTCTAAAATCGTATGTATTTCTTTCAAGTAATTGAATATTTGTTGATTTTGAAATTTTATTATTTTTTTCATTAAAAAAAAATAAATTAATTTGTAAGTTTTTCTTTTTTCAGGAAAAATAAAAAAATCCATTAATTTGAATTTTGTTTTCTAATAACTCTTTATCTTCAGATTTTATATATGTACTTTCTAAAATAAATTTATGTATTTTGTTTTTTTCAAATCCATATTTTTTTAAATTATGATGAATTATTATTTTTTTAATATAAAAATATAAAAATAAATCAGCTAGAATAGTAAATATACTTAAAGCAATTGCAAAAACTGATAAAGAATTATTTTTAAATATAAAAGAAAATATTGAAATTATAATTGAAATAAAATTAATAAAAATTATTAATTTAGTTAATTTATTTATAAATTTTGATTCTAACATTAAATTAGACTATTAAATTTATTTTTTATTATATTTATATTTTGATCACTTATATTTTTAAATTTTAATTTTCTAAAATCTTCCATCATTAAATTTACTAAATTTTTAAATTTTTGTTTTGAAATTTCAATTTTTTTATAATCTTCATTACATTTTTCTTTGATTTCATTTGTACATTTAAAATTATTTGCATTTAATAAATTTATATTAGTATAAATTCAACTTAAAACATCATACAATGTTTCTATTAATTCGTAGTTTTTTATAAAAATATTATTAGGAACATTATATAAAAATTGTTCAATTGCAAATCCTTTAATATCAATATTATAATTACGAACATACCCTTTTATTATTCTTATTATTTTTTTATATTTTTGATCTGTATTTTTATGTTTTAAATTTGTATTTTCTCAATCATAAGTAGGATAGTTAGTTATTCTTTTTCCTTTTGTTTGATCATATATTGTAATACCAATACCTTTTAAATTATTATCTTTATTAACATTAAAATATATTATTGATGGAATAATATCAAATTCTTCGTTATTTAATTTTATTCTTAATCCTTTTCTTTTTCTTTTTTCAGTATTTTCAATAATATTAAATTCATTTGATTTTTTTAAAATTTTTCTTATTTCATTTTTTAATTTAATTAATATATTAGTTACTTCTTGTTTTCCGGTTTCTATTGTTTTTCCATATATAGATCTATTTCCTAAATTTTTCAAAATTTCATAAGATGAAGTTGAATTTCCTCATATTTCAAAATTTCCATCAGCAAATCCAACTTTATAATTTTCTTGTCATTTTTTATTTTCTAAAAAATCATTAAATTCTAAGTCATTTGGATGTGGTAATCTTGCAACAGTAACTAAAATATCTATATCGCTATCTTTTAAATCTATATTTTTTTTATATGAACCTTGCAAATAAATATGAAGTTTATAATTATATTTTCTTTCACTATTAAAATTTATTGTAATTTCTTCATTTTTTAAAATTTCATAAATTTTATCTTTTATATTTTTTGCATTTTGATTTTGCGATTCATTTGATCAACTTAAATTTATCATTTTTTCTCCTTTAAATCTTTATAGTAAAATTTACTAATTATATTAAATTAATATAATGTTTAATCAAGATTAATTATAAAAAAATAGCGATTATAAAAATCACTATTTTTAAATATTATTTTATTCTTATTTTTCTTTTAATCTTTATAAAAGATATATGCTTTTGATTGAGAAATTAAACCACCACGGTTAGCAAGTCTACCTGTTTCATCTAACATTACTGAAATAATTTTATCTTGGCCAATTCTATTTATAATGTCTAATACTTCTCTTGCTAAAGCATCTCTATTTCTTCCTTTAGCTATAGCTATTTGTGCCATATTTTCTCCGTTTCGTGTTTTACACTAATTTTATTTTATCAAATTAGTTAATTTAATTTAAAAATGTAAATTAGAATGTAAAGTGTAAAATTAAAATTTCTTCGCTTGATAATTATTTTTTAAATGCTAAAAATTATATAATAAGTTTGTAAAATTTTTTTAAATACATTTTAAAATAAATAATAAGGAGAAATTTTAATTAATGAAAAAAATTGCAATTAATGGATTTGGACGTATTGGTAGATTGACTTTTCGCCAATTATTCGGTGAAAAAAATATTGAAATAGTGGCAATAAACGATTTAACAAGTCCCGCAACATTAGCTCATCTTCTAAAATATGATTCAGCACATGGACCATATAAAGTTGATAAAATCAAATCAGAAAGTGATGCTATTATTGTAGATGGTAAAAAAGTTAAAATCTTTGCAGAAAGAGATCCAAAAGCTCTTCCTTGAAAAGATCTTGGAATTGATTTAGTAATTGAATCAACAGGGTTTTTTACTTCTAAAGAAAAAGCACAAGCACATATCGATGCAGGAGCTAAAAAAGTAGTTATTTCTGCACCTGCAACAGGAGATTTAAAAACTATTGTTTATAATGTAAACCATAAAATTTTAAATAAAGATGATAAAATTATTTCAGCTGCTTCATGTACAACAAACTGTCTTGCTCCAGTTGTAAATGTTTTACAAAAAGAATTTGGAATTGTTAGTGGATTTATGACTACTGTTCATGCTGCTACAAATGATCAAAGAACAGCAGATTCACCTCATAGTGATTTAAGACGTGCTCGTGCTGCTGGATCAAATATTATCCCTACTACAACAGGAGCTGCTTCTGCATTAGGATTAGTAATTCCTGAAGTAAAAGGAAAATTGGATGGAAATTCAATGCGTGTTCCTGTTGTTACTGGTTCAGTAGTTGATTTATCAGTTATTTTGAAAAAACCAGCATCAGTACAAAAAATAAACGCAGCAATGAAAAAAGCAAAAAATGAAACATTAGGATACACAGAAGATCCAATCGTATCTTCAGATATTATTGATGAAACTCATGGTTCAATTTTCGATGCTCTATCAACAAAACAATTACCAAATACTAATATGTTTAAAATAGTTGCTTGATATGATAATGAAATGTCTTATGTAAATCAATTAGTAAGAGCAATTAAGTATTACATTAATTTATAAATAGAAGTTTAAACAGCATTTAAATAAATGCTGTTTTTTATTTGATATAATAACTTTAAATTGTTTATTTAATTTTAAAATTTAAAGATATAAAATAAAAAATAAGGAAAATAATGAGAAAAAAAACATTACATGATCTTAAAGATTTAAAGGGTAAAATTGTCCTTGTTCGTGTTGATTTTAATGTTCCAATTGAGAATGGAAAAGTAACAAATAATGCTAGAATTGTTGCAGCATTACCAACAATTGAATATTTAATTAAAAATGAAGCAAAAGTTATTCTTTTATCTCATCTTGGAAGAATAAAAACAGAGGAAGATAAAAAAACAAAATCATTAAAATCTGTTGCAATGGAATTTACAAAAGCATCTACACATGCAATTAATTTTGTTGCTGCTACACGTGGAAAAAAAGTAGAAGAAGCAATTAATAATATGGAAAACGGTTCAATTATGATGATTGAAAATACTCGTTTTGAAGATGTAAAAAATAATATATTAGTAAATTATGAATCCAAAAATGATGAAAAATTAGGAAAATATTGAGCATCACTTGGTGATTTATTTGTAAATGATGCATTTGGAACAGCTCATCGTGCTCATGCTTCAAATGTTGGTATTGCAAAATATATTAAAGAATCTGCAATTGGTTTTTTAATTGAAAAAGAAATTAAATTTTTACATGATGCTATTTCTGAACCAAAAAGACCTTTCATTGCTTTATTGGGAGGAGCTAAGGTTTCTGATAAAATAAATGTAATTGATGCTCTTGCAAAGAAAGCAGATAAGGTAATTATCGGAACAGCAATGTGTTATACATTTCATCTTGCAATGGGTAAAAAAATAGGTAAATCATTAGCAGAACCAGAAAAAGTTGATTTAGCAAAAAAACTTATGAAAAAATATCAAGATAAACTAGTAATTGCTTCTGATTCAATTTGCACAAAAGAATATAAAGATGTAAAGGGGAAAGTATATGAAAATATCCCTGATGATTTAATGGGGCTTGATATTGGTCCTAAAACAATTAAAGTAATTAAAAAAGAATTAAAAGGAGCGAAAACAGTAATTTGAAATGGTCCTTTTGGTGTTACTGAATTTAAAAATTATCAAGAAGGTTCAAAAGCAATTGCTCATGAATTAATTAATTTAAAAGATGCAATTACAATTATTGGTGGTGGAGATTCAGCTGCAATGGCAATTAAAATGGGAATCGAAGGGAAAATTAGTCATATCTCTACAGGTGGTGGAGCAAGTATGGAATTTTTAGAAGGAAAAGAATTACCAGGAATTGCTGCAATAAATAATATTAATTAAGAAAGAAAAATAATATGAAAAGAAAAAAAATAATCGTCGGAAATTGAAAAATGTATAATGGCCCAGAACAAGGACATCATTTTTTACATCATTTAGAAGATGAACTTAGTGATAAAAAAATAAATTGTGATTTTGCAATTGCTGCACCTTTTGTTACATTACCATTTATAATGCCACATGATCATGGATCAAAAAAAGGTCTTGATCTTGATCTTGCTGCACAAAATTTTCATTATGAAAAAGAAGGAGCATTTACTGGTGAAGTATCACTTCCAATGCTTGAACAATTAGGAATTAGATATGGAATAATAGGACATTCTGAACGTCGTCAATATTTTAATGAAACAGATCATACTGTTAATTTAAAACTTAAAGCTTGCTTAAATTCTTCAATTATTCCGATTATGGCTTTTGGTGAATCATTAAAAGAATTTGAAGATAATAAAACAATTTCTGTAATTGAAAGACAATTAAAAGAAGGATTAGCCGGAATTAAAAAAGGACAGATTGAAAGAGTAATTTTAGCTTATGAACCAATCTGAGCAATCGGAACAGGAAAAACAGCAACAGCAAAACAAGCACAAGATACAATCAAAAAAGCACGAGGAATTATTGCTGAATTATTTGATAAAAGTATTGCTTCAAAAATAAGAATTCAATATGGCGGATCTGTAAAACCGGAAAATATTAAAGAACTTATGGAACAAGAAGATATTGATGGAGCTTTAGTCGGTGGTGCTTCACTTGATGTAAAATCATTTGTTAAATTATTAACATATGATCAAAACTAATTTTGGAAAGTTTATATGGAAAAAATCCACAAGCAAAATTTAAATGATAATAAAGAAATTGAAGTAGATCATCGCAAAATTGCAAAAGAATTAGAAATTTTTTATATTGATGAAAATATTGGAAAAGGATTTCCAATATGATTAGAAAATGGTGTTAAATTAAAAAAAGCGATTCATGATTATATTTATGAACAAGAGGAAAAATATAATTTTATTCATGTAGAAACACCTGAAGTTGGACTTTTAAATTTATATAAAACTTCTGGTCACTATCAACTTTATAAAAATAATATGTTTCCAGAAATGAAATTTAAAGATGAAGAAAGCTTTGTTTTAAGACCAATGGCTTGTCCTCATCATATAATGATTTATAAGCATAAAAAAAGATCATATAAAGAATTACCATTAAGACTTGCAGAACATGTAAATCAATTTCGCTTTGAACCTTCAGGATCACTTCTTGGACTGGAAAGAACAAGAGCAATGGAACTTACTGATTCTCATATTTTTTTACGAGACGATCAATTAGAATCAGAAATTAAACTTGTTTTAAATTTAGTAGAAAAAACATTAGCAAAATTTAATATTAAAATTGATTATATCGAACTTGCATTAAGAGATAAAAAAGATCTAAAAAAATATCATGGTGATAGTAAAAAATGAGATCAATCTGAATCTATATTAAGAAATTTTTTACAAAAAAACAAGATTAAATTTATTGAAAAAATCGGAGAAGCAGCTTTTTATGGTCCAAAAATCGATGTTCAAATAAAAACATTATTAGGTCATATCATTACAGTTTCTACAATTCAATTGGATTTTTTCTTACCAGAAAGATTTGAATTAGAATATTTTGATAAAGATTTAAATAAAATTAGACCAATTATGATTCATCGTGGATTAATTGGTACTTATGAAAGATTTATTGCTGTTTTATTAGAACAAACAAAAGGAAATCTTCCTTTTTGATTAGCACCAAATCAAGTTGTAATATTACCAATTAATAATAAATATCATTTAGAATATGCAAAAAAAATCTATCAATTTTTATTAGATAATAAAATAAGAGTAAAACTTGATTTTTCAAATGAAAGATTAGGACATAAAGTTAGATTATATCAAACACAAAAATACAAATATCAAATTATAATTGGTGATGAAGAAGTAAAAAACGATAAAATATCTTATCGAAGATATCAAAGCAAAAAAACAGATATTTTAAAAATTGTAGAATTTTTAAAGTTAATTAAAAGTTAAAGGATAACAAAATGAATAATATAAAAATATTATTTTTAGGGAATTCTGATATTTCTCTATCTGTATTAAAACCATTAATTGATGCAAAACAATTCGAAATTATTGGTGTTGTTACTACTAAGGATCAAAAAGTAGGAAGAAGCCACTCTGAACTTATTCCTTCTCCTGTTGCTCTTTTTGCAAAAGAGCATAATTTAAATGTAATTAAAACAGAAAGCATTAATAAAGATATTAATAAAATTAAAGATTTAAATTTTGATTTACTTATAACTTGTTCATTTGGTCAAATTCTTTCTAAACAAATTTTAAAATTAGCAAAAAAAGATTCTCTTAATATTCATACATCATTACTTCCAAAAGGAAGAGGAGCAAATCCTATTCAAAGAGCGATTCTTGAAGGAGAAAAAGAAACAGGATTTACATTAATGGAAATGATCGAAGAAATGGATGCTGGTGATTATTTTTATCAAAAGAAATTACCAATTACAATTTTTGATACATATAAAACACTCGAGGATAAAATATATCTTTTAATTACAAATAATATAATTGATGTTTTAAATAAATTTGTAGATGATAAATTAATTAGAATAAAACAAGATAAAAATAAAGTTTCATTTTGAAAAAAAATCTTGCCTGAAGAACAAATAATTGATTTTAATTTAAAATCAATTGACATTTATAATAAAATTCGTGCTCTTAATCCTAAACCAAAAGCAAAATTAATTTTTAAAAATCAAGAAATTTTTGTATTGGAAGCAAATTATCAATTACTTAAAAAAAAACAAATTAAAAAAGCCCCAGGAACATTTTTAAAAATAAATAAAGAAGGAATTTTTTTCCAAACAATAGATGGAGAAATTATTTTTAAAAGAATCATAATTCCGGGTAAAAAAATCCAAAGTGCAAAAGAAATTTTAAATGGAAATTCATTATTTAAAAATTAATTTTATTTTTTTAAATATTATTTATAATTAAATTTGAAAAAATTATTTATCTTAAATAATAATTTTACTAATAAAGATAATATATGAAATTAAGAGATCTTACTTTTAGAATTAAATATTTTTTTTCCTCTAATTGAGGGAAAATTTTTATTTCCTTTTTTTTAATTGCAGCAATTTTTCTTTCAATTATTCTTCCGATTGCTTTTTTGGGAGAAGGAAAAGCAAAAGCAATTTATGTTTTCGGATTTGATGCTAATTTTACAGGAACAGGAACTAATTTTGATAATTATATAGGTGTTGATAAAGACTATAAATATTGAAATGATGATATTGTTTGAGCACAAAATCAAGAACAAATGTTGAATGGAATTGAGCAATCAAAAGATTCTATTGGTTATTTAGGGAAAAGTGTTAGTTTTTTTGATGTCTATGATCCAATTTTAAATCCTTCAGGAAATTTAAAAGCATTAGAACTCTATACAAATGATACAAATCTTGAAGATGATACTTTAACTCCTGGTTATGTTTCTTATGATTCCGATGCTTATCCAATGCTTGCTTCCTTAAACATCTGATTTCGTGTTCCTGCTTCTGTTGCTCCAATTATTAATAATAATATTATGTTTAGCAATACTACAGGAATTGATATAGATAATACAATTTGAGGAACCAATTGAATAATAGGATCCCCATCAAGAACACTTACAGAAGAACAACAAGAATATTTTACTAATTATGTGATTAACCCCGGATATCTTAAATATTTTGTTTTCTCTTTTATTTTTTTTAATTGAATTGCCTTTTCAGAAGATGCACAAGTTATAATTGATAGTATTTCCAAACACTATCAACCATATGATGATCTTTATTTATTATCAGAACAAGAATTTGAAGAATATCTTTTAAATTTTACTATCAATTTAGAATCTATTAATTCTAATTGAACAATAGATAATTTTGTAAATAATAATAGTGATGGAAAAGATGTAAATTTAATTTTAACATTAGAAGGATCGGGAACAGTTCAACCTACATTAAATGCCTTAAGTATTGGAAATGAAAATTATGATGGATTTAGTTTTTATCTTTCAAGTTGATTACAAGATTATTATGATGATCCAGAATGAACATTTGAATTAACACTTACTTTAAATAATCATGATTCAGGACAAGCATTTGCAATTAAAGATAATGGAGCAAGTGCAAATGCATTTTTAGGAACTCAATCTCGTGGATATGATATTGATGATATTACAAGAGAAGAGAGAGCAAATACAGGAGAAAATGTTACTTGAGGATATGATCAAATTACCGAAGATGATTTAGATCCTAATGGTTTTTATTATCTTCCTGATACTCAAACAACTACTGATTTTACACAACCTTTATACTATACGCTTGCTACTGATCCTGTTTTAGTATTAACAGAAAAAAATACATCATTTAAAGTTGATGGTAATACTTATCATCCAAAAGGGATTAGTTCAGAGGGATTAAAATATATTTATTCATTTGATGGAAGATCATGAGAATGACTTTATGCAATGAATGAAAATTTAATTCAAGGCTCATTAATAGAAGTAGAAGAGAATTAATTTAAAAAAAAGAGCAAAAAAATTTATTATTATTTATAATAAATTTGAAAAATTAATTAGAAAATTGTGGAAAAATTTGCTGATAATTTCCTGAATAAAATTAAAAGATATCAAAAAATTATTATTTTAAGACATCAAAATCCAGATGGAGATGCTTTAGGTAGTCAATATGGTCTTTTTAATTTCTTGCAAACTAATTTTAAAGATAAGAAAATTATGATTGGACATGCTGATGATATTAGATGATTATCAGATTTTTTTGTTAAAAATAATAATCCAACAGAAGATGATTTTAATGATTCTTTAATAATTATAGTTGATACTGCAAATAAGGAAAGAATTGCAAATAATAATTATAAATTAGGAAAAGAAATAATTAAAATTGATCATCACCCTAAAATTGATGATTATAATGCAAGTTTAAAATATGTAAATGCAGAGAGATCATCTTGTTCCGAGATAATTTTCGATCTTATAAATTATCTTAGTATTAAAAATAATTTTAAAATTACGACTAAAACTGTAAATTATCTTTTTTTAGGAATAGTAACAGATACTGGTCGTTTTTCTTTTCCTTCTGTAAATAAAGATACTTTTAGAGTTTTATCTTTAATTTATAGTATAAAAGGTTTTGAAGCAAAAAATATTTATAAATTATTAAATACATATACAGAAAAAGAATTAAAATATCAAGCTTATGTAATTAATCATTATAAGAAAAAAGATTCTTTTGCTTTTTTTGTTGCAAAAAAAGGAATTGAGAAAAAATTCAAATTGCAATTTGAAGAGATAACACATTTTGTTTCAACTCTTATGATTAGTAAAAATATTAAAATTGCATTATATGCAATTTTTGATCAAAAAGAAAAAATATTTCGTGTTTCGCTTAGATCAAAAGAAATTACAATTAATAAAATAGCAGAAAAATTTGGTGGAGGTGGACATAAATTAGCAGCAGGAGTAAGAATTAAAACAAAAAAAGAATTAAAAGAATTGATAAAAGAATTAGAGATATTAGGTATAAATTAGCAGAGAAAAATTATGAAATTTAAAGAAATTAGCTTAAAAATAAAATATTTTTTTTCCTCAAGTTGAGGACATATATTTATTACAGTTGTTCTTACGGTGGCAATTTTATTATTAATATTTTTACCAATTGTACTAGCAGGATTAGGAAAAGCCGAAGCAATTTATGTATATGGATTTGATGCAAATATTACGGGAACAGGAGAAAAATTTGACGATTACATCGGAGTTCCGAAAGATTACAATCATTGAAATGAAGATTTAGTATGAGCACAAAATGAAGAACAGATGTTAAATGGAGTAGAACAATCAAAAAATTCTGTTGGTTACTTAGGGAAAAGTGTTAGCTCTTTTGAAATTTATGATCCAGAAACAAATCCAAGTGGAGAATTAACACCTTTAGATCTTTATGTATTAGATAGTGATGGGAATAATACTCCTGGTTATGTTGATTATAATTCCGATTATTATCCAATGTTTTCTACTTTAAATATTTTCTTTCGTGTTCCGGCTTCAGTAGCTCCAATTCTTAATAATAATATTATGTTTAGTAATACTACAGGAATTGATATAGATAATACAATTTGAGGAACAAATTGAATTCAAGGATCACCATCAAGAACACTTACAGAAGAACAGGAAGCTTATTTTGATAATTATGTAATTAGTCCGGGATATCTTAAATATTTTGTTTTTTCTTTTATTTTCTTTAATTGAATTACTTTTTCAGAAGATGCTCAATTAATTATAAATAGTATTGCAAAATATTATCAGCCTTATGATAATCCTTTTTTATTATCATCAGAAGAATTTGAAGTTTATCTTTTAAATTTTGCTAATAATTTAGAATCTGTTAATCCTAATTGAACAATTGATAATTTTGTAAATAATAATAGTAATGGAAAAGAAGTAAATTTAATTTTAACAATTGAAGGAACAGGAACAGATCAACCAACTTTGGATGCATTAACAAATGGTAATGCTGAGTATAATGGATTTAATTATTATTTTTCAACTTGATTGCAAGATTATTATAATGATCCAGAATGAACATTTGAATTAAATCTTACACTTAATAATCATGGTTCTGGACAAGCTTTTGCTCTTGTAAGTAATAACGCAAATCCTAATTCTTTTTTAGGAACACAATCTCGTGGATATGGAATTAGTGATATTACAAGAGAAGAAAAAAATAGCAATGGACAAACTTTAACTTGAGGTTATGATCAAGTAACTGAGGATGATATTGATCCAATTGGTTTATATTATCTTCCTGATGTTGAAACAAATGATAGTACTGTTGAACCTCTTTACTATACTTTTGCTACTGATCCAATTTTAGTTTATACTGGAAAAGATACATCATTTACAGTAGATGGTATTAATTATCGCCCAACAGGAATTAGTGCATCTGCTTTAAAATATATTTATTCATTCGATGGAAGATCATGAGAATGATTATATTTATCAAATAGTGAAGAAATTCCTTTGCTTACTGCAGAAGAAATTTAATAAAAGAGGTTTATGATGGATAAAAGCATAATTTATACACAGAAAAAAACAGCAAAGAAAAATCGTAAAAAAGATAGTTTTTATCGATCATTTTTGTTGATCTTATTTCTTTTTACAGCTTTCTTTATTATTTTTGCTTTAGTTTTTTTAATTGCAGCAAGTATTAATGGTTTTGTTTCTCATCCAGAAATGAGTTTTAGTTATTTTCTTTTTGGAAATGAATATAATCCTGCTTCTGAACTTTTTGCAGCAGGATTTATGATTGTAAATACTTTGCTTGTTTCCTTTTTTGCAATTTTAATTGCTGTTCCTGTTTCGGTATTTACTGCTGTTTTTATTGCAAAAGTACTACCCAAAAAATTTTCTAATTTTATGTTTGCAATTATTGCAATATTAGCTGCAATTCCTTCGGTTGTTTATGGAGCATTTGGAGCAATTATTATAAATGATGTGATTACAGCAATTTTTAATGTTCAAGCAGGAACAATGCTTGCTGTAATTTTTACACTTGCATTTATGATAATGCCAACAATTACACTTCTTTCAATTACAGCAATTAATTCAACTGATCGCAAATTAGAAGAATCAGCTTATGCCTTAGGAGCAACAAAAACACAAACTTCTCTTTATGTAACTTTGCGCGCAGCAAAAGGTGGAATTATTGTTGGAATTTTATTAGGAATTGCAAGAGCACTAGGAGAGGCAACTGCTGTATCAATGGTTGCTAGCCAAACAAATGTTGGACCAACTTTTAATCTTTTAGGGAATATTCGTTTAATTACAGCGACAATGATGTCACAGTGAGGAGAAGGTGGGCCCGGAACAATTGAAAGAGCTTCTTCTCTTGCAATGTGTACTTTGCTTTTTATCGTTGTTATTCTTGTTTTCATTATTCTTAAAGTTTTTGAAAGTTATTATTCAATTGAAAGTATTGAAAAAAGAAATATTAAAAAAATTAGTAAAGAAAATCAATTGAATAGTAATATTCAAAAATATGGAATTGATAATCTCTCCCTCAAAGATCAAAGAAAATACCTCGAGGGACAACTGATTAAAAAATATGAAAAGAAAAAGGTAAGCAATGAGAATTATTCTGTTACAAAAGGAATAAATTTTAGTGATGCTCTTGTAATAAAGAAAATTCGTAATTACAAAAAAACAAAAGAAACAAAAAACAATATAATGCTTGGATTATTTGCTTCGGTTGGATTTATTTTATTAGGAGCAATTATTATCTTTTTAATGATTGGAGGAATTAGTGCTTTAAATTGAGAATATCTTACAACTAAAGGAAAATACACTTTTGTTAATGATACAGGAACGACCTTTACGGTTGATGGATTAGCTATCCCATTAATAGGAACACTTTTTACAATTGTATTTTCACTTTTAATTGCGATTCCTTTTGGTGTTTTAATTGCAATCTATTTTTCAATTTATTTACAAAAAACAAGTAAACGAGCAAAAATATTTTCATTATCTATTCAATTATTAACAAGTATTCCTTCAATTGTATATGGAATAATTGCAAGTATTTTGTTTTTACAATTGATGCGCCTTGAAAGTTTAAATGTTGTTTCTCTTTCAGGAGTTTTTATAATGGCAATTGTTTTATTACCAACAATCGTAAAAACAACAGAGCAAGCTTTAAATGATGTTGATAAAGGACAAAAAGAAGGATCTTATGCCCTTGGAGCAACAAAATATAAAACATCAACAAAAGTTTTATTAAAACAAGTTTATCCGCAAATTATCTCTTCTGCTGTTGTTGCAACCGGAATTGTTCTTGCTGATTCTGCAATCTTTTTTATTCTTTATGGTACAGCTTTTGATGGAAATGATGTCGGTGATTGAATTAATCAAGGTGGACCTACTTTAGCACTTGAAATGTATGCAATGTCAAGAGGTGGAATTGTCCCTTGAGATCAAGTAAAAGCAATTGGATTATTAATAGTTTTTTTAATTATTATTCTTTCAATTTCTGCAGGGCTTGTTCGTGAGAAGAAATTTAAAGAAGTTACAATTATTTTTGCTGGTTTTATTCTTTTCTTTGCTTCAGTTTATTTTGCTTGGAAAATAGTGTTTTTTATTAGTTTAGGAATCATTGTATTTGGAATGCTTATTTATCCTCTTCTTATTTACTTAAATAAAAAATACCATTTTCTTAATATAAGGATTTTAATGGAGTAGCTTATGAATCAGAACAAAAATAATTTAAAAAATTATCAAGAACAAGTTTTAGGAAAAATTAAAGAGATTGATGATATCAAAAAAGAAATTAATTATCAATCAATAATAGATATACTTCATAATTTAAATAATGATCTAAAAAAATTAAAAGAGGGTCATAATAGTAGTCTTAAAAAAGATTTATTAAATGATCAAGAAATTATTAATTTTGAAAAAAAAATCAAGAAACTAGAACAAAAAAAGGCAAAAAATCAAGCAAAATTTACAAATTTAAATAATAAGCAAAAAGAATTATTTAAGATTTTTAATAAAAATGAAAATGTAATTATTAAAAATAAACGAGAAATTGCTTTTATTAGTGAGGAAATTTATAAATTAAAAGATAAATTAAATTTTTTAAATGATTTGGAAAAATTGGTAAATGATTATAAAGATTCAGTTGCTATCGAAAATGAGAAAATTAAAAAATTAAAAGAAGATTTAAAAGCAATACCAAAAAATAATCAAATTAAAAAATATTACATAAAAGAAGATATTCGTAAAGCAAAAAAGCAAAAATTAAATCTTCATAAAAGTAAAAAATTTACAAGCAATTATAAAAATAAAATTAGAAAATTACAAGATAAATTAAAAAATTATCAAGATTTTAAAAATAAAATAAAAAATGAAAATAAATTTTATCAAAAATTAAATCAAAGAATTGATAATACTTTAAATACAAGTATTGATAAAAAAGTAGATGATAAATATTCATTTGATGTTAAAAATCTAAATGTTTGATATGATCAAAAACATGCATTGTATGATGTTGATATTAAAATTCCCAAAAACAAAATAATTGCAATTATTGGTCCTTCTGGTTGTGGAAAGTCAACTTTTTTAAGAACTCTTAATAGAATAAATGATAATATTCCAAAATTTAGAATGCATGGAAAAATTATTTTCGATGATGAATATGATATTTATAAATTAAGATCAATTTATAATCATTATAAAAAAATTGATCTTACTGATCTTAGAACAAAGATTGGAATGATTTTTCAACAACCAAATCCTTTTCCGATGTCAATTCGTAAAAATGTTGCTTTTTCTCTTAAAATTTCTGGATTTAAAGATCGCGCACTTACAGAAAAATTGGTAAAAAAAGCATTAAAAAAAGCAAATCTTTGAGATGAAGTTAAATCAAATTTAAAAGCAATTGCAACTTCTCTTTCGGGAGGACAACAACAAAGATTATGTATTGCAAGAGCGATTATTCAACAACCAGAAGTTTTACTTATGGATGAACCTACTTCAGCACTAGATCCAAAATCAAGTGCTGCAATCGAGAATTTAATTTTAGAGTTAAAAAAGAATTATACAATTATAATCGTAACTCATTCAATGCAACAAGCACAAAGAGTTTCTGATTATACAGCATTTTTTTACCAAGGAAGACTTATTGAGTTTGCACGGACAGAAGAATTATTTAATAATCCAAAAGAACAAGAAACTAAAAATTATCTAAAAGGAAAATTTGGTTAAAATTAAAATATTTCATTTTTATCAATTTTAATTATAAAATTAATTTAAGAGGGATTATTAATTTCAAATTAATAATAAGAGAAGAAATTAATAAAAAATTAAAATTGGGATGAAAAAACATTAATGAATAATAATGTAAAAAAAATATCAGGGATATATCGAATTTACTTAAAAGATGAAAATAACAAAGAATGAAGTTACATAGGTGCTTCGAAAAATATCAATAGTCGTTTTAGTGCACATAAAATGATGATAAGAAAGATGCTTAAAAATAAAGACAATTTATTATTAAGATCTTTGCAATCATATACAGTTCCAGCAAAAGGAGCTTCATACTATAAAATTGCACTTTTTATGATTGATAATAATTTAAAAATAAGTGATTTAAAATTAGAAATCTTAGAGGAAAAAGAATTTTTTAAAATTGAAGAAATCGAAGCATTAGAAATTGATTATATTGAAAAATACAATAGTGAATGAGAAGGATTTAATGGTCCACATGCAAAACAATTTAAATATATTCGTTCACTTACAGAAGCAAAATATCAATATAATAAAATTTTATTTGATCAATATTTAAAAACAAATCCAGATAAAGTAAAAGATAAAAAATTATCTGTAAATGAGCTTTTTTCTAATCAGAAATTAATCGAAAAAGTAAAAAAAAGTTTGAAAAGAAATGAAGCAAACAATTTAAACATTTATCAGGAGAAAATTGATACTATTGAAAATATTCTTAAAAATGAATATAGTAGACAATTTAAAACAATTGAAAACAATTTAAAACAAGGAAAAAATCCATTTCCTACAATTTGATTCAATTGAAAAAATCTTGATCCTTATTTTGCAAAAAATTTTGAAATTTACAAAATTTATTGCGATCAAATCATTGAAAAAAAAATAAAAGAATATAATTAATAATTTATAATAAATTAAATATTTATTATTTTTTATGAAAAAAGAAAACATCCGTAATTTTGCAATTATTGCACATATCGATCATGGAAAATCAACTCTTGCTGATCGTATTTTAGAGTTTACTCATTCTGTTACAAAAAGAGAAATTCATAATCAAATGTTAGATACAATGGATCTTGAAAGAGAACGTGGAATTACAATTAAATTAAATGCTGTACAAATTGAGTATCAATATCAAAACCAGATTTATCAATTAAATTTAATTGATACTCCTGGTCATGTTGATTTTACATATGAAGTTTCTCGTTCACTTGCAGCTTCAGAAGGAGCAATTCTTTTAGTTGATGCAACACAAGGTGTCCAGCCCCAAACAATTGCTAATCTTTATCTTGCAATCGAAAATGATTTAAAAATTATTCCTGTAATTAATAAAATTGATAGTGAAAATGCCAATATTTTAAAAACAAAACAAGAGATAAAAGAAATTCTAGGAATTGATGCTTCTGATGCTCCACTTATTTCTGCAAAAACAGGAAAGAATATCGAAGAAGTATTAATAAAAATAATAAATGATATTCCACCTCCATTAAATGCAGATGATAATCTACCATTAAAAGGATTAGTATTTGATGCTTATTTTGATAGTTATCAAGGTGTTATTTTATTTGTAAAGATCTTTCAAGGATTTATTACAAAAAATCAAAAATTAACTTTTATTCAATCAAAAACAGATCTTGATGTAATAAGTGTTGGTGTTAATACTCCAAAAGAAAAAGTTAAAGAAAAGCTAAATGCTGGAGAAACCGGTTGAATTATTACAAATATTAAAGATATTAAAAAAATATCAATCGGAGATACTCTTACTACAAGAGAAAATAAAGATAAAATAAAAGCACTTCCTGGTTATAGACCATCAAAGCCAATGGTTTTTTCCGGATTTTATCCACTTGATACAGAAAAATATCAAGGATTGGAAGAAGCACTAGATAAAATTTCTCTTTCCGATTCTTCTCTTAGCTATGAAAAAGAAAATTCAAAAGCATTAGGATTTGGATTTAGAGTTGGTTTTCTTGGATTATTACATCTTGAAATTATCCAAGAAAGAATTGAACGAGAATTTAAAATTCCTGTAATTGCAACAATCCCTTCTGTAATCTATAAAGTTACACTTACAAATAAAAAAATAAAATATATTCAAAATCCTGTTGATTTTCCTGATAAATCTTATATTTTGCAAATTGAAGAACCCTATGTAAAAGTCACAATTTATTCTCCTGAAAATTATATGGGAAAATTAATTGAATATGTTCATAGTAAAAGAGGGATTTATCAGAATCTTGAAATCTATAGTGAAAAGATGAATGCATTAATTTATCATCTTCCACTTGGTGAAATTGTTTTTGATTTTTTTAATGCAGTAAAATCAATTTCAAAAGGTTATGCTTCTTTTGATTATGAACAAATCGGATATCAAAAAGGTGATCTTGTAAAATTAGATTTCTTAATTGCAAAAGAACAAGTTGATGCTTTTTCTCGAATTGTTGATCGTAAAAATGCTTATCAAATTGCAAAAGTAATGGTTGAAAAATTAAAAGAGATCGTTCCTAGACAAAATTTTGAAATTGCAATTCAAGCTGTAATTGGGGGGAAAGTAATTGCGCGAGAGACTGTAAAAGCTTATCGTAAAGATGTAACAGGTTATCTTTATGGAGGAGATGTCTCAAGAAAGAAAAAATTACTAGAAAAGCAAAAAAAAGGAAAGAAAAAAATGAAACAGATTGGATCAGTAACTCTTCCTAAAAATGCTTTTATAGATGTTTTGAAAACAAAATAGATTAAATTTAATCAATGCACAAAGGAAATAAATAATAAGATGAATGATTCTGTACAAAGAATAAAATTATTAGATTTTTTTAATTATGGGTCAATATATAGTGTTCCTGTATATCAAAGAAAATATGTTTGAAACGAAAATAATATTAAATCTCTTTTTGAGGATATTAAAGATTTAGAAGATGAAAATAATCCAGAAAAAACTTTATATTTAGGAAATATTTTAATTAATAATGATAAAAATAATAAAAAATGAATTGTTGATGGTCAACAAAGAATAACAACTTTTATTTTATTTTTTAAAGCTTTAATTGATTCAATGGAAAATGAGATTGTTGATTATCATTCTTATTCACATTTTGAGAAATATAAATTTAATTTAAATAAATTAATTTATATGCAAGATTCAGATGAACCAAATAAAAATAAAATTAGATTAAAAATAAGTGAAATTAATAATAGAGAGAAATTTGAAAAATTAATAGATAGTAATGAATATATAAATATTTTTAATAATAACAAGGAATTAAAAAAAATTAAAGCAAAAAATAAAGATAATATTTTTTTTAATAATTATATTTGTTTCCGTGAATTAATTAGAGAATTTTTAGAAGAGGAAAATATTTACGATATTATAAAAATTTTTAAAAATATTTGGATAATTCAAATTAATTTACAAGAAAATGATAATGAATTAAAAATATTTGAAACTTTGAATTCTAAAGGGACTCCTTTAAATTCAATAGATTTAATCAAAAATATTTATTTCATGAAATTACATGAACTTGAAAAGGAGAAAAATTCTGATAAAAAGAAAATAATAGAAATAGAAGATGAAATTAAATTATTTTTTGAAGATTTATTATTCGAAAAAATTTCTGAATGAGGTAAAAAAAGTAATATTGAGTTTACAAAAATTGTAAAAGAATATATTATTTATAAATCAATAAAAAGTAATAATAATTATTTAAAAACAATTAAATTACCAAAAGAAAAAGATCCTCAAGATTTATATTATAAATTTAAATTAATTGTAGAATGAGAATTTAATGGTTTTAAAACAATTGATGATATTTCATTATCAATTAAAGATTTTAATAAGTTTTTACTGATTAAAGATATGGTTAAAAAATATAAAAATATCTCAAAGAAAAGTAATTTAAAAGATTATGAAGTTTCTTTGATGATTTTTAATGATTTATATACAGGATCACAATTTTTTCCAATAATAATTCAATTATTAGAAAATGAAAATGAAGTAACATTAGCAAAAGATTATTCAAAAATTGAAAAAGTTACAAAAGATTTTGAAAATTCAATTTTTTTATTAGAAAAAATGATTATTAAAAGACAATTTGTAGGTAAAGGAACAAGACTTTTAACAAGAACAATTAATAAAATAAAAATTAATAATTATAATGATCTTTTAGAAGAATTTGTGGAAAAATATGATTTTATTCCAGAAAATGATGAGTTTAAAGAAGGATTAAATAAAATGGATGTTTATGGGGAAAAAGGCAATGATATTTTAAAAGGATTTTTTTGAAAAATTGAACTTAATAAAAGAAATATAAAAAATAGTTATGAAACAATAATCAATCATAATCGTAAAGAGAAATTTACAATCGAACATATAATGCCAAAAAAATTAAATAAGATTTGAGAAAGAAGTTTGGGGGTTGAAAATATTATTAATCATAAGAAATTTTTGAATAAATTAGGCAACCTTACAATTACTGCTGATAATAGCAGTATAAGTAACAAGTCATTTCCAGAAAAGAAAAAAAATTATAAAGAAAGCATTTTAGAAATAAATCGAAAAATTGCTGAATATGATCATTGAGATTTTGAAAAAATAAATAAAAGAACAAAAGAATTAACCGAAATAGCATTGCAAATATGAGATTAATTTATATATTAATTAATAAAAATGAGAATTTTAAATTTAAAATAATATAATTATTTTATATTAAAACAAATTAAAGAAGGGGTATATTTTGAATAAAGAAAAAATAGTTTTTTTAGGTGTTAATCATGCCGGAACTATTGCAATAAGCACACTTTTAGAGAATAATAAAGATTATGAAGTTGTTGCAATAGAAAAAAATGACAATTGTTCATTTTTAGGATGTGGTATAGCACTTTGAATTAGTGATGTTGTAAAAGATCCAAAAGGTTTATTTTATTCTTCAAAAGAACAATTAGAAAAACAAGGAGCAAAAATCTATTTAAAACATGAAGTTACAAATGTAGATTTTAAAGCAAAAAAAGTTTCTTTTAAAGATCTTAAAACAAATCAAGCAAAAGAAGTTATTTATGATAAATTAGTAATCTCGATTGGTTCAAAACCATTTGTCCCAAAATTTCAATCTTCTAATTTTCAAGATTGATCAAATGTTATTACTGTAAAAACATATCAAAATGCTCAATGAATTATTGATATGTTAAAAAGAGAAGATATTAAAAAAGTTTCAATAATTGGTGCTGGATATATTGGAGTTGAACTTGCTGAAGCTGTAAGAATATATGGTAAAGAAACAACAATGATTGATGCATTAGAACGTATCTTACAAAGATATTATGACAAAGATTTTACAGAATTAATGGATAAAAGATTAAAACAGCAAGAAATCAAAATTGAACTTAATCAATTAGTACAAGATTTAATTGGAAAAAATGGAAAAGTTGAAAAAATTAAAACAAATAAAATTGAAATTCCTACTGATCTTGTAATTTTTGCAATCGGAGCTTTACCAAATACAGGACTTTTCAAAAATAGTAATTTAAAAATGTTACCAAATGGAGCAATTATTGTTGATAAATATCAAAAAACAAATATTGATAATGTTTATGCAATTGGTGATTGTGCAACTATTTATAATACTGTAACAGATAAAGTTGATTATATTGCTCTTGCTTCTAATGCTGTAAGAACAGGAAAAGTTGTAGCATATAATATTTTAGGAAGAAAAGATAAAATTGATGGGGCTTCTGGTTCAAATGCAATTTCTATTTATGGTTTAAATATGGTTTCAACTGGTCTCAATTTTGAAGCTGCTAAAAGAGCAGGATTTGATCCAGAAGAATCACATATTATTTCTGAGCAAAAACCTGCTTTTATGAATGAACCACATAAAGTAAAAGTAAAAGTAATCTATGATAAAAAAACAAAACTTATTTTAGGAGCACAAATGGCTTCTACTTATGATATTTCTATGGGAATTCATATGTTTTCATTAGCAATTGCAAAGAAAACAACAATTGAAGAACTTAAATATCTTGACTTTTTCTTTTTACCAAGATTCAATCAGCCATTTAATTATATAAATGATCTTGCTTTAAAAACAAAAAATGATTAATTATTAATCATTTGCTTGTATTATTAAACTTAATTTAGAGAATTTAACTTTACATTGCTCAGCAATTATTTGATTTGATATTAAATTTGTTGTGCTTTCTAAGTTAAATTCTTTTTTGTTTAAATCTCATTTTAATCCCTTTGTTGTAATTTCTGTTTTTTCAAATACAAAAATAGAAAAATATTTATAATTTTCTTTTTTAATAATTACATTTTCATTTTCTAAAATCGGTGTAATTTTAAATTTATTTCCATAAATTAAAACTTGATATTTTCTGCTAATATTAAAAATATTTATTAAATGATCTTTTCGTCCAAGATCTTCATTTACAAATATTTCTAAACCTTTTTTTTGATATCCAATTTTAAGAGCATATTTAATTGCTTCTTCGGTGTCAGCAAAATTTTTATTTTTTTCTAAAAGAATTAAATTACCTGTTTTTTTTAATTTTTTTTGATAATCTAACAAACTATCAAAATCAGAAATATAATATTTATTTTTTAAACCCTTTTGATTATAAATAAATTTTGCTCCTCTTTCCACACCAATAAAAAAATCATAGTCATCCCAATTTATTTTTCTTTTATGTAATTTTTTTGTTGTTATCAAACATTTTTTCATTGTTAATTATTATAAATTATAATAATTTAATTATAATTTAGTTATATTTATATTGAGATTAAAAATACTAGGAAAAGAAGAAAATAATGAAGAAAATACTAATTTTAAATGTTGGTAGTTCCTCATGTAAATTTCAAATTTTTACAAAAGAATTAAAATTATTAGGAAAAGGTTTGATTGATAGAATTGGAATTACAGGAACAAGTTTTTTTTATAAAGACATTAATAATAAACAAATTAAAGAAAAGAAAGATTTTGAATATAAAGACTTTGCAGAAGAATTTAAAAGATTTATTAACGATAATAATATTTGTAAATTTGAAGAATTTTATTTAATGGTTCATCGCGTAGTAATGGGATCGGAAGTATTTCCGGAAAATATCATTGTAAAAGACTGAAAAACAATTGAAAAAATAGAAAAATTAACTCCTTTAGCTCCTCTCCATCAACCTTATAATGTAATCGCATTAAAAGAGTTTTTTGGAAAATATAAGGATACTAAACATGTTGTTTGTTTTGATACAACTTTTCACTCTACAATTCCTGAAAAAAATTTTATTTTTACAATACCTTATCAATTTTATAAAAATTATAAAATTAGAAGATATGGAGCACATGGAACAAGTCATCAATACATTACAGAAAGATTATCTAATTTCCTTAATAAAAAAAATGTTACATTTATTAATTTACATTTAGGAAATGGTGCTAGTGTTTGCTTAATAAAAGATTCTAAATCATATGATACATCAATGGGTCTTACTCCTCTTGGAGGACTTATGATGGGAACAAGATCAGGAGATCTTGATCCATCAATTGTTTTTTATTTAATTAATCAAAAAAAATTAGACCCTAATGATGTTGAAAATATTTTTATTAAAAAATCAGGACTTTTGGGTATTTATGGAAAATCTTCTGATATGCGTGATGTTATATCAGGAGAAGAAAAAAAGGAAAAAAGAGCAATTTTAGCAAGAGAGTTATTTATCAAAAGAATAAATGATTATATTGCAACTTATTTAAATGAAGTTGAAAAAGTGGAGGCGATTACTTTTACAGGAGGAATAGGGGAAAATGATCTTGATTTGATTAAACGAGTGTTTAAAAATTTTCATCTTAAGAAAATTAAAATAAAACAAGATAAGTTTGATCGAAATTTAGATATTAATTTATTATCTGAAAAAGATTCAGAAATTCCTATTTATATAATTAAAACAAATGAAGAATTACAAATGGCTAAAATAGCAAAAATTTTATTAAAAGAATTATAAAAATTTAAAAGAAGGATTTAAATGATTAAAGAAAAAATTAATTTTAAAGATTTAAAAGAGAAAATAAAAAGATATCAAAAAGAAATCATTATTTTATCAACAGATAATGATCAAAGATTTTTTGAAGCAAAAAAAATAATTGAGAAAAATTTTGATAATCTTAAATATATTAAAATAGATGATAATTTTATAAAAAATTATAGTCAAAATGAAAAAGAAAGATTATTTAATCTTTACAAAGATTTAAGAAATGGAAAAGAAGATTTAGAAAAATTAGAGAAAAATTTTAGTAATCCAAATTATTTTGCTAATTTACTACTTAGAGAAAATAGAGCTGATGGAATAGTTTCTGGTTCTACTCATCCTACTTCAGAAATTTTAAGACCAAGTTTTCAAATTTTAAAAACAAAAATACCAGATGTTCCTGTTTCATCTTTTATGTGATTAGAAAGAGAAAATACTAAAGATTTATTTTTTGCAGATATCTCTGTTAATCCTAATCCTTCTAGTTTAGAATTGGCAAATATTGCAATTCAAACAGCTAATTCTGTAAAAAATATCTTTAAAATTGAACCAATAATTGCAATGCTTTCATTTTCAACATTAGGTTCAGGGGGAGACAATCCATTAGTTTTAAAAATAAGAGAAGCAACAGATATTGTTAAAAAAGATAGTAATTATAAGGTAATTGGTGAGATTCAATGAGATGCAGCTTATGATCCTAATATTTTTAAAATAAAAGTAAATGATCCTAATTTTGAAACATTACCGAATATATTTATTTTTCCTGATTTAAATAGTGGTAATATTGGATATAAAATTGCTGCTACTTTAGGAGATTTTAAAGCGATTGGACCTTTACTACAAAATATCAAAAAACCAGTAAATGATTTAAGTCGTGGAGCAAAAGTTGAAGAAATTGTTGATCTAGTAATCATTACAGCTTTACAGGTTATAAATAATAATTAAAAGGAGTAAAATTTAGATATCAATATATGGCAAAAGCAATAAAAGCACCAAAAATGGGGAATACCGTAGAATCAATAATTTTAGGGGATATCAAAGTTAAAGTTGGAGATACAATTAAAAATGGAGATGTTCTTTTTGAATATGAAACTGATAAATCAACTACGGAATTTAAATCAGAAGATAGTGGTGAAGTTTTAAAAATATTTTATGAAGCGGGAGATGAAGTTAAAGTTCTTGAACCAGTTATTCTTATTGGTAAAAAAGGGGAAGATATTTCAGAATGAGAAAAAATTAGTAAAAATGAAGAAATTTCTCCTAAAAAAGAAGAGAATACTTCAGAAATAAAACAAGAGCAACAATTATCTAATGATACTTCAATAAAAGAAAAAATTCAAGGGCAGCAAAACCAAAGCGAAAATCAAAAAATATTTGTTTCTCCACGAGCAAAAATGATTGCAAAATCACTTGATATTAATTTAAAAAATGTCGATCATATTTCTGGTGTAAATAATCGAATAATGGAAAAAGATATTATTCAGAATTATTATGAAGATATAGACAAAAAAAATATCGGACAAGAATTTTTCCATACTAAATTTACACCTGTAAGAAAAGCAATTGCAAAATCAATGGAAGATTCATTGCAACATGGTGCTCAATTAACATTGATGGCTCCTTTTGATGCAACAAATTTATTAAAAGTTCGTAGTATTATTAAAGCAAAAGTAGAAGAAAAAGAAGTAGGAATTGAAAATTCATCAATAAATGATCTTATTGTTTATGTTCTTGCAAGAACATTAATAGAATTTCCTCATATTAATTCTTTAATTGGACCTGATTATTATGATGCTTATAGTGTTGCTCATGTTGCAATTGCTGTTGATGCACCAAAAGGGCTTTTTGTTCCTGTTGTTCGAAATGCATCAGAAATTTCATTGAATGAACTTACAAGAATATCAAAAGAATTAATTATTAAAACAAAAGAAGGGAAATTATCACCAAAAGATCAAAGTGGAGGGACATTTACAATTAGTAATTTAGGACTTTCAGGTGTAACTGCGTTTACACCAATTTTAAATCCACCGCAAGCAGCACTTTTAGGAGTAGGATCACCAATTAAACGGTTAAAAATGGTGAAAAATGGAATAGTGGAATATAGTGAAATTATATTATCACTTACTATGGATCATCGTCCTTTTGATGGTGCTAAAGGAGCGGAATTTTTAAAAGAATTAAAACAAAGATTAGAAAATGTTTCATATGATCAATTTAAATAGGAGGTTTAGAATATGTTTGATTTAATTATCTTAGGAGGAGGACCTGGTGGCTATGAGCTTGCCTCTAATGCTGCAAGAAAAGGTCTTAAAACAGCAATAGTTGAAAAAGGTAGATTCGGAGGAACTTGCGTTACTGTTGGATGTATTCCTTCCAAAGCATTTTTACATGCAGAAAAGGTTTTTTCAGAAGCAAAAGAAGGAAAAAATATTGGAATTAATTTAAAAGAAATAAGTTTTGATCAAAAACAATTAGTTAAATATAAAGATCAAAAAGTTACATTTTTAACACAAGCAGCAGAAATGAAAGTAAAAAGATCAGGAGCAAAAATTTATAAAGGTTTTGGAAAGATTAAAGAAACTTCAAAAGCACAAGATTTTAAAATTTTGATTAATGATCAAGAAGAAATTAGTGGAAAAAATCTTGTTATTGCAACAGGATCAGAAGTTTTTTATCCACCAATTCCTGGATTAAATAAAAATGATAAAACAGTAATTGATTCAGAAAAGGCTCTTGCGCTTTTTGAAATTCCTAAAAAACTTGTAATTATGGGTGGAGGAGTTATTGGTCTTGAACTTGGAACTTTTTTTGCAGGAATTGGTTCCGAAGTTACAATTGTAGAATTGGCACCAAAAATTGCTGGACCTTTTGATTATGAAATTTCTTTAAAATTACAACAAGAATTAGAAGCAAAGAAAAAAATAAAATTTTTATTAGAACATAAAGTTTCTGAAGTTTTAAACAAGGAAGTTATTTGTGTAGATAAAAATGATAAAAAGATTAAATTACCTTTTGATAAATTACTTGTAGCAGCAGGAAGAAAACCATTTATAAAAGATTTTGGATTAGAAAATTTAAGAGTTTATATTGAAAAAGGGGCAATTGTAACTGATGAAAATTTAAAAACAAATGTTCCTGGACTTTATGCGATTGGCGATGTAAATGGTAAATCAATGCTTGCTCATACTGCTTATCGCGAAGGAGAGATTGTTCTTGAAAATATTTTAGGTAATAAAATAAAAATCAATTATGATCAAATTCCATCTGTTATTTATTGCACTCCTGAAGTTGGAGAAATTGGAATAAATGAAGATTTAGCAAAAAAACAAGGAATTGAAATTAGAACAAAAAAAATTCCAATGTTATATTCAGGAAGATTTGTAATTGAAGTCGGAAATTATGCTGGAAAAAATTTTGATGGTTTATTAAAAATAATCTTAAAAAAATCAACTGATGAGATAATTGGTATTTCATTATTAGGAAATTACTCTTCTGAAATTATTAATATGGCTTCAGTTTTAATTAATAAAAGATATAATTCAAAATCTTTAAAAGATGTTGTATTTGCTCATCCAACAGTAGGGGAAATTATCAAAACAGCAATACTTGAATAATTAGAAGGAGAAAAATTATGGTTAAAAAATTATTTATTAATCCAAAAGATGTGTTTGTAAAAAAAGAGACAGATTTAGGAAAGATTTTAGAGTTTCAATATAATAAAACTTTAGAAGATGAATTTACAGAAAAAAATATTACAAAAGAAGATGCATTTGAAATTTTAAAAGAAATGATTTGAATCAGAGTTAGCGAGGAATTTTTAGATACAATCAAAATTAAGGGAGAATGAAAGGGATTACCTTATCAATATAATGGACCAGCACATATGGCTACAGGACAAGAAGCAGCAACTGTTGGTTTACATTTTCTATTAGATAAAGATGATTTTATCTTTGGGACACATCGAAATCATGCTGAAGTAATTTCAAAAGGATTATCAACAATTTATAAAATGGAAGATAAAGAACTTTTAGAAATTATGGAAAAATATAATGATGGAAAGATTCTTAAAGCAATAAATCAAACAACTTATAAATTTAAAAGCACAAAAGAAAAAGCAATATTTTTCTTTATGTATGGATTTTTAGCAGAAATTTGAGGAAAAGAACAAGGATTTAATCTTGGTCTTGCTGGCTCAATGCACCTTTTCTTTACACCTTTTGGAATTTATCCTAATAATGCAATTGTTGGTGCTTCTGCTTCTCTTGCTTTAGGAGCAGCATTATTTAAATTAACACAGCAAAAAAAAGGTATTTCAATTGCAAATATCGGTGATGGGGGTGTTTCAACCGGACCCTTTTGAGAAACTTTAAATTTTGCAACAATGGATCAATATAAAAATTTATGATCTTCTCCTTATAATAAAAGACCTCCTTTTATGGTTAATTTAATGAATAATCAATATGGAATGGGAGGACAAACTGTTGGTGAAACAATGGGATATCATATTCCTGCACGATTAGCAGCTGGAATTAATCCTGACAATATGTTTGCAGAACGAGTAAATGGACAAGATGTTTTAGCAACAATTGATCTTATTAGAAGAAAAAAAGAGATTGTTTTAAAAGGTGACGGTCCAGTTCTAAATGAAATAGTTACTTATCGTTATAATGGTCATTCTTCTGGAGATTTAGAATCTTATCGAACACCACAAGAAATTGAATTATGAAGAAAAATTGATCCAATTGAACTATTCGCAAAGCAAATGATTGAAAGTAAATTATTAAAAGGATTAGATGATCTTAAAGAAATTCGTAAAAAAATTGAAGATCTCTATTTTCAAATTTATAAATTATCAATTGATCCAAAAGTAACAAAGGAATTAGATTGAGATAATGATAATCAAGTTCTTGATAATTTGATGTTTTCAAGAAAAAAATTTACTTATACAACAGATAAAAAAGTAGAAGTAGAGCTTAAAAAAGAAGAAAATCCACGTGTTCAAAGAATAAGCAAGCGTGAGCGTTATGCTTTTGATAAAAATGGAAATAAACTTTCAAAAATGAAATCTTATCAAATAAGAGATGGAATTTTTGAAGCAATTCTTGATCATTATTATAAAGAACCAACTTTTGCAGGATGAGGAGAAGAATTAAGAGATTGAGGAGGAGCTTATGGAGTTTATAATGGTCTTACAGAATCTCTCCCTTATCATCGCTTATTTAATTCGCCAATTACAGAAGCAGCAATTGTTGGAACTGCTTGCGGTTATGCAATTGCTGGAGGACAAGCAATTGTTGAACTTGAATATTTTGATTTCTTATTTCGTGCCGGAGATGAACTTTCAAATCAACTTTCAAAATGAAGAGCAATGTCGGGAGGACAATTAAAATTACCTGTTGTTGTAAGAACAAATATTGGAAGTCAATATGGAGTCCAACATTCACAAGATTATACTTCAGTATTAGCTTCAATTACCGGAATAAATCTTGTTGCTCCTGTTACTCCTTATGATGCAAAAGGTCTTATGAATACAGCTTTAAATTCTGAAGATCCAACTTTTTTTATAGAAACACAAAAACTTTATGATAAGGGAGAATTTTTTGTAAAAGAAGGTGTTCCCAAAGATTATTATGAAATTCCTTTTGGTGAAGGTGTTATTCGTGAACAAGGAGATGATCTTACAATTGTTACTTTAGGAGCATCTCTTTATACCGCAATTGATGCTGCAAAGATTTTAAGAGAAAAATATAATATTAAAGCAGAAATAATTGATATGCGATCAGCAGTTCCTTTTGATTATGATATTATTATAAATTCTATAAAAAAAACAGGAAAAGTAATTTTTATAAACGAAGGATTTGAAAGAATGAATTTTATGAAAGCTGTTGCTTCAAATATTACAGAATTTGCTTTTGATTATCTTGATTCTCCTCCTGCAGTTTTAGGAGCAAGAAATTGAATTATGCCAGGAGCAGATTATGAGAAATATATCTATCCACAAATTGATGATATTCTTTCTACAATTGATGGTAAAATTATGAAATTAAAAGATTATCAAGCAAAAAAAATAAATACAGTAGTAGAGTATAAACGTAGAGCAAAATACGGTGTTTAAATTTTATTTTATAGGAGAAAGAAGAAATGAAATATATTTTATCAAAAACAAATAATCCTTATTTTAATCTTGCGGCAGAAGAATATATAATTAATAATTTAAATGAAGATCTTTTTTATGTTTATGTAAATAAACCATGTGTGATTATTGGAAAAAATCAAGATCCAATGAATGAAACAAATATTAAATATTTAAAAGATCATAATATCTTACTTGTAAGAAGAGTTTCTGGGGGAGGCGCTGTTTATCAAGATTTAGGGAATGTAAATTATTCTTTTGTTTTAAAAGATAAAGCAAAAGATATATATAAATTTGAAGAATATAGTAAACCAATTGTTGATTTTCTAAAAAATAAGTTATATGTGAATGCTGAATTTGGTGGAAGAAATGATATCCAAATTGAAGGCAAAAAAATCTCTGGAATCGCTCAATTTGTAAGTAACAATAATTTAATATTTCATGGAACTTTAATTTTTAATGTAGATTTTAGTAATGTAAGTAAAATTCTTACACCAAACTACGATAAAATTATTTCAAAAGGTGTTAAATCTATTCAAAAAAGAGTAGGTAATATCTATAGTGAATTAAAAGAAAAAATTACAAAAGAACAATTTATCGGTCTTTTAATTGATAACATAGCTAATGAAAAAGAATATAAGTTTTCTGAAGAACAATTAAAAGAAATTGCAAAAATTGCAAAAGAAAAAGAAGAAAAAATTACTTTTTTATTAGAAAAAAGAAATCAATATCAATTTAAAAAAAGTGAATATATTTCTGGTTTTGGAACTATTCAAATTTATTTTAATCTAAAAAATCAAGAAATTTCGCAATTTGAAATTTTTGGGGAGTATTTTTCTAAATATAATACTGATGATTTAAAAGATATATTTATTGGAAAAAAATATGATCAAAATACAATTAAAGATATTGTTTATAAAATTAAAGATTTTGAAAATTATTTTTATAATTTAAATCGTGATAAATTAGTTTCTCTTATTATGCTTAAATAATTTTAATTTATAATGGAAGAAAATAACATAATAAAATTAAGAGCAAAGATAAATCAAAAAGCAATCATTTTTTTATATTCAAAAATAATCATAATGATTGTTTTTTTAATAATTAGTTTTATATTTATTTTTTCAATATATCAATTTTTTTTTAATAATGGCCAAATTAAAGATAAAAATTTTAATGCTTGAAAAATGGAAGGAAATGCTTGAGTTATTTATTTTTGATTTATTTTAAGTTTTATTTCTTCGCTTACAGGAATATTGGGAGATATTTTTTTACATCGAGATAATAAAAAATGTTTCTTTTTTTATTTTAGTTTTATTTTTACTTATTTTTTAAGTTGCATAATTTTATTTTTATGATTTGAAGCTCTTGAACAAATCATAGTTTTTTTCTTGGTATTATTTGCATATTTGAGTTGAGGAAAAGAGAAAAAGATTGATAAAAAAATCGCATTTGCAAATTGATATTTAGTTTTTTTCTTATTAGTTTTTTTATTTTCCTTTACTTTTATTTTTGCTAAACTTATTAAAGTTTTATTAGATGATACAAATTTTGCTGATGAGGCAGCTTATTTAGATGCTTTTATTACTTTAAGTTTTTTGATTGGTTGATTTTTATTAATTAAAAAAAATATCCAAGCTTATCTTTTTTATCTTTTATCTACGATTGGAGCGATATTTCTTGCAATAGATTATCATACTTGAATCTATCTTTTTAGTAATTTTTTCTATTTGTTTCTTTATTTTTTGGGAATAAATAATTGAATTTATCTTGCTAAAAAAGAATAATAAAAAAAATTAGCAAAAAGTATTGACTTTTGCTAAATAATTTATTATCATATTAGCAGAATAAGTTGTTGTTTGCTAAGGAGGTGAATATTATCGAAGATCGAAAATTTAAAATTCTCTTATTAATTGTTGATGAATATATAAATACAGGAAATGCGATATCATCTGATTTGCTTGTAAATAAATATCCTAATTTGAATATTTCATCAGCAACAATTCGAAATGAAATGGTAAAGCTTGAAAATGAGAATTATATTGAAAAGGCGTATAAGTCTTCTGGTCGCATTCCAACAAATAAAGGTTATAAATTTTATATTGAAAATTTTGCAATTGATGATTATTCACTTACAAATATCCGAAGTAAAATAGATAAAATATTTTCAAAAAGATCAGAAAATATTGAAGAAATGATTGAAAAAGCTTTAAAAATTATTAATAAAGCAACAAATACATTTTTAATTTCAAAAGATGAAGATAAAGATTATTTGGTAGAAGATTTAAAGCTTTATAAAATTAATGAAAAAAGAGCAATGATTGTTGCTGTTTCTTCTTCAGGAAGACTTTACAATGAAGAATTAAATATCGAAAATTTTAAATTTAAAGATATTGAAAATTCATTTAAAATAATTTCTCAACGACTTATTGGTACAAAAATTAAGGAGGTAAAGGAAAAATCATCTTTAATTTCTGAACTTGTAATTAAAAAATTACAATTTGTAGAGAAAAAATTTAAATTATTTATTGAAAAATTAATTATTAGTTTATTTCCTACGGAAGAAAAATATTATGGAATTAATTCCCTTGTAAATATTCCGACGTTAAGAGAAAAAGAGCAATTTGAAAAAGTTTTTGAAATGGTAGAAGATAAAACGATCTGAGATCTTTTAGATTCACATTCAGGAACATTAATAAAAAATCAAGAAAAAAATTTGACAATATCATTTGATTTTAATCAATTAAAAGATATTTCAATTATTAATAAAATTTTAAAATTAAATAATAATAGTTGAAAAAAAATTACAATAATTGGTCCTAAAAATCAAGATTATAAAAAAATTATTACAATGATAAATTTACTAGATGAAAATATAGATGAAAATATAAACGATTAAAATGAATCAAAAAATGAATGATAATACACAAGAAATTGAAAAAACAATAAAAACAGAAAAAAATACTCCTCACTATAAAAATTTTGGAGCGAAGGAGAAAGAATTGAAATCAGCTAAAAGTGAACGAAAAATTAAAGAATTAGAAAAAAGTTTAGAAGAACTTCAATTCAAAAATTTAAACTTACTAGCTGAAATGGAAAATTTGAAAAAAAGATTGGAAAGAGAACGCAAAGAAATTATTTCTTTTAGTAATATTTCTCTTTTACAAGAATTAATTCCAACAATTGATATGTTTAAAAGAGCATTAAATGCAAAAAATATTTCTCCGGAAATTGAAAATTGATTAAAGGGATTTGAAATGATCAAAAATAATTTTAATCAAATTTTAGAAGGGATTGGTGTAAAAGAAATAGAAGTAAAAAAAGGTGATGAATATAACGCTAAATATCATGAAGCGATAGATGCAAGATACTCTGATCAAGTTGCAAAAAATAATATTTTAGAAGTAAATCAAATTGGTTATCTTTTAAATGATCGTTTAATTCGTCCTGCTTCAGTAGTTGTATCAAAAGGAATTGAATTAACAGAAGAAAAATCAATTGAAAAATCAATTGATAATGAAGAATCAAAAAATAACAAATAAAGAAGGTATAAAATATGAGCAAAAAAATTATCGGAATTGATTTAGGAACAACAAATTCAGTAGTTGCTATTATGGATGGAGCAAAGACAAATGTATTAGAAAATCCTGAAGGAAATCGTACAACACCATCAATTGTTGCTTTTAAAGGTGACCAAATAATTGTTGGTGAGGCAGCTAAAAGACAAGCAATTACAAATCCAAATACAATAATTTCAATTAAACGTTTAATGGGAACAGAAAAAAAAGTTCAAGTAAACGGAAAAGAATATAAACCTGAACAAATTTCAGCAATGATTCTTTCATATTTGAAAGAATATGCAGAAAAAAAATTAGGAGAAAAAATTACAAGAGCAGTAATTACTGTTCCAGCCTATTTCAACGATGCAGAAAGAACAGCAACAAAAAATGCTGGAAAAATTGCTGGTTTAAATGTTGAAAGAATCATTAATGAACCAACAGCAGCAGCTCTTGCTTATGGACTTGATAAAAAAGGAAAATCAGAAAAAATTCTTGTTTATGATTTAGGGGGAGGGACTTTTGATGTTTCTATTCTTGAATTATCTGATGGAACTTTTGAAGTTTTATCTACTGCTGGAAATAATCGTTTAGGGGGAGATGATTTTGATAAAGTTATTGTTGATTTTATTTTAGATGATTTTAGAAAAAGTTATGGAATTGATTTAAAATCAGATAAAATGGCAATGCAAAGATTAAAAGATGCAGCAGAAAAAGCAAAAAAAGATCTTTCTGGAGTATTAGAAACAAATATTTCATTACCATTTATTTCTTCAAGTGATTCTGGACCAATTCATTATGAATCAAAAATCACACGTGCTCAATTTGAAAAAATGTCAGATCATTTATTACAAAAAACATTAGAACCTTTAAGAAAAGCAATTAAAGATTCTAAATTAAATATAAGTGAAATTGATGAAGTATTAATGGTTGGTGGTTCTACAAGAATTCCTGCTGTAAAAGCTCTTGTTGAAAAAGAAACAAATAAAAAAGCAAATACATCAATTAATCCTGATGAAGTTGTAGCTATTGGAGCTTCTATTCAAGCTGGAGTATTATCAGGAAATGTAAAAGATGTTTTATTATTGGATGTTACTCCACTTTCATTAGGGATTGAAACTCTTGGTGGGGTAATGACAAAATTAATTGATCGTAATACAACAATTCCAACTTCAAAATCTCAAATTTTTTCAACAGCAGATGATAATCAACCCCAAGTTGATATTAATATTTTACAAGGAGAAAGATCAATGTCTTTTGATAATAAATCTCTTGGAAGATTTACATTATCAGGAATTGAACCAGCTCCAAGAGGAATTCCGCAAATTGAAGTTACTTTCTCAATTGATGCAAACGGGATTGTTTCTGTAAAAGCAAAAGATAAAAAAACAAATAAAGAACAATCAATTACTATTTCAAATAGTGGTTCTCTTTCTGAAAAAGAAATTGATCAAATGATTAAAGAAGCAGAAATTAATCGCGAAAAAGATCAAAAATTAAAAGAAGAAATTGAAACAATAAATGAAGCACAAACATTAGTAAACGAATTAGAGAAAAGTCTTAATGATCCAGAAAAAAGCAAACAATTTACAGATCAACAAAAAGAAGAATCTAATAAACAATTAGATGAATTTAAAAAATTAATTGAAGAAAAAAATATTAGTGAACTTAAAATGAAATTAGATCAAATTCGCCAGCTTGCAGCACAATTTAAAAATATGCAAGATATGAATTTAAATAACCAAAATAATGATGCTAATAATCAAACAGAAAATGATCAAAAAGATTCAAAAGAAAGCGAAGAAGAAGTTATTGATGTAAAAGAGGAAAACTAAATTAGTTTAGATTTCCAAAAATTAAAAAAACTAAAACTATTTTAGTTTTTTTAATGTAAAGTATTATCAATAAGGATAATTATGGATTTATTAACACAAATAAAAAAACGTAAAGCTACAAAGGAATATAATCCTAATAAAAAAATAGCAAAAGAAACATTAAAGTATATTTTTAATTTTATAAATAGTGCTCCTACTTCAATGGGAATTGAACATTGAAGACTTTTATCTGTAAGATCATTAGATGTTAAGAAAAAAATTGTTGATGGTTTTATGGAAGGAAATAAGCAAAAATTTTTAGATAGTTCTGACGCTCTTATTTTTATTACTAAAAATAAAGAATGATTTCGCGATCAAAAAAATCATCAAGAACTTCAAAAAATTATAAAAGCAAAAAGCAAAGCTTATATGGAAGAATTTTCAATTAAATCTTCTCCTGAAAAGATAAATGAAATTGTCGAAGCGGAAATAAAATCATTAAGAACAGGAAAAAATTTAAATGTTTTAGTAGATGATATTACAGAATGATCTAAAAGACAAGCTTATATTGCATTAGGTTATACACTTGTAATTTCAGCTTTAAAAGATATTAATTCAACACCAATGGAAGGATTTACAGAAAAATTAAAAGAACTGCTTTTAAAAGAGAAATTAATTTCAAAAGAGGAATCGGTTTCAGTTTGCTGCTTGTTAGGTTATATTGATAATACAAAACATCCAACGATTGGAAATAAACAACTTCGTATTGATTCTAAGGAAAAATTTACAGTAAAATAAAAAAATGGCAACAAAAAAAGATTACTATGAAATTTTAGGAGTAAGCAGAAATGCATCAGAAGATGATATTAAAAAAGCTTATCGAAAATTGGCGATGAAATATCATCCTGATCGTAATCCTGATAATACAAAAATTTCAGAAGAAAAATTTAAAGAAGTAAATGAAGCAAAAGAAGTTTTATTAGATAAAAATAAACGTAATCTTTATGATAATTATGGACATGCTGGTGTAAATCAAGCTAATCAAGGAAGAGGGGGATTTAATCAAGGTAATTTCAATACCGAAGATTTAAATTCAATTTTTGATGAGTTTTTTGGAGGAAATCCATTTGGTGGATTTAGTGGCTTTTCAGGATTTACAAATGTTAGAAGAAAAGGATTAAATGTTATTCAACAAATAACAATTAATATAAAAGATGCATTCAAAGGTAAAACAATCAGTTTAAGATTAATGAATGGATCAATTAAGAAAATTGAAATTCCTGCAGGGATAAACGACGAAACTACTTTGAGACTTTCAGGTGAAGGAAAAGCAGGAATAAATGGTGGTCCTCGGGGAGATTTATTATTAAAATTTAGAATTGAAAATAATACCAAATTTGTCCGTAAAAATAATGATTTATTTTATATTTTAGATGTTAATTATTTTGATTTAATGGAAGATAGTAAGCATACAATTGAAGGAATAGATGGACAACCAATTGTTTTTCATATTCCTGAATTTTCAAATCCCAAAGCCTTAATTAGAATTAAAAATCAAGGATTTACAATTTTACGAGGAAAAGGAAGAGGAAATCTTTATATCCAAATAAATTTAAAAATGCCTAAAAAAATTAAGCGAACAGGAAGAAAATATATTGAAGCCTTAAAGCAAGAAACAAAATATTAAAGTGTGTTATAATTTTATTAATTATAATGTCTTGAATTAAGGAAATTAAATGTTATCTTTCAAAAGTATTTTTTATAGTAAAAAAAGAAAAAGAGAAATTCTTGAGCTATTAGCATTAGATGAGACAAAAGAATTATCATTTGATTGAAAAAATGAGATCAAGATAAGTGATATTGAAGAAAAGCTTAAGAGTGAGAGTAATTACACAATTATAAGCGATGATCAAAAATAGATCATCGCTTTTTTTATTTTTCTAAATTATTATAATTAAAATAATAAATTCCAAAATTATCAATTAAATTAATAAAAGCTGTCGTAATTGATCAAGGATAAATTCCTGCTCCTAATTTATCATAATTAGTTAATTGATATGCTATCATCTGTGAAGTTCAAAAAATAAAAGCAATTAAGAGTAAAATGTTAGTAACTAATCAGACAATCTTAATTTTGTAAATATTATTTTTAAAATCAGTAATGATCAATCATCTTTTAATAATAAGAATTGTTGAAAAAGTAAGTGTTGGTCAATAATCAATCTCTCCTTTTTGAAAGATTCAAGGATTATTAAAATTTTGCGAAATTTGAATTAAAAATCAGAAGATCAATAAGATTGTTGCAATAATTGTAATAGGAATTTCAATTCTTAAAATTCTTTTTTTCTTTTCATTTTCTTTTTGATCAAGATTGAAAACTATTTCATTAGGAATAATTAAAAATCATCTTTCAAAAAAGAAAATTATATTTAAGCTAAACCAAGATCAATAAAGATTATTCATTCCAATATTTAAAATATCATCAGGAAGAAATAAAATTATTGTTCAAAAAGAAAAACCGATTGTAAACAAGATGGCCATAAGCAATCTATAAATAAATCGGTTTTTCCTTATAATAGTCATAATAAAATTAATTTTAATACAAAACTAAAATATTATATTTACTTTTTAATTAATTCTTTTTTTGCAATTTCAGAAAGTGAAGTAAATTCTTTAGGATTATTAAGTGCAATATCCGCAAGCATTTTTCTATCAAGTTCAATTTGAGCTTTCTTTAATCCATTCATAAATTGTGAATAAGATAATCCATTAGTACGTGCTGCTGCATTTATTCTTTTGATTCAAATTTTACGAAACTCTCTTTTTACTTGTTTACGATCACGAAAAGCATATTCATTAGATTTTCTAATTTGTTCTTTTGCAGATTTGTAACCAATGCTTTTATGTCCAAAATAACCTTTTGCTTGTTTTATTGTCTTTCGATGTCTTCTATGTTTCGTTACAGCTGATTTTGCTCTTGCCATATCTATGAATCCTTTCTATACCAAATCTTTATATCTTTTACGATCAGATTTAGACATATCAGTACCCTTACGAGCTTGTCTTTTATTTTTTGTTGATTTATTTGCAAAAAGATGAGATGTTTTTGCTTTCCCTCTTTTAATTGAACCAGATTTTCTAACTTTTATTCTTTTATTTAAAGAACTTTTTGATTTCTGTTTAGGCATTAGTGTTCTCCCTATTTATTTTTTTTAATCGGTGATAAGTAAGCATCGTAAAATCTGCCATTTAATTGTGGTTTTTTATCAATTTGAGCAATATCATTAAGTTTTTCAATAAATTGATTCATTTTTTCAAAACCAATTTCTTTACTTACGATTTGTCTTCCTTTGAAAGCTAAAGAAATTTTTACATTATTTCCTTTTTCAATAAAACCACGTGCTGATTTAATTTTTACATCTAAATCATTTAAACCAATATTAGCACTTATTCTGATTTCTTTTTGCTCTATAATTTTTGATTTCTTTTTGTTTTCTTGTTCTCGTTTTTTTCTTTCATAGCGAAATTTTCCATAATCTATTATTTTAGCTACAGGAATTTTTGCATTCTTAGATATTATTACAAGATCAAGTTCTTGTTCTCTTGCTTGTCTTAAAGCTTCGCTTTTATTTAAAATACCAATTTTTTTTCCATCACTATCAATTACTAAAAGTTCCTTTATACTATAGGGAATTCTTTCATTTATTAGATCTTGGTGGTGATCACGTTGACGACCTTGATATTTCTTTTTAATTCTGATTGCTATTTTAAACCTCCTAATAAATCAATAAATTGAATTATTTTTAATGTTTTTAACCTAGTTCAATTAATTGCTAAATTATAAAATTAATCTCATAGGTGAAAGATTTATCTTTACTTTAAGTTAGAACAATCTTATTTTATCATTTTTTCTTTTATATATTAACAATAGTTAATATTTTAAATTTTTAATGATATAATTTAAACATTACATCAGCAAACACTATTTTATATGATGCAAAAGATAACTTATAGTTTTACAAGTAGATAAGCTGTAACATTGAAAGTATTAGTATCTTTTATTATATGAGAGAAGTGTTTTTGTTTTGTAATTTTATTTAAATTTATTCTAATATTTTAATTTAAAAAAAGAAAGAGATATTATAAATGTCAAGATATACAGGACCAAATAATAAAAAAGCAAGAAGATATAAATATTCAATTCTTGAAAATAATAAAGAATTTTTAAAAGGAAAGAAAAAAATTTCTATTCCTGGTCAACATGGTAATAAAAATCAAAAATTATCAAATTATGGAGAACACCTTTATGAAAAACAAAAAGTTCGTTACATGTATGGATTAAATGAAAAACAAATGAAAAGAACTTTTGAAAAAGCAACTAAAATGAAAGGTGTTTTGGGAGAAAACTTTTTATTTCTTTTAGAATCACGTTTAGATAATTTAATTTATCGTATGGGATTTGCATCTACAAGAAGACAAGCAAGACAATTTGTAAATCATGGACATGTTCGTGTTAATGATAGAAAAGTTGATATTCCTTCTTATGTTGTTTCCCCCGGAAGTAAAATTGAATTAAAAGATAAAAGTAAAAAAATTAATTTTATTAAGGACAATTTGGAAGCAGCAAGAATTGCTCCATTTGTAAAAGTTGATTCAAAAACATTAAGTGGCGAATATTTACGTTTACCAAAAAGAAATGAAATTTCTGGTCAATTAAATGAATCACTTGTTGTAGAGTTTTATAATCGTTAAAATAGGAGAAATTTATTATGCGTACAAAGATTTTATTACAATGTAGTCAATGTAATAATTTAAATTATTTAATTGATAAAAATAAAACAAAACATCCAGACAAATTAGAATATAAAAAATTTTGCAAGAAATGTAATCAATATACAATTCATAAAGAAAAGACAAAATTAAAATAAATTTTATATACTAATTATTGATAGTTAATTATTTTGAAAGCAAAAAAAAAGCAAAAAGCAAATGATAATCTCAAAAAGAAAAATTCTTCTTTTCTTTTGAGTTTATTTATAAATTACTTTAAACCCTCAACTTATGTTAATTCAATTCTAGATATTGATCTTGATGAATTAAAAAATCAAGGAATTAAATTAATTATTTGTGATTTAGATAATACATTAGTTCCGCATTTTCGAAAATTTCCAACTAATTCATCGATCAAGTTTTTAGAAAATATTAAAAAATATGATTTTAAATTTGTAATTATTTCAAATAATTCAGAAAAAAGAGTTAAATTCTTTGCAGAAAAATTAGGAATCAAGGAAGATTATATTGCTAATGCAAAAAAACCTTTTCCTCGTAAAACAAAAAGATTTATTGAAGAGAAATTTCAGGGAAAATATCGAAATTCAGAAATAGTAGTAATTGGTGATATGATTATTACGGATATTTTTGTAGCTAATATTTTAAGAATAAATTCAATTTTAGTCCATCCTTTATTTGAACCAGAAAAATTTGTGAATAGAATTTTAAGTTTTACAGAAAAAAAAGTATTCAAAAAATTATCAAGAGAAAATCTAATAACAACAAAACCAAATTATCAAAATAATGATAATTTAGATAAATATGAATTATTATAAATCCTTTATAAATATTTAGAAAGGAAAAAAAATAAATGAAGGAAAATCTTCAAAAGAATAAAAAAATTAAGGTAAATTGAATTGAAATTATTCTTTTTCTTTTCTGTACGATTGCTTCTAGTTATTTTATTTTTTCAAATCTTGATACTAACACATGAGATACTTATTTAATTTATGCAGATATTTTTATTGGTGTAATTGCAGCTCTTGCTCTTTCCAAAAGATATCGATATGCGTGAATTTTACTTTTAATTGATGCATGTTTTTATGGTTCTGTAATGTTTGCTACGGGAAATTATGCTCTTGCAATTGTAAATGTGATAATTATTCCTATTATTCTTATTTTTGCAGGAATAAATTGAAAAAAAGAGGGATTTACAAAAGAAAAGCTAATTAAAACAAGAAAACTTAATTTTTGACAAGGAATTTTATTAGTTACAATAATTGCAATTCTTACTATTGGTTTAGGAGTTTTTACAGGATATATTGTAATTGATTTAATTGGAGTTTCAAATGATGATATTCCAATTTATCAAATTGCTTTAGATGCTTTTAGTGCTTCTATTGCAGTAATTGCGTTTTCTTTTTCAATGATGAGGTATCGCGAAACTTTTTTTCTTTATACAATTTTAAATACTGTAAAAATCATAATGTTTTGTTTATTATTATTTTCTTTTGGAGGACAAGAAGGTTCAGAAAAAACAACTCTTTTTATTTCTTTAATTCTTGCTATTACATACTTTTTTAATGCTTTATATGGAATTTTTATGTGAAATAAAAAAAATTAATTTTTTAATAATAAATTCACTAATTAATTTTTGATAGAATAAATTTATGAAGAAGTTTACAATAAAATTAAAATGGAACGAAAAAAATTTACTATTAATAAACGATTAGATGTTTGAAATAATGACCCTAATTGTAAAGGAAGAAAGAATTGTAAAGATTTATTTGGAAGAGAAATTAAATTAGATCATTACAATTTAAAAGATCAATATGGATGAACAATAGATCATGTTAAACCTCTAGCTTTTGGGGGAGGAGATGAAATTGAAAATCTTCAACCTTTGCATTGAAAATCAAATTTAGAAAAAGGTGATTCACCTCATTTTTGTAAAAGGTTATAAAATATAAGTATGAATATTTTTGCTAATGTTGAAATTACTTTTAATTGTGATGTTGTAGATAAATCATCTTTATTTACAAATAATAAAGATAAACTTTATAAATTATTATTAGAAGTTGTAAAAGAATTAAAACAAAAAAGTAATTTTGTAGTTTCTCTTAATATAATTAAGGGTGAAAAAATAAAAAAATTAAACAAAGAATATCGTAAAATTGATAAAGAAACAGATGTATTATCATTTCCACAAAATGAGTTATTTGATAATATTTATGATTTGGGTGATATATTTATTAATGGTGATTTAATTGAAGAACAAGCAAGATCAATTAATTCTAATCAGGATACTGAATTTTTGTTTTTATTTATGCATGGATTGCTTCATTTAATAGGTTATGATCATTTAAATTCACTAGATGAAGAAAAAATGATAAATCGGCAAAAGGATCTTTTCAAAAAGTTAAAAATAAGAGAAAATGATTAATTGATTTAAACGTCTTTATCGTAAATTTAATAATGCCCTACATGGATTTTGAGTAATAATTAAAGAAGAAAATTCTTTATGAGTTCATTTTTTTGTTTCATTTATAGTGATAGTTTTTGGTGTTATTTTTGAATTATCTACAGTTGAATGAGCAATTATTATTACAATGATTGGACTTGTAATTGGATTTGAAATTTTTAATACAGCAATTGAATATTTGGTTGATGTTGTTTCTTTTGAATATAATGTAAAGGCAAAAAAAATAAAAGATGTAGCAGCAATGGCGACACTTTTTATAACTTTAATTGCAATTATTGTTGGTTTAATAATATTTATTCCTGCAATTCAAGAGAGTTTTAGTGATGATTCAACACCGCAAAATATGCAGGCAGTATATTATCTTTTATTAAAAAAATAAGGAATTTTAGTTAAAAAATGGAAGAAAAAAAATCCGGATTTGTTACAATTATTGGAAAACCAAATGTTGGTAAATCAACTTTAATTAATAAAATTATTGATCGTAAAGTTTCAATTGCAACACATCGCAAAAATACAACAAGAAATCAAATTAGAGGAATTTATAATCGCGAGAATGTTCAAATTGTTTTTATAGATACACCAGGATTTTTAAGTGAATATAAAACAAAATTAAATTTAGAAATGCAAAAAAGAATTAAAGAATCATTAATAGGTGTAGACATTATATTGTTTTTAATTCCATTTTGAGAAAAATTTGATGATGATTATTTAAGAAAAATTACATTATTAAATTTAGGAACAGAAAAAAATTTTCCAAAAAAATATTGTATTATTACAAAAATAGATTTAATTAAAGGTGATGAAGGGAATGAACTTAAGGAATTAGTACAAGCAATATTTCAACTTAATTACTTTGACAAAATAATTCCGATTTCTGGACTTAAAAATCTTAATATTGATTTACTTATAGAAGAAATTAAAAGTGATTTAACCGATAACATTTTTCATTATAGTGAGAAAGATTTTAAAGGTGGATCTGATCAATTTTATATTCAAGAAATAATCAGGGAAAAAATTCTTCTTTATTTAAATGAAGAAATTCCTCATAATATTTTTGTTCAATTAAAAAATATTAGTATTAAAAATAAATTAATTTCAATTGAAGCTGATATTATTGTAAATCGTGAATCACTTAAAAGAATTGTGATTGGAAAAGAGGGGATAAAAATTAAACAAATAGGTGAAAATGCAAGAAAAGAGATTGAAAAATATTTTGAAAATAAAAAAGTATTTTTGAATTTAATTGTAAAAGTAAAAAAAGATTGAGAAAATAAAGATTCAATAATTAAGGGTATATAAAATGTATAAAAAAGAAGTTTTATATTTATATTACATAAAAGAATATCAAGAATATGAGGCAATGCTTTATTTTATAAGACCAACAGGACAAAAATTAACTTTAAGAGCAAAAGGTTTTTTTAAAGATGAATCAAAAAATATTCATCGTTTTAAGATTAGTAACTTTATAAAAACAGAGTATTTTTCAAGTCCATTAAATGACTATGGACTTTTAAAAACAGGAGAACAAATTTTATTTGATTATAAGCAAAAAGCAAGTCATTTAAATTTTATAAATATTATTAATCAACTTTTAATTTTTACAGAAGGAGATTTAAATAAACAATTTTATAATACAATATATTATTTGTTTAATAATTTTGATGTTGGAATTTTAAATTGAAATTTAAATCTAGTTTACTTACTTACACAAATTTTAATTGCAAAAGATGTATATATTGAATTAAAAAAATGTGTAATATGTAACCGTAATTCACAAATTGCTTCATTTTCCTTTGAAGAAGGAGGATTAATTTGTAAAAATGATTTAAATAAAAATATTAAATTGATGAGTTCGGATTTAATTAAAAAAATAATTCCGTTATTTAAAATAAAAAATGTAAAAAAAATAAATAGCATTACTTTATCATTTTCTGAAGAAAAAATTTTGCTTTCATTATATGCAAATTATTTTAATGATGTCTTAGGATATCAAATTAATTTTCATTGATAGTTAAATAAATTTTATAATTGACTTTGTAGGCTATTAATGAAAGAACAAAAAAATTTTCAAATAAAAAATATTACTAAATGAATTTGAATTTCAATTTTTATTGCTTCTGGAATTGGCGTTCTTTTATCACTTATTGGTTCATTTACAGAAACTTATACAGTTTATTATAAGTATTACTATTTATTTCTTACTTTTTGAACAAATTGAACTGTTTTTATTTATTATGGATTATTACTTTTCTTTTTCTTTTTAAAAAATAATAATTTTTTAAGTAAAATTGCAAATATAAGATTAAGATATTCTGTAAATTCTTGATTAATTTTTGTCTTTTTTGCTGTTGTTTTTTTATTTATTCCAATTTATTTTTTTTCTTGAATTGATGTTATAAATTTTGATGCTTTTCCTGATTATGTAGGATCGACTTATTATAGTGGGAAAAGTGAACCGATTATTGTTCCTGGACTTGAAAGTTTTATATTACATTTTATTGTTCCAATATTACTTATAATTGAACTTAATTTTATAACTAAAGAAGAAACAGAAAAATTAAATCAAAAAAGATTTAAATTACTATTATATGGTTCGATTTATCTTTTATTTTATCTATTTTTTGTAGAAACAATGGCTTTTGTATTACCAACAGTTTCAATTGAACCTGGAACAATTGATTATGATTATTTTCGTATTTACCCATATACAATTTTAAGTTATCAGTATTTTCCAATTTATCTTCTTGTAATTTTTATTTTATATTTAACATTATTATATCTTGTTATTTTTTTCTTATTTCGAAAAAGATTACAAATTTTTATTAGAAAAATATTCAAAAAAGGAGTAAAAAATGAATAAAAAAATCGATGATTTAATAATTTATTTAAAAGAAAAAGGATTTATTTACCCTAGTTCAATAATTTATGGAGGTCTTGCAAATACGTGAGATTTTGGTCCATTAGGGGCAATGATTAAAATTAATTTAAAAAATTATTTTAATCACTTTTTTATTGACCTACAACAAAATAATTATTATTTTGATTCATCAATTATTTTAAGTCCAAAAGTATGAGAAGCATCAGGACATTTAAAGAAATTTAAAGATTATGTTATCACTTGTTTAAATGATAATAGTATTTATCGTGTAGATGAATTAATTGAAGAATATACAAATTATGTTTTTGAAGATTTAAAAATTGAAGAAGCAGAAAAAATAATCAAAAATGAAATTAAATTAAAAAAATATCAAGATAAAACAAAATGATCAAATATTTCTAATTTTGATTTAATGTTTAAAACTAATTATTCAAAAATAGATTCAAAAACAAATGAAGTTTATTTTAGACCAGAAACAGCACAAGGAATTTTCATAAATTTTAAAAATATTTGTGATTCTTTTAATTTAAAATTACCATTTGGAATTGGACAAGTTGGTAAATCTTTTCGGAATGAAATTACACCAAAAAATTTCATTTTTCGAACAAAAGAATTTGAACAATTGGAATTAGAATATTTTACTTATCCTAATCAAGCAGAACAAGATTTTTCGAAATATTTAGATTTAATTGATCAATTTTTAATTAATCTTGGATTTAAAAAAGAGCAATTAATAAAATATAATGTTCCGAAAAATAAATTAGCTCATTATTCAAAAAAAACAATTGATTATGAATATGAATTTCCTTTTGGAAAAAAAGAATTATTGGGAATTGCAAATCGCGGGGATTTTGATTTAAAAAACCACAGTAAATTTTCAAAAAAACGTTTGCAATATTTTGATACAAATAAAAATGAATGAATTACTCCTTATATTATTGAAACATCAATTGGGGTTGAAAGATTATTATTTGCTATTTTTGATAATTTATACATTAAAGAAGAAAAGAGAAATATTTTAAAATTACCTTTCTTTCTTTCTCCTTATAAAATTGCAATTTGTCCGCTTACAGACAAGCTTAATCAAAAAGGTGAAGAATTATTATTAAAATTGAAAAAAAGTAATTTTGGAGCAATTACTTTACAAACTGGTGGTTCAATTGGTAAACGTTATCGTAAGCAAGATGAAATTGGAACATTTTTTATAATTACAATTGATTTTGAAACAGAAAAAGATCAGAAAGTTACAATAAGAGAACGAGATACAAAAAATCAAACAAGAATTAAAATATCCGAGATTGAAGATTTTATAAAAGATAAATTAAAATAATTTAGAATTTTAAGAGAAAATGACAGCAAAAAAAGATTTAAATGAACTTATAGAAAAAATAACTAATGATTTAAATATCGAAGATGTGATTTCGCATTATATTTCGCTTGAAAAAAAAGGTAATAGTTTTGTTGCAATTTGTCCTTTTCATCAAGATAGTAATCCCTCATTATCTATATCTAGTACAAAAAAAATTTTTAAATGTTTTGTTTGTAATGTTGGAGGAAATGCAATTACCTTTGTTCAAAAATATAAAAAAGTTAATTATTTAGAGGCAATTAAAATTATTAGTGAAGATTTTAATTTAAATTGGAATGATTATTTTGTTAAAAAAGAAAGACAAGAAGATCCAAAAATTAAGGAAATTAAGAATATTAATTTAGAAGCTTTAAATTTTTATAAATATAACTTACAGATTGAGATTGAAAAAAATAAAAAACTGAAAGATTATTTAAATGAAAGAAAATTTACAGAAAAATTAATTGAAGTTTTTAATATTGGTTGAGCAGGAAGCAACGATGGCTTAAAAAAATATTTATTAAAAAAAAATTTCAAAGAACAAGAAATTCTTCGAGCCAGTTTGATAAAAAATAATAATGGAAATTTAAGAGATCTTTTTTTTAATCGTTTAATTTTTCCAATTTTTAATCAATTTAATGATGTTTTAGGATTCTCTGGAAGAGTTATTGATCAAAAAAGTCCAATTAAATATTTAAATTCTAGTCAAAATTTACTTTTTAATAAAAGTAAAATTATTTATAACTTAAACAATGCAACAGAAGAAATTTTATTAAAAGATAATGTCATAATTGTAGAAGGTTTTATGGATGTAATTTCTTTTTATAAAATTGGAATAAAAAATGTTGTTGCTTCAATGGGTACGGCTTTTAATATAAATCATATTGATAAATTAAAATCATTTACAAAAAACTTTATTCTTTCTTTTGATAATGATCAAGCAGGAATTCAAACAACAATTAAAACATATAATATTCTTAAAAACCATAATATAAATTTATCAGTAATAAATTTTTCTGATGGAAAAGATATTGATGAAATAATTAATAATAATTTAAATATCAATAAAAAATATTTTGAAGATAATAAAATTTCTTTTCTTGATTTTTATTATCAAAAAGTGATTGTAAAAGAGAAATTAGAAACGCTTACAGAAGAAAAATTAAAAGAAATATTATTAATAGTTTTATCTTATAATGATCTTGTTAAAAAAGAAATTATTTTGCTAAAAATTAAAGAAAAATTCGGTAAAGATTTTATTAATTCATTTATACAAAATTTAAATTTTAAACCCCTTGTTAAAAAAGAAATTATTATTAATAATAAAATAAATTTAAAAATAACAAATATTAATAAAAATAAAAATTTTTCATCTTTAAATAACACACTTAATAAATATTTGGGAAAATACTATCAAGAAGAATTTAAATTTTTGCTTTATTCTTTACTATCCTCTTCTTTTTTTAATAATTTAATTTTTGAAAATTTCATATTTATAAATAAATATTACAAAGAAATTTTTGATTTATTTAAAAATAATAAAGCTTTATTAAAATCTAATGATGATAAAATTAATTATTTAAAAACGCTTTTACAAAAATTTTCATCACAAAGAGAAGAAAATATTATTAAAAGCTTATTAGAAAATTTCCAAGAGAATATAAAAAATGAGAATTTATTAAAAACAATAAAGAATATTAATGTAGAGGATTTTATTTCGAACTTACATGAAAAATGGAGAATAATAAATAAAGAGAAGCATAAAAAAAAATTCATAGAAAATATCAATGCAAATGATGATGAAGAATACAATTATATGATCAATAAACTTAAGATATCTTAAGTTTAGATAGTTTATTTTTCCTTTTTAGTTTGCTTTTTTTAGTATAATAAAAATACTAATTTTTATTTACTTAAGGAAATTAATTAATATTTACTGGAACAAAAAATATGACTGATAACAAAGTTAAAAAAGGTAAGATTACCAAAAAAGTCGCAAATACGATGACTAAAGAGGAATTACACGAACATTTAAATTTTAATAATATAAAATATGGTTCTAATGATTCAAAAGATGATTTAATTGAATATTCAACAAAAATTGCATATTATCGAAACAAAAAAAGTTCTATCGATGAAACAAGTGAAACAAATGAAAATGATATTATAAATCAAAGCGAGAAATTAAATACATTACTTTATAATGAATATAAAACAATTTTTAATTCATTAGAAAAATTAAAAAAAAGACTAAAAAAAGATTATCTTACACAAAGTGAGGTTTATAATTTTTTAGAAAAAAATAAAATTAAATTAGATGAAACAGATACAGATGATTTTTTCGAATTATTAATTGAACGTGGTGTTATTAATCGAGATTTAGAAGATGAAAAAACATTGGAATTAGATAATATTTTTGATGATATTATTGATGAATCTACGGAAGAGCGCATTAATTATTCTGATAATGATTTAAATAATAATCTAAGCGAACCAAATGATCATATTAAATGATATATGCGTTGAGTGGGAAAATATGGAGATCTTTTAACTTCTGAGCAAGAAATCGAACTTGTAATACAAATGGAAAAAGGTCTTAAAAAAAATGCAACAAAAGACGAACAAATTGATGGTGATGAAGCTAGAAAAAAAATTATAAATCATAATTTACGACTAGTAATTAATATAGCAAAAAAATATAAAGGAAGAGGACTTCCTTTTGCTGATTTAATATCAGAAGGAAATAATGGATTAATAAGAGCAATTAATAAGTTTGAGTATAAAAAGGGTTATAAAATATCAACTTATGCGACTTGATGAATTAGACAAGCAATTACAAGGGCAATTGCAGATCAAGCTCGCTCTGTAAGAATTCCTGTTCATATGGTTGAAACTATTAATAAATTATCAAAAATTACACGAGAATTAACACAAGAATATGGAAGAAAACCAACAGATGAGGAGATTTCAAAAGCAATGAATAATGAAATTTCTCCTGATAAAATTAATCAAATAAGACTTTTAAATATTGATCCATCTTCATTAGATAAATCAATTGGATCTGATGGTGAATCTTTTTTATATGATTTTATTGAAGATAAAAGAGTTATCGCTCCTGATGATTATGCAAAAAGTAAAGAAATAATTCATAAAATTAATGAAATTTTACCGAAATATCTTAATAAAAGAGAAATTGAAGTAATAAGACTAAGAAATGGTTTGATTGAAGGATCAGAAGAAATAAATCAAAGAAAAACATTGGAAGAAATTGGCGAAATGTTTGGTGTAACGCGAGAAAGAATCAGACAAATAGAATCAAAAGCAATGAAGAAACTAAAAGATAAAGCAAAAAAAGATCTTGAGCACTTTAAGGAATATTAATGTTTAAGGGGAGAATTATTGAAATTGCTGACTATATCAGCAAAAATAGTCAAGTTTTAGATATCGGTACTGATCATGGTTATATTCCTTTATATCTTTTAAAAAATAAAATAACTGATAAAATTACAGCAACAGATATTAATACAAAACCACTTTTACAAGCAAAAAAAACATTAATTGATTATAAAGATTTAGAAACATTAAAATTTATCAAAAGCAATGGATTTGAAAATATTATTGATATTGCTTCTTATCAATATATAATCATTGCTGGTTTAGGTGGAAAAACAATTGAAATTATTTTAAAAAATTATAATGATAATGCAATATTAATTCTTAATCCAACAAATAATGAAGCAATACTACGGAAATTTTTGTACGATAACAAATTTAAGATTGAAGATGAAAAATTAATATATGAAAATAATATATATTCAATAATAATCAAAGCAAAAAAACAGTATAAAGTTTTAAAATATAATCAAAGAGATTTAGTATTAGGACCAATATTAATCAAGAAAAATAATAAAGTAATTAGTCAATTTTTCTATCAAAAGGGTATTTATTTTCAAAATATTTTTCTTAAAAGTAAAAAAGAAGAACATAAAGAATTAGCAAAAATATATTTAAGCAATAAATTAAAATAATATGAAATTACAACAAGTAATAAAAATAATCGAAGCAAAATATGATAAAAAAAGAGCTTTTAAAGATGATTTTATCGGATTACAAGTAAAAGGAAAAGATCAAATTAATAACATATTGATATGTTTAGATTTTACTGATGATTTTATAAATGAATTAAAGGAATATAAAATAGATTTAATAATAGCTCATCATCCGCTATTTTTTGGAAATAAAAAAGAACTTTTAGCAAAAGATCCAATTCTTCAAAAAAAATATCAATTATTAAAAGATTTAGGAATAAATTTTTATGTTTTACATACAAATATTGATTTTGATATTGATTCAATTCCTTATAATCAAGCAAAAAAATTAGATTGTAGAAAAATTAAATTAATTGATGATAAAAAAGCAATTAGTTGTATTTTAAATAAAGAATTTTTATTTAAAGATTTTATAAAATTTGTTCGTTTAAATTTGCAGTTAAAATATGATCCTTTTAAAACAAATCTTTTCATAAAAGATCAGAAAATTAAAAAATTAATTATTGGATCAGGAGCTTCGGGAGATTTATTAGAAAAAATAAAAGAAAAAGATGCTTTATATATAATTGGGGAATTAAAGCATCATCATTGAATCTTTGCTTCTGATAATAATTTAAATATATTAGAAATTGGGCATCAGAGCGAGAGAATATTTGTTGATATTGTTGAAAATTTTCTTTTTTCTGCTTCTGATAATAATTTAAGACTTTATAAAATTTACGAATATAAATATAAGAATTGTTAACTTTTTATTAATATTTAAATTTAATAAATTTATATGTATAATTATAATAAAATTCTTATTATAATTATTATGTATGAATGATAAAAACAAATTAATTCATCTAAAAGCTAAGGAACAGTTTTTGAAACAAAAAGAAGAAGAGAAAGAAATTTCATCTGTTTTATTGATGAAAAAAATAGACGAAAAGGATAATAATAATTCTAATAACAATCAAGGGCCATTGTTTGAAAGTAATAATTATCTAATAGTTTATTAATAAATATTATTAGTGTGATAAGAGAAATTTTTACAAACTGAAAGATTTTAAAAAGAATATTAATTACCTTAATATTCATTTTGCTTTTTAGATTAGGAACTCTTATTACAATTCCTGGTGTTACAGTTACTAATAATGATTTTGCAGGTGATACAAATTCACAATTTTTATCATTATTAAATATTATAGGTGGAGGTGGATTACTTACTTTTTCAATTTTTGCTTTGGGAGTAACTCCTTATATTACAGCTTCAATTATCATTCAATTATTATCAGCTGATGTAATTCCTTATCTTACAAGACTTAATAAACAAGGTGAAAAGGGTCGAATAAAAATAGAGAAAATTACGAGGATAGTTACAATTTTTATTGCAATTATTCAAGGTTTTGCAATTGTTTTTGCGATGAATTCGGCCGGTTATATTGAGCAAGGAACATTATTTGAATCGGAATGAGCAATGATTTTATTTGCAGTTCTTATTATGGTAACTGGATCGATGATTTCAATTTGGATTGCAGATGAAATAACAATGAGAGGTGTAGGAAATGGAACATCGCTTTTGATTGCAACAGGAATAGTTGCAAGAATTCCTTATAAATTTGAAAATATTTGAGGTTTATTTATTAATGATGATTCATTTGTATTTACAGGATTTATTCTTTTCTTATTTTATCTTGCTGTTGCTATTCTTTTTGTTTTCTTACTTTCCTTTTTTGAAATTTCAGAAAGAAGAATTCCAATTCAACAAACAGGAAAAGGACTTAATTTAGAAGAAGATAAACAAACATATCTTCCTTTAAAAATAAATCCAGCAGGAGTAGTTCCTGTAATTTTTGCATCAGCAATTATTACTCTTCCTCCTACAATTGCACAATTTTTTCCTGATTCGGCTTTTAAAGAATGAGTGATCATTAATTTTTCTTTAACCTCTGCATTAGGATTAACTTTATATGGATTGTTAATTATTGCTTTTACTTATTTTTATGCACAAATTAATATAAATCCAGAAGAAACGGCCAAAAACTTTCAGAAATCATCAACATTTATTGTGGGGATAAAACCAGGAAAAGAAACAGAAAAATATCTTGTACGAACGGTTAATTCAGTTTCCACGTATGGAGCTTTTTTACTTGCTTTTATTGCTACGCTTCCGTTTATTCTTACTTTCTTTGGAATTTCACAATCCGCTGCTCTGGGAGGAACGGGACTTATTATTCTTGTATCGGTCGGAATTGATACAACAGATCAAATAAAATCAAGAATTCTTGCAGAACAAACAAAAACACATGCAAAAGTTACAGCAAATTTAGATAAATCTTATAAAATTAATAAGGATGTTGATAATAAAAAACGAAATAAAAAAGAACAAGAAGATGATTGATTATTATAAATCAAAAAAGGAACAATATAAATGATTAATATATTTTTAGGTGCACCAGGAACAGGAAAAGGAACAGTTTCATATCTTTTGAAAAAAAATTGTAATTATAAGCATCTATCTACAGGAAATATTTTTAGAAATATTACAAAGCGAAATACACAAATAGCAAAAAAAGTTCGCGATATATTAAAAAAAGGTGAACTTGTCGATGATCAACTTACATTTAAAGTTTTATTAGAAGATCTTGAAAAGTATAATCTTAAAAAAGATAATATTATTTTAGATGGATATCCAAGAAATATAAATCAAGCAGAAATTCTTTTAGAATATTTTAATAGACATTATAAAGATTTAAAAATCTCAGTAATTAATTTTAAATTACCTGAAAGTGTTATAATTGAACGATTAACAAATAGACTTATATGTCCTAAATGTGGTAAAAGTTATCATAAAATCTTTTTTGAATTAAAACCTCAAAAAGAATGATATTGTGATGATGATGGGACAAAATTAATTCAACGTGAGGATGATAAAATTAAAAGTATCAAGAAAAGATTAGAAATTTATAATAAAGAAACAAAACCTTTAATCAAATATTTTACTAATCGTGATATTTTAATTAATGTAGATGTAAATGATAGTTCAGAGGAAGTATATAAGAAAGTTTTTGAAAAATGTCAAAATTAAAGACAGTAGAAGAAATAAAAGATCTCGAGATTGCAGGAAAGATTATTAAAGATGTCTTTTTGCAAATTGAAAAGAAAATAAAACCAGGAATTACATCAATTGAACTTGATAAATTAGCTTATGATATTATTATAAAAGCTAATGCTATTCCTTTATTTTTGAATCACGAAGGATTTCCTAATACAATTTGTGCTTCTCCAAATAATATTGTTGTACATGGAATTCCTAATGATAATAAATTAAAAGAAGGAGATATTATTACAATTGATGTTGGAGCAAAATATAATAAAATGTGTGTTGATGCAGCTAGAACTTTTGCTGTTGGCAAAATTTCTCCAGAAGATCAAAAATTAATTGATCTTACAGATGAATCACTAAATCTTGCAATAAAAGCAATTAAACCTGGAAAAAAAATTGGTGATATTTCAAATATAATAGAGACATTTTTTAAAAAGTTTAAAGAGTATAGTATTTCATCAGAATATGTTGGTCATTTTATCGGTGAAAATTTATGAGAAGAACCTGTTTTTCCTAATAAAGGTAAAAAAGGAACAGGTTTAGAATTAAAAGCAGGAATGACATTTTGTGTTGAACCTATAATTATTAGAGGGAAAGATCAATTATTTGTAGATCCTTTTGATAAATGAACCGTTTATACAAAACATAAAGGGAAAGCTTGTCATATTGAGCATACAATTTTAGTAACAAAAAAAGGAGCAAAAATAATTGTCTAATAACATGGAAGAATTCGTTGTTAAAGGTTATATTGATGCGGTTTTACCAAAAGGAGAATTTCGTGTGAAACTCGAAGAAAATAATCATCTAGTTCACTGTCGTCCTTCTGGTAAGATTCGTACAAATTATATTAAAATGGTAAATGGTGATAGAGTAATGGTAAGAATTACACCTTATGATTTATCAAAAGGTGTAATTGTTTATCGTGGTTGAACAAAATAGTTTTATCTATAGATAAAACATAATATATATAGTAATATATGTTAAAATAATATTGTATGTTTGTTATAAACATACTTTTTTATTAAAACTATATTAGTAGTTGAAGATAACTAATATTAAATTTATCCAACTATTAATATAAAGTTTTATAGATGGAGGCATAAGATGAAAGTTAGAAGTTCTGTCAAACCTATTTGTAACCAATGCCAAGTTATTAAAAGAAAAGGAAAGTTACAAGTTATTTGTAAAAATCCAAAGCATCGCCAACGCCAAGGATAAAGATAGAGGAAGAGAAAGGTAATAAATGGCTCGTATTTTAAATATAGAAATTCCTGATAATAAAGCAGTTAGAGTTTCACTTACATATATTTTTGGAATCGGAATGTCAACTGGAAAAAAAATTTGTCTTGATGCAAATATTGATCCAGAAAAGAAAGTAAAAGATTTATCAGAGGAAGAATTAAGAAAAATTCGTAAAGAAGCAGCAAAATATATTACAGAAGGTGATTTACGAAGAGAAACACAATTAAATATTAAGCGTTTAATGGAAATTAAAACTTACCGTGGAATGCGTCATCGTCAAGGTTTACCAGTAAGAGGTCAATCTTCAAAACAAAACGCCCGTACACGTAAAGGTCCAAGAAAAACTGTTGCTAATAAAAAGAAAGTTAAAAAATAGATAGGAGAATATTTTAAGATGGCTCAAGCAAAAAAAGTTACAAAACGCAAAAAAGTTAAAAAAAATATTCCTTCTGCAATTGCAAATATTCATTCAACATTTAATAATACAATTATTACAATTACTGATGCAAAGGGAGATACAATATGCTGATCTTCTGCTGGTGCAATTGGATTTAAGGGAGCAAAAAAATCAACACCTTATGCAGCACAGCTTGTTGCTCAAGCAGTTACAAAATCAGCAATTGATAATGGTGTTAAAACTATTTCAATAAGAATTAAAGGAGTTGGACCAGGAAAAGATTCAGCTCTTAGACAATTTCAAGCGTCAAATATTGAGGTTTCAGATATTAAAAATGTCACACCAATTCCTCATAATGGTGTAAAAAAACCAAAAAAATTTCGTAGAAGATAATAAGGATGGAAATATGGAAAAATTTTTAAAACCCACTTTTCAAAAAATTATTAAAGTTGAAGAGGAAAGAACTTCTAATGTTGCAAAGTTTGTTGTTAAAAAATTAGAACGTGGTTTTGGTAATACAATAGGTGTTGCTCTTAGAAGAACAATTTTATCATCAATTCCTGGAATTGCTCCTTTTGCAATTAGTATTGAAGGTGTAAATCATGAATTTCAAGCTTTTGCTGATACTAAAGAAGATATTGTTGAAATTGTTTTAAATTTAAAAAATTTAATAATTGAAGTAGATGAAAATTTAATTAATGTTGATGAAATTTATAAATTTACAATTAATCAACGAGGAGAAGTAGTTACCGCTGGTGATATTGAAGCACCGATAGGATTTAAAATTATTAATAGCGATTTAGTAATTGCAAATATGGTTGGAAAAGCAAAAATGAATATGACAATTTATGTTGCTTATTCAAAAGGTTTTAAAACATTTGAAGAAAATCGTATTTTTGTAAAAGAAGCATTAGGTGGATTAAGTAATATAATTGCAATTGATTCTAATTATTCTCCAATCGAAAGAGTAAATATCCGAATCAGTGATGTAAATCCTGGAGAATCTAGAGTATTTGAAGAACTAACATTAGAAGTTGAAACAAAAGGAAATATTCTTCCAGAAAAAGTTGTTGCCTTTGCCGGCTCAATCTTAAAAAATTATTTCAAAGCTTTTGATAATCTTGAAGAAGTAGATCTTACTAAACAATTTGTTGAAGAAATTGAAGAAGAAGAAATTGATTCACATTTACAAATGTCTATTGAAAATTTAAATCTTTCTGTAAGATCTGAAAATGCTTTAAAGGCAGCGGGAATCTCTACAGTAGAAGAATTAATCGATCGTCCTGTTTCATCTTTACAAGCAATTAAAAATTTAGGTGATAAATCTAAAAATGAAATTATCCAATCAATTCAAGATCTTGGTCTTTCATTTAAATCAGAATAGAAAGGAATTTATTAAGAATTTAAGATGGCTAATAAAAATCCTGCACAAAGACAATCAAATGTTCATGATTTTGCGCGAACTGAAAGAATCGAAAGAAATCAACTTACTGATCTTATAATTCATGAGAAGTTAGTTACAAATCATCGAAAAGCAAAAGAATTACAAAAAAGAATGGATCATTTAATTACTATTGCAAAAAGAGATGATTTACATGGAAGACGAGAAGTTGCAAAAGTTCTTAGAAATGTAAAAGTTACTGTAAATAAAAAAGAAAAAACAGTATTGCAAAAATTATTCGAAGATATTGCACCAAAATATAAAGATCGTAATGGTGGATATACAAGAGTTTTAAAATATGGAAATCGAAAGGGAGATAATTCTCCAATTTCAATAATTATATTTACTTAAGAATATAAATAGAATAAAAAGATTTCAAAAATAAAAATATAAAAACCTTTATAAGGTTTTTTTTTAAAAAAAAATAAGAATTTAATTAATTGTTATAATAAATTTAATATTAAATATATTATTAAAGGTTAAATCATGGATTTAGTAAATGAAATTAAAAAAATACATTTAAAACTTAACAAAAATATTAGAGAATTTAATAAAAGTGAAAAAAATAAAGAAGAAATTAAAGTTAGTGAATTACAAATCCATAAAATATTGTATTTTGTTTATGGATATTTTTGAAAAAAATATCAAGAAGAGCTTTTTGCTGCTGATTTTGAAGCTTGAAAATATGGTCCTATTGAAATTAATTATCGTATAAATAAAAAAATTATTGAAAGCAAAATAATTTTTAATGAAGAAAAAAAAGAATTCATCAAAGATAAAATTAACAAATTATTAGTTTATGAAATTTGATTTTTGATTGAACAATCTCATTTAACAACACCTTGAATTAAAAATTTTAATTCAGATAAAGATCCTAAAAAAATTGACAATAATGAAATTAAAGATTTTTTCGAAAAATTATATTAAATTTTATTTATTATGAAAATTATCGAATACTATTGGATAAATATGAAATATTATTCTTTTAAAAGGAATTGAACCATCTGTTTTCAAATTATATCCCACTATTGATAATAATCTAACTCCCCCTTCTCTTTTTATTCTAATTTTAGTTAAAAAAAATATCTTGATACTCTTTTTTATATTTATTTATTTTTTTACTATATTTATCTATTTTATTTTCCAATCCGCTATATAAAATTGAATTATTCTCACTTGAATTTTTTAATTTTAAAAATTCGTTAAAATTTTTTTTGATTTCATAAATTTTCTTAAATTTTTCATCATATCAATGAATAAATGAGTGAAACTTTTTATCAATTTCTTTAATTTCATTTTTAAATTCTTTCAAACAAAATAAAACTATTAAATCAGGTTTTTCACTTTGAAAATTATTTGTTTCTATACTTAATTTATAATTATTTTTATTATAATTTTCCATATTAATCACAAACTATATTATCTTATATCAGTAAATATTGTAATATTTTGATGGTTCAATAAAAATTTAAGAAATAAAGAATCATTTTTTTTCTTATTTTCTATTTTATTTAAAATTTGCTTTTTATTATTTCCTAATATTAAAAGATTTATTTCCTTACTTTTATAAAAAATATCTTTTATTCCCATTGTAATTGCAAGATGTGGATGGTCTTTTTCTTCTTTAAATCTGTTTCTAATTGAACGATCAGATAATCCAATTATTTTAGTTTGATTAATTAATTTTCCATCTAAGTGATTAAAAGAAATTTTAAAATCGTCATCTAAATAAAGTAAAGTAAAATCAAAAAAGGAAATGTTATTAATAATTTGATTATAAGAATAAACATCTTTTGGAAAATGAAAATTTTCTTGTTTGATATCGATTTTTTTAATTAAATTATTATCAATTATTTTATTTAATGAATCTACTTTTTCTTGAATTGAATTTATATATTCACTTAAAATAAAAACTTTAGATTGAACAAAACTAATTATTTGATTTTGATATTTATTTACAATTTGTTGATAGAGACTTATTAATTCTTTTTCAGAAGTAATCAGTAAATTAGCATCTTCTTTTTCTTTTATTATATTTATGACTTTAGTAGAAATGATATCTAATATTTGATTCGTCTCACTACGAATTATTTTCATCTTTTTGATCTTTTTTAATATTTTCTCCTTTTTTTTCTTTTTCAATTCGATCTGTTAATTTTTTCTCTTCTTTTGAATATTCTCTTAAAAGTTTTTTAATTGGGATACTTTCAACATCTTTTTCTTCTTTATGTTGTTTTTCAATTTCTTCTTCTTTTGCCTCTCTTTTTATTTTTTCTTTTTTTGTTTCTAATTCTTTTCCTCCAACATAAACATTTTTAATTGCAAAATCTTTCCGATTTAAAATTAAAATATCAGCATCATAGCCTTTTTTTATTTTTCCTTTATTTAAATTTAATAATTCTGCAGCATTTGTTGATGTTGCATAAATACATTTTTCAAGGGATGCTCCTAATAATCGTCAATATTTAAAAGCATTAAGCATTGTGTGCACAGAACCAACAATTTGTCCATGGTTATTATATACTGCATCATCCTTTTTTTCAAAGTAACGATTAAAAATTACATATTCTCCATCTTCTAATCCTTTTACATGTAAAGAATCAGTAATTAATATTAAATGTTTCTTATCTTTTTTCTTGTAAATTTTTTTAGTTTCTCGAAAACTATTATGAATCCCATCATTTATAAATTCAATATATATTTTTTTATTCTTAAGTCCATATTTTGCCAAACTATCATTTTTTTCCCCAAGTTTAATCATTGCATGATTAAAATGTGTTATTCCATTAATAGATTTTCCCATTATGTCTTTTTTTTCTGCTTTTGTATGTCCGGCAAAAATTTTAATTTTATTTGTATTTAAAATATCCAATACTTCTTGATCAACATCTTTTGGATCTAAAGTCATAATTTTTATTGTATGAAGATAATTATTAAAATATTTATCTAAATTATAGAAAGTCAATTTTCTTACAGATAATCTATCAAAAAAACTGCCTGGTTTTTCCTCACTAATAAAAGGTCCTTCGATATGTCATCCCAAAAAATTTGCTCCATTTACATTCTCTCTCATTAAATCTGAAATATTTTCTAGTGAATCTCTTAAACTTTTTACATCAATTGTTGGTAAAGTTCCAACAACAGAAGTAACTCCTTCATGTAATGCCACATCTTTTAAATATTTAATTGCATATTCTTTTTTTCCGCTTAATCAATCAAAACCATAACCACCATAAGTATGAATATCAATAAATCCAGGAATAATTAAAAAATCATCAACATAATCTTTTTTATCTAAATACTCAATATTAGCAATTTTATCGTTCCTGATTGTAATTCTTATTTTCTGGTTTTTGTAGTCGTATCCACTAATTGTTTTTTCCATTTGAATAAATTTAACCTTAGTTTTTTAAATTATTTACTGTAATTTTATAAATTATAATATATTTATATATAATCTCTTTATCTCTTAGAATTTCATTTATTAAATCCTAAGATATTTAGATAAATAAAAAAATAGGATAAAGTATGGAAAAAAAATTTGATCATCTTTTAATAGAAAAAAAATGACAAAATCATTGAGATAAATATAATATTTTTTATACAAATTTAAATTCTAAAAAAAATAAATATTATACTTTGGATATGTTTCCTTATCCTTCTGGCGCTGGATTACATGTTGGTCATCCTGAAGGATATACAGCAACAGATATCATTGCAAGAATGAAAAAAATGCAAGGATATGAAGTTTTACATCCGATTGGTTTTGATGCTTTTGGCCTTCCTGCAGAACAATATGCAATAAAAACAGGTAACTCTCCTATTGAATTTACTAATAAAAATATTAATAATTTTCGTAATCAGTTAAAAAAATTTGGATTTAGCTTTGATTGAACAAAAGAAATAAATACAACTGATAAAAATTATTTTAAAATTACACAAGTAATTTTTGCAATGCTTTATAAAAATGGATTAGCAGAACTTAAAGAAATAGATGTTAATTGATCGCCTTCTTTAAATACAGTATTGGCGAATGAAGAAGTAATTTTAAATAAAAAAGGAGAACGAGTTTCAGAACGAGATGAACTTCCTGTTTATAATAAAAAAATGAAACAATGAGTTCTTAAAATTACAAAGTATGCCGATCGTTTATTTAAAGGATTATCATATCTCGATTGACCAGAATCAGTAAAAAATTTACAAAAAAATTGAATTTATTTAAAAGATCATAATGATAATTTTACTGATAAATTACATTTAAAAGATTGAATTTTTGCGAGACAAAGATATTGAGGGGAACCATTTCCAATTATTCATTTTGAAAATGGAGAAATCTATTTAATTCCGGAAGAAGAATATCCAATTGAATTACCAAATATTAAAAATTACAACTTTAATCAAGATGGAAAACCTGCTCTAAGTCATGCTAAAAATTGAATTAATGTAGAAATAAATGGTAAAAAAGGAACAAGAGATTTAAATACAATGCCACAATGAGCTGGTTCATGCTGATATTATATTGCGTATTTATTAAAAAAAGATGATCAAACTTATTTAGATTTAAATTCTATTGAAGCTAAAAAAATTATAAATAAATGATTACCAGTTGATCTTTATATTGGAGGACAAGAACATGCAGTTTTACACTTACTTTATGCAAGATTTTGACATTTATTTTTATATGATCAAAAGATCACAAAAGTAAAAGAACCATTTATTTGTTTATTTAATCAAGGAATGATTTTAGGTCCAAATGGACAAAAAATGTCCAAATCTAAAGGGAATATTATAAATCCTGATCTAATAATAGAAAAATATGGAGCTGATACATTAAGAGTTTATTTAATGTTTATGGGTCCTCTTGCTGATGATAAACCTTGATCAGAAGAATCAATTAATGGTATTTATAATTGATTACAAAGAGTTTATCGCTTATTTGTTGATGAAACAAATTTAAAAATTGTAAAAGAAGCAGATCAAGAAATGAAAGAAAAATTTAATAAATTTTTAATAAAAATTGAAAAAGATTTTGAACATTTAAAATTTAATACGGCTATTTCCGAAATGATGATTTTTGTGAATTTTTTTTATAAAAAGAAAAATATTACAAAAAATATAAGAATTTCTTTTCTTAAAATTTTATCTTGTTATGCTCCACATATATCAGAAGAAATTGCTTTTTTAACAGAAAAAAAAATTATTAATTTTTTTAATCAAACTTGACCTAAAAAATATACAATAAAAAAGAAAGAACAAAACAAGATTTACCTTGTACAAATAAATGGCAAAATTAGAGGTAAAATCTTAGAAGAAAATTCAATAAATATTAAAAATATCTCTGAATTAAAAAAATATTTAGAGAATAATTTTAAAAAATATTTTCAAGATAAAAGTGATTATAAGTTAAGAATAATCAAAGACAAAATTATCGTAATAGATTTTAAATAAAAGTATTATAATAATCTAAATTTTTAGTAAATTTATTAGAGAAACAAAAGAAAAAAAGGATGTAATATAAACACATTATGAAGTTTGTGTATTTTTCATTGACCGGAAATACAAAAAAAATCGCAGATAAACTTGCTTTATTTGAGTGCCAAGAAATTAAAAAAGATTTATTTATTAATGATAAATATATTTTAATTGCTTCATCAGTTGGTTTTGGACAAATTCAATCAGAAGTTAAAGATTTTCTTACAAAAAATAGTAAAAATATGATTGGTGTAATTGGATCTGGGAATAGAAATTGAGGACAGAGTTATTGCAAAGCAGCAAAAACAATTGCAAAAGATTATGATGTTAAATATTTTGCTAGTATTGAATTGGCCGGAACAACAACACAGATTGTAGAATTAAGAAAAAATATATTGGAGTATCTAAATGGAAATTAATTATCACGAACATTTAATTGATATTAAATTAAATAATCAAATAAAATTAAAAAACAAAGAAGAAGATTTTTATCAATTAGAAAAAGATAAAATAGCAAGAGACATTTTTCTTGCAAATTTTTATAAAAATTATCAATTTGTAAAAAATGGCTATGAAAAAGTAAAAAGTTTAGTTGATCTTAATCTTTATAATCCGATTGTTTTAAAATGATATTCAAAACAAGATATTAATGATCTTTATAATTTTTTACTATCAGCAAATCATCTTTTTGATTCTTATATGGCTGCAAAGAAATTTTTAAATGAATATACATTAAAATCAACTGATAAAAATATTAATTATGAAGATTATTTTGATCGTGTTTTAATTTTGTCTTTATATCTTGGTCGTGGTAATTATGAAATTGCAAAAGCAATTGCAGATGAAATTATAAATGGTCGCTATCAACCGGCAACACCAACAATGCAAGATGCAGGAAGAATAAATTCAGGAGAAATGATTTCTTGTTTTTTATTAGAAATGGATGATAATTTAAATTCAATAAATTATATTTTAGGAACTTCAATGCATCTTTCAAAAATTGGTGGAGGAGTTGCTGTTAATCTTTCTAAAATAAGATCAAGAGGTTCATCTTTAAGAGGAATTAGAAATATAACAGCAGGAATAATGCCCATTTTAAAATTATTAGAAGATAGTTTTTCTTTTGCTAATAAACTAGATCAAAGAAATGGGGCAGGGGCAGCTTATTTAAATGTTTTTCATAAAGATGTAATGGAATTTTTAGATACAAAAAAAATTAATGCAGATGAAAAACATCGAATTCAATTTCTTTCTTTAGGACTTATTGTTAGTGATAAAATGTTTAATCTTGCAAAAGAAAATAAAATTATGGCTCTTTTTTCTCCTCATGATGTTAAAAAATATTATAAAAAAGATTTAGATGATCTTGATATTAATAATTATTATGAAAAATTAGAAAAAGATCAAAGAATTAGTAAAAATTATATTCCGGCAAGAAAATTACTTTTAAAAATTGCCCAAACACAACTTGAATCGGGCTATCCTTATATTATGTATAAAGATAATGCAAATAAAGTTCATCCTTTAAAAGAAATTGGTCAAATTAAAATGAGCAATCTTTGTACAGAGATATTTCAATTACAAGAAACTTCAATTATAAATAATTATGAAGAAAAAGATCAAATTAAAAGAGATGTTTTATGTAATTTAGGTTCTTTAAATATTGCAAAGATTATGGAAAATAAAGATATTGAAAAAACAGTTTCAATCGCAATGGAAGCATTAACTTCAGTTACTGATCTTAGTGAATTAAAATTTGCACCTGGAATAGATAAAGCAAATAAAGAATTACATGCTGTTGGATTAGGAGCTTTAAATTTACACGGATATCTTGCAAAAAATAGAATAAGATATGAAGCAAGAGAAGCAAGAGAATTTGCAAGTGTTTTTTTTAGTGCTGTTAATTTTTATTCAATTAAAAAATCAATGGAAATTGCAATTAGAGAGAAAAAACAATTTAAAGATTTTGATAAATCAGAGTATGCAAATGGTAATTATTTTAAAAAATACTTTGTAGAAGATTTTTCACCAAAATCAGAAAAAATCAAAGAATTATTTAAAGATATAAAATTACCAACAATTGAAGATTGAAAAGAATTGGCTAATAATGTAAAAAAATATGGTCTTTATCATGCTTATCGTTTAGCAGTAGCACCAAATCAATCAACAGCTTATATTGCAAATGCAACTCCATCAGTGATGCCTATTACTTCAATAATTGAAGCAAGAACATATGCAAATTCAATTACTTATTATCCGATGCCTTATTTAAAAAAAGAAAATATCTTATTTTATAAAACTGCCTACAATATGGATCAAAAAAAAATTATTGATATGGTAGCTACAATTCAAGAGCATATTGATCAAGGTGTATCAACAATTCTTTATGTTGATAGTTCAATTTCAACAAAAGAGTTAGTAAAATATTATCTTTATGCAAATAGAAAAGGTTTAAAAGCTTTATATTATACAAGAACAAGAAATTTAAAAATAGAGGAATGTGAAACTTGCCATGCTTAATAAAAAAGAAAAAATTATAAAAGCAATAAATTGAAATAAAATTGAAAATAGTTTTACAAAATTATTTTGAGATCAAAATATCAGACAATTTTGAGTAGATGAAGAAATTTCATTAGTAGAAGACCGTAAACATTGAGATAAATTAACAAAAGCAGAAAAAGATACATATGAAAAAGTATTAGCTGGTCTTACTTTATTAGATACAGAACAAGGGGGTGTCGGAATGCCTCTTATTTTAGAAAAAATTGATGATTTACATATAAAAGCAGTTTTTTCTTTTATGGGAGCAATGGAACAAATGCATGCAAAATCATATTCTACAATTTTTTCTACTTTATCTAGTTCCGAAAGAATTAATGAACTTTTTAATTGAGTAGAGAATAATAAATATTTACAATATAAAGTAAATAAAGTTGATTATTATTATCGTAAGATAAATAATCAAGAAGAATTATTTTTTGCACTCACAACATCAGTTTTATTAGAAACCTTTTTGTTTTATTCAGGTTTCTTTTATCCTTTATGATTTTCTGGACAAGGAAAATTAGTAGGTTCAGGAGAGATTATTAATCTTATTATTCGCGATGAATCTGTTCATGGAACTTTTGTTGGTTTAATAGCACAAAAAATTTTCAAAAAATTTGATCAATCTACAAAAGATAAATTAACAAAAAAAGTATATGAATTAATGTTAGATCTTTATCAAAATGAAATTAAATATACAAAAGATCTTTATAATAAAGTTAATCTTGCTGATGAGGTAATTAAATTTATTCAATATAATGCTGATAAAGCACTTATGAATTTTGGATTTGAACCTTATTTTAATGTAATTGATGAGGATATTAATCCAATTATTTTAAATGGACTTGATACAGAAACAAAGACTCATGATTTTTTCTCTACTAAAGGAAATGGATATATTAAACCTATTATTCATGATGAATTAAGTGATGAGGATTTTGATGATTTTTAAAATAAAAGAAATTTAAAATTAATATATGATGTAAAGATGAGAAAAGAAAAAACAAGTTTTTTATATTATTTAGATTTAAATAAAATTACAGTTTTTTTTCTAAAAAAATTGTTTTTTTCTTTTTGGTTTTATTTTTTAGTTATTCTTGTTCCTTTTTTATTTTGTTTTTCTTTCCTTACACAAACTCCTGATTTTTTGGTAATAGATAGTGTAATTACTTTTTCTGTAATTTTTAATGTTTTGCTTTTTTATGGAATCTTATTTTTTAATTTTCATCGATCACACTTTTATCCTTTAATTAGTCAGAAATTTAATGATCGAAAAATTCTTATTTATTTTCCCATTTTTTTAAATTTAATAATTGTTGTAATATTTACAACAATTATTGCAATTTGCTTTTTTGCAATATTTGAAAGTTTAGACTGATTATTTTTGCAAACTTGAACATATAATGATAATTATTATTATCAAATAAAAGATATTAAAGATTTTGATTGAGGGCTTTTAATTTATTATTTAATAATTACTTTTTTAGTTACTTTTACTCTTGCTTTTTTAATTCAAACTTTAAGTAATAATTTTAATACATATCTTTTATTTTGCTTATTTATAATAATTCTTGAAATTCTTTTTTCTGGTACTTTTGGAATAGTTTCTGCATTTGATACACCAAGATTTAAAGAAGGAACAGAAGATAATCTTTTATATAGTTACAATCAAAATACACAAGTTCTTACTTTTAAACCTTATTTTGATCGTAATGATCCAGATTTTTATGATAAAAGATTTTTTACAGATTTTTCCGTTTATCGATTTATTCAGATGTTTAATCCTTATTATTATCTTACAGCATGAGGGCAATTTGATATTTTTGTTGATTTTTATCGAACTACATCACTTACACTTCCTGGAATAGATCCAATATCGATAAATCCTAATGATCCTAGTACATGAGTAAAATATGATTATATAATGTTTTCATTTACAAATTGATTGTGATCTAGTTATATTTTTGTTCCCTATATTTTTGTTTTTTTCTACGGAATTTTAGGAATTATAATTACAAAGAAAGTAAAAATATATCATAATTAAAGTATTATTATAGAAATAAATTTTAAAGCTTAGATGAATAAAAATAGTAGAAATATAAATTGAATAAATCTTACTTCATTTTATTTTAATAAAATGGTTTTATCAATTTGATTTTATATTTTTCTGATTTTTGTTCCTTTAATGATATCAATTTCTTTTTATACAATCCTACCAGCTTTTCTTACAATTAACGATATATTTGCATTTACAATTGTATTAAATGTTTTAATTTTTTATGGAATCTTATTTTTTAATTTTCGTAGATCACATTTTTATCCATTAGTAAAACAAAAATTTAAAAGTAAATTATTTATTTATATTCCTTTATTTTTAAATTTAATTATTGTTAGTATTATTACTTTTTTAATTACCCTTTTTATTACTTTTATTTTTATGCAATTAGATTGGATGGCAATCGCAAATTGAACTAATGCAGATCATTATTACGAAATAAAAGATATTTCGGATTATCGATGAGGGATTTTAATTTATTATATTGCAATTATTTTTTTTATTACTTTTATGCTTGCTTTTTTAATTCAAGCGATAAGTAGGAGTTTTAATAGTTATATTTTAATTTCAATTTTTTTATTTGTCTTTTTTTTCTTTTTTTCGGGAGTATTAGAAATAACTATATTTTTAAATCCAGTACCTAGTAATAATCCTGATGATCTTTTATATAGTTATGATCCTGTTAATCGAGTTATTACTTTTAAACCTTATTTTGATTATAATGATCCCTATTTTATTGAGAAAGAATTTTTTAGAACATTTACATTCCGTAATTTTTTAGAGATGATAAATCCATATTACTGAATTACAAAATGAGGACAATTTGATATTTTTATTGATAATTATCGTATTACAACAATTATGCTTCCAGGAATTGGTTTACCAAATGATCAGTTAATAATAAATGCAAGTGATCCTAATACATGAGTTTTACTTAAATATCAAATGTTTTCATTTAAGAGTTTATTATGATCTTGTTATCTTTTTCTTCCTTATTTTTTTATTTTATTTTATGGTTTTTTAGGAATTATAATTTTGAAAGTAAAGAAAATATATCATAATTAAAATAATAAAAGGAATCAAATTATTCAGATAATTATTTTACTATAAAAAATGGATTATTTTAATTTTGAAAAAAATATAAATTTAGTAAATCTTACTAACCTCTATTTTAAAAAAATGATGTTATCATTTTGATTTTATATATTAGTAATTTTTATTCCTTTTTTATTTTGTATTTCTTTTTTTACGAATACGCCTTCTTATTTAGTAATTGATAGTGTATTTGCTTTTTCTGTTGTATTTAATGTTCTTATATTTTATGGAATTTTATTTTTTAATGTTAGAAGATCACATTTTTATATATTAATAACACAAAAATTTAATAATAATAAAATATATGTTTATCTTCCGATCTTTTTGAATTTAATAATAGTTGTAATTTTTACTTTTACTGTTACTCTTTTTATTACATATTTATTTCTTCAATTTGATTTAATGTCAGTTCCTGGTTGAAATTCTCCTGATCATTATTATCATATTCGAAGCATTTCTGATTATCGATGAGGAATTTTTATCTATTATCTTATTATTTTTTTCCTAATTACTTTTGTTCTTGCTTTTTTAATCCAAAATTTAAGTAAAACTTTTAATAGATTTATGATAATTTCAATTTTTTTATTTGTTTTATTTGTTGTTTTTTCCGGTACTTTAGAAATTTCTGCTTTTTTAGGTCCAGTACCTAGTAGCAATCCAAATGATATTTTATATAGTTATAATCAAGATAGTCAAATTGTTACATTTAAACCTTATTTTAATCGTAATGATCCATTAAATATTCAAAATAAGTATTTTTATAAATTTACATTTCGTAATTTTATGCAGATGATAAATCCTTATTATTGAATTACAAAATGAGGACAATATGATATGCTTTTTAATAATTATCGTAATACAACATTACTTCTTCCAGGAATAGGTCTTCCTAATAATCAATTAATAATTGATGTAAATGATCCTAGTACATGAGTTTTATTTAAATATCAGATGTTTAGTTTTAAATGTTTATTGTGGTCTTCTTATATTTTGGTTCCTTATTTATTCATTTTGTTTTATGGTTTTTTAGGAATTTTTATTGCAAAAAAAGAGAAAAATATATAATAATTAGAAGTATTATATGATAATTATGTTTAATATAATTTTTTTATAATTTGAAAAAATGAAAATTTTTAAAATTTATAGAAATATAAATTGAATAAATCTTACAGTTCTATATTTTAGAAAAATGATTTTGTCATTTTGATTTTATATATTAATATTATTTGTTCCTCTTATATTTACAATTGCTTTTTATACAAGCTTTCCCTCTTATTTAGTAATTGATAGTGTATTTGCATTTACAATTGTATTTAATGTATTTATCTTTTATGGAATGCTTTTTTTTAATTTTCGTAGGTCTCATTTTTATATATTAGTAAAACAAAAAGTTAATAATAAATTATATATATATCTTCCGATATTTTTAAATTTAATAATTGTAGCATTTGCTACTTTTTTAGTTACATTATTTATTACTTTTATTTTTATGCAATTAGATTTGATGGCAATTTCTAGTTGAAACTCTCCTGATCATCATTATCAAATAAGAAATATTACTGATTATCGATGAGGAATTTTTATCTACTATCTTATTATTATTTTCTTAATTACTTTTGTTCTTGCTTTTTTAATTCAAAATTTAAGTAAAAATTTTGCTAATTTTATTTTAATTTCAATATTTTTATTTATTATTTTTATTATGTTTTCAGGAACACTAGAAGTTGATATTTTTTTCAATCCAACTCCAAGTAGTAATCCAAATGATATTTTATATAGCTATAATCAAGAAAGTCAAATTATTACTTTTAAACCTTATTTTGATCGAAATATTTCAATTGAAAAAAGATATTTTAATACATTTACATTTCGTAATTTTATGCAGATGATAAATCCTTATTATTGAATTACAAAATGAGGACAATTTGATATGCTTTATGATACTTTTCGTTATGTAACTATTACTCTTCCAGGAATAAATCTTCCTAATGATCAAATTATAATTGATATAAATAATCCTAGTACATGAGTTTTATTTAAGTATCAAATGTTTAGTTTCAAATGTCTATTATGATCTGCTTATATTATAATTCCTTATTTTTATATTTTATTTTTAGGAAGTGTTGGATTAATCTTATCTAAAAGTAAAAAAACTATTTAAAATAATATTTTACTATTACATTATTTATTCTTGTGATTATATTTTTTTTGTTTCCTAGAAATATTTATTTTAAAAAATCTAAAATAATCATAATTTAATTAATAAATCTATTTGTAAAAGATATAATTTTTTTAGTATGAAAAAATTAAATTCAAATCAGATAAGAAAATTATGAATTGATTTTTTTACAGAAAAAAATCACTTATTAATTCCTTCTTCTTCTTTAATTCCAAAAAATGATAATTCACTTTTATGAATAAATTCAGGAATTGCAACTTTAAAAAAATATTTTAGTGCAGAAAAAAAACCACCAAGCAAACGTCTTGTTAATTATCAGCGTTCAATTAGAACAGGCGATATTGATAAAATTGGAATTACCGCAAGACATCAAACATTTTTTGAAATGCTTGGTAATTTTTCAATTGGTGATTATTTTAAAAAAGAAGCAATTGATTATGCTTATGAGTTGCTTTTTTCAGAAAAATATTTTGCTTTTTCGAAAGAAAAAATTTATATTACAGTATTTGAAGATGATAATGAAGCATATAATTTTTGAATTAAAAAAAGCATTGCAAAAAATCATATTTTTAAAATGGGTCGAGATACTAATTTTTGAGATATCGGAAAGGGACCTTGTGGTCCATCTACAGAAATTTTTTATGATCGAGGAATAAATTTTGATAAACGAGATGCTAAAACATTAATTGAAAGAGATATTGAAAATGATAGATTTATTGAAATTTGAAATATTGTCTTTTCTGAATTTAATAATGATGGAAATAATAATTATAAAGAATTACCACAGAAAAATATTGATACAGGTGCAGGACTTGAAAGATTAGCAATGATATTTCAAAAAACACCAACCAATTTTGAATCAGATATTTTTAAACCAATAATTAAAGAATTAGAAAAATTATCAACTTATAAATATTTATGGAATTATCATCCTACAAAATTATTAAAAGAAAATAAAAAACAATGAGAAATTAATAGTGAATTTAAAAAAATTGCAGATTTTACTAGATCAATTACTTTTATGTTAGCTGATCAAGCTAATTTTAGTTCTACAGGCAGAGGATATGTTATTAGAAGATTATTAAGAGAATCAATAATTATTGCGGAGCAATTAGAAATTAATTATGATTTTTTTACAAATTTAATTCCTATAATTTGTCAAAATGAAAAGCAAGCTTATCCTCATTTATTATTAAATCAAGAAAAAATTTTAAATTTAATTTTTGATGAAGCAGATAAATTTAATAAAACATATACACAAGCTCTTAAAATTCTTTTTGAATATAAAGAATTAAATAAATTAGATACAGATCATTTATTTAAATTACATGAAACATATGGATTACCTTTAAATTTAAGTTATCTTAAAAAAATTGCAAAAAAATATCAGATAGAAGTCGATTATAAAAGATTAGCATATTTAAATGATCAATTTAAATTAAAATCTAAACAAAATACTAATTTTACAAAAGGGATGAAAATACAAAAAAAATTATTTCCTAACTTTAAAAATACAGAATTTTTAGGTTATAAAGATTATCAAAAAATAATAAAAGCAAAAGTAATTGCAATTAAAGATAATTATTTAGTTTGTGATAAAACAATTTTTTATGCAACTTCTGGAGGACAAGAATCTGATTTAGGAACAATTGATAATATAAATGTTCTTACTGTATTTAAAACAGAAAATGATCTATTTATTCATTTGCTAGAGGAAAATCCTTTTAAAATAGGACAAGAAGTATCATTAAAAATTGATCTTGATCGTAGAGAAAAATTAACAAAAAATCATTCTGCTACACATTTATTATTTAAAGCTTTAGAAATTACACTTAATCAAACTTTAAAACAAGAGGGATCTAAAGTAGATTCTTCTTATTTAAGATTTGATTTTGCTTATAGTAAAAATCTTCTATGAGAGGATTTAAAAAAAGCAGAAAAAATTGTAAATGATTGAATTAGAAAAGGATTTAAATCGGAAATTAAAATTCTTAAATTAGAAGATGCTTTAAAATTAAATCCAGGTTATCTTGAAACAAAAAATTATAAGGATTTTGTTCGTGTTGTTAAATTAAATGAAAAAACTATTGATCTTTGTGGAGGAACACATGTTGATAATATCAAGATAATTGAGGAAATTAAAATTGTAAAATTAGAAAAAAAAGGTTCAGGAGTTTATCGATTAATTGCGATAAGTGGAAAAGAAGAAATCAAAAAATATTTAATTTCACAAAATATTGAATTATTAAATAAAAAAGGGAATAATTTAATAAAAAAAATTGATCAATTAATTTATGAAAATAAGAAAGTTATTTCATCAGAAAAATTAATTGATTTAAATAATATTAAACAAGAAATTTTAAATTTAAATTTAAGTGATGATAATTTTAAATTTAAATTAAATAATATAATTATAAAAAGTAAAGATATTTTTGATTTTATCAATAATTTAAAAAACGAAAAATTAAAAAGCAAATTAGAAAAGATATTAGAGCAAAATAAAAATTTAATTTATTATGATTTAGAAAATTTTTTACAAAAAGATTTAATTGCAATTTCTCTTCAAGTAATTAAAAATTATCAAAATAAAACATTATTTCTTGCTTTGTTTAAAGATGATAAATATACATTATTTATCATTTTAGGGAAAAATAATTTATTTATAAATGAAATTGATCATTTTATTGAAATTTTGAAAAAAAATGGTTTACAAGGGGGAGGGAAAAATCAACTATATATTTTTGGTGGAAGAGTTATTAATTTAATAAAAATAAAAGAAATCATTAAAAAATTTATCGAGGAAAAAGAAAATGCGTAAATTAGCGATTGATGTTGGAGAAAAAAGTCTCGGCGTTTGTATTAGTGATAAGAATAATATTATTGCAATTCCTTTAAAAAATTATTTTTTTGAAAGATTTAATTTTGAAGAAGCTTCTTTAATAATTTTAGATTTACTAGAGAAATATAAGGACTTAGATACATTAATTATTGGTTATCCCCTTAAAACAAATGGAACAAAAACAAAGGCAACAGAATATGTTGAAATTTTCTTAAAATATCTTAAAGCAAAAATTAATCAAGATATTAAAATTTTTTTGTTTGATGAAAGATTTACAACTAAAAGAGCAGAAGAAATTATTAAAAATAAGAAAATAGATTATAAGAAAAATAAAGATTTATTTGCTGCTTATGTTATGCTTACAGATTATTTACAGAAAGTTTAAATTTAAAAAATGACAACAGCAGAAGCTCTTACATTATCTTTAATAATTGTTTCGATAATTTCTGTTTTAATTTTAATAATTGTAAATGTTAGAATTCATTATATTAAAAAAAAATATCTCAAGAATAATAATTTTTTAAAAAATGATTTAAAAAAAGCAAAAAATAGTATTATAAATCAAGAAGCAAATATTGATTTTAAAAATGATCAAGATTATTTTAATTATTTTAATTTACTATCAATTGAAGAATTAAGAAAAGCCTTAATCAATTTAGATATAAATTTTAATGATAAAAATGATAAAAATGAACTTATTGAATTATTAATTAAAAAATTAAATAATGATAAAAATGAAAAGTAAAATTATTTTGATATCAGGAGGAACAGCTTCTGGCAAAAGCAAGATTTCAATTGAACTTGCTAATATTTTTTTAAAAAAAGAACATAGCGTTTCATTTTTTTCAATTGATAATTATTATTACGGAGCAGAAGAAATTAAAAAGATTTTTAATATAAAAAATCTTCGAGAGATTAATTTTGATGATCCAAATACAATAAATTGAAAAGAATTAAATAGTGATTTAAATAAATTATTTGCAAACAAAAAGATTGAAAGGAAAATATATAATTTTGTAAGTTGTGATTATGATTTAGATAAAACATTTATAATCGAACCAACAGAATATATAATCATTGAAGGAATATTTGCTTTATTTAATGAGAAATTAATAAAGAATGCTTTTAAAAAATTTTATATTGAAGCAGATGGTGATTTAAGACTTATTCGAAGATATAAAAGAGATCGTGATTATCGTAATAAAAATTCATTTGATTGTAATGATTTTATTTTAAGATGAGAAGAACAAATTAATCCAATGTTTAAAAAATATATTGAAAAAGATAGCAAAAAAGCAGATTATATTATTGAAAATAATGATGATAAAAAAACAAATATTACAAAAAAAGCACAAAATATATTCAATTTAATAATTTATTAAATTGAATATATTAATTTTAATTAAATAGTGGTATTATTTATATGTTTATATATTAAATATTATTTTAATATTTATTTAAAATTGTTATTATTTATTGATTAAGGAAAATTATGAATAAAAAGAGAGAAGATTTAAATGTCGGAAAAGATATGACAGGAGAAAAAATTCTGTTAACAAAATCGGGATATGAAGATAAGAAAAATAGACTTAAAGAATTAGTAAATATAATTCGTCCACAAATTTTAAAAGAATTAAAAGCAGCAAGAGAGCAAGGAGATTTAAGTGAAAATGCTGATTATGATACTGCTAAAAATAAACAAGCTAAAATTGAATCTGAAATTTTTGAGCTTGAAGATATCTTATCAAAAGTAAAAATAGTTGATATTAAAAAAAGTAATAATATTCAATTGGGATCAATTGTTGAATATCAAAAAAAAGGTGAAAGAGGAAACAGAAAAGTGCAAATAGTTGGTTCAATTGAAGCAAATTCACTTTTAAACCTTCCACAAATAGGAAATGATTCTCCTTTTGCTAAATCATTATTAAATCATAAAAAAGGTGATGTTGTTACAGTAATTACACCTATTGGAAATTATGAAATAAAAATTATCTCAGTTAAAAATTAAAAATAATTATTTTTAATGAGTGAATTAAGATAAAATTTTAATTAGAGAAAATTTAAAATTATTACTACTATTTAAATTTAAATTATCTTACAACAACCACTCCTTTAGGTTTTAAAAGTTATAAACTACCAAAAAGGGTGAGTCTTTGGAGGAAAGAGAAATGTTAAAATACGCGATTATAAAATCGGGTGGAAAACAAATTAAAGTTAATGTTGGTTCTGCTATCTGAGTAGAAAAATTAAATTCAGAAATTGGAAGCGAATATATCTTTACAAATGTCCTTGCAATTTATGATGGACAAAATCTAATCGCAGGAACACCTAAAATTGATGCTAAAATAAAAGCTCGAATACAAAAACAAGGGAAAAATAAAAAACTTATTATTTTTCGTACTAAGCAAAAATCAAACTGAAAACGGAAACAGGGTCATAGGCAACCTTATACAAGACTTTTGGTCGAAGAAATTATTTATAAAGATCAAGTAATTGATAAATATATTGATAATAATGATGATAAGAAAAATAAAATAAAAGAAATTACTACTAATCAAAAATTAATTGAGAAAAAAATTGATCAATCTGATCTTAAAAAAGCAGATAAAATAAAAACTAATGATATAGATCAAAAGCAAAAAGATCAAAAATAAGATGATTTTTATAAATTTTTATAAAAATAAACAACAAGAGTTTATTAAATTTAAAATAAAAGGACATGCTGATTTAAACAAAGATGATTTAAAAAATAAATTAATTTGTGCAGGATGTTCTGCAATAATATTTGGAACCGTAAACAGTTTGGACAATTTAGATCATAATAATTGTCAGATTTTAATTAAAGATAATTTAATTGAAATAAATATTTTAAAGATAACAATACAAAATCAAATTTTACTAAAAGGATTATATTATTCTCTTAGTACCCTTCAAGAAGATAATTACGATAATATAAAAATAAAAATAGGATAGGAGAGAAAATGTTTAAATTAAGATATAAGTTGGATTTACAATTTTTTGCACATAAAAAAGGTGCAGGTTCTTCAAAAAATGGAAGAGATTCTCATAGCAAAAGATTAGGACAAAAACTTGCTGATGGGCAAATTGCTAAAAGTGGAGCAATTATTTATCGTCAACGGGGAACAAAAATTCATCCAGGTTTAAATGTAAAAAGAGGAAAAGATGATACTTTATTTGCAACTTTAAATGGGATTGTAAAATATTATAAAAAAAATGGAAAATTAACTGTTAATGTGATTCCGATATCAGAAGGTGGTGAAGAAAAAGGATAAAAATTTTATATTCTTTTAAAAAAAATGCTTAACAATTCTTTTTCTGAGAATAATAATTTATTTTCAGATAGTCCTTTTTTAAATTCAAAAGAAAAAGAACAAGAAGAAATAAACTCGCAAATTAATACTAATAATAAAATACTTACTGATAAAAATAAATCTGATAATAAAATTTATTATCTAGACCAAAAAGAAAAAGATAATAAAGAGGGGAAAAAGAAGAAAGGTAAATTTAAATTACATTCAATTTTAATTGTTCTTACTTTACTTCTCTTTTTTATTTTTTTAACTTGAGTTGTCCCTCATGATTCTTGATGAGAATATCAAGAAGAAAATATCTATATTTTTCAAAATTACTTTATTGATTCTAGTACAATAAATGATTTTATAAATAATTTACTACCTCCTGATTTTAATATTAATCAATTTTTAATAGATAATGGTTATCAAGATACATTAGATCAGATTATTGCTGATAGTGATAGTTTTTCTGCAGTTGCACCACAAAATGGATTTTATGGTTTATATGATATTTTTCTTTTGATTGTAGCAGGATTTATTCAAGCATTTCCAATAATGATTTATCTATTTGCTTTAGGTGCTTTTATTGAAATCATTATTCAAACAAAAACTTTTGATGCTTTAATTGGTTCTCTTTTATTTAAATTAAAATCAAAACAAATTTATATTGTTCCAATTTTATTTATTACATTTTCTGCATTTGGAACAATATGAGGAATGCAAGAAGAATCACTTGCTTATTATTCAATTGTTACTCCGATGATGATTTTAATCGGATTTGAACCTATTATTGCAGTAATGGTTATGATGGTTGGTAATACAACAGGAATGGCAGCTTCAGTAATTAATCCTTTTGCAACAGGAATTGCTTCTGATGCAGCAGGAATTTCTACAGGAACATTATTCTTTTTTAGATTAGTATATTGATTCTTAATTACAGCAATAGGAGCTTCTTTTGTTACTTTTTTTGCTTATAAAACAAAAAAAGTTCCTGAAAAAATTGAAGAAGATATTCATAATGAAGAACTTAAAAAAATTGAACAGAATCTATCTACTGATTTAAAAGATTTTAAAAAAATGACGCATAAACAATTTTATTCTTTAATTATTTTTGCCTTTGTAATTTTGATAATGATTATAGGTTTTATGCCTTGGGTCGATCTTCTGGGATTAGATGAAGAAACATATGTTGAAAATTGAAATAATTTCTTTTCAAGTTTTTTATTTGTATTTTCGACAATTGTTGTTCCGTTTGGATTATGAGGATTTTATGAAACTGCTGGATTATTCTTTTTTGGAATATTTTTATTAATAATTGTTAATAAATTAAAAGTAAAAGATTGAACAAAATATATTTATGATGGAATGAAAGGAATGATTGGACTTGTTGTAATAATTGCGATTGCCCGTGCAGTTTCAATTGTTATGATTTATTCTGGACTTATTTATACATTTATAAATCCAAATACAATTCCTGGACAAGAAAATATTTATCTATATTATTTAATAATGTTTATTATTTTCTTAGTTTTTTCAATGATTATTCCTTCTACAAGTTCACTTGCTGTTCTTTGATTTCCAATAATTGCACAAGCTTTTAATATTACTGGACAAAATGATATTGATCCAGAAATTGTTCAAATATTAGGGGGGACGGTCCTTATGTTTGTAATTGCAGAAGGAATTGCTAATATGGTTACACCAACACAAGCTGTTGTTCTTACTTCACTTGATTCTGCTGGGGTTGAATATAAAGATTATTTAAAGGCAATTTATCCTTATGTTTCAATATTAATAGTATTAACTGTTGCTCTTGTAATTCCAATATTAATGATAATTTAGAAAAAAAAGTAATTTTTATTGTTTATTTTTAAAATTTAAAATAAATCACAAAAAAGTTTTATATTTTATTTATTTGTTATAATTCTTTTTGTATTATAAGTAAATATTAATTTTAAATTTAAGGATCTTTAATTTAAAGACATTCAAAAAAAGGAAGTAAATAAACTTTATGGCTGAAAAAAGTAGAAAACCAATTAAAAAAATAAAAATAGGAATTATTGGTGCAGGTGGTGGTGGAACAAATGCCATTGCTAACAATGCATATAAATTTGCACCCTTTGATGTTAGTTTCTTAGCAATAAATACAGATATTCAAGCATTGGAAAAACAAAGAAAAGGAAACAAAAAAGACCAATTGAAATTTTTTGAACGTAAATTAATTGGTCGTCGTTTAACAAGAGGTCTTGGAGCTGGATCAAATCCTGATATTGGATGAAAAGCAGCAGCAGAAGATCGAGAATGATTAGAAAAATGATTAGCTGATAAAAAACTTTTATTTATTGCAACAGGAATGGGTGGAGGCTCAGGAACAGGAGCAGGACCTTACATTGCAAGGCTTGCAAAAAATCTTGGTATTTTAACTATTGGTGTTTCAACATTACCTTTTCTTTTCGAGGGAAAAGAAAGAATGGATAATGCATTAACAGGTTTAAAAACAATGGAAAAATATGCTGATTTGTCTATTGTTATAAATAATAATGATTTATTCAAAAAACATTCTTCAGATACAGTTGAACATACATTCGTAAAAGCTGATAAATACTTAGGCGATGGAATAATTACAATTTTAAATTTATTATTAGAAGACGCTTTAATAAATCTTGATCTTGCTGATATTAGAAAAGTAGTTAAAGATTCAGGTGGAGGATTTATAAATATTGCTTTTGCAAAAGGAATTGATGGAAACGGGTTAGATAAAAATAAAGAAAAATTTGAAGAAGCAATTGATAAATTATTTGATCTTACTTTTATTCCTTCTGATGTTAAAACAGCAACAAAAGCACTTTTAAGTATTTCTGGATCACCAAATATTTTAAAAATGGAATATGTAAGATTTATTGTTAATAAAATCTTAGAAAAAGTAAGTCATGATTTAGATATTATATTTGGAGTAACAAATAACCAAGCTTTAGAGGATAATGTAAAAATTTCTTTAATATTAACTGGAATGGATAAAATAGTACTTACAGATGATATAAAAGATATCGAAGAAAAATATTTTTCAAAATAAAAGAAAATTAAAAAGTTAATATTATTAATATTAACTTTTTGCTATTTATTTTAGATAAAAATTTATTTTATTAAAATAATTGCGTGATATAATAAAAATTATGAGTTTAAAAATATTAACATTAAATCTTATGCATTCACAAACTTTAGGTGTGGATTGACAAAATGTTTGAGAAAACAATATGCCATTAATGATCGCATTAATTGTATTGATTTTTATTTTTTTGTTGTTCCTTACGCTTTTACTTATAATTTTTTTTAAAAATCGTAAATTAAGAAATAGAATAATTAAGAAAAAACAGACAAAATCAAAATTAGCAGGAATGGAAGATGAGTTTTCTTTAAATCCCAAAAAAGAAAAAAAGCAAAAAATTTCCAAAAAAGAACGTAAAAAATTAGAAAAAACAAAATCTTCAAATAATAATTTTACAGATAATAATCAAGATCAAGCAAAATTAATTGAAAAAGCACTTGCTCTTGGAATTAAAAATCCTGAAGAATATTCTATAAATCGTCTTGAACAATTAATAATGATAGAAGAAATGAAAACACAGCAAGGCGAAGGTAATAAAGAACCAGAAGTAACTAATGAACCTGTAAATAATTTTGAAGAAGATAAAAATATTGAAAAAGTTAATAATATAGAACAAATAAAAGAAAATGCTAATCCACAAAATGAAAATGAAATAGTTATAAAAGAAGATTCTGAAGAAATTAAACTTGAAAAAGAAAGACTTAAATTAGAACAAGAAAAATTAAATTTTGAGAAAAAACGTTTAGAATTAACAAAAGAACAAACGGAAAAAGAAGCATTGGAATTAGCTAGAAAACAAGTTGAAGAAGAAATTAGTTCAGAAAAAACTATTGAAAAAAGAATAGATGAACCAGAAACAATTGAAGTAAATGTTGAAAATTTAGAATCACGAAAACAAGAGCTTGAAATTTTAAAACAAGAAAGAGAATTATTAAATATTCTTAAAAGTGAACAAGACTCTTTAAAAAAAGAACTTGAAAATTTACGTGCTGAAAAAGAGCAAGAATCTAAAAGAGGACGTAAAAAATCATATGATGATAAATATGATGAAGAGGAAAGTAATTTAAGATATCTAAAAATAATGCGTGAAAAAGATGAATTAGAAAGATTAAAAAGAGAAAATGAAGAATTAAATCGTTTAAAATATCAACGGGAAAATTATTATCATCAAGGTCAAAATAATAATAGTAATTATAATAAAGATAAATATTATGATGATTATTATTTTAAAAGTTCACTCGATCATGAATTTGATAATTTAAAAAAATTACAAGAAGAAAATTTAAGATTAGTAAGACAAAATACTGAACAAATTGCACGTCAACAACTTGAACGGGAAATCGAAGAAAAATATAAAGAAAAATATAATATTGATAAAAGATCAAATCAAAAAAATAATCGAATGGAAAATATTCTTCTCTCTTTAGAAAAAGAAATTGAAAAATTATCTAATAAGGTAAATAAAATTGAAAATGGTGTTAGAGAAGAAAATAATTTATTAAAATCTACAAGAAGAGTAGAAAGAAAAAGAATAAATAACACAAGATATGATTATGATGATAGTGATAGTGATGATGAAATAATTAGAACAATCCAAGAAGAATTAAATGAGATTAATAATATTTTAAATAAAAAGAAAAAATAGAATTATAAAAATTTAGACGTTTATATTTGTCTAAATTTTATTTTATAAATTTTAAGGGATCAATATTATTATGACCAACAAAACTGAAAATAAAAAACTTTTAAGTCATCTTAGACAAACAAAAAAATTATTAAAAGACATTTTTAATGATGAAAATTTAAAAAAAAATACCAATCATAATTTAAAAATTATTATTTATGGAATTGAAAGATTAATCCATCAATTTCTTAAAATAGATAATTTAGAAGAAATGTTAATAAATGAAAAAGAAATTACAAAATGTATTACAAATGCAATTAGTTTAATTTATTTTTATTTTCTTGAAAATAATTTTATTGATAAAAATGAGTTATTAAAAAAAGATTTTATTATTGAAAAATTAGAAAAAGCAAAAGAAAAAATAACAAAAATTAATCAAATAATTAATTTTAAAGATGAAGAAATTTTAAAATTAAATTCAAAATTAAGGGAAACTGAAAAAAAATATAAATCTGATCTAAAAATAAATGAAGAATTTGAAAAATTAAAAGAGGAAAAAAGACTTTGAGATGATAAATTACAGAAAACTAAAGTTCTTTTAAAAAAATCAAGAATAAAGCAAAAAACATTAAAATTTGAAAATGATGAATTTAAAAAACAATTTAGATTTTTAAAAGATGAAAATAATAAAATAAATAAAATTGGAAATAAAAAAACAATTTCAAATAATTCAGAAAAAAAAATACAAGAAAAAAATAAGCAAACTGTTAGATTAAAAATGGAAAAGACAAGAAAAACAGAAAAGGCTAATACTAGAATAGAAAATGATAACAAAAAATAAAATTGAGAGTATTATATTTTGATTAAGAAAAGAAGTAAAAAAAGCACAAGCAAATGGCCTTTGTGTTGCAATTTCTGGAGGAATAGATAGTGCAGTTGCTGCTTCGCTTGCTAAATTAGCATTTCCAGATAATTCAACAGGATTATTTATTGATATTGATTCATCAGAAGAATCTTTTACAAATTTTAATAAAATTATCAAACAAATTAAAATAAAAAAGGAAATAGTAAATTTAAATAAAAGTTTTAATCAATTTATAGATGATTTAAATTTTATAAAAAAAGCAGAAAAAGAAGTAAAAGGTAATATTAAATCAAGATTAAGAATGAATACAATTTATGCTTATGCAAAAATTAATAATTATCTTGTTGTTGGTACTTCAAATTATTCAGAAATATATCTGGGATATTTTACAAAATGAGGAGATGGAGTAGCTGATATCTTTCCTCTTGCTAATTTTAAAAAATCAGAAATATATAAAATTGCAAAATTATTAGAATTAGATGAAAAATTAATTAATCAAAAACCAAGTGCAGATCTTTGATATGGACAAACTGATGAAAATGAATTAGGATTTAAATATTCTGATCTTGAAAAATATTGAGAAGATAAAAAAAGTGTAAGTTCAGAAATAAAAAATAAAATTGAAATATATAATAAAATAAGTAATCATAAAAGAAATATATTACTTAATTCATATAAAAATTAATATTATTTTCCTCATGTTTTAAATTTAATTTGATCCCGATTTGAAAATCTTTTGTCTTGATATTTGTTTTCTTTTAATAGATATTTTCCTTTTATCAAAATTTTATTATTAAAAAAACCATTTATATTTAAAATTAAATTATCTAAATTGTCCTCCTTTATTATTGATTGTTCTTTTTTTATAAAATTATCTTCAAAATATTGATCAAATTTAAGTTGCTTTTTTATGTAAATTTTATCTTTAAGATCAGCTAATCCAATTCCCAAAAAATCAATTCCATTTTCATTATAATAATTATCAAATAATTTTAAAGCATAAGAATAGATAATCTCATATTGATTTTCATAATGATCTAATAAAATTCGTTTACTTTGTGTTTTTCTTAATAATATTGCTTTTTCAATTGTGTTTTCTACATTATTTAAATTTTTACGATTTTTAGTTACTAAAAATACAGTACGAGCTGTAAGATTACGATAATTAAGTTTTTGTACTATTTTATTTACTAATTCTTTTAATTCATTTATTAAATTTTCATAATCAAAAATAGTATTTTGAAAAGTTTTATGAGCAGAAATAGATTTAAGATCTTTTTCTTTATTTTCTAAGCTATCTTCTCCTATTCCATTTGCTTCATCTATTAAAAGATCAATGTTTTTTCCAATTTGTTTTCGCAAAATTACATATTGATCTTTTGCTTTTAATTTTGCAAGGTCCTCAATTTTTGTTAAATTTAAATTATTAAATTTTTTTGTAGTTTGTAATCCAATTCCATGAAATGTATCAATTGGAAGTGGTCATAATTTTTCTTTTATTTCATTTTGAAAAATAGAATATATACCAAAGGGTTTTTTGATTTTTGATGCAATTTTAGCAAGAACTTTGCGATTAGAAATTCCTATAGATACAGTAATTTTTAATTTATTAAAAATAGTTGATTGAATCTTTTTAGCTCAATAAAAAGGATTTTTTTCTTCTGTAATTAATTTTGTAATATCAAGATAACATTCATCAATTGATGATATTTCTAAAATATTAGAAAAACTATTAATGATTTTAAAAATTTTTTCAGAATAATTAGTGTAATCTTTAAAATTAGGTTCTATTAAAATTAAATTTGGACAACTTTTTTGTGCTTTAAAAATAGGCTGTCCAGAATAAACATTATATTTACGAGCAATATAATTGCAAGTGCTAACAACACCCCTTCCGTTAATTTTTTTACCAATTGCAATTGGTTTAGATTTATATTTTATGTTTTTAATTTCTTCTACTTGAGCAAAAAAAGCATCAACATCTATTGTTAAAATGGTTCGTTTCATTTTTATTGTTATCTTGTTTTTATAAATTATAAATAATTTATAATAGTATTAATATGAAATATATTATTGAATCAGAAAGTTTTTTTATCAAAAAACAAGAAATTGAAAAAATTATAAATTTTGCTAATTTTAAAAAAGAAAATATTTATATTTTTGATTTTGAAGAAAATGAATTTGATAAATTTTTTGATCAATATTTAAGTAATTCTATTTTTGGAGAAAAAAAATTAGTAATTTTAAATAATTGTATTTTTTTGCAAAAAAAAATAATAAATAAAAATTTCATAATTAAATTAGAAAAATTTTTTAATACAAATATTGATAATTATTTAATTTTAAGTACTAATAAATTTAATGATAAAAATGATTTTATTATTAAATTTATAAAAGAGAGAAAATTAGAATTAATTTCTATCAAAAAACCAGATAAAAAAGAGCTTTTTAATTTTTTAAATAAAAAATTAAAAGATAATAATTATTATCTTAGTTATAATGACCTAAGAAAATTATTAAGATATACAAAATATGATTATGATATTTTAAATAATGAATTAAAAAAATTATTTTTGATAAAAGAACAAAAATATTTAAAAAATTTAAATTTAATTATTTATGATTATGTTGGTGAAAATATATTCAAATTATATGATGCTCTACTTGAAAAAGATCAACAAAATATTTATAAAATTCTTTTGTTTTTAAAAGGAAATAATATTTCTCCTGTTTTAATACTTGAATATTTAATAAAAGAATTACAATATATTCTTATAATAAAAAATTATTATAATCTCAAAATTGAAGATAAAACCCCTCTTTTAGAATTGAAACTTAATAATTATAGATTAAAAAAAATGACTGAAAATGCAAATAATTATAGTTATTTTTATATAAATAAAATTTTAAATAAATTAATTGGAATTGTTATTTCTTTTAAATCTAATTCCAATCGTATAAACTATCAATTATTTATTGCAAAAATGATTCTTATTTCTTGCCATCAATAGCAATTTCGCGAAATCTTCTTAAAAATTCAATATTTGCAAGATAAGTAAGGATCACAATAGGAATTATATTTTCAAGATCGCGATCTTTTATATTATTAATGTGAGCATAACTTGCTTTGTTACGAAAAGAAGCAAGATATAATGAATTTTTAAAATTATTTTTAATAATTTCAATTAATTGTTTTTCAATTGGAAGATTAATTTTTATTTTATCTAATTCTACTTTTTCGAATATTAATTTTAATTTATCATATATAGTACTTTTACTTGTAATTTTATCTTTCAAATTTAATTTATATATGAAAATATTAATCTCTTTTTCAAGTAATGTATGTATGAAAGTAAGAGACATTTTATATTCTTTTTTATTATAAAATTCAATAAATTTATAGAAATCTTTTTCCTTATTTAAAATTAAATTAATTGGATTATTTATTAATAAATTATTAGCTAATACTTTTAATTGAATATCTTGATATTCTTTAATATCTTTTATAATTTTAATTTCTCAATTATTTTTATTTTTATAAATTATTGGAATTTCTGAATCGACAAGATGCTCAGAATGAGTTGTATAAATTAACTTACAATCATTTTTTGTAATAATACTTTTAAAATAATTTAGTAAATTAATTTGTGCTAAAGAATGGAGAAAAGTATTCGGTTCATCAATTAAAATCAATCTTTTGAAAAAAGTTTCTCCAATTGATAATTTCATAAAAATAATTGATATTAATCCATCACTACTTTCTTCAGGTTGAAATGTATTTTTCTTATTATTTTTATTATTTATAATTAAAGAAAATTTTCCTAATTTACGATCAAGTAAAATTAATTTTACAATATATTTTTCATTTTCACGATCATTTCAATTACTAAATAAAAAAGTACTAATTGCTTTTTCGATTTTTCCAATTTCTATATTTAATTCAATATCGTTATATTTATAAAAATTTTTAATAAAATGATCATGATTAATACTTTTTAAAATTTTTCGAAAAATTTTACTTTTAATAAAGAATTGATTTTCCAAAAAATCTTTCTTTTGTGTTTTATCAAAATAAAATACTCTAAATTTATTTTTTTCATATATATTTTTATAAAAATATTTTGAATCAGTGATTTCTTCTGGAAAAAATCTAACATAATCTCTTATTTCATCATCTCATCCTACAGTTATTTCAAATTCTTGTAATTTATCTCAATTTGTTATGCTTTTTTTGTATGTCTTATCAGCTGTCTTTTCGTGTTTTTCATTTAAATTTTTCTCAATTGTTTTATTTTTATTTTGATTTTGCATTTTCATTTCTAAAAAATAATCATCAAAATTTCTTTGGTCATCTTCTTCTAACTTATAAAAGAAACTTACATTTTGAAATTTTTCTTCATTTTTGCGTAATTTTCGAATTTTTAAAGTTTCAAAAAAATAAATGGCTTCCAAAATATTTGTTTTGCCAATATTATTTAAGCCAATGATACTTATAAGATTTTTATATTTCTCAAAATTTATTTCTAAATTTTCAATATTTTTAAATCTTTTAATATAAATCTTCGCTAGTTTCATTTTTCCCTTCTTAATTATTCTTTACAAAATTAAACCCTTTATACTAATATAATTTTCTCATTTTATAATCAAGAATGAAAAATCTAACAAGTAACTGTTAGATTTTTTTGTTTTTCTTTTTTATATTTCTAGTTTCTTTGATTTATTTAATTCAATCATTGCAAATAATGCTGCTGCTGCAAATTCACTAACTAGATAAACTCACATTCAATCTGTGTAATTTATATTATTTGTTAAAAATCCTGCATTTACTCCTACTGTTTGAGCGATTGCTGGGCCTACTAATCTAGCTGGATTTAGAGCAATATTATTTGTTCTCACTCCCAATGTAACCACAAGTCAAACAATAAGTCCAATTACAATTGGTCTCATATTATGACTTACTTTTTTCTCTCAATAAAATACACTAGCAAGTAAAGCAAAAGTATAAGAAAATTCTAATACCATAGAAGAAGCAACAAATGCAGCCTGACCCCCATTAAAGTCAGCATAATTTTTAGATGCGATTGGATTATCATATCATCCCATAGATCCAATATTACTTCAATCATTTCATCTTACAATTGGACTTATTGCATCTAATGTTGAAGAATTGTTATCAGTTAAGATAGCAAGACCTAAACCAGTAAACCCAGCCATTATACCACCAACAAATTGCACATTTATTTTTGCTATTCCAATTGGTAATTTATCATTTCCTTTTGCTATTTCTCCTATAGTTACTGCAGGATTTAAATTAACTGAAATATATCTTAAAACATAAACAATGAAAACTATAAATCCAGCAACTCAAAGAGCTTTCATAATCATTAGACTTCAAATATAACCTCATCAATTATTCATACTATCAAAATTAACTGATGAAGGAAGAATTATTCAAAGTGTAAGTAAATATGTACCTATTAATTCTGCTAATAAAATTGTTTTTCAATTACGATATTTTTTATTTATTGCAATTAAATCTCAATAATTTCTTTTCTTTTTGTTTTTGTCTTTTACTATCGTTTTATTCATTACGAAAAACTATTTTGCCTTTCTCTTAAAATTACTAATTTAAAATTGAACGTTATAAATATAATTTTACACAATTTTAAATATTAATTATCCATATTAATTATCATTTTGTAATTTTATCTCTATATAACTATATCAATTTATTAATATATAATATAAAAAATAAATTTAAATAAAATGGAAGTTTTTTTAGGACTATTATTATATTCTATAATTGCTTATTTTGTTGGATCAATCAATGCTGGTCAATTAATTTCACGATATAAAAAAGTTGATTTAGGAGAAATTGGTTCTAAAAATTACGGAGCAACAAATGCTGGAAGAACTTTTGGAAAAGAGGCTTTCATTCTTGTTTTTTTATTTGATTTTTTAAAAGCTTTCATTGTTGCAATTATATTTACAGAATTATCAGAAAATTTAGATTACAATAATGGTGATAATATTTTTATGGCAGTAACAAATTATATAGCTATTGCTGTTTTTTTTGTAATAGTTGGTCATTTATGACCAATTTGATTTAAATTTAAAGGTGGAAAAGGTGTAGCAACAACTTTTGGTTTAATGCTAGCAATTAATTGAATTTTTTGTGCAATTGGAGGAATTATTTTTTTAATTATTTATTTTTCAACAAATAGAACAGTTACATATTCTTCATTAGGGGCTGTTTTTGCAATTACAATTTTAGGAACATTTAATCCTTTGCTTAATTCAGCTTGACCATTATTTGATTGATCAAGAACAATAAATGCTTCTGCTATTTTATGATTATCATTTATTCTTGTTATTTATAAGCATAAAAGCAATATAATTGTTATTTATAATGAAACTAAAGAAAATCGAAAAATGAAAAAAGAAATAAAGAAAAAATTAAAAAATAAAAATTAATTTTAATATCTGATTTGAAATTGTTATAAATTTTAAAATAGATAATTATGGTAAATAGTAAAAAAATAGAAAATCCTAATATTACTTTAGATGATAAAAATAAAATTATTATAAAAATTAAATCCTTTTTTAAGAGTAAATGAGGTACTTTATTATTGTTAATATTAACTTGATTTGGAATTTTTTATTTCTTAATTTTAGGAAAATATACAGATCATTATTTTGGAGAAGCTTTTCTTTGTACTAATCTTGAATGATTTTCAATTGTTTGTTTAGTATTTGTAGGAATATTGTTTTTTTTAATAATATTATGATTAATAAATACCTGAAAAAATAATGATTTTCATAAAAGAAGAGCGATTCTTATTACATATGGATCAATTTATGTTTCTACTTTTATTTTATTATCATTACAAGTTCTCCTTGCAATAACATTTGCAAATACATTATTTGCAAATGAAATAGATCCAAATGCTGATTTTGCAAATTTTATTCCAACTGTAATAAATAATGGAATAAAAGAAGGACTTGATTACATTTTAATATTAGATAATTTAAATATTTTTAATAATTTATTTTCATCATTATGAATTATAAGTATAATAATTTCTTTATTTATAGGTTCATTATTTTATTTTCAAAAATTAAAAATTAAAAATGAATTAAAATATAAATATACAGTAAATACAACTTTAATTCTTGCTTTTATTTCAATGACATTTTCATTTCAAGGATTGCAAGGATTAGGTACATTTGGTTTAAATACAGCAAATGTTGAGTTTATTGATATTAATCAATTGCAAAATAATGTAAATAATGCCTTAGCTCCTATTAGTATTAATTTTATAGATACACTTGCTCCGAAAAATAAATGATTAGGAGCAAATAATAATATTCCTTCATATCTTTTATTAGCTCTATGAGTCTTTATATTTATTCTTGCTTGTTCATATTGAATTTATAATGTTTATTATAAAGATCTAAGTAATGAAGTAAAGATAAATAAAAGAACAAATTTTATATTCAATCTTTTTGTTGCTTTAATTATTATTAATCTAATTTTCTTTTATTCTTTGGATAAATTCATAATTTATCCAATTACAAGAAATCAAATTGAACAAAATGGTGGAGCAGTTCATATTGAACAAAATGGTTTATTATCTTATAGTGTTGTAATTGATAATATTGGAATAAATCCTGGTCTCTATAATAATGGAATTTCTATTCTTTTATCAAATGGATATAAAACAAATTCTTATTATATATCAATGTTTATTTTAAATCCAATGTTTATTTTATTTACATGGATTTATTTTAGAATTTATTTTTACAAAAAATAGAAAATATATCTTTTTATAATAAATTAATTATGTGCTTAAAAAAAATGAGAACAAATATTTTTATCTTTTAGTATATTTATTATTATTATTTTATTTATTGATCTTTAAATTCATTCTGATATTTTTGCTTTTTTCTTTTATTTTTGGTATCCACTATATTTTCAAATATGGTGGATATTTTTATATTATTTTTTATTTTCTAATCTTTTTTCATTTATTTTTTCTTGATTACTCTATTTTTAATTCAAATCTTAATTTAAATTATTATCATCAAGGAGAAGTAATAAAAAGTTATTCCAAATCTTGTTTTGTAAAAGAAGATAATCAAATATATTTTTTAATTTTCGATGATTATTGTACAGATTTAATTCCTCATACTATTATAAGTTTTGATTGTAATTACTATAAAATAAATAATGAATACGATTCCTTTAATTCTTTTTTACTTGCAAATCATACAATTTATTATGGTTATTGTGATACTTATAAAATTGATAAATCACCTAATAAAAGTTTTCGTAATTATATTTATTTTAATCTTATAGATCAAGAAAATTTTTATGAAAAAGTTACAATTTTATTTTTATTTAAAAAAGAAACAATTTATAATGAACAAATTTTTGAACAATTTGAAAAATTGGGAATTAGTTTTTTAATAATAATTTCTGGATTTCATATTTTTTTAATAATAAAAATTAATGAATTATGAATTAATTTTATTTTTAAGAGAAAATGTTTACAAATATTTTTATTATTTTTAATTGTTAATTATTATCTTTATTTTTTCTTTTTTCCAAATACAGGAATAAAGGCTGCTTGTAATTATTTTATAAATCAAAATAAAAAAATAAAAAAAGGAAAATATAATTCTCTTGCATTTACTGCTTTGATTTTTTTAATTTACAACCCCTATTTGGGATTACAATCAGGATTAATATTATCCTTTTTGATTTCTTTTTTTTATAAATTTTCAAGTGATTTAAAAATCAAAAATAAATTTATAAAATCTTTATTTATAAATTTATTTATTTTTTTAATTACTTTCCCTTTTATAATAAATTGACAAGGATATGATAATTTATTAGCTCCTTTTATTTGTTTTGTTTTAAACCCTTTTATAAAATTTACTTATTATCTCCTTTTTATTTCTATTTTTTTCTCTTTTTCTTGAGAAATTATCCAATATTTATTAATTCCCTTTTTTACTTTATTTTATTTATTAAAAGATACATATCTTTTAATAAATTTTGCAATATTTACTTTTCTTCAAATTTTTGTTTATGAACAATTTATTTTAATAATTCTTTTGATTGAAAAAAAATATTTGATATATAATTAAAAACATTAAAAGAGTTAATTATGAAAAAGGAAAATAATCAATCAAAAAAGGAACAACAAGATGTATTAATTGTTGGTTCTTATTTATATAAAATATTAGAACTTTCAGCAATGCTACTTCATCTTGCTGTTTTAATATTGAGTTTTTTATCAATTACAGAAATTCTTACATTATCTAATGAAAATATAAACCATGGTCTTGAAATAGCAACTTTTGTTGTAATTATTCTTATAATTATTGATACATTTATTGTAATTCCAATTACTAAAAGAAGATTTATCAAAAAAAATTTAAAAACATTTTGAGGAACAAATTTAATTACAACAAAAGTAAATGTTCCTCTAAGAATTGAAGCAGATAAAGATTTATATGGAAAAATTATAGAACATGAAGAAACTATAAGACATGAATTAATTAAAATTAATTGAAAATCTCGAAGATGATTAAAGAGTAATATTAATGTTGAAATTAAATATGAAGAAACATATGTAAAATTTATTATAAATTACATAATCATCGATCTTAAGAGTAATAAAATAAGAATCGATGCTAAATTACTTAATTTAAAAAATGAAGAGATAGTTTTAAATAGAGATTTTATTTTTACATTTTATGTAGATAAAAAAATTGCTCATTGATCAGGAATTTTTCCCCAACATCCTTTATTTGGGGAATGAATTTGACCAAAAGTTAATCAAAAAGAAAAATAATAAAAAACTATACTTGATTTAAAGTTGTAAAGATTATATCTTTACTAAAATTATATTTATAACTTCCATCTTCATAAAAATAATTAATTCCAGTAATTTCATAATCAGTATTTGCTTCTAAATTATCAAGAGTTATTTTTAAATGCTGATCAATTATTACTTCTTGATAACTTCCATCTGCAAAATTAACTTTTACTTGTTTTTGTTCATTATCAAAATAACTTATATTAACATTATCTCCTAAAATTAAATCAAGTTTTAGTGTTGCTTGATTAGTTTCTATAGATTCTAAATTTAGATCAGAAATAGTGTAATCACTTATTGCAATGATTGATTCGAAATTGAATAAATTATTATTAATTTCAATCTTATCAAAAATGTATTTTGTTCCTGGATTAATTTGATCAATTTGATAATAATATAAATCATCATTTATATTTGAATTATCTTGATCATATAAAGTATTATAAAAATTATTATTTAGATCAATTAAATAAATAATAGGAATATTATTTTCATTAAATAAATCTCAAAAATCATCTAATTTAATTTCTAATTTTAACCCATGATCATAATCATTTATAATTGTAATATTTTCAATTGAAAAACTTTTAAATTCAAATATATCATTAGGAAGTAAAATATCATTAGAAGCAGGAATTCCTGCTTCTCCGTATTCATTTGATCCTCACATATAAAGAGTATCGGCGTATCCATCATCATTTATATCAATTAGAGTACTAATATGTGTACTACCTATTGAAAAATCAAGAATATTTCCATTCCAACTTCCATAATAAGGAAATATTTCAATTGGTGTATAAATTACCTCTTCTGTATAGCTACCAATTCCATCTTGTCCATTTTGATTACTTCCTCACATATATAATGTATCTGCATAACCGTCAAGATCAACATCCACTAAAATTCCTGAATTTTGATTATTTGTTTCAAAATCAATTAAATTACCAGGAAAAGAATAAATAGTAATAGGACTAGGATTTAACGAAATATTATTTCCCATTACTCCATTTATATTAGACCCTCACATATATAATGTATCAGCATAATTATCATCATTATTATCTACTATTACTCCTGAAGTATAATAACCAACAGAGATATCTGTTATATTTCCATTTCATCCTCTATCTGGTTCAGTAATTTTAGGAAATGTTTGTTTTTCAGGACTTATTTGTCCTTGTCCTAATTGATCATATTGATTATCTCCTCACATATAAACAGTATCTGCATATCCATCATAATTAGTATCAACAGTAAGGCCAGAACTATCCTTTCCTAATTCAAGATCCATCAAATTACCATTTCAACTTTCGTTCTCAGGAATTACTGTTATAGGATAAGAATAATTACTATTACCTTCTACTCCTAATTGATTAAAACTATTATCTCCCCACATATATAAAATATCACCATATCCATCAAGATTGCTATCAATTGTTAATCCTGTAAAATCTTCTCCTAAAGATAAATCAATTATATTTCCACCTCAATTAATTTTACCTTCTGGGAGAATTTTTTGTGGATATGTGAAATTATTAAGTTCACTATTATTTCCTAATTGTCCTAAATTATTATTTCCCCACATATATAAAGTATCACCATATCCATTATAATCAGTGTCAACAGTAAGGCCAGAATGAGAATCCCCTAATTCTAAATTAATTAAATTACCTTCTCAAGATTCTTCTTTAGGTAAAATTTTAATTGGACCATTATTTACATCATTTTTAGTTCCATTTCCAATTTGGCCATATTGATTATTTCCCCACATATACAAAGTATCACCATATCCATCAAAATCACTATCTATAATTGATCCAGAATAATTATTTCCATTTTCTTGATCAATTATATATCCGTAATTATTTGTATTTTTCTTTTCATTAATTTTGAAATTATATGAATGAATAGGAAAAAGAAACAATAAAATTGTAAATAGAGAAAATATTTTTTTATTCATAATTTATAAACTCAATTCAATTACTATAATTAATAAATTAATTATAGCATGTAAAATTTAATTTTTGAGAATAAAAGAAATTTATAAATATATTTTAATTGATGCTAAGAGATATCTTAATTAAAAACTTAAATAAAAAATTTTATCTTCTTTTTTATTTACATCGCTCTTAAAAAATATTAATTTTCATAAATTCAAAAAGGATCCTAAATTTAGGATCCTTTTTCTTTTTAATTAGCTACTTTTGTTATCTCATCTTGATCTACAACTTTTGCTTTTTTGAATTGTTTATATTTTCTTGCAAAATAAATAATTATTAATGTTAATAAAATTGCTAATATTATTACTAAAATAATCGAAATCATTAATTTAAAATTAAAATTATTATCAGTTTGAATATTTATTGATTCTTGAAATAAACTTGCAGATGATCCATCTTCTTGAAAACTAATTCCAATAAAATTATAATTTGTTTTCTCTGATAATTGTGTTACATTAAATCTAGCGTATCCTTGTTCTATACTACTATTTACTGTTGAATCTTTATTAATACTATTTACTTCTGATTCTCAACTATTTTCAACATAATCACCTTCATAAATATTATTATTGGAATCAATAAGATAAACATTATCAATATTTGCTAATGAACCATCTTCATTTACAATAACATTATTTAATCCAATTTTAAATTGAAAGGAATCACTATTAATCTGTTCTATTTCGAAAGTATTATTAATTTGATAAAATGTCGGAATTAATGTATCTGTTCAAAAAACTAAATTAACTGGATTAAAAGTATATTTATAATTTCCATTTTGATAAAAATAATCAATACTTGTTATTGTATATTGATTTTCTGAATTTAATCCATCTAATAAAATTTGTTCATTTTGATTAATAATTGTTTCTTTTATATATTGATTTTCTTGATCTTGATAATTGATTCTAACTTTTAATTCCTCTTCTGTAAAATTATTAATATTAAAATTCATTTTATTTTCAAAATCAAGATCAATTAAAGCATCTGATTCAGTAATATTTTCTTCTGAAATCGAAGCTTCTTTTATTTTATAATCAGATAAAATTTCAATTTCATTTATATTAAATATTAAATCTTCATTAAAATCATCTCCTTGATCATTTATTAAAATTTCATCTCATTGATATTTTTGTCCACTTTTAATATTATTTATTTTATAAGAATATGAATCAGATTCGGGATCAGAATTTAAAAAATCATAAGTAGTATTATAGATATTTCCTTGATCTTGGTTTTTTAATTTTAAAGTAGGTATATTACTTTTATTAAAAAAATCATTATTATCTTCTAATGTAATATTTATTTCCAATCCATAATTACTTGTATCAATAATTTCATAATTTTCTAATTTAAAATTTTCTAATTTAAAATTTTGTTGATCAGGAGTTAATATATTCACACCTATTTGGCTATTTCCTAATTGTCCATAGCTATTATCTCCTCAGAGATAAAGTTCATCCCCTAATCCATCATAATCACTATCAATAAGTGCAGAACTTGAATTTCCTCCTAAATCAATATTTATTACATTTCCATTTCAATCAAATTCTTCTCCATTTTGATTTAAAGGTTTAGTTGGTGTAGAAATTCCTTTTTCTAATTGATTATCTATTGTTCCATTTCCAATCTGTCCATAACTATTATCTCCCCAAAGATAAATAACATCACCTAAATGATCATTATTAGTATCAACTGCAATAGAACTATTTATTCCGGAAAGAGAAAAATTAACAAGATCTCCTCCTCAATTTTGTTCAGGACCATAAGAAACAGTTGGTATAAATTCATTTTGATAAGAATTTATATTTCCCAATTGTTTAAAATAATTATCTCCTCACATATAAAGCGTATCTGCATAACCATTTAAATCAGTATCAACAGTAACCCCAGAATGAGAAGAACCTAATTCAAGATCAATTAAATTTCCTTCTCAATATCCATTTTGTGGTGTAATTATTGTTGGGGAAACGATATCATTTCTTTCTTCTCCATTTCCTACTTGTCCATATTCATTTGCTCCTCATGAATATAATGTATCAGCATAACCATCATAATCAGTATCAATTGTAACAGCACTATGATGACCATCTATTTCAAAATCAATAATATTTCCGCCTCAATTATCTTGATCTTTTGGAGTAATTAAAGTTGGTTCTAAAATTGTATTATTTTTTTCACCATTCCCAATTTGTCCATCTTCGTTATTTCCTCAAATGTAAAGATTTTCAGCATAACCATCATCATTTGTATCAATTGTAACTCCGGAATATCCATAAGATAATTCTAATGATATAATATCTCCTTCTCAATTAAAATCAACTAACATTGGAACATAACTATAATTAGTAATACTATTGCTTATTACTAATTGTTGATATCTATTATCTCCTCACATATAAAGTTGATCACTTTTACCATCATTATCTGAATCAAAAACAACACCAGAATGTGTTCCACTACTTTCTAATTGATAAAAACTACCACTACCATATTTAAAAATATCTAATTTTTGTGGTGTAGTAATAAAGTCATTTTCTTGATCATTAATTCCAATTTGTCCATATTCATTATCTCCTCACATATAGATAGTATCTGCTAATCCATCCAAATCTTGATCAATTAAAGCTCCAGAAGTTGCTGGATAAATTTGATCAGATTCTTCCGAATAAACTTGTTGCCCATTTACTTGTTCAATAATATTTCCAATTTGATTACTATTTATTTGTTCTTTTTTAAAATTCTTATCATAGTTATTTAAATTAAAATAACCAATATTTAAAAAAACTAAAAAAACAGAAATAAAAGTAAATATTTTAAAATTGAAAAATTTATTTTTTTTCATTATTTTAAGAATATTAATTCCTTTTATTTATTAATTTTTATTAAAACCCTCTACGCTCAAAAATATAAAATATTTTTAATAAAAAAATTATAACAAGGAAAAATAAAAATATTGAAAAAATATTATTTATTAATATAAATAAAAAGCAAAATATAAATATTTTAAGTTTTAAAATATTTAAAATAACGTCTATTTTACTTGCTTTTTTTTATTATAATTAATTTAATGTTTTGGTTAGTTGGTATTCATGAGTTGTTTAACCCAAAAAAAATATTTGATTCTGTTAAAAGAAGGTTTTGGTTAGTTGGTATTCATGAGTTGTTTAACCCATATACCAATCAATCTAATTGAGGCGGTATGTTTTGGTTAGTTGGTATTCATGAGTTGTTTAACCCATTGTCTTCTCAGTTAAACATAAACTCTATGTTTTGGTTAGTTGGTATTCATGAGTTGTTTAACCCAATTAGTATAATCATCAGTTAGTGTAAATGTGTTTTGGTTAGTTGGTATTCATGAGTTGTTTAACCCATTAACATTTGAGTAAAATCCTCTAACGTTGTTTTGGTTAGTTGGTATTCATGAGTTGTTTAACCCGTAAGGAACGTATAAATATAATATTTCTGTGTTTTGGTTAGTTGGTATTCATGAGTTGTTTAACCCTCGTTATAAGCGAAAGTAGATGGTCTAAGGGTTTTGGTTAGTTGGTATTCATGAGTTGTTTAACCCTAGTGGTATGAATGCATTAACCATTAAAGTGTTTTGGTTAGTTGGTATTCATGAGTTGTTTAACCCTTATTTAAAAATTAAGTTGCGAAGTAATTAGTTTTGGTTAGTTGGTATTCATGAGTTGTTTAACCCTATTTTAATTAAGTCATTATATGCAAAAGTGTTTTGGTTAGTTGGTATTCATGAGTTGTTTAACCCAGATTAAAATGTTAATTGAATATTTATGGGGTTTTGGTTAGTTGGTATTCATGAGTTGTTTAACCCTTTAATGGTATTCGGGTCCATCTGTGCGATGTTTTGGTTAGTTGGTATTCATGAGTTGTTTAACCCTTTAATGGTATTCGGGTCCATCTGTGCGATGTTTTGGTTAGTTGGTATTCATGAGTTGTTTAACCCTTATTTTTTTGTTGTTTTTAACAACATTTAGTTTTGGTTAGTTGGTATTCATGAGTTGTTTAACCCATAATATAACTATATAAGAAAAAACTAATTGTTTTGGTTAGTTGGTATTCATGAGTTGTTTAACCCAAATCAACTGCAATTCTCATATTCTACGTTGTTTTGGTTAGTTGGTATTCATGAGTTGTTTAACCCTAAAAATATTAGTGGATTTACATTGCTATAGTTTTGGTTAGTTGGTATTCATGAGTTGTTTAACCCAGCAGACACCATTATGATTACTTCAGTTTTGTTTTGGTTAGTTGGTATTCATGAGTTGTTTAACCCATTAAAAATAAGAGGAATTTATTCCAATGTGTTTTGGTTAGTTGGTATTCATGAGTTGTTTAACCCGTTTTAATATAAGGTTCAAAAGCAAAATTAGTTTTGGTTAGTTGGTATTCATGAGTTGTTTAACCCTTAAAAATGACCGTTTAATATTAAGGGACAGTTTTGGTTAGTTGGTATTCATGAGTTGTTTAACCCTTTTTTTTTCCTTTTTCTTTACCCACCTAGTTTTGGTTAGTTGGTATTCATGAGTTGTTTAACCCTTTAAGATTATGACCAATGAAATTATACGGGTTTTGGTTAGTTGGTATTCATGAGTTGTTTAACCCTATATCTGATGTAATCAAATGTATATGAAAGTTTTGGTTAGTTGGTATTCATGAGTTGTTTAACCCATTTACATTGGTATAAATGCCTCTTACTTTGTTTTGGTTAGTTGGTATTCATGAGTTGTTTAACCCCACCAGACGAATATTTAGCAAATTTTAATAGTTTTGGTTAGTTGGTATTCATGAGTTGTTTAACCCAAGGTAGTGAGGAACTAAAAAAACCACATAGTTTTGGTTAGTTGGTATTCATGAGTTGTTTAACCCATTTTTTGATAGTTTTTTATACCATATTATGTTTTGGTTAGTTGGTATTCATGAGTTGTTTAACCCTTTGCAGTAGTTGTTTTTCCTAAACCTGCTGTTTTGGTTAGTTGGTATTCATGAGTTGTTTAACCCTAATAGTTCAATTAAGCTTAAATTTACGTTGTTTTGGTTAGTTGGTATTCATGAGTTGTTTAACCCATATTAACATTTGCGATGGACCTTTTCAATGTTTTGGTTAGTTGGTATTCATGAGTTGTTTAACCCTAATAGTTCAATTAAGCTTAAATTTACGTTGTTTTGGTTAGTTGGTATTCATGAGTTGTTTAACCCGAAATAATATTTAATATTGCATTAAGATTAGTTTTGGTTAGTTGGTATTCATGAGTTGTTTAACCCCAATAATAACTACATATAATTGATCAGATGGTTTTGGTTAGTTGGTATTCATGAGTTGTTTAACCCTTTCCTTACAAAGATAATGATAATGAAGTTGTTTTGGTTAGTTGGTATTCATGAGTTGTTTAATCAATAATTTTTATATAATAGATTTAAATAGAAATTTAAATATATAAAAGGATAATAATGCAATTAGAAAATAAGAAATATTTAGCATTAGATATTGGAGTTACATCATTAGGATGGGCTATCTCAGAATATAATAATCAAAAAAACAATTGAAATATATTAGATTTTGGTGTTAGATTATGAGATGCACCCGAAGATAGTAAATCTTTAGATACAAAAACTTCCGAAAGAAGACAATTTAGATCTGGAAGAAGATTAAATTCTCGTAAAAAAATAAGAATAAATGATCTTAAAAAAACTTTTTATAATCATAAATTATTAAAAAAAGAAGATTACCAAAATCACATTTTAAAAATTAATAAAGAAGGAAAAAAATATTTTAAAGATGATAAATTTAATTCAATTATTTTAAGAAAAAAAGGATTAGAAGAAAAATTAACAAATTTAGAATTATTAATTGCTTTAATTAATATTGCAAAAAGAAGAGGATATAGTAATCGTTTTCTTATTCCAAATTTAAATGAAAATAAAGATGCAAGAAAAAGCATCGAAAAAAGTAAAGAATTAATAAAAAAATATAAATATCCAATTAAAGCTATTACAGAAGATTCTTTTTTTAATTTTAATCCAAAAGATCTAAGTAAATTTAACTATCGTAGTAGAGTTTTTAATGAAAGTAAATTTAATGAACAAATTTTTCTAGACAAAAACAAAAAAGAAATAAATATAATTAATTTACAAAATTTATTGAAAAAATATAATATAGATCATAAAAATGAATCAGAAAAAGAATTAATTAACATATTAAAAAATACATTAATTAAGAAATATAATGATAATCAAATTTTATTTAATCGTGAAGATTATGAAAATGAATTTGATGCATTATTAAATAAACAGATCGAATATAATGATAAATTAAGTGATATAAAAGAAGATTTAAAAAAAATTATATTTAGACAACGAGATTTTGAAGATGGTCCAGGACCCAAAGATCCAGAAGTAAAAAAAATTTGAAAAGAAAAATTAAATAAAGATTCTAAACAATTTTATTACAAACAATTTTTTGAAAATTTAGGAAATTGTGAATTTTTTCAAGATCAAAAAAGATTATCTTGCTTTTCAATTGAAAATGATATTTCGTTTATTCTAAATGAAACAGGAAAGATATTTTCAAAACTAAAAAATGAAAAACAAATTAATTCAGAAAAAATAAAAATAATTACAAGAGAAATATTTGATAATTATTTTAAAAATTTAAAATTTGATCGTAAAATAATTACAGAAATATTTTCAAAACATAATTTAAATTTACCTAAATTAGATGGAATTAGTTTTGCTAATAGTAATTTATTTTTACATTCGTTTGCACAAAATAATGAAAATAAAGAATTCATTTTAAAAAATCTTAAAATAGATCTAAATTTTTTAAATACAATTAGAGATAGTAAAATAAATAAAATTGCAAATGTTTTATTTAAAAATAAAACACCAGAAAAATTAAAAAATGAATTGATAAAAATAGATTCATTTTTTAATGATCAAAATGATGGATATAATTGAATTAGAAAAAATAACAAATGAATAGGAAAAGGAAATAAAACTTTATCTACATCAAGCAAATTTATCTTATCTGCTCTTAAAAATCAATTAGATACAGGAGAGATAATTTTTGAATATCAAAATAAAATAAGAGAAAAAAATACAGAAGAAAAATTAGAAAAATTAAAAGAAAAGGAAATAAAATTATTTTCTCCAATTAAAGATCAAGATATGCAAAAAAATTCTGTAGTTTTTCGAGCAATAAATCAAGTTAGATTAGTAGTAAGAGATTTATTAAAAATACATAATTTTGATGGATTAATTATTGAAGTAGCAAAAGATCTTTATGCAGAAAAAACATTAAGAAATAAAATAAGAAGTAATCAAGATAAAAATCAAAAAATAAGAGAAGAATCTGAAAATAAATTAAAAGAACATAATTTAATTCCAACTTCTAAAAACATTAATAAATATTTAATTTGAAAAGATCAACAATTAGATCAAATTTCAAAAAAAGAAAATTTTGCATATGATTTATATGATGTTGATTTTAAAGAAAAAATTTATTTAAAAAACTTTATTGAAGACAAAAATAATGAATACCAAGTTGACCATATTGCTCCTTATTCTTTAGTAAATGATGATACTAAAAATAATAAGATAGTTACTTCAAGAAAAAATAATGCTCTTAAAAGTAACAAAACACCACTTGATTTTTTTAAAATACAAAATTTTACTAATAAACAATTAAATAATTGAAAAAATAAAATTGAAAAAAGTATAAATAGTAATGTAAAATTAGCATATTTATTTATGGAGAATTTAGATCGATCAAAGGAAACAGGATTTGAATCTAGAAATATTAATGACACAAGATATATTACAAAATATATTACTGATTATTTAAAATTAGAATTTGCAAAAAAAGAAAGAAAAGAAAATATTAAGTCTCCCAAAATATTACAAATTCAAGGAGGAATTACTTCATATTTTAGAAGATTATGATTAAATCCTTCTAATTATAAATATGGAAGCTTATGAGGAGATATTAATAAACCTCGTGATATCTCTCCTTTTCATCATGCTGTAGATGCAATAATTCTTTCTAATATGATTTCTGAGCAACATATTGAGTTTTATCAATTGATAGTTAGAATTATTAATTTTTATAACTATTATGTAAATAAAAAAGATTCATTTAATATTAAAGAAAAATTATTTGAACAAAAAAGAATAATTGATAATCGATTTAAAGATCGTGGATTTGTCTATTTTTATGGTACAAAAGAATTAAACAATAAATTAAATCAAGTATTTAATTATTTAATAAATTTAATTGATCAAAAAATTAAAACTAATCAAAGATTAGAAAGAATAGATTTTACTACCGATCAAAATATTTTAAATTTAATAAGTCCTTTAATTGAAAATCTTCCTAGTAAAATTAACAATTTAATTCCTGTAAGATTAAAGCAAATAAATCAAAAATATCCAGCAACAACATTTGATTCAAATACAAACGAATATATAAAAGAAATTAAATATAAAAAAATTCCAGCATTTTTGGATACTATTGAAGCAACAGAATGAGCAAACTTGAATAATAAAAACATTAAAGATTATCCTTATGTATCTTATAAAATAGACAAAAGAATAAGAGGAACTTTACTTGCAAAGCAAAATCCTAGTTCTAAAAAAGAAGCAATAGATCAAAAAACAGGAAAATTAAAAAATTCATTTATTAAAGATAAAAAAGGTAATTTTTGAGATATTTCAAAGTATATTGGATATACATATGATCAAAATAAAAAACTAATTCCAATTTATCGTAATCAAATAGCTGAAATTGCAAAACAAAAAGAAAAAATAAATTTAATTTTATTTAAAAATGCACAATTTAAATTATCAAATGATGAAATTATTTATACATATAAATCTTTAGATTCATTAGAAAAAAGATTTAGTGCACCAATTTCTAATTTAACACAACATACAAATCCAAAAAAATATAAAGAAATGTTTAATATTAAATTAAGAATTTCAATATCTAAAGCACAAGATTTAAAACTTGTAAATATTACAAGATTAGGAAAAATAGAATAATTTATATAAAAAATACCAATAATAAGAATCTCTCATGAGATTCTTATTTTAATTTATTTTCATATTCATCATTTTCCTTTTGGATTTTATTTATTCTATTTTGTTTTATTACTTGATTTTCTTTTTTAATATTTATTTGATCTTTTTCTAGATTCAAATTTTTTATTTCTATTACTGTTTCGTTTATATTATCTAATGTTTTCTGGCTATTTTTACCAATTTTTATTGTAAGATATATTGCAAATCAAGCAATTGTAAATGAAATTAAATATGAAAAAAAATCTTTAGTATCTATTTGCATATAAATTATTAAAATAACTAAAATTAAAAGAAAAAGAAATCATACAATAGTAAAAATAATTTCTAAATACTTGTTTATAAAATTATTTAATTTAATTTTAATTATTTCCATTTATTAATTTAATAAAAAAAGGTTTATTATTTTTAAAATATTCAATTATTTCATTATTTTTAATTTTTTTGTAATAACTGTATCTTTCAAAATTGTCTATTCAAGGTTTTGTCTTATGGCTTTCTTCAATAAGTTCGATTGTTGAAAAATTTTTTAAGAAAAAATAAGCCATTTCAAAAACAATTAATTGTTTTTCATTTTGATATAAAATAAATAAATCATTATCTTCATTTGGTGATGGATTATAGATACTATTTAAAATTGGTCCATTTTCAAAAGCACATCAAGTCATCTTTTCATAATTTTTTTTATTTGATATAAAAGAAGCAAAAATATCATATTCTTCTTTTCATTGTGCATACTTTTTATTTGTATTTATTGCATGAGCAATAATAAAATAAATTATTTTATGCTTTCTTAATTTATTATAATTTTTTTTCGAAAATTGATTTAAATGATCTTCTATATTAATTAAAACATCATAAATTTTTTGCTTGAAAGTTTCTTTTTGTTTATTGATATTTTTATTTATATTTTTTATTGGATCAAAAATTTCGTCTTTTTTAAATTTTTCTTTTATTTTTTCAAAATCTTCTTTAGAATAATCAGTAAATAAATTTTCATTAAGATATCTTTTTAATAATAAAAATTCATTATTATCAACATTTATAATATTTGAATAGTAATTCTCATAATGTTTTTTTAATTTAATAAATTCAATTTTTCTAATTCATGTAAAAAATTCAATTTTATTATTTTCCATTTTTTCCTTTATTATCATTATTATAGATTAGTTAATTTATTATTTTATTCTTATTTATATATGTAAATTTTACAAAATTATTAAAATAAAAAAAATATAGGAATTTCCCTATATTTTTTTACTCTTTTACTCTTTTACTTTTTTACTTCTGTGTATCTTTTATATACATACCTAGCAATTGCAGGAGAACTTGATAATCCTGGAGATTGAATTCCTGCTACATGAAAGAAATTATCTACTTCTTTACTTTTTTCAATATAATAATCATTTGTTAATTCATTTATTGATCTAGAACCAGCAAGTACAGAAACAACACGACCAAGATCAATATTAGGATTTATTTTCTTTCCTATTTTCCTTACATGTTTAAGACCTTTTTCTGTTACTATTTGAATATCATTTTTTGGAATGTTATCTTCTGCATTAGGACCAACAAGAACTCTTCCATCTAACAAAGGAGCGATTATTACTCCTTTTCCATGTTTAGATGGAGTTAAAAAAAATACATCAAAAGTTGTATATTTTCTCTGATCATGATCTAAAATAAGATATTGTCCTCTTCTGGTTTTAATTTTAAATAAAGGATTTTTTTCGACAAGTCTTGCAATTTCTTCTGATCAAACTCCGCTTGCATTAATAATATATTTTGCCTTTATAATTTGGTCTTTTTCAGATTTTAGAACTCATTCATTTTTTTCTTTTTTAATATCATTTACTTTAAAATTTAAATGATACTTAAGTCCTAATTTTTTAGCTTCTTCAAAAATAAAATTCCCAAATTGATGTGCATCAATAATTTTAGAAGTATTTACTAATAAAGCTTTAATTATCTTTTTATTAAGATACGGATTTACTTTGAGAATTTCTTTATTATCAATTATTTGCATACTTTTAGGATTTAAACCATTTTTAATTCCTTGCTCATACAGTAAATTTAATTCTTTAATATCTTCATCATCAAATGCCAAGATATAAGAATTAATATTTTCTCAATGAAATTTTGCATCTTTTTTTAAATATCTTTGCTCAAAAAGATGACGGCCTTCTACATTAAATTTTGCTTTTAACGTTCCGGGCGTTGCATCAAACCCACTATGAATGACTCCACTATTATGTGAGGAAGTTTCTAACATTACATCGCGATTTTTTTCTAAAAGACAAATATTCTTAATATTTTTTTCTAAAAATTCTTTTGCAATGGTAAGACCTATTACTCCACCACCAATAATTGCTACATCATATGATTTTGTATCACTCATTATTTTTCCTTTATTTTGTTTTATTTCATTCTAATGCTAATCTTACTGATTCTTTTCAATTTTTGATAATTTTTTCACTTTCACTTACTTTGGCATTTGGTTTATAAATTTTTTTAAATTTAATTAATTTATCAATTTCTGCTTGATCTTTTCAGAATTTTGCTTTTAATCCAGCAAGAAAAGCTGCACCAAGTGCAGTAATTTCTGATGATTCTGGATTATATAATTTTGCTTCTAAAATGTTTGATTGTAATTGCATTAAATTTTGTGTTTTTGAAACACCACCATCAATAGACATTTTTATAATTTTTGAATTGTAATCTTCTTGAAAAGCTTTAAAAATATCATATGTTTGAAAAGCAATTGAAGCTGCAGTTGCTCTTATAATATCACCACGATTTGTTCCTCTTGTAATTCCAGTAATTAATCCTCTTGCTTTTGTATTTCAATAAGGAGATCCTACTCCAACAAAATAAGGAACAACAGTAACTCCTTTTGTATCATAATTATCTTTCAAGTAATAATCGATTTGTTCATATTCTTGAATAAGATGTAATTCATCTTTTATTCATTTAAGCGCATTTCCAGCAATATAAATTGAACCCTCAAGAGCATAAGTTACTTTTCCATTTAATCCTAAAGCAATTGTTGTAAGTAATCCATTTTTTGATCTTACAACTTTTTCTCCAGTATTTAACATTAAAAATGCTCCTGTTCCATAAGTACCTTTTAATTCTCCAATTTTACTTCTATGTCCAAAAAGAGATGATTGTTGATCACCTATAGATGAATATATTGGAATACCTTTAAAAGCATCAATATCTGTAGTACCAAAATTATCAGAAGAATTTTTAACTTCTGGTAAAATTTTTTCTGGAATATCAAATAATTTTAATAATTCTTGATCTCATTTTAAATTAATAATATTAAATAATAAAGTTCTTGAAGCATTTGTATAATCAGTAACAAATGATTTACCATTTGTTAATTTTCAAATAAGTCAAGTATCAATTGTTCCTGCTAAAACTTCGCCTTTTTCAGCACGATTTCTTAATCCTTTTACATTATCTAGTAATCATTTTATTTTTGTTCCAGAAAAATAAGGGTCTAATACAAGACCCGTTTTTTCTTTAATTATTTTGATTACTTTAGGATCATTTGCTAATTTTTCACAATAATCCGCAGTTCTTTTATCTTGTCATACAATTGCATGATGAACAGGAATCCCTGTTCTTTTATCTCAAATTACAACTGTTTCTCTTTGATTTGTAATTCCAATTGCTTCAATTTCACTTAATTTTGTGTGATTTTTTTGTATTGCTTGAATTACAACTCCAACTTGATTAGCATATATTTCATTTGCATCATGTTCAACTCAACCCGGTTCAGGAAAATATTGTGTAAATTCATTTTGCCCGATTGACATAACATTTGCTTTTTTATCAAACAAAACAGCTCTTGCTGATGTTGTTCCTGAATCTAATGCTAATATATATTTTTTGTTCATTCTAAATCTATCCTTTTTCTTTTCTTACTTTTATTAAATTGCTACTAAGATTAATTCATAAAAAGCTACAGCAAGCATTGATCCCATAAGTGGTCCTATAATTGGAACTCATGAATATTGTCAATTACTTGTTCCTTTATTTGGGATTTTAACAATTTGATGAACTAATCTTGGCATCAAGTCTCTTGCTGGATTAATTGCATATCCAGTTAATCCTCCAAGAGTTAATCCGATTCCCAAAACTAATAAACCAGCAAATAAAGGTCCTAGTATTAATGTATCTCATCCTGCTTCAGTAAGTGCTAACAATGGTAAAACTAATGCAGATGTTGCAAACATTTCTGTTGCAAGATTTCTATATCATCTTGGAATTGCTGGTGTAGTGTGAAAAGTACCAGCAACTGCTTTTGGATCTTTTGTTTCTTTGAAGTGATCTCAAAATAAAAAAGCAACTAATAAAGCACCAAGAAATGCCCCAACTAATTCTCCTGCAAAATATACAAAAGCTTGTCCAGTATCTATTGTACTTTCCGCTCACATTGCTAATGTAACAGCAGGGTTTAAATGTCCCCCAGAATAAAAGGCAACGGCAGCTCCAATCATAACTCCCATTCCTCATCCAAAACTGATTACAATTCAACCAGAATTATTTGAATAGGTTTTTTTAAGATTAACACTAGCGTTTACCCCACAACCTATTAATATCAAAAAGAAAGTTCCTAACATTTCTGATAGGAATATTCCTCCTAAATTTAAATCCATTACTTTTAATCCTCCTAATTTTTCATATAAATTATATTACTTTTAAATTTCTAAAATTAAATAAATTTTTTTCTTTTTAAAAAAATATAAATAATAAACTACATAATAATATTATTATTAAACTTTTTAATTTCTTATTTTTTTAAATTATTTATTTTTAAAAAAATAAGTTTCTATTTTTAAAAATTTAATAATATTTAATTATATAGTGTAAAAAAAATAAAAATAGGGAATTTATAGAATAATATTATGCCATCAAATCAAAAGAAAAAACAATATGATATTGATGCACAAAAGATAGTTTTATTATTAGGGGAAAATAATATAATATCGGCTTCTCATTGCCAAACAAGATTACGACTTGTTTTAAAGGATCCAACAATAGTCGATATTAAAGCAATTGATAAATTAGATTCTGTAAAAGGAACTTTTACACAATCTGGACAATTTCAAATAATAATTGGAACCGATGTTGGTGATTTTTATAAAATATTTTTAAAATATGCAAAAATAACAAATGCAACAAAAGAAGAAACAAAAATTGCAGCAAAAAAACAAGCAAATAAATTTCAAAAAGTAATGTCAGTATTTTCAGAAATTTTTATTCCTTTAATTCCTGTTATTGTAGCTGGAGGATTAATTCTTGCATTTCGAAATTTACTTGAACTTGATTGAACTGGTGAGGGTGGATCAGCAATTAATAATAGTAATTTTGCTAAGAATTTAGATGATTGATTATGATTACCAGCACAAGCTGTATTTTGATATTTACCTGTTCATGTTGTTTGATCAATGTTTCAAAGAGCAAATAAACCAGGAGCCTTAGGAATAACAATTGGAATAATGTTAATTGCTCCAGGAACATTAGTTAATATGTATAGTGTTTCAGATGCCTTAGGAAATATATATATACAATCTTTTTATTATGATCAATCTCATAATATTTATATTAATTTAGATGCAATTCCAAATGGTACAGAATATTACATAGTTACAGGAGGAGTATATTCTCCTGATCAAATTCTTGCTTTTAATAATATTCATAATCTTGTAGATTTTACTGGAATTGATCCAAATGATCCCAATAAAGAAGAAATGATTAATATTTTAAATCAAGCAGGATTAACTAGTTCATATGAAGTAAAAACAATTTTTCAAGCGATCGATGCCCTAGATGCTTCTTATTTTACATCATATTGACCTCTTGCAATTTCATATATTGGTCAAATAATTCCAGCACTACTTGTTGGTTGATTTGGAGTTTGATTTTATGATTTAATTGAAAGACATACAATTCCCTCTGTAAGATATGTTTGACCACCCTTTATTACAATTCTTGTAATACAAATTGTTGCACTTGGAATAATTGGTCCAATTGGAGCAATTATTGGATGAGCAATATCCGTTAGTTTTGAATGAGCATTTACGCAACCTATTGCAAAATATTTCTTTGGACCATTATTCGGATTACTTTATCCTGTACTTGTTATTACAGGATTACATCAAACACTTAATGCTGTAATGTTGCAATTAACAACAACAAATGCAAATTTTATTTTTCCAATGCTTGCATTATCAAATATGGCTCAAGGAGCTGCTGTATTTGCTGTTGTTTATATGTTACGAAAAGATGCCAAAATGCGGGAGCAGGGAAATGCCGCTGCTATTACATGTTGACTTGGAGTAACAGAACCAGCAATGTATGGAGTAAATCTTAGATTTATGTTTCCTTTCGTAGCAGCAATGCTTGGATCTGCCCTTGCTTCAATGTTTGATGTCGCATTCGGAATAACTGCAAATGGAATTGGAATGGGAGGAATTTTAGGATTTTTAAATGTAAATAATAGTTCTTTAAATGCAGAATGAGCGGCATGAATAGTTTATATTTTAATTATGATCGGAACTGTTATTTGAACTTTTTTTCTTACAATTCTTTTTTCTAAAAAATCACATTGATTTGCAAAATTATCAACAGAAGGTTGAAATGATTATTTAAAAGATGTAGAAGAAAATCTAGAAAAAAATACAGAAAATATTGAGAGATATAAATATAGAAATACATTTATAGAAGAAAAACAAAAACATTACAAAAAATTTGAAAAACTTTTAAAAGAAGAAACAAAATTAAAAGTTGAACAATTTGAAATAAAAGATAATATCAAAAAAATAAAAAAAACAAAAGAAAATCAAAAAGATTTGAAAGAAACCAAAAATAAATATAATAATAATAAAAAAATAATTAGTGAAAAAATAAAAGAAATGGATAAATTAAGCAAATTACAAAAAAAGGAAAATAAAAAAGAAGAAAAGCAAGATAAAAAAAAATAAATGAAAAAAGAAGACCTAGTTGTTTATGAAATATATGTAAAATCTTTTAACGATAGCAACGATGATGGAATTGGCGATTTAAATGGAATAAAAGAAAAAATACCTTATTTAAGAAAATTAGGTATAAATTATATTTGATTAACACCAATTTATCAAACACCAAATATTGATAATGGTTATGATATTGAAAATTATTATAAAATAAATCCTGATTATGGAACAATGTCTGATTTTAATAATCTTTTAAAAGAGGCAAAAAAGTACAAAATAAATATTATGCTTGATATGGTTTTGAATCATACATCAACACAACACCATTGATTCAAAAAGGCTCTTAAAGGATCAAAAAAATATCAAAATTATTACTTTTTTGAAAAAGGTAAAAATAATAAACCACCAACAAATTGAACATCAAAATTTGGCGGAAGTGCTTGAGAGTATATAAAAAAATTAGATTTATGATATTTACATTTATTTTCAAAGCAGCAAGCTGATATTAATTGAGAAAATAAAAAATTACGTGCAGAAGTATTTAAAATTGTAAATTTTTGATTAAAAAAAGGTGTAAAAGGATTAAGATTTGATGTAATAAATCTTATTTCCAAACCAGAAAAGAAAAATTGAAAAAATGATCTTAAATATAATGATGGAAAAAAATTTTATACAGATGGAAAAAATATTAATTTTTATTTAAAAGAATTAAATAAAAAAACATTTTCTAATTATGAAAATGTTTTTACAGTAGGAGAACTTTCATCTACTAATTTAAAGCATTTTGCAAACTATTCTAATCCAAAAAATAAAGAATTAGATATGGGATTTATTTTTTATCATTTAAAAACAGATTATATTGATAATCATAAATGATCATATGCACCTACAAAGGATTTTAAAAAATTTAAAGAAGTAATTGAAACTTGACAATTATATCAACAAAAACATAATAGTTGAATTGCTAATTTTTTATCAAATCACGATCAACCAAGACATATATCTAGATTTGGTAATGATAAAATTTATCATTACCAATCAGCTACTTGTTTTGCAGTTCTTTATATTTTTTTAAGAGGTACTCCTTTTATTTACTATGGAGAAGAAATTGGACAAACAAATCTATATAATACAAAAATTGAAGAATTTAATGATATTGAAACAACAAATGCATATAAAAAACTTCGATCAGAAAACAAAACAGATGATCAAATTTTAAAAATAATAAATCAAAAATCACGAGATAATGGAAGAAGTCCTTTTGCTTGAAATAATAAAAAATACTATGGTTTTTCTGAAACAAGACCATGATTAAAATATAAAAATATCTATAATATAACTTTAGAAAATGATTTAAAAAATAAAAATTCAATTTTTAAATTTTATCAAGAAATTCTTAGATTAAGACAACAAAATAAAACTTTTAAATTAGGAAAAATTAAATTTATTGAAACAAACAATGATAATATTTTTATTTATGAGAGATATGATGATCAAAAAAATTATCAAATTATTTTAAATTTAAGTGATAAAAAACAAAATTATAAAATAAAAGAAAATATCAAAATTATTATAAACAACCACGAAAAATTAAATTTTAATTTTTTAAATCCCTATCAAGCAATTATTGTAGAATGCTAGTGAATCTAAATCTAAAACACTATTATAATTAACTAAAATCAATTAATAATCCTTAAATTAATATGGTATTTATGTTTTTTATCATTCATAAAATTCCCCTTTTGAATTAACAATTAAATCTTAATTTAAATATCAATTCTCAAAGCAATTATAACGCATTATTAAAATAAATTAATTTTATGTTAATCTTTGATTATATGAGTTGGAGAACAATATATATAAAAAATGACCAAAATATGCGGGTCGAAAATAACTCATTAATTGTAACTGGAGATCAAGAAAAATTAAAATTCTACATAAAAGATATAGATACAATAATAATTGATAATACAAGAACAAATATTTCAATTCCAGCAATTATTGAATTAAATAAAGAAAATATTCCAATAATTATAAATAATAGATCGCACGATCCTTCTTCTTTAATTCTTAATCTTTCCGGACATCATAATCCTCTTAAGAATTTTAATATGCAATTAGAATTATCATTAAGAGATAAACAGAGAGTTTGAAAGCAAATTATTGTCCAGAAAATAATAAATCAAAAAAATTTACTTACAGATTTAAAAAATAAAATAAATTTATCAAAAGATGATCTTGAAAAAATGAAGATATATCTTAAAAAAGTAAATCAAGGTGATACTAAGAATATGGAAGCTGTTGCTGCTAAATTTTATTTCAAAAAATTATTTGGAATATATCATTATTTTGTAAGAAGAGATGATAATCCTATAAATGGTGCTTTAAATTATGGATATAAGATTCTAGCAAGTAGAATTTCTTCTTCTATTGTAAAATTTGGTTTAAACCCTGCAATTGGATTTAAACATAAAGATCAACTTAATTATTTTAATCTTACTTATGATTTAATAGAACCTTTTAGACCTTTAATAGATTGAATAGTTTATGAAAATAATGAATTAATTCAAAATGATCATCTTGAATTAATTATAAGAATAAGATTAATAAAGGTTTTATCACTTGAAGTTATAATTGACGGAAAAGTAACAAAGGTAAGGCATGCAATAGATATTATGGTTAAATCAATTATTTCTTTTTTAGAAAATAAAAAAGAAAATTTATTGCTTCCTGAACTTCATCTTCCCTTAAATTTGCGAGAAAAAGAAAAAAATGAACTACAGGGAATCCCGTTTTAGACAGATGAATATTCTTCTTTTTTATGATTTACCAACAATTACAAAAAATGATCAAAGAAATTTTAATAAATTTCGAAATAATTTAATTAAATTAGGTTTTATTATGATTCAAGAATCTGTATATATGAAACCTTGCTATAATCATGATTGAGTAAAAAGAACAAAAATTAGAATTAAACAAATCCTTCCAGAAAAAGGAGATATTAGAATAATTATTGTAACAAATAAACAATATAGCGAAATAGAAATATTAAAAGGAAGAAAGAGTTTACAAGAATCTTATACAAATGATGAAGATTTTTTAATTATCTAAAAATGGAAATAATATTAAATCAATTTTATAATAATCAAAGAGTGAAAAGTGAAAATAATATATTATTAATATTCGGTGAAAATAATAGTGGAAAAACAATATTTGTTAATAATTTTGAATTGCTTTTAAAAAGAAAAACTTATCATATTTTCTCCGATGTTCAATATGAAGATACAAGAGATTATTTAATATTAAATGAGGAATGAGAATTAAAAAAAGAATTAAATTTGCAAAAGAAATCTTATCTCTTTCGCTTTCTTACTAACAATCTAATTTATTTTTTAGAAGAAAATAATATTGATCTTATTAGAAAAATTCAAGAAGAAAAAGAAATAAAATTAATTTTAAATAAAATAAAAAATATTATTAACTCAAAAATTAATGATTATTATATTGAACCTATTTTTAATTTCAAAAATGATTTTGATTTAATTAATCTTTTATTTAAATTGACAATTTATGATCAAGAACAAAATGAAATTGATGAAAAAAGACTTTCTCGTTCAGAACAATTAATGCTATATCTTAAATTATTAATTGATAGTAATACAAAAAATAAAATCTTTATTTTTGATTGTATAGATTCATCATTTAATGGAAAAAAATTGCAAGAATTTGCAACTTTAATTAATAAATTGAAAGAAAATAATTTTGTATTATTAACTACAAGAAATCCTCTTATTATTCGTAATCTTAAAATATCGATCGAAGAAATATTATTTTTAAACAAAAATAAATTGGAAAGATTTTATTTAAATAAAGAATTTTTATTAAAAAATTATTTTCTTTCAGATTATATTTTTGAAAAAGAACAAATTAAAACATCAGATCAATTTAATCAAAAAATTGAAGAATTAAAAATGGTAGCTGAAAAAAAAGATTATCAAAAAATTGAAGAAAATTTTATTAAAGATAAATTAAGTTATTTATTGTTAGATTTAGATCTTGAAAAAAAGGAATATCTTGGACCATATAGTTTTAAAAGTGAAAATGAAAAATTAAGAGATATTTTATTTTTTCGATTAAATGAAATAAAAGGAATTAATAAGGAATTTAAAAAATTAAAATTTCTTGATAATATTTATTAAAAATTTACTTATATAATCATTTTCAGTTTATTTTTTATTAATTTAAAATATTTTCGATTTTATTTACTATTTTACTATTAAAAATATCATTTAATATATTAGTTTTTATTTTAAAATGTTCTTTTTTCATAAAAATTGCCTTTTAATTTCTAAAAAATATATTACATTTTATATTTTTATACAAAAAATAGTAAATATATATTAATTTTTAATTTTATTTGTATTTTAATAAAATAAAAAGCCTACTTTAAAAAGTAGGCTTTGATTACAGGAGGATTATATAATAGGGTTACCTGTGTACCCTTAGATATTCCATAAAACAAAAAAATTGTTTTATTTTAAACCATTATCTTGATTAGTTGGTATTCATGAGTTGTTTAAAATGTTTTGAGTTGTATGGTATTCATGAATTTTTTAACTAGCTAACAGATAATTCGATATTATTATACATATTTTTAAAGCAAAAAAAATATTTTTTTAATAATTAATTTTTCTTATTTTTTTTAAAATTTAATCTTTTTAAACTAGCTGCAATAATAACTGCTAATGTATCATTTATAGCCATTGCAATTGCAGCAATTGAAGGAACTAATATTCCTCCTAAAGCTAAAGGGATTAAAATTATATTATATATACTAGCAACAATAAGACCAATATAAATTGTTTTTAATGTTTTTTGCGAAATATTTAATGCTTGATCAACAAGATTTAAATCATCATTTCTAATTGTAATATCGCTTGATTGTAAAGCAAGAGCAGAACCTGAACCAAGAGATATTCCCAAATCACTTGTTTCAAGAGCAATTGCATCATTTATTCCATCACCGACAAAACCAACACTGTAATTTTGATTTTTTAATTTTTCAATAATTGAAGCTTTTTCAGAAGGTAGAGTTTGATAAAAGACATTTTCGGATTTAATTCCAACTTTTTTTGCAATTTTTAAAGCAACATTTTTATGATCACCTGTAATCATAAAAATCTCAATATTTTTTGCTTTTAAGGAATTTATTACTTGATATGAATCTTTTCTAATTTCATCTTCAAGTTCAATATAACCAATTATTTTTTCTTTTGTAAATAAATAGATAACTATTTCATCACTTTTAATAAAATTTTTTTTATTATTATTTTTGTTTAAAATTTTTTTTGCAAATTCCAAAGAACCTAAATAATAAGTTTTATTATTATATTTTGCTTCTAATCCATCACCTACGATAGTTTTAATTTTTAAATTAAAATTATCTTTGAATAAATTTTTATAATTTTCAATTATTGATGTTGCAATTGGATGTTTTGAATATAATTCAATTGAATAAACTAATTTTAAATTCTCTTTATTTAAATTAGTTTTTTTAATTGCTAATTTACCTGTTGTAATTGTTCCTGTTTTATCAAAAGCAATTGCATTTATAATTTGTTTTTTCTCAAAGGGACGTTTCGAATTAAAGATAATTTCTTGCTTTAAAGCAACACCATTTGCTACAAGAATTGAAAGAGGGGTAATCATTGCAAAAGAACAAGGACAAGCTGTAACAAAAACAGTAACCATTACTAATAATCCTTTTTCTCATCCAGCAAAGATTGATCAAAGTGTAAGTGCTATAAATCCTAATATTAAAATAGTAGGAATCATAAATATAACAACTTTATCAGCTATTTTTTGATAATCAGATTTTGCTTCTTTTGCTTTTAATATTCCTTGGTGAATTTTACTAATAAGAGAATCTTGCAATTTATATTTAACTTTTATTTTTAAATATTGATCTGTAATTGTTCCACCGTAAACATCACTATTTCTTATTTTTTTAACTAATTTTGATTCACCTGTAAATGAAGCTTCATTTATTAAAGCTTCTCCTTTTAAAATAATTCCATCTACTGGAATTACTTCTCCAGGATAACAAATTATAATATCATTTTCTTTTAAATCTTTTGTTGCGATTTTTTGTTCTTTTTTGTTTTTTAAGATAATTGCTTCTTCTACAAATAAATCATTAATTGCAGTAATTTCATTTACTGTTTTTTCTGTAACGTAAAATTCAATTATTCTTCCAATATAAATAATTACAGATACTTCGACAAAAGCTGCAAACAAAAGATATAAAGAATCACCATTATTAAAATTTGTAATAAGCCAATTATTTGCTTTTAAATCTGTAAAATTTATTCCTATTGCAATTATTGAAAAAATATAAGAAGTAAAAACAGAAATTGTAACTAATAAATCATCTGAAATTGTTTTTTTAAAAGCATCTCTAATTGAATTTATTAAATATTCGTAACTTATTAAAATAAGAATTATTGTAGAAAGAGAAAATTGTCATCAAATATTTACAAATAAATCTGGAAGTAAATTTGAATCAGAATTAAAAATCATTAAAATCTCTGTTCAAAGAAAAATTATTAGAATAATAATTCCGATAATTAATTTAAATAAACGAAATTTTAAAATATCAAAAGAAATTCTTTTCTTTGTTGCTTTTATTTCTGTTTCCATATATTAATATAATTTTAAATTAATTGATATAAAAGCTAAAAAGAATTATATAAATTTAAAACTTCAAATTCTAATTGTTTATAATTTTTGCTTTTAAAATAAGTATTTTTGAAATTTTCTGCCATCAAGATTTTATTATGTGAGGACATTTTAAAATCATTAAGATTATTTTTATGTAAAATATTTTGATCAAGATATCATTCGATCGCTCTTCTTTTAAGAACATGAATTAATCTATTAGAAATTCTTGTTTTTTCATTATCATAATCAATCAAAGCTTTTGCATTTAAAAAATTATTTAATTTTGCAATTGCTTCAAAATTAATATTTGCTATTCCTCCTGTATCAATAATTACTAAATCTTTAATTTTATTTCTTTTTGCAATTGCTTCTAAAATTAAACGATCACTTATCCCTTCTACAAAAAGAATCTTTTTTCTAATTTTTTCTCCTGTATACTCTGCTAATTGTTGCAATAAATTTGGTTTTAAATTTTTTTCAACATGATCTACCATATAAAATACATCAAGTAATCTTGTATCAAATTTATTCATTGCATGAACAATAACTTTAGGAGATATTGTAGAAAAAAAAGTTTGTCCAGAAAATTTATAAGAAAAATCCAATAATTTTTCAATTTTGGATTCTTTTAATAAATTTTCAACTTTTAAGAAAACAATTATTCGGTTCTTAATAAAATTAATTCTTTCTTTTCTTGTTTCTAAATCTTTTAAAATTTGATCAATTTCTTCTTCTTTTTCAATAAATTTAATATATACTCTACTAATTAAATTAAAATTAACACTTTCTTTATAATCTACTTTTAAATTTTTGTTTATCTTGATATATGTTTCTTTTTTTGAATTAAAATAAGTTATTTTTAATAAAAACTTATGGTAATTAAAATCAATATTTTTTTTAAGATCTTGATGAAGATATTTTAAATCTATTTTATGAAATTTACGAATATCTTTAATTGCTCGTAAGATATCAATTAAATCTAAATTACCTTCTTCTTCGGTTATTCCAAAAATTAAATTGTTTTTTTTAAAACGAAAATGATTATCTATTCAAGGTCCCAAATAATGAATAGTAACTGTTTTAATATAAAGTTGTTGCATTTATTAATCCTCAATTAAAAGTTTAATAATCTATACAATTATTTCAGCTTGATCAAGAATAATTGTTTTATTTCTTCTTAAATCTATCTTACCACGAATAATAATTCCTATTCCTATTTTTAATTTTTGTTCTAGCTCTTGATATTTTCTTGGTCAAATGGTAATTGAGATTTTTTCCGATTGATCTTTAATCTCTAAAAAAGCCATTTCTTGATTATTTTTTGTCTTAATTTTACGTATGGAATTTATAATTCCAAAAACTTTTATATCTTGATCTTGAATTAGATTTAATTCTTTTATCAAAAGTAAATCTTTACTTTGTTTTTTTGATAATTTATTTTGATATTTAATAAAATCATTAGCTTCCAATAAAAATCCTAATGCTTCCTTTTCAAATTGTTGATAATTATCTTTTTCGTATTCTTTTAATTTTGGTTTTTCATCAACTATTGAATAATCAATTTTATAATTATCACCATCTTTTAATAAAACAAGTTTTGCATATTCAGAAATTATCTTTAGATTATTAAGCATTGTATTTCTTGTAAGTAAAAAAGAATCTAATGCTCCTCCTTTAATTAAAAATTCAAGTTGCTTAATTGATAATTTAATTTTTTGCATACGAACAACAAAATCTATAAAATCAAGATATTTTCCATTATTTCTTTCTTTTGTTAATTCATTTATTGTTTGCTTTCCTAAACCATTAATAACTTCTAATGCAAGAAAAATTTGATCATCTTTTAAAAAATAATTGTAATTTGTTGCGTTTATATCAGGATATTTTACTTTAATTTTAAAATATTGAGCTTCTTCAATGTATTGGATTGTTTTATTATCATTTCCAATTGATTGATTTAATAAACAGACAATAAATTCTTGTGGATAGTAAGTTTTAAGATATGCTAATCAATATGTAATAAAAGAATAAGAAACAGCATGTGAACGATTAAAACCATAAAGAGCAAACTCAAATATTAAATCGTAAATTTTAATTGCAATTTCTTTTGAATAATTATTATTAATAGCACCATCAATAAAATCATGTTTTAATAAATTAAGTTCTTCGCTATTTTTCTTTGAAATTGCTTTTCTTAATAAATCTGCTTTTGCAAGTGTAAATTTAGAAATTTTTTGTGCTATTTCCATTATTTGTTCTTGGTAGATAATAATTCCATATGTTTTTTTAAGAATAGGTTCTAATTGAGGAATAAGATAAGAAATTTTTTCTTGTTGATTTTTTCTTTTTATATAGTGATCAATTTGCTTAATCGGACCAGGACGAAAAAGAGAAATTGTGGCAACAATGTCTTCAAATTCTGTTGGTTTGATTTTCATTAATACATCACTCATTCCTGGGGATTCAAGTTGAAAAATACCTAAAGTTTTTCCTTGCATTAATAATTTAAAAACTTTTTGATCTTTATAATCTATCTTTTGTAAATTAATTTCTTTGTTTTCTGTATTCTTTATTAAATTAATAATTTTTTTAAGAAAGGTAAGATTTCTTAATCCTAAAAGATCAATTTTTAATAATTGATTTTCTTCAAGATAATTCATTGAATATTGTGTTTGATTATATTGATTACTATAACCTTTTTGAATGGGAACTAAATTATCAATTTTTTGATAAGAAATTACAATTCCTGCAGCATGTGTTGAAAATTGTCTAGGAAGTCCTTCGATTTCCTTTGCAATTTGATATCCTTTTGCAAAATTGATATTTTCTTCGATCAAGTATTTAAAATTTTTATTTTTTTTATATGATTCTTGTAAACTAATTCGATCATCTAAAATTTTTGTTACTCTATTTGCTTCAGAAGGAGAAATTTTTAAAAAACGAAAAACATCTTTTAGGGACATTTTTGCTTTTAAAGATTGAAAAGTTATAATTTGTGCAAAATGATCTTTATGATATTTATTTCTTAAATAAAGAAATAATTCTTCTCTTCTTTCATCTTCAATATCGATATCGATATCAGGAAAAGAAATTCGATCAGGATTTAAAAATCTTTCAAAATAAAGATTTAATTTAATTGGATCAGCTAATGTAATATTTAAAAGAAAAGCAACAATTGAACCAGCAGCAGATCCTCTTCCTGGTCCAACATATATTTCTTTATTTCTAGCATATCTTATTAAATCAAATACTATTAAAAAATAATTAGTAAATTTCATTTTTTTGATTACGGAAAATTCATAATCTAGTCTTTTTTGGTATTTTTTTTGATTTAATAAAGCATATTTACTTTTTTTAAAATATTTTTTTAAGCTTTCATTTAATAAAAAATATAAATATTGATCTTGATCTTTAAATTTAGAATCAATTGAAAAAGAAGGTAATTTAAATTTTTTATTAAATTCAAATTGTAGATTTATTTGCTCAATAATTTTTTGATATTTTTCTGCAATATCATTTCCATATTTTTCGATAAATTTGCTATTTTTAAGTAGCTTTTCTTGAATTATTGGTGATTTTTTATTTCCTATTTCATTAAATATTTTTAATGCTTCAAATTGTTTTTCATTTACTACTAGATGTTGTGGAAAGTTTTGATAATTATTTAATACTATTAAATCATCATCATTTAAATAAATATCAATTTCTTTATTATTTTCTTCTGTATTTATGATTGAAGAAATTTTTACTAATTTATAATATCCATTTAAATTTTTTGCAAATAAAATAATGTTTAATGCACTAATTTCAAGACCAATAATTGCTTTTAAATTATTTTTAGCACAAGCTTTTATAAAAGGATAAATAAGATACATTGTATCTTTTTCTACAAGACAGGCATTTTGATAATTATTATCTAATGCAAAATTAATAATATCTTCTAATTTTAGAAGAGAAGTAAAAAAATTAAAAGATGACTTTGTAATTAAATTTATATTTAAATCTGATTTTATCATTTTATTAATTATACTTAATAAATAAAAAAGCAAAGATTAAAATTCCCTGCTTTTATTATTATTATTTCTTATTTAAATTAAATTTCTTTATTTAAAAGATCATATTTTTCTTTTGTTTTAGAATATTCCCTAAATCTTATTATAAAAATTACAATAATAGCAATTAATAAAATAAGAATTATTGCTGCAACAACTATTATTCCAATGAAAAATCCCTGTGACATTTTTGTTGTTCCTGAAATTCCAATATTTCCATTTTCATTAATTAATTGAATTTCATTGTTTCCATCTCCATCACTAAATGGAATTCAGATATCTGGATTATTGCTATCTGAATATCACCCATAAATTGTTGTAACTTCATATGTTGTACTTGAATCTAAATTTGTTGCTTCAAAAAGCAAATCATATGTCTGATCACCATTATCTGAAATATCATAAAGATTTATATTTGCATTATCAGGAAAATTTTCATCATTATCAGCGTGTTGATTCATTGAAAATGCATAAATAGTTTCTCCTGTAACATCTTGAGAATTAAGAACAAATTCTTCAGGAACAGCAAAAACTGTAAATTTTATACTATCCCTACCAACACTATCGATTGATGCTGTAAATTGATTATCTACTGCTTGAACATCTATATTTTTGCTCATAGATAAAAAATCATCTCCATTTTTATTAGAAATTCCAAAAATTCCTAATAAAATTGTAAAAGCAAAAACAAAAGAAAGAAATTTATTTTTTAACATTGTGATTTTAGTAAAATTAACTCCTTATTTATATTTTATATTATTAATTGTATTTAATGTTAATTCGTTTAAAATTTTAACAATCAAATCGGCTGTTTTTTGTGCATCTTTTAAATCAATTATTGAATTATGAGAATGCATATATCTAGATGGAATTGAAATTGTCATTGTAATTACACCATTTTTTGTAAGGTGAATTGTTCCTGCATCAGTCCCTCCTCCAGTAAGTGAATCAATTGTATAATTAATATTATTTTTCTCAGCTATTTCTTTTATTTTTTGAAAAAGATTAGGATTCGCAAGAATTGAACTATCAAATAAAGAAAGAGCTGGTCCTGATCCTAATTTTGTATCATTTAAAATCAATCCAGGTGTATCATTTGCAATTGTTACATCAACTGCAAAAGCAATATCTGGTGTTCATTTGTAAGAAGATGTTTTGGCTCCGCGAAGTCCAACTTCTTCTTGTGTAGAACAAATAAATATTACTGTTGCTTCAAGTTCTTTATTTGCAATTTGATTCATTATTTCAATTCCTGTTGCAATTGAAATACGATTATCAAAAGCTTTTCCAATAAGTCTATCATTTAATATTTTATGAACATTAGTTTGATAAGGAACAACTTGGTCACCAATATTAATTCCTAAAGATAAAACATCTTCTTTGCTCTTAGCACCAATATCTATAAATAAACTTTTAATTGGTAGTACTTTTTGTGCTTCTTCTCTTGTTAATAAATGGGGTGGTTTTGAACCAACAACACCGATAATACTTTTATTTTTTTCTGTAATTATTCTTAATAATTGACCTAAAAGAACATGACTTCATCACCCTCCAATTGGTGAAAAATTTAAAAATCCATCTTTTGTTATGTTTGTAATCATAAATCCAACTTCATCCATATGTGTTGTAAATGAAATAATTGGATGATCTTTTTTACCTTTTTTGATAAAAGCAACTGATCCTAAACCATCTCTTTCAATAATTATGTTTTTCATTGATTTAAATTCTTTTTTAAGATAATCAACAATACCTTCTTCTCTTGAAGAAATACCATTTAAATTTGACAAATCAATCGCATTTCTTAAAAGATTTGAGCTTACTTTTATTTTTTCTGTTTGTTTTTGATTTTGTGAATTTTTTACTTCTTTTTTTGCTTTATTTTCTTTTGTAATCATTTTAATTTCCTTTATTTAAGTTTAAAAAAACTTTCTAAATAATCTCCTACTCCACCTTCATCATTTGTTAAATTAGTAACATCTTTTGCATGAGATTTTACAACTTCACTTGCATTTCTCATTGCAACACCAACAGCAGCTGCTTCCAACATTTCAAGATCATTCTCACCATCACCAAAAGCAATTGTATTTGAAATTGGAATATTATAATAAGAAGAAATAAATTGAAGAGCACTCCCTTTTGTAATTGATTTTGTATTTACTTCTAAATAAACAAAATCCTTTCCATCTAATGCATCTCAATATCTAAACAAAAATGTCTCTCCGTATTTTCTTTTAAGTTCAATAAGTAAAGCAGATTTATTAAAATCTTTTTTTGGCTCAAGTTTAAAAATAAGAGATTGAGGATTTATTGGTAAAGCAAAATCTTTACTAATTTCAATTACTTTTGGACCATAATGAATGTGAAATTTGTTTAACAATTCCTTATCAGTTGCATCTAAAATATAAGTTGTATCATAACACTCTACAACAAAATTTTTGAAATATTTTTTAATACTTGTACGATTTAATAATCCATCAAAATATTTTCGATTCATTGCAGAAGTATATGGTAAAAATCCCTCATCATTTGGATTATGAATGGAAGCTCCATTATAATTTGCAACAACTGTTCTTAATCCTATTTTTTTATAAACTTCTTCTGTATCTCTTCAAGGTCTTCCGGTTACTATTGCTACTTTATGACCTTTATCTATTAATTTTTTTAAAACTTTAATATTAAGAGGATTGATATCATAATTAGGAATATTTTTTAAAAGATCTTCTTTTGAAGGTGTTTTTAATAAAGTTCCGTCCAAATCAATTGTAATTAATCAATATGGACTATGAACAATTGTTGGATTTATAAAGTATTTTTCCTGTTTATAATTAATATTTTTATTATGCATAATTTAACCTTTATTATAAAATAAGACCAAGTTGATTCTTAATTTTAAATAGATTTTTGTTTGCTTCATCTTTTAAATATTTTAAATTATAATTTAAAATATTTTGTAATTTATTATCATCATACTCAAAATATTTATTTTGGATTTTTTCAAGTAAATCACAAACTGCATTAGCAACAATTTCTTTAAATTTGCGATAATCATTTAAATCTTTAAATTTATTCTCTGCTTCTTTTATTGAAATATTTTTAATTGCACTATAAATAACAAGCAAATTTGATATTCCTGCCTTTTCTTTCAAATTATAATAAATTTTATTTTCGGAATCTGTAAGTGCTTCTAAAATTTTTTTTCTTGCTATTTTTAGATCATCAAGAAGAAAAATAGTATTTGCAGGATTTTTATCAGATTTAGACATCTTTTGTAAAGGATTTTTAAGAGCCATTACTCTTGATCCTTCTTCAATTTTAGCAATTTTACTTTTAATTAATTTTATATTAGTATGATAATCACGATTTAATTTTAAAATTAAATCTCTTGTAAATTCAAGATGTTGTTTTTGATCATCGCCAACTACAACATAATCTGGATCAAAAAGAATGATATCAGCAGCCATTAAAATTGGATAAAGTAAAATTCCTGTAGGAATTTTAAAAGTTGAATTTGTTTGTTTTGTTGCCTTGTCTTTGTATTGTGTCATTCTTTCTAATTGTCCAATTGTTGTAAAAGTAGATAAAAGATAAAAAAGTTCATTTACTTCTTCTATTTGCGATTGTAAATAAATTTTGCTCTTTTTTGGATCAATTCCAATTGCAAGATATAATTTTAAATTTTCCTTTACATTTCTAAGTAATTGATCTTTTGTAATTGGAATTGTAAGAGCATGTAAATTTGCAATAAAAATTACTACTTCATTATTTTGATTTTCTTGTAATTTTAATAAATTATTTAATGAACCAATATAATTTCCTAGTGTTAATCTTCCAGTAGAAGTAAGGCCAGAAAATAAACGTTTCTTTTCCATAAAATTTCCTTTTTAATTATTTTCTAAAAAATTACAATTTAAGACAATTGGAATAACAATTGGTGATGTTTTTCTTTTTTGATAAATTTCATTACGTACAGAATTACGAATTATTTCTTTAATTCCATTAAATGTTACTCTTTTTTCACTACGATAATAAAGTTCAAGATTACTTTTTATTTTTGTTTCAATTTGAGCAATAAATGCACGGTTTTTTTGTTGATTAAATGTTCCATAACTTGCAAATTCAGGATTTATAATAATTTTATTTTCTTTTGAATTAATTCCAATAGTAATTGTAATAACACCAAATTCACTCATTGAATTACGATCTGTAATTACTTTTGATGATTGCCCTTTTAAATTTGTATCATCAATGTAAATATCATCTGTAGGAACATAATCATCTAATGTTACTTTTCCAGAAAATATTTTTAATTTTCTTCCATTTGGAATAATAAAAATATTTTCTTTTTTTATACCAGCAGCAATTGCAGTTTTAGCATGCTTTACTTGCATTACAGTTTCTCCATGAATTGGAAAAAAATAAAGTGGCTTAAATAAATTAATCATTAATAATTGTTCTTGCATTCCTCCGTGTCCAGAAGCATGAACACCAGGATAATTATAATTATTAATCAATTTAACACCTTTTTTAATTAAGTTATTTACTACTTTTTCAATATTTTCATAATTTCCTGGAATTTCGCTTGAAGCAAAAATAACAGTATCTTTTTCATTTAAATGAATTTCTTTATGTCTTCCATCAGACATTTTTGTAAGTGCGGCTGTTGGTTCGCCTTGTGTTCCTGTTGAAATAATAAATAATTGATTTTCTTTATATTTATCCATATCTTTAAAATCAATTATTACTTCTTCTCCTAGATTAAGATATTTAATTTTACGAGAAATTTTGATAATTTTATCCATTGAATAACCAAATACAACAATTTTACGTTTGTATTTAATTGCAATTTTAATAAGTTCTCGCACACGAAAAACATTTGAGGCAAAAGTGGCGGCGATAATTCGCCCTTTTGCTTTACTTGCAATATCATCAATATTTTCCGCTACTTGTTTTTCTGAAATTGAAAATTTTTCTGATTGCGCATTTGTTGAATCAGATAAAAGTAAAGTAACACCTTCATTTCCAAATGATGCCATTTTATAAAGATCTGCTTTTGCTCCTACTGGTGTAAAATCAAATTTAAAATCGGCAGTAGTAACCACAGTTCCATGTTTTGATTTAAATCTTGCACCGAAGCAATCAGGAATTGAATGATTAACATTAAAAAAATCAATTTTAAAATTAAGTGTTTTAATTACTGATTTATTATTAATAATTTCAATTTTTTGTCTTGGAACTTGTCTCTCACTAAGTTTTGATCAAATTAAATTGGCAGCGATTCTTCCTGCATAAATTTTTGGAATATCAACAGAATTTAAAAGATGGGGAATTGATCCAATATGATCTTCATGCCCATGAGTAATAATTAACCCTTTAATTCTCTTTTGATTCTTTTCCAATCATTCAAATGATGGAATCACTCCCTCTACACTAATTTCTGCAGCAAACATAATTCCTGAATCAATGATTCAAAGCTCATTTCCTTGCTCTACAATATACATATTTTTTCCAACTTCACCTAAACCACCAAGTGCATAAACATACATTGGTGGAATTTTTTTAAGATTTAACTGGAATGATTCGTTTTTATCCTCATCATTCATAATGTAAAACTCCTTTGTTTTCTATATTTTTATTTTATAAATCCATTATTATTACAATTTAATTGCCTTTTTATCACTTAAAACAAATGGTTGTAATTTATTTATTCTATCATAGAATAAAATTCCCAAAAGATGATCTATCTCATGTTGTAAAACAATTGCAGTTAATCCTTTTGCATCTATTTCCACTTCACGATCTGTAAAATAATCAATTGCAACAAGTTTTATTCCGTAACTTCTTAAAACATATCCAGGATGAGAATTATTCACAGAAAGACATCCTTCGCCTCCGGCTAGATATGCTTTTTTATCTGTATATTGAATTACTTTAGGATTTACTAAAGCAAATTCTTCTGTTTCTTTTCCGAATTCATTTGGAACATGAACAAAAAGCATTTTCTTTGGATATCCCAATTGAATCGCACTCATACCATATGCTGGTCTCAATTCTCTTTTATCTTTTTCATCAAGATTAGGATCAACTGAACTACGAACATAATCAATCATTTGATGCATAATAATCTTGTCTTCTTTTGTAAGTGGATAAGGAACATCGAATGAAACTTCACGCAAAATTGGATTAGTATCATCAATAATATTTTTTACTGAAATTCTATCTTCTTGTTTTATTTTAACTTTATTTTGTTGTACCATAATATAATAAATTTTCGTATTTTATATTAATAAATATTATAAATTAAATTTTTTAAATTTAAAATTCATCATTATATTCAATTGTAAAATATGTATCTTTTACGGTGATAATATCACCTTGTTTTAATCCTTTTTCTTTTAATTTTGCAATTATTCCTTTATTTGAAAATTTTTTAATGATTCTTAAATAATTTTCAAATGTTGTAAGTGGTATTCTATTTGCTCAATATTTTGGATATTTTCCATTTATTATTCAAACATTTTCCTTTTTTTCAATATCAAAACTCAAATCTTCTTCTTGATATTTATGATAAATAAATTCTTCTGTTTTATCTAAATTATTATCATATTTATTATTTTCCTTTATTTTTTTTAAAATGATAATAATTTCTTTAATTAATAAATCTAATCCTTCTTGTTTAATTGCACTAATAAAAAAGATTTTTTTATTTTTAAAAGATTTTTTTATTTTTAAAATCTGGTCTTGATTTAAAAGATCTTTTTTTGTAATTACAATTATTTCAGGAATCTTTACTAATTTTTTTGAGTACAAAATTAATTCTTTTCTAATTAATTTGTAATTTTTGAAAATATCAATCTGATCGCCCGAAATAAGATGTAATAATAATTGTGTTCTTTCTAAATGTTTTAAAAAAGATATTCCCATACCTTTATTTAAATGTGCTCCAGAAATAAGACCAGGAAGATCTGTAATTACAAAGCTATCTTCATAATATTTTACGACACCTAATTGAGGTTTTAAAGTAGTAAATTGGTAATCAGCAATTTTAGGTTTTGCTTTTGAAATCACAGAAATTAAGGTTGATTTTCCAGCATTTGGTAATCCTAATAAACCAACATCAGCAAGTAATTTTAAATTTAAAATAATTTCGATAAAATCTGTCTTTTCTCCCTTTTCATAAATTGTAGGAGCATTATTTTGTGAAGATTTAAAAGAAGCATTGCCTCTCCCCCCTTTTCCTCCTTTTGCTGCAATAAATAATTGATTATTATAGCTAAGATCTATTATTTTTTTATCATTAATAATAATCTCTGTTCCAATAGGAACTTCAATAAATAAATCTTTTCCATTTGCTCCAGTCATATTTTTAATATCACCGTTTTCGCCGTTTTCTGCTTTATAAATAGATTTACCACGAAAATTTAATAAAGTATTTAGATTTGTTGTTGCTTTAAAATAGATTGAACCACCGTTCCCTCCATTTCCACCAGAAGGTCCTCCTCGCTCAACATATTTTTCACGATGAAATGATAATTTACCATCTCCACCGTTTCCTGATTTTATTTTTATTTTTGCTTCATCAATAAATGTTATATTTTTCATATTCTATAAAAAATATTTTACTAAGGCTAATGCAACAATTGCTGCTGTTTCAGTTCGTAAAATATTTTCACCTAAAGAAACTAATTTTGCTTTTTTTAATTCAAATAAATTAATTTCCTCTTTGCTAAACCCTCCTTCAGGACCAATAAATATAAAAATTCTTTTGAATTTTTTAAGATCATATAAATAATTTTTAATATTATTAGTAATTGGATTAGCTTTTTCATAAAAAAATAATAGTAAATCACTTTTGACAAATTTAATTTCCTCTATTGATTTTAAATAAAAAAGTTCAGGAATTTTAATTCTATTAGATTGCTCTGAAGCTTCTTTTAAAATTTTTTTAAAACGCTCATTTTTTTTTACAATGTCAGAAAATAAATTATTTGAATAAATTGTTTTTCAAAGATATATTTTATCTACACCAATTTCTGTTGCTTTTTGCAAAATTATTGATAACTTTTTATTTTTAGGAAAACTTTGTACTAAAATTAGTTCTATTTTTTTATTGATAATTTTTTCTTGTAATTCTTTTTTTAAAATTATTTTTTCATTTATCAAATTACAAAGATATTCTTTATTATTTTGAATAACAACAAAATCTTCATCTTTTTGAATTCTTAAAACCTTTGTTAATTGATGAAGAATTTTTTTAGATGGATTTATTTGATTATTATTAAATTTTTCATCTATGAAAAAGCGATGCATTATAATCTATTAAACTTTCTATTTATTAGCAAATGAATTATAAATTATTTAATTATTATTTTTATCATCTTGATCTTCTTTTAAATTTAATTTATTAGAAAAAGTTTTATGTGTTGTTTTTGGTTGATATTCTGATGTTTTTATTGTTTTATCATTTTTAATAATATCTTCTTGTGACAAAGTATCTCAATTTTCAAAAGTATATTCAATTTTTTCAGCTGTTTTTTTGTTGTAAACGTAGTTCAAGTAATAAAATGTCAAAATCGCAATAAATAATAAAATAAACGCAATTAATAAAACATAAGCAAAAATAGGAAATTTAGTAGATCCTGAAATAAACGGAGGAACTGCACTTAAAGTAAGATTTTCTGTTTGAACTTCACCAACTACATTTTTTTCAGTAACAGTAAGCATAAAATCACTATATTCAGCATTTTCATCTAAATTTTCTACTTTATATTGATAAATTTCATTTATTTCAGATAAAGAAGAATTATTTTGATTATTATTTAAGTTCTGTACATATATTGCATCTAAAACAACATCTTTAGATTCACCATTTGAAGTTTCTATTGCATTTAATTTTACAACTTGATCGTTTTCAAGATCAAAATCACCATTTGCAAAGAAATAAAGATCAAAATAAAAACTTGTATCTGTTTCATCTTCATCATTTTCTATTATTTTAAAATTATTATTGGTAGCTAAAATTGGATTTCGCATTAAAGTATAAGTTTGATAATCGATATCTTTTGTTACTAATTCATTATTAATATCATAAATATTTAAATAATTAAGATAAATTAAAGAATTTGAATTATTAGGTTTAAGATTTATTTTAAAATAATAACTTATAATTCCATTTTGATCAGTTTCTACTCCTTCAAATGATAATTTATAATAAGAGTCATCAAATGTTACATTATTGACTTTAAGATTTAAATTAATTTCATTAAGTGAACGATCACTATTTATTTTAACATCACTAATTTTAAATTCTAATTTTTCAGTTGTTTGTGTAATTAATTGAGATTTTCCTGCATAAACCGTTTCATTTATTTTATGAATTCAATTATAAGTAGAAACTTGATAATAAATTATTTCGCCATTATCATCAATTATTAATTTAACTAAATATTCAAGTTCATCATTTGTTTTAACTAAATAAACATTTGATACTTCTGTTTCTTCAAAATTAATAATTTCTTTATTATAAATTGGTGATGTATATCCATCTATTGATGTTTCTTCTGTTTCTGTAAGTAAATTAAAATTAATTATTTTAAGATTATTTTCTGTAAAATCATTAACATTACTTTTATAGAGATAATTATTATCTTGATTATCTGTATTTATTGCATAGATATCAGAATTATTAAAATGATTTTCTTTTATTTCATAATAAGAAAGATTATAATTATCTACTTTGAAGAAAATATCTATTGTAAGTAAATAATTTTGGTAATAATAGATTTGATAAAAATTTCGATCTGTTTTGAAAATTAAATGATTATAATCTGATGTTCCATTTGTTGCTTCTAAATAAAGAGATAAAACAGGTCCTTCAATTGGACTATCATTTTTTATTTGTGAAGTTATTCCTTGATTTTTTTCATAAGTATAATAATATGATTTATCTAAATCTGAATCATAAGAATAAATTAAAATAGGAGATAATAAACTATCTTGATTTTTATCAAAATCAAAAATATCTTTTCCATATTGATAAACAGCCCCTTGATCAGTAACAGCAAAAAGATAATTATCAGTCATCGTAAAATCAATAATTTTTCCCTGATTTAAATATGTAAAATCAAAATAAGAATTGCTATCTTGATCATATTGATAAAGTGTTTGATCTAATAATAAATCTCCATTTGCAAATAAAATAATGAATTGATTATTAATATAACCAAAATCAATAATTTCTTCTAAATTAACTTCTTCAGGAATTTCAAAATAAAGATAATCATAAGAATAATAATCTGTAAAATAACCAATTAATAAATTACTATCATCACGGAAATAAAAATTTGTATTTCAATTATTTCAGGAATTTTGCTGAAAATTTAAATCATAAGTTATTTCCATTGCATTTTTAAATATTTCTTTTCCTTGTAAAAATAGATTATTATTAATCTCTTTTTCAATTCAATTTTCAGAATTATCAGGACTTACTTGTAATGTTAAATCATAATTATTTTGATAAATAATTTTATTTTCTAAATCAAAATAAAAAGACTGATCTAATCCGACAATTAATTGATTGATATCAGTTTGATTATTTTGATATTTAGGAAATTTAAAATCAGCAGTTTTATTATTTATATCAATTTTAAAACTACCAAAAAGCAATCCTGATGTAAGAATTATTAAAGAAAAAATATTAAAAATAAATTTTTTCATTAAAACAATTTATTAACCCCAATTTTTATATTTTATTAATGTTTAACAATCTAAAATCTAAAAATACACATAATAATTTTAATGATAAACTATTTTAGCAAAATTCAATAATTATTTTTCTTTTCGTTTAAAAATATTTTTCAATCATTTTTTAAAATCTGATCACATTTCTTTTCATAATTTTTTCTGATTTTTAAATCGATGTTTTAATTTTTCATGCAAGGTCATTGAATGATATTTATTATATTGAATTAAATGTTCCTTTGTTTCCTCGTGTTGTTTTAAATATTCTAAGAAAGGAATTTTATTATTATAAGCATACTTATAAAATTCTTTAAATTCTTTATTTTTTGCAATATTTTTTTTTGTATGTCAATAATTAAAGAAATAAGTAATAAAGATCGCAAGAATAAAAATAACAATTGAAATTGTTTTTAAAATAATTGCATCTTCTGCTTGACTAATAAATAAACCATCAATTAATGAATAAGCTAACGAAGTTACTGATAATAAAATCATAAAAGTTGAAAAGAAAGCACAAATCATAAATCCTTTTTGCTTATCGGTTTCTGTTTTATTTGTAAATCGATTCTTAATTGCACCAATAATAATTAAAGAATACATTACAAAATTTGTTAAAGTAAAAAGATTGGACATATAATCCGTCATTCCAATTGTAGAAACACTTCCTGTAACAACAAGCAAAAATATTCCATCTAACAATCGCATTATTATAAGAGCAACAAAAGTATAAATAAACATTTTAATTCCTGCATTAGTAGGAACACCTTTATAATTTCTTCTAATCATAACTCCATTTTTATCAACAATTTCATCAAGATTAGAACTATCTGATAATGTTCAAATTGAAGATAAAGAATATCCAAATACAGCTGTTGTAATCGAAATCATTAAAATTACTGTAATTATTATTTGTAAATCATTACCTAAAGTTTCTAATCCAAATTTGGTAAACATTGCCACAATAATTCCATTTATTTCATAATTACTATTAGCTCCATTACCATCACCTAATAAAAAACATCCAATTGAAAAAGAAAGATAAATAAGAGTAATAAAAAAAACTGCAATTATTAAAGCTCTTTTATATGTTTTAGGACTTTTTGCTTCATTGGAAAGTGAAGCCGCAAACAAAAATCCATCAAACGCAAATAAAATTGCTGGTAATATTAATAATAAATTATAGAACGCATTTTCATGTAATCCTGTATTTACACTTGAATTTGGATCATATGCTCCATCATTTATTAAAGTATTATCATAAGATCCATTTAATCCAAGAGCAACAAATAATAGAATAATTATAAAAAGAAGCGGAAGAATCTTAGCAACTGTTCCAAAAGATTGAATTGCTTCTCCTGGTTTAACTGTAAATGAAGTAATTGCAAAAGCAAAAGCAATTATACAAAAAGCAATTATTGAAATAATAAAATATCAAGCAACTTCATTTCCTCCTGTCCCTTCAGGATAAAAAATCATATAAAATTCATTAGCAGCAAAAATTGACTCTGAAGCCATTATTAAAGGAAAATAGATAAATAAAAAATATCCTCCAATTAATTTTGAACTTCTTTCTCCTCAGAGATATCTACTTCAAGCTGTAAATGTACCTTGTTCCTTCTTTTTATTTGTAATTGAAACAATCTCAATAAAAGCAACAAGCATTGAAAGAACAATAAGACCACCAATTACTCAACCAATAGTTGAAAGAATTATCGATTCAGATTGCTCTACTAATGAACCATTTTTTACATATATTCCTGATCCTATTACAGTACCAACAATAATAGCAATCAAAGTAAGAAGTCCATATCGATTTGGACTGGATTCTGATTTTTGGATAGTACTAGTACTCATTTTTTTCCTTTTATTTTTCTTAATTTAAATTTTAATTCCCATTAATAATTTCTTTACAACTTAAACAAATATCACCATCAATTTGTTCTTTTTTAAATAATTTTCAACATCTTGAACATTTAATTCCTTCTTTAAATTTCTCTGCTTTTACCTTTAATTCTCTTGAAGGATTAATTTTTATTTCACCAACCATTAATCAATTTTTTAGTTCTTTATTTATAAATTTTTCTAAATTACTTGGTAAATTAATTTCAATTTTAGCTTCTTGTGAACGATTTATTATCTTGCTTAATCTTAATTTTTCAATCTCTTTATTTACTTCACTTCTAATTAAATTAAATTCTTTTCAAAGATATTCTTTTTTATCATTTGGATTTAAAATAAATTTAGGATAAATAGTTTGAAAAATAGATTTTTCTTGATTTTTAATAAAACTTTGATATGCTTCTTCAATGGTAACAGGAATGATTGAAGCAAAATTATAAATAATATAATCAAAGATTTTTTTTAAAATAAATTGGCCTTCTATTCTTTTATTCGAATTTTGTTTTTCAATATAAACAACATCTTTTATATAATCAAGATAATAAGAAATAAAACCTGTATTTAATTGATTAATAATTTCTTTTACTTTAAAATAATAATTATAGTTTTGATTATTTTGATTAATTTTAGATTGTGAATTATTTAATTCATAAATAATCATTTTTGAAATTAATGATAATTTATAATCTTTTATTAAAAATTCTTTTTTAAAATCATTTAAATTTCCCAAAAGGAAACGAATTGTATTCCTAATTTTACGATAATCAATTTGAATTTGTTGTAAAATTTCTTTACTATATTTTAAATTTGAAAAATAATCATTTTCTAATACTCATAATCTTAAAATATCAATACCATTCTCTTCAATTATTTTCAAAGGAGAAATACCATTATTTAAAGATTTAGACATTTTATTATTTTTATCGTCAACTACAAATCCATGTGTAAAAATATTTTTATAAGGAGCTTTTTCATTTTTAATAAAGCTTGTAATTAAAGAAGAATTAAATCAACCGCGATATTGATCGTTTCCTTCTAAATATAAATCTGCTTGAATTTTTCCTAAAACATAATTATGACTTGAACCAGAATCAAACCAAACATCTAAAATATCTGTTTCTTTTCTCATTTTATTATTATATTTAATCTCTGATGGTAAAAAACTTTCAATATCTTCATTATATCAAGCTATTTTTCCTGATTTTTTAAATATCTTCAAAATATTCTGCTGTAATTTTATTGATTTTATTACTTTATTATCTTGATCATAAATTATTGGAATTGGCACTCCTCAGATTCTTTGACGAGAAATACATCAATCTTCACGATTTTCAATCATTTTTGTAAGACGATTTTTTCCTCATTCTGGATATCAATTTACATTATCTAATTCCTTGATTAAAGAATTTTTAATTTTATGAATTGAAACAAATCATTGCTTTGTTGCTCGATAAATTAAAGACTTCTTTGTTCTTCAATCAATTGGAATTGAATGCTCAATTTCTTCTTTAAAAATAAGATTATTTTCTTTTTCTAAATCAATAATAATTTGCTTTGAGGCTTTTTGATAAAAAAGATCATTATATTTTCCTGCATTTATCATCTTACCTATTTCATCAACAACAACAATTATTGGTAAATTATTTTCCTTTACAATTATAAAATCATCAAGACCATGTCCACCTGCAGTATGAACAAGACCTGTTCCTTCTTTTATAGTAACATGGTTACCTTTAATTAAAAATGAATTATTTTTATTTAAAGGATTTATTAATTCTTTTTTAAAATATTTATTTAAATCTATATTTTTTAATATTTTAAGATTTGTATTTCATTTTTTATTTAAAAAAGGAATTAAATCTTTTGCAATAACAATTTGCTTTTTATTGAATTCTGAGATTACATAATTAATTTTTGGATTAAAAGCAATTGCCACATTCGCTGCCAATGATCAAGGAGTTGTTGTTCAAATTACAAAATAAAGATTTTCTTCTTTTAATTTAAAAGCAACAAAAATTGCTTCTTCTTTAATTTTTTGATATTCAACTTCTGCTTCTGCTAATGCTGTTTTTGAAGATCAAGATCAATAAACAGGTTTAAAATCTTGATAAATAAAACCTTTATTGAACATTTTAAAAAAAACTTCTAATTCTTTTGTTTCATAATTTTTATCTAATGTAAGGTATTTATCTTTGAAATTAGTATAAAGAGCAAATTTTCTAAATTGTTCTTGCTGTTTATTTACTTGTTCTAAAGCAAATGAATAATAAATATCTAAGAAATCTTTATTTGATTCTACTTTTTTTAAAAGATTCATTTTTTTAACTGCAACTTCAATTGGTAATCCGTGTGTATCTCATCCTAATTTTCATTCAACTTTTTTTCCTAAAAGTAAATTATGACGAATAACTACATCTTTTAAAATTTTATTTACAGCATGCCCTAAATGTAAATCACCATTTGCATAAGGCGGACCATCATGTAAAATAAATTTATTTTGATTATTTTTATAGTTATTTTTAAAATCAAGATTTTTTTCTCAAAATAAAATGAATTTACCATCTTTTTTTGGTAAATTTCCTTTCATTTCAAAATCTGTTTTTGGCATTAGCAAAGTATCTTTATAGTTTATCTTTTTCTTGTCCATATTAATTCTGAATTTTATTTACGACTAACAATAATTCTATATTTATAAGTATCTAAATTATAGAATAATTTAAGCATTTATTTATAATTAAATTGGTATCAGATAATAAAAATGAACAAAAAAAATGATTATTTAGAAAAATTTAAGAAAATTTATGAGAAAAATGAAAGTAATTTTTATTTTATTACAGGACATGCTGGAAGTGGAAAAACAACACTTTTGATAAAATTAAAAACTTATTTTAGAGAAAAAGGAATTAATGCTTTTTTTACTTCTTCTACAGGAATCTCCGCAACAATATTTGAAGGAACAACATTAAATTACTATTTAGGAAATTTAAATTACGATCATAAAGATCATTTTCCAATTATAACAGGAAGAAATAATCGTAGATGAAAAATCAAAGAAAAACAAATTAAAAATACAGATGTTTTAATTATTGATGAAATTTCAATGGTTAAAAGTGATTATTTTGAATTAATAGATCTTTTATTACAAAAAGCAAAAGGAAATAATCAAAAATTTGGCGGAATAAAAATAATAATGTTTGGTGATTTTTTACAATTACCTCCTGTTATTAAAAATTATCAAGGGGAAAACCTTGATGAAAAATGAATTTTTAAATCAAAAATTTGAAATCAAATCAACATTAAATATATTAAATTAACAAAAAACTTTCGGCAAATAGATCAAAAATATATTGAAAATTTACAGAAAATTAGAAATGGAAATTATGATCAAGAAACAGAGAATTATTTTAAATTTATTGAAAAGAAAGAATTAAACAATCAAAAAGAAATTACGAAATTAGTATCAACAAACCAATCAGCCGATAACATTAATAATAATAATTTAAATAAAATAAAAGAAAAAGAGCACATTTATAATTCTTATTTTGAAGTAGATGAAAAATATCTTGAAAGAAAAAAACAAATAATTGAAGAGTATCAAAAAGAGATAACTATTATTCCAAAAAAATTAATTCTCAAAAAAGGGGCAAAAGTAATGTCGCTTATAAATAAAAAAGAAGATAAGATTATAAATGGTTCAATTGGAATTGTTAAAAATCTAAATCACTCTTTTGTAGAAGTAGAATGATTAGAAGGAAATAAAACAAAAATTAAAGAATATACATGAAATAAAGTTGATCAAAAAGGAGAAACAATTTGTAGTTTTACACAAATTCCTTTGAAATTAGCATATGCAATTACAATTCATAAATCACAAGGAATGACTCTTAGTGAATTATTGATTGATTGTGAAAATATTTTTGCTGAAGGTCAATTATATACAGCTCTTTCTAGAATTAAAAATCCAAAAAATATGTATATTTTAAATTTTGATAAAAAATATGTAAAAGCAAATAAGGAAGCAATAAAATTTTATGAAAACACAAACTGAATTGAATTCTAAATCAGAAAAATGATTAATTGCAATAGATATTGATCGCACTTTAATCCCAGATCAAGATTGAAATAATGAGAAAACAAATAATCAAATTTTAGATGGGGAAATAAAAATTTTAGATAGATTAATTAAAAAAGGTCACAAAGTAGTAATTGCAACAGGAAGAAGCTTAAAATCATCAGAAGAATTATTTAATAATATAAATTTAAATATCATTCTCTCAAATTTTAACGGATGTTATATTTCTATACCTAAGAAAAATAAAATTCTTTTAAATGAAACTATTAATCTTAAGGACTTAAAAAAAATTGCAAATGAAAATTTATTAAAAAAATTTAAATATAATTTTATTTTCAAATATAAAGATTATGTAAAAATTGAAAATTTAAATGATAAATTACTTTTTGATTTATATTCAAAATTTCCTAAATTTAAAATTGAAAAATTAGATTTAAAAAAAGAAATCGAAGAACCAATTAGTACTTATATGCATCTTAAAGTGAATCAAAATGAACAAGAAAAAATTCTAAAAATTTTAGAAAAATTAAAGGAAAAATATAATAAAAGTTTAAATCTTTGATTTTGAAGAGAAAATATTGGTGAATCAATGATTTTAGAAATAAATAATAAAAAATATAATAAATGAACTTCAATTTTATTTATTGCGGATAAATACAAAATCAAAAAAGAAAATATAATTACAATTGGTGATAATTTAAATGATTATGAGATGATTAAAAACGCAAATCATGGTGTTGCTATGATAAATGGATTAGATGAAATAAAAGAAATTGCAGAATATGTTACAGAATACGATAATAATAATAATGGGGTAAGCCATTTTTTAAATAATTTTTTTGAAAAACGTGATTAAAAAAAATATTTTTGAACAAATTATAATATAATTTGTTTATTTATGAAAAAATATATAATATTGTTTTTTATTTCAATATTGTTTTTTGGTTTTAGTAATAATAATTTATCTTTTTTAAATTTTAATAACGAAGTAAAGATAAATCAAAATGATAAGATTATTCTTCTTGATTTGAGTGGATCAAATACAGGAATGACAGTTGATACTAATGATGATGGATACGCCGATACGCTTTATATGTGAGGAGATAATAGCAATGGGCAAATAGGAAATGGCGAAGTAAGTGATCCTATATTAAATCCAATAATTATTACTCCACAAGGACAAGATGATTGAAACGGAAATATAATCGATTTTTCATTAGGTTCTTCGCAATCTGGTGTTACAATTGATACTAATTTAGATGGATATGCAGATACATTATATATGTGAGGAAATGCAATTAATAAGGTTGATAAATATAATCCACAAATCATAACACCAACAAATGGTGATTGAAATGGTAATATAATTGATTTCGATATTGGCTATAATCATTTAGGAATTACAATTGATACTAATTTAGATGGATATGCAGATACATTATATATGTGAGGAAATAATAGTAATGGAAAAATTGGTGATGGAACAACATATAATAGATCTATTCCTACACTAATAACACCAGAAGAGCAAGATGATTGAAATGGTAATATAATCGATTTATCTTTAGGTGGTAGTCATTCTGGAATTACTATTGATACAAATTATGATGGATATGGCGATACTCTTTATATGTGAGGACAAAATAATTATGGTCAACTTGGTGATGGAACAAATAATAATGAATATTATCCAACAATAATAACTCCACAAAATCAAGATTATTGAGATGGAAATTTAATCGATTTAGAATTAGGTAGTTCTCATTCTAGTCTTGCAATTGATGTTAATAATGATGAGTATGCTGATACTTTATACATGTGGGGATATAATAGTTATGGACAAGTTGGTAATAATCCTAGTAAAGTAAATTATCCAACAATAATAACACCAGAAGGACAAGATGATTGAAATGGTAATATAATTGATTTATCTTTAGAGGGTACGAATTCATCAGCAGCAATTGATATAAATAATGATGGATTTGGGGATATTCTTTATGAATGAGGAAATAATGATTATGGACAAATCGGAAGTAATCTTGGTAGTAAAGTAAGCAATCCTACAATAATAACACCAGAAGGACAAGATGATTGAAATGGTAATATTATTGACATATCTTTGGGTGGAGAAAATATAGGAGTAATAATTGATAATGATTTAGATGGATACGCTGATACTTTATACATGTGGGGATATAATAATTATGGACAATTTGGTAATGGAACAACAGAAAGTAAAAATCATCCAGAATTAATCACTTCAAGTTATAGTTTTCTTCTTAAAAGTATAAATTTAAATTATTATGAGGAAAATAATATTGAATTAGATATTAAATTAGATGACTATCAAAATATTATAAATGAAGGACCAGAAGTAATATTAATTGATCAAAATGATATTCAATATCAAACAACTTTTATTACTGATAAATCTAATGTTGATGATGATCAATATTACTATCAAATTGATAATATTGAATATGCTAATAGTTATAATTTCACACAAATATTAATAAATAATAATATTTTTGATATCAGTTTAGAAGAAATAAATACTGATTATTTAATTTCTGGATATCAAATTTCAAATATCAATGAAGAAGAAGCAATTATAGATTTAGATACTAGTCAAAATAGTAATAATTTTAATATTGATAATTACACAAATGATCAAAGAAAAGTAAAAGTAAATTATACAAATCTTGATAATAATAATATTTATTATAAAGAATTTATTATCGATAATTCTTATCAAACTACCATTGATAATTTAAATGCAGAAACAAATTATCAAATTGATTCAATTCAATATTTTTATGAAGATGGAAATTATAAATATCAAATTGATCAAGAAGTAACACAATTTCAAACAATTCCGGCAACACCAATAATTGAAGCTGATTCAATTTCAATAATTAATAACTCAATTACAACAAATTCTTTTGAATATACAATTGAAATTGATAATTTAAAAGAAAATGAAACAAAAGATAATTTTACACAATATGATATAAATAATGGCATTTGATTAATTGATGAAAATGGCGAAAGTTATAATTCTTCTTTTGTTGATGCAAAATTAATTACAAATGGAGAAATTAATGGAACACAAAATTATCAATTAACTTTTTTACAAGAAGATTTAATTTCGGGACAAATTTATAATTTTTCTGGAATTGGTTTTAATGATCCAAATGGATCTAATCCTGATACAATAAATTTCACTACTCCACTTCAAATTGAAACATTAATAATAAATAAAGAATTTGTTGATAATTCATTTTTTATTGATCCAAATTCAATTACAACTAATTCTTTTAATTTTCAAATTACAATTGATAATCTAATTTATATTGAAAATGATTCAGAAAATGAACCAATTTTTAGTAATTTTAATCAAAATGATAAATTATATTTACAAGATGATCAAGGAAATATATATGATGCAGACTATATTTTAGGTAGTTCTTCTTTAATTGGTGAAGGAAATGAATCAGGAACAGTAAAATATCAATTTATATTTAATGTTTCTGATTTAGAAGCGAATAAAACATATAATTTTACAAAAATTAGTTTTACAAATAATTTTAATAATGAATTTTTAGATATTTCTGGATCAGGAGAAATTAAAACAGATAATAATATATCAACAAAAATAATTATTTATATAATAATTATTATTTTAATAATAATTATATTATTGGCTATAATTTTATTATTAATTGATTTAAAAATGAAAAGAAGAACAAAAGAAATGGAAGAAAAACTTAATTCTGATTTTGAATAATATTTAAAAATTAAGAATTACTTAAATAAAGAATAATTATGATTATAGGAAAATATAATATTTTAGGAAAAGAATTTAAAGAAGAAAAATATGTTTCAATTTTAAATCCAACAACACAAAAAGAATATGCAAAAGTTTATGCTTTAAATAAAGAAACAGTTGATTTAATTTATAAATTTGCAAAAGAAAAACAAAAAAGTTGAGAAGAAAAAACAATTTCTGAACGTGCTTTTTTTATTAGTAAGTGAGCAGATCTTATTGAAAAAAATAAAGAGACTCTAGCAAATTTAATTGTAAATGAAGTTGCAAAAAATTATGATGATTCAATTACTGAAATTGAAAGATCGATTACATATATAAGATATACAATAGAAGAAATGTATCGCATAAATTTAGAAGCAAAATCAAGTGAACAATTTTATAAAGGAAATAAAAATAAAATTGCTTTAATAGAAAGAAAACCATATGGTGTAATTTTAGTAATAAGTCCCTTTAATTTTCCAATAAATCTTGCAATTTCTAAAATTGCTCCTGCTTTAATTAGTGGTAATGTTTGTGTATTTAAACCAGCAACACAAGGAAGTTATTTTGCTACTAAACTTATAAAATTATGAGAAGAAACAGGAGTAGAAACAGGAATTTTAAATTTGGTAACAGGAAAGGGAAGCGAAATTAGTGATTATTTAGTAACTCATCCTTTAATAAATTTTATAAATTTTACAGGAAGTACAAATGTAGGAAAAAATATTGCAAATAAAGCAAATATGATTCCTTTAATTATGGAACTTGGAGGAAAAGATGCAGCAATTATTTTAAATGATGCAGATTTAGAAGATGCTAGTTCTGAAATAATAAAAGGGGCTTTTTCTTATTCTGGACAAAGATGTACAGCAATTAAAAGAGTTTTTGTAAATAAAGAAAATAAAAATAAATTAGAAAATCTTTTATTAGCAAAAATAAAAAAATTAAAGATTGGTCTTCCAGAAAAAAATGCAGATATTATCCCTTTAATTGATCAAAAATCTTTAAAATATCAAGAAGAATTATTATCTTCATTAAATAAAGAAGCAAAAATATTAATTGGAAATAAAAAAAATATCAATAATAATATTTTTTATCCTACTTTAATTACTAATGTGTTACCTTCTGATAGATTAGCAAAAGAAGAGCAATTTGGTCCTTTGCTTCCAATAATTACTTATAATAATTTAAAAGAACTAATTAAAATTCATAATGATTGTGAATTTGGATTGCAAGTTTCGATCTTTGGAAAAGATATTAATAAATTATTTTATCTTGCAAATAAACTTGATGTTGGAACAGTAAATTTTAATAAAAAAGGTCAACGTGGACCTGATAATTTCCCTTTTATTGGTTATAAAAATTCTGGACTTGGAACACAAGGAATCAAAAATTCTATTCTTTCGATGACAAAAGAGAAAGTAATTGTAATAAATATTTAATTATATTAAATATTATAAGAAAATATAAAATTCTTATATAAGTTGTTAATAAAAATAATAAGGTATTGAACATGGAAATTGAAATGGAATTTTTTACTTGAATAAGAAAAATAGAATTTAATAGATTGAAAGAATATTATATAAAAAATAATTCAAAAGATCAAAAAACAAATCAAAATGAAATAAATTTACTTAAAACTTATTTAGATTCTAAAGTTAATTTTGAAAAATATGATGACGATGAATTTAGTGGACTTTCCAAAAAATTTTCTGAAGAAAATAATATTGAAGAAATAAGAAATGAAATAAAAAAAGAGATGGATATAAGCAAAAGAGGAGAAATTGAAAAGAAAAATAAAGAAATTTTAAAAGTTGATGACACAATTAATTTCATCAAAGATTATTTAAGTACATTAACAAACAAAAATTATAATAAAATGCGAAAACATAAAATTCTTTATTTCATGAATGCTTTTGCAATTAATTTAAATAAATCAATTAAATTATGAAAAAATAATCAAGAGATATTTAATTTATTTTTTGCAAAATTTGATAAAAATAAACCAATTGAATGATGTGCTTTTGAAAATGGCCCAATTTTAAAAAACATTTATCGTACTGGATTAGATGATGATAATTTATTTTTTAAAATTGAAGAAAATAAATTAATTATTTTTGAAATTGCTTACTTTTTATTAAGAGAATTTTCAACATTACAATTAGTAAAAGAAAGTCACAAAACTAATCCATGAAAAAAAAATTATAATCCAAATATTTATTATGCAAAAATCCCTACAGAAGAAATAATTGATTTTTTTGAAAAAAATAGACCTTTTTTTGCAAAATCATTAGAATATTAAAATGAAAAAAAATAAGAATAATTTTTTAAATAATATAAAATGACTTATTTCAAAATGGTGATTTTGAACAATTATAGTAATTTGATTTATTATATTCTTTTTATCTTTAACAAAATTTATTCCTTCTACAAATAATGATTGGATTGTTTGAATTGAATTTTTCTTTTCTTCAATTATTGCTTTATTATCATTTTCAATTGCAATTATAATTGCAAAAGATTCAAAAACAGATCTTGAATATAATACTGAGCAAACAGAAAATATAAATAAAATATTAAATTCAGTAAATCAAATTATAAAAAAAACAAAAGAACTTGCTGAAAATACGAATGAAAAGGTTAATATATTATCTGAAAATCGATTAAATGTTGACAGCAAAGAAAAAATTGATAATAAAATATTAAATTCAGTAAATCAAATTATAAAAAAAATTAAACCAGAAATTGAAAAAACAAAAATATTTTATAAAAATACGAATGAAATTGATAATATATTATTTAAAAATCCATTAAATGTTGACAGCAAAGAAAAAATTGATAATAAATTAGAAAAAGAAATCAATGAAATATTAAAATTTTAAATATATAAAAAGAGAAACATTATGGAATATATATTAATTACAGGTGCAAGTTCAGGAATTGGAAAAGGACTTGCAAAATCATTTGCAGAAAGAAAAGAAAACTTAATTATTGTTGCAAGAAGAAAAGAATTGTTAGAAAATCTTCAAAAAGAATTAGAGAGTAAATATAAAATAAAAGTATTAGTTTTTATTTATGATTTATCAATCGAAGATAATGTAATTAAATTTTATGAAACAATTAAAAAATATAATATCAAAACATTTATTAATAATGCTGGAATTGGTGAACACAATGATCCTTGAAATTCTAATATTAAAAGAATTGCAAATTTAATTGATCTTAATATTAAAGCATTAACTTTACTTTCAATTATGTTTATAAAAGATAATTTAAATAAAAATAAGAAATTAATAAATATCTCTTCTACTGTAGGATTTGAAATTTTACTAGATGAAATAATTTATTCGAGCAGTAAATTTTTTGTCTCTACTTTTAGCGAAGGAATAGCAAAAAATCTTGAAAATAAAAATTACAAATTAAAAGTACAAGTATTAGCTCCTTCTTCTACAGAGAGTGAATCATTAGAAGAAATGTTAAATTATGCAAATATTTCACAAAAAGAAAAAAATAAATTAATTATAAATAAAAAAAATAAACAGAAATCTATTGAAAAACTTATTGATTTTTTCTTTAAGCTTTATGAAAGTGATTATACAATTGGAATAGTAGATTCAAAAGAAGATAAAATACATTTATTAAATAATTATTTTAAAATTCATTAAATAAAAATTATTATATTTTTATTTAATTGATATATAAAATATAATTTAATTAACATTTAATATAATAAAAAGGAATATAAAATATGTTTAATTTTTGAAAAAAAACTAAAAATAAAGATGAAGATAAGCATTTTGAAAGCGAAGCTTGTAAAAAATGCAAGGAATGCAAAGATAAAAATTGTAATGATGAATGCAAGGAATGCAAAGAATGTATTATAAATAGTTGTAATAATAAATGCAGCAAATGTAAAGATCATGGAGAAAAATGCAATTGTGATAAATGCAAGGAATGCAAAGAATGCAAATTATCAAATTGCAAAGATAAATGTAAAAAATGCAAAGAATGCAATCAAAAACATTGTGGAAATGAATGCAAAGAATGCAAAGAAGATCTTAAAAAACACTTTCAAAAACATTTAGAAAAATGTGAAGGTGAAAACTGCAAAATCGAAGATAAAAAAGCAATGAAATAATCTTCTAACAATAAAAAAAAGACAAATTAATTGTCTTTTTTTTATTGTTTAATTTCCTACTTTTTTCTATTTTTATCAGATGAAAAATATTTATTAGGATTAGAGATTTTTACATATTTTGATTTTCTGATTTTAAAAATTCTTAATTCTTCTGTATTTAAATCTTTAATTTCGATATTTTCTTCTTCTATTTTAGGAACATCTTGATTATTTGATATTGATTCTTTTTCTTGATTTTCAGCTTTATTATTTATACTCTGATCTATTTTTTTATCTTTATTATCTTGATTATTTTTTGGATTATTATTATTTGAATTATTATAATGTTTTCTTTTTCTTTTTTTGTTTACTTTTTGATAATTAATAGTAATTGAAATAGATTTTACGTTATTTTTATCTGCTTGTTCAATTATTTCTCCAATTGTTTTATTACTATTTATTATTTCTTCGTTTTGTTTTAAAGGATTAATTTCCTTTTTAATATTTTTATCAAAAGAATTCTTATTTGTGTTTTCTTTTTCTTTAGAAATAGAAGCATTTGCAGGAAGAAGTTTTAATTCTTTATTAATTTCTTTTTCTTGATTATAAGCAATATTTTTTATTTGTAAATTTTTATTATTTTGTTGTTTTTTATTATTTTTTCTTCTTATTACTTTTTTCTTCTTATTGGTTGCTTTTTCTTGATCATAATTAATAAGAAGAGAAACAGATTTTATATTCTTTTTTTTTGCTTTTTTAATTATTTTTGAAATTTTTTCATTACTATTAATAAGACCATCAATAACAAAAGTATTTTTTGATTTTTTTTTGTTTATTATTTTTACCATTTTATTTATCTTTTTTAGAATTATTTTTAATTTCTACATATTCTGTTTCTTCTATAGTAATCATTTCTAAATCTTTTTGATTTTTTTTATTATTATTTCTATTTCTTTTTTTCTTTTGAATTGTTTTCTTTTTAGGAATTACTTTTTTTTTTTATTAATTTCTTTGATATCTTTTTTAATATCTTTATTTTCTTTATTAATTTCTTTTACAATTTTTGATAATTCTGAAATTTCTGATGATATTTTTTTTGTTTCATTATTTTTTCTTGATTTTTTAGAAACAGGTTTATTATTATTATTATTTCCTGAATTATGTAATTTTTTTACAATTTTTGATAATTCTAATACTTCCTCAGTTAATTGTTCTGTTTTATTAGGTTTTTTTGCTTTTTTCTTTTTATTTTGTGAAGTATTATTATTTCCTGAATTATGAATTTCTTCAATATTAATTTTAATATCTCTATTCTCTTCATCTATTTTTCTTACAATTTTTGATAATTCTGAAATTTCTTCAGTTAATTTATTTGTATCATCAGGTTTTTCTGTTTTTGCTTTTGTTTTTTTACTTTTTCTTTTTTTACTTGATTTTGCTTTTGTTTTTTCTTTTTCTACTGGTTTATTTTTATTATTTAAATCATCTACCTTTTCAGATAATTCTAAAATTTCTGTTGTTAATTTATCTATTAATTCAGAATTTTCAGAACCACCTTCTTTTTTAGGTTGATTTTGTTCAATATTATAAATTGTTAAGTTTTTTTCTTCTTCTTTTATTTTATCTTCATCATTTGCTTTATCTTCTTTTTTATTAACCTTTTCTTCTTTTGTTATTTTTTCTTTCTTTTTACTTTTTTCTTTACTAGAATCACCTTGTATTAATATTATGATTACTAAAATTAAAATTAATAATAATAGTAATAACATAAGTCATCATAATCAGCAAGGACAATCGCAATCACTACTAGATGCATCTGTATGAACTTCTCCATTTTCTATAGGTGTAAATGGTCCATTTTGGTTAGGACTTATAGAATCAAATTCATAATCAGTATCTGGTACTAAATCACTTACTTCAAAAGTAAATTGGTATCTTTCTGATCCAACAGATGTTCCACTACCTTGATAAACAGCAGTTTTTGGTACATATTCTGAATGATAAGTATTTTGATTGCTATCTTTTAAATAAAGTCCGTCCGCTTGATCAAAATTAGCAAATTCTGGTTCGCTACCAACGCTTCCTGTTAACATTAAGTCATCTAAACTAATTCTATATTGAAATGATGTAGGTGCAACACTAGAAACTGCAAAAGTACTACCAAGAACTACTGGATCTACATATCCATCATCAGGTATTATTACATCCATTGGAGGATTTAAAGTAACTATATTAGAATCAAGAGGATTTAATGGTTGCTCAAAGCTAATTCCATTAAATAAATATTCACCTGGACCTAGTCCATTTACTTCATAAGTAATTATATAATCATAACTATTATCAGCAGAAACATTACTATAATTATCATTTTGATAAAATTCTTTTGTAATAAAAGTTGATTTATAAATGTATCCGTCTTCATCCATTAATCATAAACCATCATTTACATCATAATTTGTAAAATTAGTATTATCAGCATTAGGAATTAGATTATCTATTTCAATTGTATATTGAAATGAATTTGAAGTTATTGTTTCATCTATTACTAAACTTGTTGCACCTTGAATTTCTGGTTGAACAGATTGAGTTTGAAATCTTGTAGCAGATTGATTAATTTGATATATATAACTTCCATTTTGATAGAAATACTGAATTGAATCTATTTGATAATTTGTTTCTGCTTTTAAATTAGTTAATTCAACTTCTGCTGAACTACTAATTGTAAGATCTTGATTAGATATTAAACTATTAAGTGTAAATTCTTGATTATAAGAATCATTTTGGTCAAGATCAGTATAATTTACTTTTACTTTTAATTCTTCATTTGTATAATCACTAAAATCTACATTATTATTTTCGCTCAAATTTAAATCAATTGTAGCTGTTTGCTCAGTTACTGATTTTATAGAATAATCAGGAATGATATAGTCGGTTATTATATCTTCTGAAATAGCAGAAGCAACATCATTAATTATTATTTCATTAAAATAATAGTGTGTTCCTCGTTCAATTCCATTCACCTGATAATAATATTGATCATTAGAAATATCTGAATTTGAAGAAATAAAAGTTGTTGTATAATTAGTATCTCCATTATCTATTAATAAAACAGTAGGATCACTATTTATTACATTACTATAATCATATAATTTTAAATCAATAAATAATTGATTATCATCATAAATAAAATCTAAACTAGCAATAGAAGCAGAATCTGTAGAATAAATAACTATAAAATATAATTGATCAATATTGCTATCACTATTTCCATTTCCTAATTGTCCGTAGTTATCATTTCCACATGCATAAAAACTATCAATAAGATCATCATTATTATTATCGGTAATTACACCGGTACTACTAAATCCATTTGATAATGAATAAATAGGTCCGGGTCAAGATGATTGACCTTCAGGGTAAACAATTGTTGGAACAGAAATATCGCTTGTTGTTCCTGCTCCTAATTGACCATTACCATTTTGTCCTCACATATAAAGTAGATCTCCTGATCCATTTAAATCAGAATCTATTATTACACTAGAAGTATAACTTCCTTTTTCAAATTGAAGAATATTTCCGCCTCAATCACCTGAACTAGGAGTAATTACTTTTGGAGAATATTTAATTACTTTTGTACCATCACCAAGTTGACCATAATTATTTTGTCCTCAACTATAAATTAAATCTCCTATTCCATCTGAATTGGTATCTATTAATAAACCTGAATTAAAAAATCCAAGTGTAAAATCTATAATATCACCACCTCAACTACCAGATCCTGGGTTAATTATTGTAGGATATTGAGAATATTGAGGTGATGCACCTATTCCAAGTTCTCCATAACTATTATCTCCTCACATATAAAGCATATCTGCAAGACCATCATAATTACTATCAACAGTTACTCCACCAAATCGAGAACCTAATTTTAAATCAATAATATTTCCGCCTCAATCATTATCTTCTGGAGCAATTATTTCAGGATATAAAATTGTATTATCATCTTTAGGTGATATTTCATAATTAATATTTTCACCTCAACCATAAATTAAATCACCATATCCATCATAATCAGTATCAATTAAAACAGCTGTATTTGCATACATCAATGAAAAATCTATGATATTACCATCTCAATTTGTTTCACCTTGTGGTGTAATAATTTGAGGAGTTGAAATTGATCCACTTGTTTCTCCATTTCCAATTTCACCACGATAATTACTACCTCATAAATAAAGTGTATCGGCATAACCATCATAATTAGTGTCAACGGTAGCACCACTAAATAATTGAGCGATTTCCAAATTAATTATATCTCCCCCTCAATCGCTTTCACCTTGTGGTGTAATTTCTACAGGTGAAAATTTATCTGTAGTTGTTCCATCACCAATTTGATAATTATTATTTTGTCCTCACATATAAATAGCGTCACCATTTTGATCACCATTAGTATCGACAATTGCTCCATTTGTATTACCATCTGCCGAAAATTCTAAATCTACGATTGATTCAATTTCTAAATCTGAATAGTTTTTTGTTTCTAAAAATTTAGAACTACTATTTATTGATCCAAATATAATTAATATCGGAAAAATAATAAGTGTAATAAAGAATTTTTTCATAACCCCTAAAATAATTAATTTAATTCACATTCCCATTTTTCTAAAATTATATCAACTTTTAAAAAAAAAAATAAAATATTTAAAAAATAAAATATCTATAAATTATTTTTCTAACATTATATTTAATAAATTTAAAATTTTATTTTATTTATAAAATAATAAGAAAAAATATTTTAATTTTTGTTAAATATCAAAAAATAAAAATAATTTAAATTAATATGATCTTTTAAATAAAAATATATTTGAATTAAATTTACAAATTATAAAAAAATAAAAATAGATATTTTTATTTTATTTTTTATTATAATGAAAATTAAGATAAGGGGTTTTTAAAATATCAAAATTTGATAAATAATTACCCATATTTAGAGTTAAATTAGAAATAGCAGAAATGCTTTGTTTTAATATAAAAAAATTTTAATCAAATTTAAATAAAAATAATATATAGGATAAATTAAATTATGGAAAAGGGAAATGAATTAAATTTTCAAGAAAATGAATCTGATAAAAGTAATTTTTCAGAAGAAAAAGAAAAAATTACAGCATCAATTACTGACTCTGCTCATGTACAAACAGTAAATCCTGTTGCTGAAGGTGGGGGATTTCAACAAGAAGTAAACGAAAATATTACACAAAGTATTAATTCTATTTTAAGTGGTAATACTGAAATAAAAACTATTACATCATATATTAATACTATTAACTCTGCTTCTGAAGGTGGAACAACACAACAACAAGTAAATCAAAAAAATAAAGAAGCGATTGATAATTTAAATGATGAATTTAATAATATTGTTAATGGTAATACTTTAATACAAACTGTTACTTCTTCTATTGAAACAATTAATTCTACTTCTGAAGGCGGAACAACACAAAAGCAAGTAAATGAAAAAAATAAACAAAACATTGATAATTTAAATGATGAATTTAATGATATTGTTAATGGTAATACTTTAATACAAACTGTTACTTCTTCTATTGAAACAATTAATTCTACTTCTGAAGGCGGAACAACACAAAAGCAAGTAAATGAAAAAAATAAACAAAACATTGATAATTTAAATAATTCAATTGTTGTAATTGATGATAAAATTGATAATTTAGATTTTGATATAAATACTTCAAAAGTTAATGCAACTAGTTCTTCTTTAGAAGGTGGATCAACGCAAAAAGATATTAATATAAAAAATAAAGTTAATTTTGATTCACTAAATTCAGATATTTCTGATATTAATGATAAAATGGAATCTTTTGGAGAAGCTAATACCACTTATTCTATTAAAGCGGTCGATACTACTTTAGAAGGCGGAATAAATCAAAAAGAAATAAATCAAGTTAATAAAAAAGATATTGATAGTATAAATACCTTAATTAGTGACATTAGTTCTAAGATTGATGATAATGATTTAAAAACCAATACAGGAAATGTATCTACTGTTGATAGTTTTTTTGAAGGTGGGCCAAATCAAAAAGAAGTAAATGAAGCTAATAAAAAAAGTATTATTACTTTAGATTCTGAAATTATTAAAGTTAATTCTGAAATTTCTGATATTAATGAAAAGATTGATTGTATGGAATGTGGTTGTGATTCTTCTGGTTGCGATTGCGATGATATTACAACTTCAACTATTAATACTGTAAATTCTACGACTGAAGGTGGAACAACACAAGAAATTGTAAATAAAAGTAATAAAGTAGCAATTGATAATTTAAGTGATGAAATTAGTGATATTATAAATAATGGTGTGCCAGGAGGAAATACTTCAACTATTACTACTACTAATTCAATTACTGAAGGTGGTTCTACACAAAAAGAAGTAAATGAAGCTAATAAAAAAGCAATTGATGCTAATACTCAAGCAATTGATGCTAATACCCAAGCAATAGATAATTTAAGTGATCCAGTTACTTCAGATATTACTACAGTTGATTCTAATACTGAAGGGGGAGCAACACAACAAGAAGTAAATGAAACTAATAAAATTGCAATTGATGCAAATACGCAAGCAATTGATGCAAATACGCAAGCAATTGATGATTTAAGTGATCCAGTTACTTCAGATATTACTACAGTTGATTCTAATACTGAAGGGGGAGCAACACAACAAGAAGTAAATGAAACTAATAAAATTGCAATTGATGCAAATACGCAAGCAATTGATGCAAATACGCAAGCAATTGATGATTTAAGTGATCCAGTTACTTCAGATATTACTACAGTTGATTCTAATACTGAAGGGGGAGCAACACATACAAGAAGTAAATGAGCTAATAAAATTGCAATTGATGCAAATACGCAAGCAATTGATGCAAATACGCAAGCAATTGATGATTTAAATAATCCAGTTACTTCAGATATTGCTACAGTTGATTCTAATACTGAAGGTGGGGCAACACAACAAGAAGTAAATGAAGCTAATAAAATTGCGATTAATGCTAATACACAAGCAATTGGTACTAATACCCAAGCAATAGATGATTTAAATAAAATTGTTTCTAATATTTTATTAAGCCTTAATTCAATATCTATTTGTACTGGATGCCCTTTAACTCCAGATCAAGAAGTAATATTTTCAAATGTTATTACAACTGATGTAACTGTAAATGGTGGTAATGATGGTTCAATTGTATTTGATGTTACAATTGCTAACTTTATGAATACAGCAAAAGCAGTTTTAAATTCAAATTCAGATGTAATAGGATTAAATCCTACAGCAATAATAGATGAAATTACTTTAGTTGATGGAGAAAATGCTGGTTTGAGTTTTGATAATTTAATTGCTGGAACATATACAATTGAAATTTATGATGGAGAAACTTTAATTAGTTCAGAGGCAGATATTGTTGTTTCTGAACCTCTCCCAGATCCAGAGGCAACAGTTTCAAATGTTATTCCAATTGATGTAACTGTAAATGGTGGTAGTGATGGTTCAATTGGATTTGATGTTACAATTGCTAACTTTGTTGATTCAGCAACTGCTATTTTAAATCCTGCTGCTGGAACAAGTCCAATTAACTTAGTTGATGGAGTAAATGCTGATTTGAGTTTTGATAATTTAATTGCTGGAACATATGTAATTGAAATTTATGATGGAGAAACTTTAATTAGTTCAGAGGCAGATATAGTGATTAATGAACCTCTCCCAGATCCAGAGGCAACAGTTTCAAATGTTATTCCAACTGATGTAACTATAAATGGTGGTAGTGATGGTTCAATTGGATTTGATGTTACAATTGCTAACTTTGTTGATTTAGCAACTGCTATTTTAAATCCTGCTACTGGAACAAGTCCAATTAACTTAGTTGATGGAGTAAATGCTGATTTGAGTTTTGATAATTTAATTGCTGGAACATATGTAATTGAAATTTATGATGGAGAAACTTTAATTAGTTCAGAGGCAGATATAGTGATTAATGAACCTCTCCCAGATCCAGAGGCAACAGTTTCAAATGTAGTTCCAATTGATGTAACTGTAAATGGTGGTAGTGATGGTTCAATTGGATTTGATGTTACAATTGCTAACTTTGTTGATTTAGCAACTGCTATTTTAAATCCTGCTACTGGAACAAGTCCAATTAGCTTAGTTGATGGAGCAAATGCTGATTTAAGTTTTGATAATTTAATTGCTGGAACATATACAATTGAAATTTATGATGGAGAAACTTTAATTAGTTCAGAGGCAGATATAGTGATTAATGAACCTCTTCCAGATCCAGAGGCAACAGTTTCAAATGTTATTCCAACTGATGTAACTGTAAATGGTGGTAGTGATGGTTCAATTGGATTTGATGTTACAATTGCTAACTTTGTTGATTTAGCAACTGCTATTTTAAATCCTGCTACTGGAACAAGTCCAATTAGCTTAGTTGATGGAGCAAATGCTGATTTAAGTTTTGATAATTTAATTGCTGGAACATATACAATTGAAATTTATGATGGAGAAACTTTAATTAGTTCAGAGGCAGATATAGTGATTAATGAACCTCTTCCAGATCCAGAGGCAACAGTTTCAAATGTTATTCCAACTGATGTAACTGTAAATGGTGGTAGTGATGGTTCAATTGGATTTGATGTTACAATTGCTAACTTTGTTGATTTAGCAACTGCAGTTTTAAATCCTGCTACTGGAACAAGTCCAATTAGCTTAGTTGATGGAGCAAATGCTGATTTAAGTTTTGATAATTTAATTGCTGGAACATATACAATTGAAATTTATGATGGAGAAACTTTAATTAGTTCAGAGGCAGATATTGTTGTTTCTGAACCTCTCCCAGATCCAGAGGCAACAGTTTCAAATGTTATTCCAACTGATGTAACTATAAATGGTGGTAGTGATGGTTCAATTGGATTTGATGTTACAATTGCTAACTTTGTTGATTTAGCAACTGCTATTTTAAATCCTGCTACTGGAACAAGTCCAATTAGCTTAGTTGATGGAGCAAATGCTGATTTAAGTTTTGATAATTTAATTGCTGGAACATATACAATTGAAATTTATGATGGAGAAACTTTAATTAGTTCAGAGGCAGATATTGTTGTTTCTGAACCTCTCCCAGATCCAGAGGCAACAGTTTCAAATGTTATTCCAACTGATGTAACTATAAATGGTGGTAGTGATGGTTCAATTGGATTTGATGTTACAATTGCTAACTTTGTTGATTTAGCAACTGCAGTTTTAAATCCTGCTACTGGAACAAGTCCAATTAGCTTAGTTGATGGAGCAAATGCTGATTTAAGTTTTGATAATTTAATTGCTGGAACATATACAATTGAAATTTATGATGGAGAAACTTTAATTAGTTCAGAGGCAGATATAGTGATTAATGAACCTCTCCCAGATCCAGAGGCAACAGTTTCAAATGTTATTCCAACTGATGTAACTATAAATGGTGGTAGTGATGGTTCAATTGGATTTGATGTTACAATTGCTAACTTTGTTGATTTAGCAACTGCTATTTTAAATCCTGCTACTGGAACAAGTCCAATTAACTTAGTTGATGGAGTAAATGCTGATTTGAGTTTTGATAATTTAATTGCTGGAACATATGTAATTGAAATTTATGATGGAGAAACTTTAATTAGTTCAGAGGCAGATATAGTGATTAATGAACCTCTCCCAGATCCAGAGGCAACAGTTTCAAATGTTATTCCAACTGATGTAACTATAAATGGTGGTAGTGATGGTTCAATTGGATTTGATGTTACAATTGCTAACTTTGTTGATTTAGCAACTGCAGTTTTAAATCCTGCTACTGGAACAAGTCCAATTAGCTTAGTTGATGGAGCAAATACAGGATTGATCTTTGATAATTTAATTGCTGGAACATATGTAATTGAAATTTATGATGGAGAGGAATTAATTAGTTCAGAGGCAGATATAGTTGTTTCTGAACCTAATATTGGTGGTAATGATTTTATTCCATTAACACCTGAGGATGATGATGCTAATAGTAAAACAAGTGGAGAAATATTAGATAGTTATTTAAATTATGATATTATTTTGAGTAAAAATCAACATCCTAATTATGTGGGAAATGGTTTGTTTATTGGTAAAGAAATAGATATTAATGATTCAAATCAAAGCGGAATTACAAGTAATAATGAGATTCAAAAATTAATATTTACTGATCCTACTAATTTTAATTTAGATATTATAGGTGATTTTACTGGAATATATTATTTAAAAGGAATTAATGTTGGGCTAACACCTTTAATTACAGAAGGTATTTATGAAAATAATGATAATTTTACTTGATTAGAAGACATTACACAATTTAATATGATTGTTCAAAAATGATGAGATAATACAAGAAATAATTTTAGTTATACTTTATGAGAACAAACAACAGATCCAGAGCAAAACTATATTTATGTTGCCAAAAATGCTGCTGATACTGCTCTTAATGGTTGAAGATTTTCAAACCAAGAAGTTTCAACAGGAATAGGTGAAGGTAGTTACATAACAATGATTTATGGTTTTAACTTTACATCAATAGATAATCTTGTGATATCTCAAACTTCTGATACTTTCACTTTAAATGATTACACTTCTTATGATTTATTATTATTTAAAATTGAAGGAAGCAATTTTGCTGTTGGTGATTGAGTTATTAAAGTTAGTGATATTGTTGCTGATGGTATAACAAATCATTCTTATTCTAATTACCAGCAAGAACACTTTACAATTACTGGAAATGTTTTAACTTGAACTAGTGGTGGCGGTTTAGGACATCTTGAACTATTAGGAGTGAAAGGAATTATAATTTAAAAAGAGAATGAAAATTGATATTTATTACAATTAGATCACATATTTGCTTTTTTTTAATAAAGAAGAAGATAATATTTATAATTTAAGTAAAAAATAAATCAAAAGATTATTAAATAATTGAAATTTTGCATTGGTATTTTAATAATTTTTGAATAATAAAAGTAGTTTTTCAAACTATCAAAATATATTATTTTTTACTGAATAATTCAATTATTTAGTATTATTATCAAAAAAAATAATATAAATATTTAATAAATTACATAAATGTTGTATTACCAAATTTATATAATCTTTTTTTTAATTCAGATTCCTTTAATTTAATAATTTAAATACAAAAATTATAGTAACTTTTAAATTAAAATGATAAATTTTAAGATATCAATAAAAATTAATAAAATTTTTATTGATATTATTTTTTTTAATTTTTGATTTTACAAAAATAATTGATAAACTATAAATAATCTTTTAATTTTTGATATTGATATCAATATCAAAAATTATTTCATTTGTGTTTCATAATTTAACAAAATTCTAAAATTAAATTAATTTAATTTCTCGCTATTAATAATCTTACTTTTGAAAATTTAAAAATATTAGTTATTCTAAAAAATACTATTATCAAAAAAATAATTAATAAAATAAAAATATATATTTTTATTTTATTTTTTTATTATAATTAAAATTAAGATAATGGGTTATTAGAATATCAAAATTTGATAAATAATTACCTATATTTAGAATTAAATTAGAAATAGCAGAAGTGCTTTTTTTGTTTTTAAAAAAATGTAAATAAATAATATAGGGTAAATTAAATTATGATAAAGGAAAATGAATTAAATTTTCAAGATAAAGAATCTGATAATAGTGATTTTGTAGAACAAGAAGAAAAAGTTACAGCATCAATTACTGATTCTGCTCATGTACAAACAGTAAATCCTGTTGCTGAAGGTGGAGGATTTCAACAAGAAGTAAATGAAAATATTACACAAAGTATTAATTCTATTGTAAGTGGTAGTACTAAAATAAAAACTATTACATCATCTATTAATACTATCAATTCTACTTCTGAAGGTGGAACAACACAACAACAAGTAAATGAAAAAAATAAACAAAACATTGATAATTTAAATGATGAATTTAGTGATATTATTAATGGTAATACTTTAATACAAACTATTACTTCTTCTATTGAAACAGTTAATTCTACTTCTGAAGGCGGAACAACACAAAAGCAAGTAAATGAAAAAAATAAACAAAACATAGATGATTTAAATGATTCAATTATTATAATTGATGATAAAATTGATAATTTAGATTTTGATATAAATACTTCAAAAGTTAGTGCAAATAATTCTTCTTTAGAGAATGGATCAACACAACAAGAAATTAATGTAAAAAATAAAGTTAATTTTGATTCACTAAATTCAGATATTTCTGATATTAATGATAAAATGGAATCTTTTGGTGAAGCTAATACTACTTATTCTATTAAAGCGGTCGATACTACTTTAGAAGGTGGAATAAATCAAAAAGAAATAAATCAAGTTAATAAAAAAGATATCGATAATATAAATACTTTAATTAATGATATTAGTTCTAAGATTGATGATAATGATTTAAAAACCAATACAGAAAATGTATCTACTGTTGATAGTTTTTTTGAAGGTGGGCCAAATCAAAAAGAAGTAAATGAAGCTAATAAAAAAAGTATTATTACCTTAGATTCAGAAATTATTAAAGTTAATTCTGAAATTTCTGATATTAATGAAAAGATTGATTGTATGGAATGTGGTTGTGACTCTTCTGGTTGCGATTGCGATGATATTACAACTGCAACTATTAATACTGCTGATTCTACAAATGAAGGTGGATCAACACAAGAAATTGTAAATAAAAATAATAAAGAAGCGATTGATACTTTAAATGATGAATTTGATACTTTAAATACAGAAATAAATATTTTAAATGATGAAGTAGATGATCTTATTAATAATGGTGTTCCATCAGGTGATACTTCTACTATTGATACTAAAGATTCTAGTGCTGAAGGTGGATCAACACAAGAAATTGTAAATAAAAATAATAAAGAAGCGATTGATAATTTAAATGATGAAGTTGATACTTTAAATACAGAAATAGAAAATATTATTGATAATGGAGTTACACTAGGTGATACTTCTACTATTGATACTAATAGTCCTACTGCTGAAGGTGGATCAACACAAGAAATTGTAAATAAAAATAATAAAGAAGCAATTGATAATTTAAATGATGAAGTTGATACTTTAAATACAGAAATAGAAAATATTATTGATAATGGAGTTACACCAGGTGATACTTCTACTATTGATACTAATAATCCTACTACTGAAGGTGGATCTACACAAAAAGAAGTAAATGAAGCTAATAAAGAAGCAATTGATAATTTAAATGATGAAATTGATGATATTCATAATGGAGATACTTCTGATGTTCCCACTTCAAATTCTGCTGCTGAAGGTGGAGCAACACAAGAAATTGTAAATAAAAATAATAAAATAGCGATTGATAATTTAAATGATGAAGTTGATGATATTCGTAATGGAGATACTTCTGATGTTCCCACTGCAGATCCTGCTACTGAAGGTGGATCTACACAAAAAGAAGTAAATGAAGCTAATAAAGAAGCAATTGATAATTTAAATGATGAAGTAGATGATCTTATTAATAATGGTGTTCCAGTAGAAGGTGATACCGCTGTTATTAATACTAATAGTCCTAGTACTGAAGGTGGATCTACACAAAAAGAAGTAAATGAAGCTAATAAAGAAGCGATTGATAATTTAAATGATGAAGTAGATGATCTTATTAATAATGGTGTTCCAGTAGAAGGTGATACCGCTGTTATTAATACTAATAGTCCTAGTACTGAAGGTGGATCTACACAAAAAGAAGTAAATGAAGCTAATAAAGAAGCGATTGATGATATTAATGATCAGCTTGATAATTTAAGTGATCCAAATACTTCAGATGTTGCTACAGTTGATGCAACTGCTGAAGGTGGAACAACACAACAAGAAGTAAATGAAGCTAATAAAGAAGCAATTGATGCAAATACGCAAGCAATTGATGATTTAATTAATAGTGATGTACTTGATACTGATCATGTAACTTATACAGTTTTGGGAAATACATCTACTGAAGCTTTTGGAGATTTTACACAAGCAGATGAAAAATTATATGGAGAAAGTACTAATGATACAGTTGTTCGAGATAATACACTTCTTGGATTAACTGATGGTCTGCAAGATCAAATTGATGGTTTAAATACAGCAGTAAATAACTTAGGTGATATTATAAATAATGCTATTGGTGATATTAAAGCAAGTCTTGATTCTTTATCTACTTGTACAGATTGTTCAATAGATCCATTCCCATCAGCAATAATTGATAATATTGTTCCTACTGATCCAACTACTGAAGATGGAAATGGTACAGTTTCCTTTGATGTTGATTTATCAGATTGTAATGGAACATCAACTGCTGTATTAAATCCAGCAAGTGGAACAGAACCAATTACTTTATCCGAGGGAATAAATACAGGATTAACATTTACTGATTTACCTCCCGGATATTATAATATAGAAGTTTATTGTGATACTGAATTGATTGATAATACATCATTTATAATTAATGATTATGATTCATCTGAAGATGGTGGTGGAGATGAAGAAATAATTGATATTGTGACACCTGATGATGGTTCTTTAATTCCCCCAAACAGTAATGATATTCCAGTTAATGATGGAGAAGATTTTAATCATATATTAATGATTACAAAGGGAAATTTAATACCAGAAAACAATATTCAATGTTATCAAAACTTATTTATTGTTGGATCAGATTTTAATTTAAACGAATGAACTACTGGTTGTTTAAATTCATTTAACCCTAACGATCCACAAGGAGATGAATGTTATGTTGCTATAAAAAGAACAAGTGATAATACTTTTGACACAACAAGAGAAAGTGTAAGTAATTCAGTTAAAGGTTTAAATTGAATTAAAGCAATTGATAATATTACTATTACTAAAATTTTAGAAAACGGGGCATTTGGTTATGGTGATAAATTTGTGTTAAACGAAGACTATACTAATTATGATTTAATAATTTCTAAATGATACTTTAACACAAGTGCTGGTACAGCAGTAAAACCACAATATGGTTATCCTATCAGAGAAATAAGTGATTTAATTGTAACTAATACTTGATTACAAAAACAACACGGAAGTAATGTATCTTATTCTGGAGAATTAACTTTCACAGATACTTTGAACGGTACAGTAACAAAAGCAAGAGCGAGTGATTTTTTAGCAACAATATGAGGAGTAAATGGAATTCCTGCACCAATAGATTTAAATGCACAAGTAAGCGGTACAATAATAAATATGGATGATTACAGTAACGCAGATTTCTTATTGATTAATTGTACTTATGCAGATATTGGTAATACTCAATTAATGTATGCAAAAGATATTGTATATGATGGGACTACAAGATATGATTTTGTTGGAATTGGGGCTTGCTATTTCTCTTTTAATGTTGATAAAACAATTAATATAATTGATGCTGCGTTAAGTGCAGAAATTATTATTACATCAATTAAAAAAATTATATTATAAATTTTATTTTAAAAGGTTATCTAAAGGTTATTTAGTAATTTAAATTTCGCATTTAATATTTTAAATATTGTAATTAATTATGACTAAACAAATAATAAGAATTATTTAAATTTTGTGATTTTATTAATTAATGTTAGATATGAGGATCATTTAATATCTATTTTAATTATTTACTAGAATACTAAAAAATATATCAATAGAAAAAATAAAGCAATTTGTAATATTTAATAAAATCCAAAATTAATATAATAAAAAATATATCCATATTTATTTAAAATATAGATATTGCAAATTGATATATCAAAGGATAAAAATCTATTACATTTGATGTAAATATTTCTGCTTTCAAAGGAAAAGGAACTGCTGTTTTTAATCCTGCAGGAAATAAATTACCAATTGATTTAAATGAAGAGGATAATATTGAATTAGTATTTGATAATCTAATGGTTGGACCATATAAAATTGAGATTTATGATGATAAAAATTTAATCACAAAAAGAGAAGATATCATAATATCAGAACCAGTAATTTTATTAAAAAATAAATAAAAATATTGAATATTAATTTCTATATATGTATATATTAAAAAAATAAAAAAATTGTTTTATTTTTTTAATATAATTATAATTAAGATAATAGATTATTTATATATCAAGATATGATAAATAATTATCTATTTTAGAGTTAATTTAAAAATAAGAAGAAATGTTTTATTTTATTGTAAAAAATTATTAAATTTAAATAAAATAATATATGGGGTAAATTAAATTATGGAAAATAAATATAATAAAAGTAATTTTGCGGAAAAAAAAGTTACAGCATCAATTACTGATTCTGCACATGTACAAACAGTAAATCCTGTTACCGAAGGTGGAGGATTTCAACAAGAAGTAAATGAAAATATTACACAAAGTATTAATTCTATTGTAAGTGGTGGTACTAAAGTAAAAACTATTACATCATCTATTAATACTATTAATTCTACTTCTGAAGGTGGAACAACACAACAACAAGTAAATGAAAAAAATAAACAAAATATTGATAATTTAAATGATGGATTTAATGATATTGTTAATGGCAATACTTTAATACAAACTATTACTTCTTCTATCGAAACAGTTAATTCTACTTCTGAAGGTGGAACAACACAAAAGCAAGTAAATGAAAAAAATAAACAAAACATAGATGATTTAAATGATTCAATTATTATAATTGATGATAAAATTGATAATTTAGATTTTGATATAAATACTTCAAAAATTATTGCAACTAATTCTTCTTTAGAAAATGGAACAACACAACAAGAAATTAATGTAAAAAATAAAGTTAATTTTGATTCACTAAATTCAGATATTTCTGATATTAATGATAAAATGGAATCTTTTGGAGAAGCTAATACTACTTATTCTATTAAAGCGGTCGATACTACTTTAGAAGGTGGAATAAATCAAAAAGAAATAAATCAAGTTAATAAAAAAGACATTGATAATATAAATACTTTAATTAATGATATTAGTTCTAAGATTGATGATAATGATTTAAAAACCAATACAGAAAATGTATCTACTGTTGATAGTTTTTTTGAAGGTGGGCCAAATCAAAAAGAAGTAAATGAAGCTAATAAAAAAAGTATTATTACTTTAGATTCTGAAATTATTAAAGTTAATTCTGAAATTTCTGATATTAATGAAAAGATTGATTGTATGGAATGTGGTTGTGATTCTTCTGGTTGCGATTGCGATGATATTACAACTTCAACTATTAATACTGCTGATTCCACAAATGAAGGTGGATCAACACAAGAAATTGTAAATAAAAATAATAAAGAAGCGATTGATAATTTAAATGATGAATTTGATACTTTAAATAAAGAAATAAATATTTTAAATGATGAAGTAGATGATCTTATTAATAATGGTGTTCCATCAGATGATACTTCTACTATTGATACTAAAGATTCTAGTGCTGAAGGTGGATCAACACAAGAAATTGTAAATAAAAATAATAAAGAAGCGATTGATAATTTAAATGATGAATTTGATACTTTAAATAAAGAAATAAATATTTTAAATGATGAAGTAGATGATCTTATTAATAATGGTGTTCCATCAGATGATACTTCTACTATTGATACTAAAGATTCTAGTGCTGAAGGTGGATCAACACAAGAAATTGTAAATAAAAATAATAAAGAAGCGATTGATAATTTAAATGATGAAGTTGATACTTTAAATACAGAAATAGAAAATATTATTGATAATGGAGTTACACCAGGTGATACTTCTACTATTGATACTAATAATCCTACTACTGAAGGTGGTTCTACACAAAAAGAAGTAAATGAAGCTAATAAAGAAGCAATTGATAATTTAAATGATGAAGTTGATGATATTCGTAATGGAGATACTTCTGATGTTCCCACTTCAAATTCTGCTGCTGAAGGTGGAGCAACACAAGAAATTGTAAATAAAAATAATAAAATAGCGATTGATAATTTAAATAATGAAGTAGATAATATAATTGATGGAGATACTTCTGATGTTCCCACTGCAGATCCTGCTGCTGAAGGTGGATCTACACAAAAAGAAGTAAATGAAGCTAATAAAGAAGCGATTGATAATTTAAATGATGAAGTAGATGATCTTATTAATAATGGTGTTCCAGTAGAAGGTGATACCGCTGTTATTAATACTAATAGTCCTAGTACTGAAGGTGGATCTACACAAAAAGAAGTAAATGAAGCTAATAAAGAAGCGATTGATGATATTAATGATCAGCTTGATAATTTAAGTGATCCAAATACTTCAGATGTTGCTACAGTTGATGCAACTGCTGAAGGTGGAACAACACAACAAGAAGTAAATGAAGCTAATAAAGAAGCAATTGATGCAAATACGCAAGCAATTGATGATTTAATTAATAGTGATGTACTTGATACTGATCATGTAACTTATACAGTTTTGGGAAATACATCTACTGAAGCTTTTGGAGATTTTACACAAGCAGATGAAAAATTATATGGAGAAAGTACTAATGATACAGTTGTTCGAGATAATACACTTCTTGGATTAACTGATGGTCTGCAAGATCAAATTGATGGTTTAAATACAGCAGTAAATAACTTAGGTGATATTATAAATAATGCTATTGGTGATATTAAAGCAAGTCTTGATTCTTTATCTACTTGTACAGATTGTTCAATAGATCCATTCCCATCAGCAATAATTGATAATATTGTTCCTACTGATCCAACTACTGAAGATGGAAATGGTACAGTTTCCTTTGATGTTGATTTATCAGATTGTAATGGAACATCAACTGCTGTATTAAATCCAGCAAGTGGAACAGAACCAATTACTTTATCCGAGGGAATAAATACAGGATTAACGTTTACAAATTTACCTCCCGGATATTATAATATAGAAGTTTATTGTGATACTGAATTGATTGATGATACATCATTTATAATTTCTGAACCAATTATTACAGATGATGGTTTTGATGATTTAATAGATTTTGATACACCCGATAAAGAAGGCGGAACAACAAATGGTAATTTAAACGACTATAATTTATTATTTACTAATACAACATTAAGTGATGGAAAAGGAATAGGAAATTCATTGATGATTGGAACTAATTTAGAATTAAATGGTCCAGAATATAATATTTATTTAACTTATGTTACTAGTGATGATAGTAATTTATTATTAAAAGTAACATCAAATAATACATTTACATTAAGAAATCTTGGGGGTGTTATTGATGGTTTAGATTTTATCAAGGGACTTAAACAACCAATCACACAATTATTGGATAATGAAGTAAGTATTAAAAGTGGAAATAGTATATCAATAAAAGAAGATTTATATAATTATGATTTTATAATTGCTAAATCAACTGCAAATCTTGGTGATAGTGATGAACATATACAATATATTGCAGTAAAAACAGGAGATATTGATAACAATGAAATTGTTCTCGCTTATGCTTCTTTTGAATCATGATGTACAATTAGTGGAACTACTCTTAATATTAAAGCAGATAATGGTTATACTAAACTTGCTTTTAATATGATTTGAGGTATGAATTGAGAAAATTTTGAAGAATTAACAAATACTAAATTCATAACTTCTGATTATTCATTATTATTTGTTTCAGATAGATCAAAGAATTATTGAGGTGGTTTATTTATTTATGCTAAAAATATAATTGCAGATGGAATAACAAGATATTATATTTCTTCTGTAGCAGATTCAAGCTATTTTATATTTAATCCTGATGGAAGTTATACCAAAAATTTTAGTTTTACTATGAAATTATGAGGAATAAAATTATAAATATTTTTTATAGATTAATAAAATAAAATTAAGTTTTAAAGAGGAAAATAAAACTTAATCAAATATAAAAGTCAAGTAGGATATGTTAATCTTGCACATATAGTAACTATAAATCCAACAATAGAAATATGAGAATTTCAATAAGAAGTAAATGAAAATATGTCAATAAAAACTTTACATTATTAATTAATACAATTAATTCTACTTTAAAAAATGATAAAACGCAGAAAGAAGTCAATAAGAAAAATAAAATAAATATTACTGAAATTAGTTCTGAATTATTAATATGAATAAGAAAATTAATTATCTTAATGGGAAAATAAATACTCCTTCTTTTAGTATAATGGATTCTATATTATAAGGCGATTCAACACAAAAAGAAATAAATCAAATCAATAAATTAATTGCCTTGATTTAATTGTAATTATGATTGATGGCTGCAATGGAGGAAATATTGATATATTATCTATAAATACAATAAATTATAATTCCGAAGGTGAAAAAACACAAAAAGAAGTAAATGAAACTAATAAAGAAGCGATTGATGATTTAATTAATAATAATATGGTTGATACTGATCATGTAACTTATACAGTTTTGGGAAATACATCTACTGAAGCTTTTGGAGATTTTACACAAGCAGATGAAAAATTATATGGAGAAAGTACTAATGATACAGTTGTTCGAGATAATACACTTCTTGGATTAACTGATGGTTTGCAAGATCAAATTGATGGTTTAAATACAGCAGTAAATAACTTAGGTGATATTATAAATAATGCTATTGGTGATATTAAAGCAAGTCTTGATTCTTTATCTACTTGTAAAGATTGTTCAATAGATCCATTCCCATCAGCAATAATTGATAATATTGTTCCTACTGATCCAACTACTGAAGATGGAAATGGTACAGTTTCCTTTGATGTTTATTTATCAGATTGTAATGGAACATCAATTGCTGTATTAAATCCAGCAAGTGGAACAGAACCAATTACTTTATCCGAGGGAATAAATACAGGATTAACATTTACTGATTTACCTCCCGGATATTATAATATAGAAGTTTATTGTGATACTGAATTGATTGATAATACATCATTTATAATTAATGATTATGATTCATCTGAAGATGGTGGTGGAGATGAAGAAATAATTGATATTGTGACACCTGATGATGGTTCTTTAATTCCCCCAAACAGTAATGATATTCCAGTTAATGATGGAGAAGATTTTAATCATATATTAATGATTACAAAGGGAAATTTAATACCAGAAAACAATATTCAATGTTATCAAAACTTATTTATTGTTGGATCAGATTTTAATTTAAACGAATGAACTACTGGTTGTTTAAATTCATTTAACCCTAACGATCCACAAGGAGATGAATGTTATGTTGCTATAAAAAGAACAAGTGATAATACTTTTGACACAACAAGAGAAAGTGTAAGTAATTCAGTTAAAGGTTTAAATTGAATTAAAGCAATTGATAATATTACTATTACTAAAATTTTAGAAAACGGGGCATTTGGTTATGGTGATAAATTTGTGTTAAACGAAGACTATACTAATTATGATTTAATAATTTCTAAATGATACTTTAACACAAGTGCTGGTACAGCAGTAAAACCACAATATGGTTATCCTATCAGAGAAATAAGTGATTTAATTGTAACTAATACTTGATTACAAAAACAACACGGAAGTAATGTATCTTATTCTGGAGAATTAACTTTCACAGATACTTTGAACGGTACAGTAACAAAAGCAAGAGAGAGTGATTTTTTAGCAACAATGTGAGGAGTAAATGGAATTCCTGCACCAATAGATTTAAATGCACAAGTAAGCGGTACAATAATAAATATGGATGATTATAGTAACGCAGATTTCTTATTGATTAATTGTACTTATGCAGATATTGGTAATACTCAATTAATGTATGCAAAAGATATTGTATATGATGGGACTACAAGATATGATTTTGTTGGAATTGGGGCTTGCTATTTCTCTTTTAATGTTGATAAAACAATTAATATAATTGATGCTGCGTTAAGTGCAGAAATTATTATTACATCAATTAAAAAAATTATATTATAAATTTTATTTTAAAAGGTTATCTAAAGGTTATTTAGTAATTTAAATTTCGCATTTAATATTTTAAATATTGTAATTAATTATGACTAAACAAATAATAAGAATTATTTAAATTTTGTGATTTTATTAATCAATGTTAGATATGAGGATCGTTTAATATCTATTTTAATTATTTACTAGAATACTAAAAAATATATCAATAGAAAAAATAAAGCAATTTGTAATATTTAATAAAATCCAAAATTAATATAATAAAAAAAATATATCCATATTTATTTAAAATATAGATATTGCAAATTGATATATCAAAGGATAAAAATCTATTACATTTGATGTAAATATTCCTGCTTTCAACGGAAAAGAAACTGCTATTCTTAATCATGTGAGAGATACAACAAATTAATTTAAATGAAGGTGATAATATTGGATTGAATTTTGCTGATTTAATTATTGGAACATATACAATTGAAATTTATGATGATAAAAATATAGTTACAAAAATAGAAGATATAATAATATCATAAACAATAATTTTATTAAATTTAATTATAATTATTTCAAGAAAGAGAGATTAGAATGAAATATACATTAATTACAGGAGCAAGTTCAGGAATAGGAAAATCTCTTGCTGAAAAATTTGCAAACAAAGGTCATAATCTTATAATTGTAGCAAGAAGAACAAATTTGTTAAATGAAATTAAAAAAAACTTAGAAAATAGATATAAAATAGATGTTGTTGTCTTTACAGTTGATCTATCAAAAGAGCAAGAAGTAGAAAAATTTTATAATGATGTAAAAAAATATGATATTGAATTATTTATAAATAATGCTGGATTTGGTGATATGAATTTACCTTGAGATTCAGATCTTGATAAAATCAAAAAAATGCTTGATTTAAATATTAAAACTCTTACTACACTTTCAATTATGTTTATAAGAGATAATTTAGATAAAGATGTTCAATTAATAAATGTATCTTCAGTTGCAGGATATGGTGTTTTTTCAGGAGCAATAAGTTATTCAGCTTCAAAAATCTTTGTTGCTTCTTGAACAGAAGGTGTAGCAAAACAATTAAAAAAATTAAACAAAAAAATAAAAGTAAAAGTTTTAGCTCCAGGAGCAACAGAAAGTGAATTTGGTAATAGAGCTCTTGCAAAAACAAAACTTAAAGATGAAAAAATCGAAGAATTTAAGGATTGAGCACAAAAAATATCAATAACAGCAGAAGAACTTGCAAATAAGGCTTATAAATTATATGAAAGTGATAAGATATTAGGAATTATAAATAATGATAATAAATTAGAACTTTCAGATGGAAGTTATAATATTTTTTGAGTTTAAGTAAACAAAATAATTAATTTAAAAGAGAAGGATTTAAATCTTTCTCTTTTAAATTTAAATATTATAATTACATTAAGAAAGAGAGATTAGAATGAAATATACATTAATTACAGGAGCGAGTTCAGGAATAGGAAAAGGACTTGCTGAAAAATTTGCGAGCAAAAGACATAATCTTATAATTGCAGCAAGAAGAACAAATTTATTGAATGAAATTAAAAAAGAATTAGAAAATAGATATAAAATAGATGTTGTTGTCTTTACAGTTGATCTATCAAAAGAACAAGAAGTAGAAAAATTTTATAATGATGTAAAAAAATATGATATTGAATTATTTATAAATAATGCCGGATTTGGTGATTTAAATTTAGCATGAGATTCAGATCTTGATAAAATCAAAAAAATGCTTGATTTAAATATTAAAACTCTTACTACACTTTCAATTATGTTTATAAGAGATAATTTAGATAATGATGTTCAATTAATAAATGTGTCTTCAGGGGCTGGTTATAATATTTTTGCATGATCTATAAATTACTCAGCATCAAAAGTATTTGTTTCTGCTTGAACAGAAAGTGTAGCAAAACAATTAAGAAAATTAAATAAAAAAATAAAAGTAAAAGTTCTAGCTCCAGGAGTTACTAAAAGTGAATTTAGTAATCAAGCCTTATTAAAAACAAAACTTAAAAAAGAACAAATTGAAAAATATAAAAATTGAAAAAGTAAAGCAATTTTAACTTCTGAAAATCTTGCAGATGAAACCTATAAATTATATAAAAGTGATAAAATCGTTGGAATAATTAAAAATAATAAATTAGAACTGTCGGATGGATATTATGATATTTTTTGAATTGATTAATTAAATTTAATATAATATTTTATAAGATAAAAAACTCAATAGAAAGGTAATTATAAAGTGAAATATCAAGATAAAAAAGATTGTAATTGTAAAAATAAAGATAAATCAATAAATAAAAAATAATAATAAAAGAGAAACAAATGTTTCTTTTTTATATTAAGATAATATAATAACTTAAAACGAGAGATTAGAAATGAAATATACCGTAATTACAGGAGCAAGTTCAGGAATAGGAAAAGAAACTGCAATCTATTTTGCTTCAAAAGGACACAATATAATTATTGTAGCAAGAAGAAAAGAACTATTAAATAATTTAAAAAAAGAAATTGAAAATAAATATAAAGTAAAAGTGTTAATTTATATTTATGATCTTACTAATATTAATAATGTTTTAAAATTTTATCAAAAAATAAAAGATCATCAATTGGAGATATTAATTAATAATGCCGGATTTGGTGATCGCAATGATCCTTGAGATTCAGATCTTCATAAAATTAAAATGATGATAGATTTAAATATTACTTCACTTACTTATCTATCAATTTTATTTATAAAAGATAATATAAATAAAGATTCACAAATTATCAATATATCATCTACTGCTGGTTATAAAATTTGAAAAGGAGGAGTTATTTATTCAGCTAGTAAATTTTATGTTTCTGTGTTTAGTGAAGGAACAGCAAAACTTTTAAAAAATCAAAAAGCAAAACTTAAAATGAAAGTATTAGCTCCTTCATCTACTAAAACAGAATTTGTCGAAAGATCAATTATAAAATCTAAAGTTGATCCCAAATTATTAAAAGAAAGTGAAATTAAACGAAAAGATTATCAAAAAGAACCAAAACTAGTAGCTAAATATATTTATGAGTTATATAAAAGCGATAAAAATATTGGTATTGTAGATGCAACAAAAAATATATTATATTTAGAAGATCAATACTTTGATGATCTTTAATAATAGAAATTAATTTTTTTGATTCTTTAATTTTTTTTCTGAATTTTTGATAATTATATTCATTGAAAAAATTTATAAATTTTTGTTCTTTTAATTCATCATAATAAAAAAATTTAGGGATTATTGATTTAGATAAATAACTGCTTAATCAGGATAAATTTTTAAAAATTTATAAATTTCTGGTTATGATCTAAATGTAAAATTTTAATCATCTATATAAACAAATAATTGTGGAGGGAATTTTAATTTATATTCCGATAATTCTTTAGGTTTTTTAAATTCTATAAATTCTTCTATTTCATATGCAATTGCTTTTGCTTTATTTTTATAGTAGTTATAATAAAATTCTTTATTAATTCCTGCATATTTTTTTGTTAATTTTCAAATATTTTCAGGAGTATCTATATAAATATTTTTTATTTTAATTAAACCAACAATTTTAGATATTGGAAAAGTAACATATAAAAGAATTTCTTTTTCATTTAATTTTTTTGCTTCTACTTTTCTAAATTCATATTTCTTTATATTATTTTTTATATTTTCAAGATGTTGCTGATGAATTGACATTAAAATTTTCATTAAAACTAAATAAACCTAATTTCTTTCGCATTATATTTATAATTATCTTTTTACTTTGTAAAGAATAAGTAAAATGATATTCTAATTCTTGTAGTAATTTATAATTTTGTAAATTTTGATAATTTATATTTTTCCATTCACCACAAAAAAATATGTAAAAATTTAATTATAATTTTTCTGTTATTTTTATAATGTTGATATTTTAATTCCTCTTCATTAAAAATAGAAGTATTTCCTATAAAAGATTTTCATTTATTAAAATTAATAATTTTTTTCATTAAAAATTATTCCATAAATAAAAAAATCAAATGATTACAAATTAATTAAATAAAGTTGAATCTATGATTGCTGTTTCTTGAAATAATAATCGATTAAAATATACAATTTTGATATGATAATCTAATTTTATTAAATTAAATAATATAATTATTTTAGAAAGAGAGATTAAAATGAAATATACCGTAATTACTGGAGCAAGTTCAGGAATAGGAAAAGCTATTGCTACTTACTTTGCTTCAAAAGGACACAATATAATTATTGTAGCAAGAAGAAAAGAATTACTTGATAATTTAAAAAAAGAATTAGAAGAATTATATAAAATAAAGGTATTAGTTTATATTTATGATCTTAGTATTACAGAAAATGTTTACAAATTTTATGATAAAATCAAAAATTATGAATTAGAAGTTTTAATAAATAATGCTGGATTTGGCGATATAAATGAACCTTGAAAAGCCGATCTTACAAAAATAAATAAAATGATTGATCTAAATATAAAAACACTCACAGATCTTACTCTTTTATTTATAAAAGATAATATTAATAAAGAAACACAAATTATAAATGTGTCTTCTGCTGTTGGTTATTTTATATGATCATCAGGAATACCATATTCTGCTACAAAATTTTATGTTTCAACTTTTACAGAAGGAATTGCAAAATTATTAAAAAGAAAAGATGCAAAACTTAAAATAAAAATTCTGGCACCTGCTGGTACTGAATCAGAATTTTTAGATAGAGCTTTTAAAAAATCAAATATTGAAGAAGCGGAAAGAAAAGAAACAGAAAGAAAAGCAAAAAAAGGAAGAAAAAAAGCAGAAGAATTAGCTTATTATACTTATGAACTTTATCTAAGTGATAAAACTATTGGAATTGTAAATCCTTTTACAAACAAATTTAAACTAAAAAATAAATGATATGATATTTTTTAAAAAATAAAATAATAGAAGGTTAAAATGAAGAATGAATATCAAATAAAAAAAATAATTGATCTTTTTTTTATTCTAGCAGCAATTGCTGGATGCTTAGCATCTATAATTGTTGGTTCAATGAATGTTGCCGATGCAAATGATATAAATAATGCTGCAGGATTTAATCTAATAAATACAGCTTGATATTGAATAGAAATATTTTTGATGCCTTTTATATATGCTGGAGCTGCTTTTATTATAGATATTATAATCAAAAGAATATTATTCATCGATCAAAAAAATAATCAAAACAAGGAAAAAATAAGTAATTAAAAATAAATGAAAAAACATTATATATTATTTTTAATTCCTTTATTAGGAGTTTTTTCTCTTAATAATCAAATAAAAATAAATTTACAAGACAAAAAAGTTAAAACAGAAAAAGGAATAATTATTGATATCACAACAAATCAATATACTTCAGGAATGGTTATTGATAATGATTTAGATGGATTTGGAGATTCTTTATATATGTGAGGAAGTAATCTTCTTGGACAAATTCCAAATCAAGAACAAAATACGATTATTTATAAACCAAAATTAATAAATAATGATTGAAATGGAAATATTATTGATCTAGAAATAAACACAGGAACAAGTGCAGTTACTATTGATACTGATTATGATGGTTATGCTGATACATTATATATGTGAGGAAATAATCAATATGGACAGATTGGAAATGGAGAATCTGGTACTCTAAATACTCCAATTACAAAAATAACACCACAAGGACAAGATAATTGAAATGGAAATATTATTGATCTACAATTAGGAGAAAATTATTCTGGTGTAATAATTGATAATAATTATGATGGATTAGCTGATACATTATATATGTGAGGATACAATATTTTTGGTCAAATTGGAAATGGCGAAAGCGGAACAAAAAATATATTATATCCAATTATAATTACACCAGAAAATCAAAAATGAAATGGAAATATTGAAAAATTTGATTTAGGATCTGATACTTCAGGAATTATTATTAATAATAAATATACAGGAAAAGATCAATTATACATGTGAGGAATGAGTATTTTTTCTATTTATGGTCATTCTAGTGTTATTTATCCAACAGAAATTTTTCCAAATAATTATAATGTATATCAAAAAGAGTATTGAGGAAATTTAATAAATATTTCTTTTAATGATAAAAATAATGGAGTAATTAATGATTCCAATAATGATGGATATGGTGATGAAATTTATTTATGAGGGGAAAATAATTACGGAGAATTAGGAACTGGAAACGAAGAAGAAAGAATTGATTATCCTAGTGATAATAAAATAACAATGGAAAAAAATATTATTAATTTAGAAATAAATGGTAAAAATAGCATTATAACAATTGATTCCAATAATGATGGATATGGTGATGAAATTTATTTATCTGGAGCAAATGATCATGGTCAAATTGGTAATGGAACATATAATGAAGGTAATATTTTAAATCCAGTTAAAATAACACCACAAGAACAAGATTCTTGAAATGGAAATATTTTAAAAGCAACAATTGGAAGTAATGATACAATGTTACTCTTAGATCAAAATAATAATGGATTAGGAGACACTATTTATATGTGAGGATCTAATGCAAATGGACAATTAGGAATTGGAGAAATTTACAATCATATTACAACACCAAAAATAATATTTTCAACATATTATTAAATATCTAACAAGAATTTAGATAACTAAAGAAATAAAATTTTTAGCAAAAAATATAAATATTTAATAAGAAAATTTATTTACTTTGTTAAAAAATCTTAAAAAAATATCAGTAGTTAATTTAAATATATTAACTACTGATATTTACTATTATTTTAGTTTTGCGCTCTATTAATTTTTAAATTAAAAATAAATCTTAATCTTCAAAACTATTAGGATTATTAATTTTATTATTCATTTTTTTTGTATTTTTTTTCATTTTTAAATCAACAAATAATAAGATAAAAATAAGTAGCAAAATAATAATCAAGATAATGATAATGATAATAATTATTATCATTTGTGTATTATTAGGAATAGTGTTAATTGTTATTGAAGAGTCAAAATTAATAAAATCTTCTTCTAAATCGGTAAATCCTATTCCGACAAAATTATATGTTGTGCCTGCTTCAAGATTATTTTGTTCAAATATAAATTGATAATTTGAAGTACCTTCATCTTTTCCTTCTCCAAGATAAAGTGAACTATCATTTACATAAAAAGAATTATATATATTTCCATTATCATCTATTAAATAAATTCCTTCATCAAGATTAAAATTACTAAAATTTATTTCTGCTTCAAGATTATTTTTAATTAATGAAGAATTATCTATCAAAAACAAATTATCTATTTCAATTGTATATTGAAATGAAGTTTCAATAATTGAATCTTCAATTATTGAAAAAGTAGAAGGAATAATTTCTTTATTAGCAGAAACTGTTGTTATTGAAAAAACATTAGAAAAAAATACTATATTAGGATCACTAGAACTTGAAGGCTCATCAAAATTTATACCAATAAAATTATATGTTGTATTTTCAATTAATTGATCTTGCTTAAATGTTAATTGATATTTTCCTGTTCCATTTATTGAACCTGAATTAATTATTCTCGCATCAATATAAGTTGAATTATAATTTTCATTATTTTCATCGATTAATCAAATACCATTATTTATATCATATTGTGTAAAATTGTCTTTTGATTGATTTAATTTTAAATTATCAATTGAAATTGTATATTGAAAAGAATTTGTTGTAATTGAATTATCGATAGATTTTATACTATCAGATTCTATTAAAGGTATAGCAGAAGATGTTTGAAATTGTGTTTCTTCTTGATCTATAGTATATTTATAATTTTCATCTTGATAAAAATATTGAATTGAATCTATTTGATAATTTGATTCAGCATTTAAATTTGTTAGTGTAATTTCATAGGAATCATCAACTACAAATTCTTGTGAATTAGAGATATTTTGATCTAAATCAGTATAATTTACTTTAATTTCTCGTTCAGAAGAAGTGTAATTTAATAAATCAAATTCTTCACTATTATTCTCAAAATTTAAATTAATTGTCGCTGATTGTTCTGAAATATTAGAAATTTGATAACCTAATATTAAATAATCAGTAGAAAATTGCTCATCATTTAAATTAAAAATATTATCATTTATCGATATATTTTTAAATATGTAAGTTTGGGAGCTTTCAATATCTTCAATTTTATAATGATATTGATCATCTGTAATATTTGATAAATCTTCTTCAAAAATTGTTTGGTAATTTATATTATTATCATCAATTAATAAAAAATTAGTAGGTAAAGCTTCTTCATTAAAAATATTTTGATAATCATTTAATTTTAAATCTATTGATAATGAAACTCCATCAAAATCAAAATACAAATCCTGAATTAAAAAGTCATAAGTTGAATTTGTAGCAATAGGAGTTTTATAATCACCAGAAGGAATATTATCGTTACCGAAATCATTAGTATAATTTGATCCTGTCATATATAATGTATCACCATATCCATCAAGATCAGTATCAATTAAAATTCCTGTAGACCTAGTTCCTGTTTCAATTTGCATAAAATTATATTTATAATAACTAGAAAAATCATTTCTATCAAAAGTTTTTGTAAGAACTCTTGGTCCATTAAGATTACCTCCATAATCAGATGTTCCAAGTTGTCCATTACTATTAAAACCATCACCATAAAAAGCATCTGCATATCCATCTAAATCAGTATCTACAATAATTCCTGATCAATTTGCACCCATTGAAACATCAATAATATAACCATCACCTCAAGTATGATTAGCAGGATAAAAAACAGAGTTCTTTGTATCATTGTTGCCACCAATTCCAAGTTGATATTGATCATTAGTCCCTGATAAATAAACTTCATCTCCATATCCATCAAAATTTGTATCAAGTAAAAGCATAGAATTATTAGCATTTGAAGAAACATCAATAATATTACCATTTCAAGTTCCTTCATTTGAAACCATTTCTGTTGGAGTAGTAACTCTTGATGATGTACTATTAACACCTAATTTATAATTATTATTACTACCTCAAGAATATCCAGTATCTGCATATCCATCATAGTCAGTATCTAATAAAAGAAAAGTAGAATTAGCTCCATAAATATCAGTTATATTACCATTCCAAGAAGTTTGTTCAGGTGGAAATATTTCTAAAGGTTCATAAGATGTTTGAGTTGTTCCATCTCCAAGATTTCCGCTATTATTAATACCTCAAGTATATAAATCATCCCCAAATTCATCATAGTCAGTATCTAATAAAATACCAACATATTCATCTCCAAGAAAAAAATCAATAATATTTCCATTTCAAGATCCACTAGAAGGTAAAACAAGAGTAGGAAATAAAACAGTGTTACTTTCAATTTCCTCATTTAATATTTGATTATGTTGATTATCTCCTCAAATATAAACTGTATCTGCATATCCATCATAATCAGTATCTACCGTTACACCTGAATTAGAAAAAGATGATTCAAATTGAATTAAATTGCCACCTCAATCTGTTTGATCAGTTGGAGTTATAATTTTTGGAGTAGTAACATTTGTAGTTGTTCCATCACCAATTTCGCCACGATCATTTAACCCTCACATATAAAGCGTATCTCCCAAATAATCATCATCTGTATCAACAAGAACACCAACAGTGGAACCAGACATTTCATAATCTAAAACTTTTGAATTTTGATCTAAAGATTCAATTATATTTTTGTTATCAAAAATTAAATCAAATGATTTAAAAGAAAAAGATGTAATTAATATTAATAATATTGAAAATATAAAATTTTTTTTCATCAAGAAAACCTTTCATAAAAAATTATAAATAAAAATCATATATTAATTAATTTAATAATTATTTTTAAATATGAGTTCCTTATTTATTTCCTTCTAAAGATTTTTTTAATTTATGAAGCTAAGTAATAATTGATTTTCTATTTAATTCTGAATTGACAAATTTAATATCTGTTTCCACTTTAGGACCTATAGAACCAGAAGAAAATATTTTTTAATTAAGAAGTTTTTTTAAATCCTTTATTTTTGGATTAGAAAGAATTCTTTGGTTTGGTATATTATAATCTAAATAAATTCCATCTACTACAGTTACTATTACAAATAAATCGATTTCATCCTTTCAGACATTTTTTCAGCAGTATAATCTTTATCTATTATCTAAATTTTTTTAATTAAATAGTTTTAACATTAACGTAATTGATTTAAGAAAAGAAACAATTTTTCAATAAATTCTTACAAAATATTCTATAAATTTTCATCCATTAGATTTTGCTAATTTTTCTGATCTTTCTTTTGAATAAAATATCCTCCAATTTGTTTTGTTAAATTTTTAAAAACAGAATCATTAAGATTGGCTATGATTGTGAAATTAAAGTATTAAATATTTTCTTAATTTTCTTTTTTAAAATTTATTATCAATTGCATTTTTTAAATTAATCTCTATATAATTTTATGCGAAATTGCTTCTGCAAAAAATAAATCTAATTTAGACATTTTTTTATTAATTTTTAAAGCTTCATCAAATGCTAAATAAATAATTTTAAATTATAGTCAATTCTGATGTACTATTAAAATTTGATATTATTTTTCGATTTAATTAAAAATTAGAATTATTGTTTTTTTTAATATGCTATAAAAAAAATACCACTAAAACAAATAAATTAAAAATAAATCTTAATCTTCCAAACCATTAGGATTATTAAGTTTATTATTCATTTTTTTTGTATTTTTTTTCATTTTTAAATCAACAAATAATAAGATAAAAATAAGTAGCAAAATAATGATTAAAATAATGATAATGATAATAATTACTATCATTTGTGTATTATTAGGAACAGTATTAATTGTTATTGAAGAGTCAAAATTAATAAAATCTTCTTCTAAATCGGTAAAGCCAATTCCGACAAAATTATATGTTCTACCTGCTTCAAGATTATTTTGTTCAAATGTAAATTGATAATTTGAAGTTCCTTCATCTTTTCCTTCTCCAAGATAAAGCGAACTATCATTTACATAAAAAGAATTATATATATTTCCATTATCATCTATTAAATAAATTCCTTCATCAAGATTAAAATTACTAAAATTTACTTCTGCTTCAAGATTATTTTTAATTAATAAAGAATCTTCTATCAAAAACAGATTATCTATTTCAATTGTATATTGAAATGAAGTTTTTGTAATTGAATCTTCAATTATTGAAAAAGTAGAAGGAATAATTTCTTTATTAGCAGAAACTGTTGTTACTGAAAAAACATTAGAAAAAAATACTATATTAGGATCACTAGAACTTGAAGGTTCATCAAAACTTATACCAATAAAATTATATGTTGTATTTTCAATTAATTGATCTTGCTTAAATGTTAATTGATATTTTCCTGTTCCATTTATTGAACCTGAATTAATTATTTTTGCATTAATATAAGTGGAATTATAATTTTCACTATTTTCATCGATTAATCAAATACCATTATTTATATCATATTGTGTAAAATTATCTTTTGCTTGATTTAATTTTAAATTATCAATTAAAATTGTATATTGAAAAGAATTTGTTGTAATTGAATTATCGATAGATTTTATACTATCAGATTCTATTAAAGGTATAGCAGAAGATGTTTGAAATTGTTTTTCTTCTTGATCTATAGTATGTTTATAATTTTCATCTTGATAAAAATATTGAATTGAATCTATTTGATAATTTGATTCAGCATTTAAATTTGTTAGTGTAATTTCATAGGAATCATCAATTACAAATTCTTGTGAATTAGAGATATTTTGATCCAAATCAGTATAATTTACTTTAATTTTTCGTTCAGAAGAAGTGTAATTTAATAAATCAAATTCTTCACTATTATTCTCAAAATTTAAATTAATTGTCGCTGATTGTTCTGAAATATTAGAAATTTGGTAATCTGATATTAAATAATCAGTAGAAAATTGCTCATCATTTAAATTAAAAATATTATCATTTATCGATATATTTTTAAATATATAAGTTTGAACACCTTCAATATCTTCAACTTTATAATGATATTGATCATCTGTAATATTTGATAAATCTTCTTCAAAAATTGTTTGATGACTGATATTATTATTATCTATTAGTAAAACATTAGTGGGTAATGCTTCTTCATTAAAAATATTTTGATAATCATTTAATTTTAAATCTATTGATAACAAAACTCCATCAAAATCAAAATACAAATCCTGAATTAAAAAATCATAAGTTGAATTTGTAGCAATAGGAGTTTTATAATCTCCAGAAGAAATAATACTATTACCGAAATCAGAATTTACATTTGCTCCTGACATATATAATGTATCACCATATCCATCAAGATCAGTATCAACTAAAATTCCTGTAGAATTAGATCCTGTTTCAATTTGCATAAAATTATATTTATAATAACTAGAAAAATCATTTCTATCAAAGGTTTTTGTAAGTTTTCTTGGTCCTTTACGACTACCTGCATAACTAGATGTTCCAAGTTGTCCATGACTATTATAACCATCACCATAAAAAGCATCTGCATATCCATCTAAATCAGTATCTACAATAATTACTGAATAATTTACACCCATTGAAACATCAATAATATAACCATTACCTCAAGTATGACTAGCAGGATAAAAAATAGAGTGCTTTACATTATTACTGCCACCAATTCCAAGTTGAAATTCATAATTAGTCCCTGATAAATAAACTTCATCTCCATATCCATCAAAATTTGTATCAAGTAAAAGCATAGAATTATTACTATTTGAAGAAACATCAAGAATATTACCACTTCAAGTTCCTCCATTTGAAACGATTTCTGTTGGAGTAGTAACTTTTGATGATGTACTATTGACACCTAATTTATAATTATTATTATTACCTCAAGAATATCCAGTATCTGCATATCCATCATAATCAGTATCTAATAAAAGAAAAGTAGAATTATATCCATAAATATCAGTTATATTACCATTTCAAGAAGTTTGTCCAGATGGAAATATTTCTAAAGGTTCAGAAGCTGTTTGAGTTGTTCCATTTCCAAGTTCCCCATTATTATTATTACCTCAAGTATATAAATCATCACCAAATCCATCATAATCAGTATCTAATAAAATACCAGCATATGCATCTCCAAGAAAAAAATCAATAATATTTCCATTTCAAGATCCACTAGAAGGTAAAACAAGAGTAGGAAATAAGATAGAACCACTTTCATCGTTGTTAAATATTTGATGATATCTATTATCTCCTCAAATATAAATTGTATCTGCATAACCATCATAATCAGTATCTACTGTTACACCTGAATTATAAGCAGATGATTCAAATTGAATTAAATTGCCACCTCAATCTGTTTGGTCAGTTGGAATTACCATTTTTGGATCAGTTGCAAGTGTAGTTGTTCCATCACCAATTTGGCCATAATTATTTAATCCTCACATATAAAGTGTATCTCCCAAATAATCACTATCTGTATCAACAATAACACCAGCAGTAGAATTAGCCATTTCATAATCTAAAACTTTTACATTTTGATCTAAAGATTCAACTATATTTTTATTATCAAAAACTAAGTCAAATGATTTAAAAGAAAAAGATGTAATTAAAAACAACAATATGGAAAAAATAAAATTTTTTTTCAAAAAAGACCTCTTATAAAGAATTATACATAAAAATCATATACTTATTAATTTAGTAATTATTTTTCGATATGAGTTACGTATTTATTTCCTTCTAAAGATTCTTTTAATTTATCAAGCGAAGTAATAATTGATTTTCTATTTAATTTGGAATTGGTAAATTTAATATTTGTTTCCAATTTAGGACCCATAGAACCAGAAGGAAATATTATTTAATTAAGAAGTTTTTTTAAATCTTTTATTTTTGGATTAAAAAGAATTCTTTGGTTTGGTGTATTGTAATCTAAATAAATTCCATCTACTGCAGTTACTATTACAAATAAATCAATATCAATCATTTCAGACATTTTTTCAGCAGTATAATCTTTATCAATTATCTAAATTTTTTTAATTAAATATTTTTACCATTAATGTAATCGATTTAAGAAAAGAAACAATTTTTCAATAAATTCTTACAAAATATTCTATAAATTTTCATCCATTAGATTTTGCTAATTTTTCTGATTCTTCTTTTGAATAAAATATCCTCCAATTTGTTTTGCTGAATTTTTAAAAACAGAATCATTAAGATTGGCTATGATTGTGAAATTAAAGCATTAAATATTTTCTTAATTTTCTTTTTTAAATTAAATTAACAATTAGAATTACTTTTTTTAATTCTTCTTGTTGTTTTTTTTAGTAGCTATAAAAAAATTACGACTAAAATAAATATATTTAATAATTAATTTTATAAAACAAAGAAATTAAAAATAAATCTTAATCTTCCAAACCATTAGGATTATTAAGTTTATTATTCATTTTTTTTGTATTTTTTTTCATTTTTAAATCAACAAATAATAAGATAAAAATAAGTAGCAAAATAATGATTAAAATAATGATAATAATAATAATTACTATCATTTGTGTATTATTAGGAACAGTGTTAATTGCTATTGAAGAGTCAAAATTAATAAAGTCTTCTTCTAAATCAGTAAATCCTATTCCAACAAAATTATATGTTCTGCCTGCTTCAAGATTATTTTGTTCAAATGTAAATTGATAATTTGAAGTTCCTTCATCTTTTCCTTCTCCAAGATAAAGTGAACTATCATTTACATAAAAAGAATTATATATATTTCCATTATCATCTATTAAATAAATTCCTTCATCAAGATTAAAATTACTAAAATTTATTTCTGCTTCAAGATTATTTTTAATTAATAAAGAATCCTCTATCAAAAACAAATTATCTATTTCAATTGTATATTGAAATGAAGTTTTTGTAATTGAATCCTCAATTATTGAAAAAGTAGAAGGAATAATTTCTTTATTTGCAGAAGCTGTTGTTATTGAAAAAACATTAGAAAAAAATACTATATTAGGATCACTAGAACTTGAAGGCTCATCAAAACTTATACCAATAAAATTATATGTTGTATTTTCAATTAATTGATCTTGCTTAAATGTTAATTGATATTTTCCTGTTCCATTTATTGAACCAGAATTAATTATTTTTGCATTAATATAAGTTGAATTATAATTTTCATTATTTTCATCGATTAATCAAATACCATTATTTATATCATATTGTGTAAAATTATCTTTTGTTTGATTTAATTTTAAATTATCAATTAAAATTGTATATTGAAAAGAATTTGTTGTAATTGAATTATCGATAGATTTTATACTATCAGATTCTATTAAAGGTATAGCAGAAGATGTTTGAAATTGTGTTTTTTCTTGATCTATAGTATGTTTATAATTTTCATCTTGATAAAAATATTGAATTGAATCTATTTGATAATTTGATTCAGCATTTAAATTTATTAGTGTAATTTCATAGGAATCATCAATTACAAATTCTTGGGAATTAGAGATATTTTGATCCAAATCAGTATAATTTACTTTAATTTTTCGTTCAGAAGAAGTGTAATTTAATAAATCAAATTCTTCACTATTATTTTCAAAATTTAAATTAATTGTCGCTGACTGTTCTGAAATATTAGAAATTTGATAATCTGATATTAAATAATCAGTAGAAAATTGCTCATCATTTAAATTAAAAATATTATCATTTATTGATATATTTTTAAATATATAAGTTTGAACACCTTCAATATCTTCAACTTTATAATGATATTGATCATCTGTAATATTTGATAAATCTTCTTCAAAAATTGTTTGGTGACTGATATTATTATCATCAATTAATAAAACATTAGTGGGTAATGTTTCTTCATTAAAAATATTTTGATAATCATTTAATTTTAAATCTATTGATAACAAAACTCCATCAAAATCAAAATACAAATCCTGAATTAAAAAATCATAAGTTGAATTTGTAGCAATAGGAGTTTTATAATCTCCAGAAGAAATAATACTATTACCGAAATCAGAATTTACATTTGCTCCTGACATATATAATGTATCGCCATATCCATCAAGATCAGTATCAACTAAAATTCCTGTAGAATTAGTTCCTGTTTCAATTTGCATAAAATTATATTTATAATAACTAGAAAAATCATTTCTATCAAAGGTTTTTGTAAGTTTTCTTGGTCCTTTACGACTACCTGCATAATTAGATGTTCCAAGTTGTCCATGACTATTATAACCATCACCATAAAAAGCATCTGCATATCCATCTAAATCAGTATCTACAATAATTACTGAATAATTTTTGCCCATTGAAACATCAATAATATAACCATTACCTCAAGTATGACTAGCAGGATAAAAAATAGAGTGCTTTACATAATTTTCATTGCCACCAATTCCAAGTTGAAATTCATAATTAGTCCCTGATAAATAAACTTCATCTCCATATCCATCAAAATTTGTATCAAGTAAAAGCATAGAATTATCAGAATTTGAAGAAACATCAAGGATATTACCATTTCAAGTTCCCCCATTTGAAACGATTTCTGTTGGAGTAGTAACACTTGATGATGTACTATTAATACCTAATTTATAATTACTATTATTACCTCAAGAATATCCAGTATCTGCATATCCATCATAGTCAGTATCTAATAAAAGAAAAGTAGAATTATATCCATAAATATCAGTTATATTACCATTTCAAGAAGTTTGTCCAGATGGAAATATTTCTACAGGTTCAGAAGCTGTTTGAGTTGTTCCATTTCCAAGTTCCCCATTATTATTATTACCTCAAGTATATAAATCATCACCAAATCCATCATAATCAGTATCTAATAAAATACCAACATATGAGTCTCCAAGAAAAAAATCAATAATATTTCCATTTCAAGATCCACTAGAAGGTAAAACAAGAGTAGGAAATAAAATAGTTTTACTTTCACTTTCATCATTGAATATTTGATGATATTGATTATCTCCTCAAATATAAATTGTATCTGCATAGCCATCATAATCAGTATCTACCGTTACACCTGAATTATAAAGTGATGATTCAAATTGAATTAAATTACCACCTCAATCTGTTTGGTCAGTTGGAGTTATCATTTTTGGATCAGTGGCAAGTGTAGTTGTTCCATCACCAATTTGACCACGACTATTTAATCCTCACATATAAAGTGTATCTCCCAAATAATCACTATCTGTATCAACAATAACACCAGCAGTAGAATCAGCCATTTCATAATCTAAAACTTTTACATTTTGATCTAAAGATTCAATTATATTTTTATTATCAAAAATTAAATCAAATGATTTAAAAGAAAAAGATGTAATTAAAAATAATAATATCGAAAATATAAAATTTTTTTTCATTATAAAAGACCTCTTATAAAAAATTATACATAAAAATCATATATTAATTAATTTAATAATTATTTTCAATATGAATTCTGTATTTATTTCCTTCTAAAGATTCTTTTAATTTATCAAGCGAAATAATAATTTATTTTCTATTTAATTTTGAATTAGTAAATTTAATAACTGTTTCGACTTTAGGACCCATAGAACCAAAAGGAAATATTTTTTGATCAAGAAGTTTTTTTAAATCCTTTATTTTTGAATTAGAAAGAATTCTTTAGTTTGGTGTATTGTAATCTAAATAAATTCCATCTACTGCAGTTACTATTATAAATAAATCAGCATCAATCATTTCAGCCATTATTTCTGCAGTATAATCTTTATCTATTACTGCATCAATCATATTATATTTATCATTTTCTTTATAAGTTGCAATAGCACCTCCACCTCCAGCAATTAAAATAAAACCAGCATCTAATCCTTTATTAATTAAATCTTTTTCCATTAATGTAATTGGTTTAGGAGAAGGAACAACTCTTCGATAGCCTCTTCCAGCATCTTCTATAAATTTTCATCCAGTCTCTTTTGTTATTTTTTTTGCCTCTTGCTCTGAATAAAATCCTCCAATTGGTTTTGTTGGATTTTTAAAAGCTAGATCATTATGATCAACTATTGCTTGTGGAAGAAAAATCAATATGGACAAATTGAAAATGGAGAATCAAATACTTTAAATTTTCCAATTACAAAAATAACATAACAAGAAAAAGATTAAAATGATAATATTATTAAAAAACAAGTAGGAAATGATGATGCTATGTTACTTTTAGATTAAAATAATAATGTATTAGGAGATATTGTTTATGTGTGAGATTCTAATACTAATAGTCAATTAGTATTAGGTCAACTTTATAATCATGTTTTAACACCAATGATAGTATTTTCAAAATACTATTAAAAATTAAATAAAAGAAAGAAAAACGAAAATATGAAATATGTAGTAATAACAGGAGCAAGTTCTGGAATTGGAAAAGAAATTGCAATAAAATTTGCAAGCGAGAAATATAATTTAATAATTGTTGCAAGAAGAAAAGAATTACTTGATAATTTAAAAAAAGAATTAGAAGATAAATATAAAATAAAAGTTTTAGTTTATGTATATGATTTATCAATTTCAGAAAATGTTTATAAATTCTATCAACAAATCAAGCAAAATGATATTAATCTTTTGGTAAATAATGCTGGTTTTGGTGATGAAGCAAAACCATGAGATACTGATCTTAAAAAGGCAGAACAAATGATTGATTTAAATATAAAAGCCCTTACAATCCTTACAACATTATTTATCAAAGATAATTTAGAAAAAGAATCACAAATTATCAATGTTTCTTCTGTAGCAGGATATATGGCTTGAGGAAGAGAATCTATCTATTCAGCTACTAAATTTTATGTATCTGTATATAGTGAAATAATCACAAAAATTCTTAAAAAAAGCAAAGCAAAATTAAAAGTTAAAGTTTTAGCTCCAAGTATTACAAAAACAGAATTTGCAGAAGTAGCAGTACTAAATGCAAATATTGAAAAAGAAAATAAAAAAACACTAATTGAAATTTTTAATAGTAAAGGAAAAGACCCACAGAAACTAGCTGAATATACTTGAAAATTATATAATTCAAAAAAAACAGTTGGAATTGTTCATCCTGTATTTAAAAAATTCATTTTAAGAAAACGTTTACGTAAAATTTGAATGTAATATAAATAAAAGGAGCAGAATTAATTTTCTGCTCCTTTTATTTATATTAATTATTTTCTTTTTTCATATTTATATCTAATTCTTTTTAATTTTCAATATTATCTTTTAATATAATTTCTTTTCCCTTCGTATTATAAAAATCTCATTCTAATATTATTCTTTTATTTTCTTGATTGTTTTTTTCCGAACCTTTTTTTATTTTTTGTTGTTTTTTGTTTTTTTCAATAAATAAAGAAAAATATAAAATCATTATAAATATAGATAAAGAAATAAAAATTGAAAAAATTTCTTCAATTTCAGAAAAATAATCAATTTGATTATCAACAATAAATTCATAAATTGTATATGATATTAAAAATAAAATTTAAATTTTCATTTATTCAAATCATTAATTAATATATTTTACTTAGTTTTTTTTCTTCTTTTTTTAAATTAAATTTATTATTTATCTGATCATCTAATTTACTTATTAATTTTAAATTTTCTTCTTTAAATTTATTTAACTCAAAATTTAAATCTTTCAATGAATTTAAATGTTTTTTTATTCATTTAGAAATATTCTCATCTTTTGTATTTTCAAAATAATTAATATAATAATTTTTTCAATTTTATTTTGATTCATTATTCTATTTCCTTTTATTAAGATAATTATATATTGGTTTTATCTTTAAATTAATCTCATATACTTTAAATAAAAAAAATAATTATTAAATTTAGATTTAATAATTATTTTAGAATATTTAATCTATAAAATAATATAAAAAATTAATTAAATATTAGTTTTCAATATGTGTCCCATATTTATTTCCTTCTAAAGATTCTTTTAATTTTGCAAGCGAAGTAATAATTGATTTTCTGCTTTTTTTGGAAGAAGCAAATTTTACTGCTGTTTCAACTTTAGGTTCCATAGAACCAGAAGGAAATATTTTTTGATCAAGAAGTTTTTTTAAATCCTTTATTTTTGGATTAGAAAGAATTCTTTGGTTTGGTGTATTATAATCTAAATAAATTCCATCTACTGCAGTTACTATTATAAATAAATCAGCATCAATCATTTCAGCCATTATTTCTGCAGTATAATCTTTATCTATTACTGCATCAATCATATTATATTTATCATTTTCTTTATAAGTTGCAATAGCACCTCCACCTCCAGCAATTAAAATAAAACCAGCATCTAATCCTTTATTAATTAAATCTTTTTCCATTAATGTAATTGGTTTAGGAGAAGGAACAACTCTTCGATAGCCTCTTCCAGCATCTTCTATAAATTTTCATGTAGTATTTTTTGCTAATTCTTTTGATTCTTCTTTTGAATAAAATCCTCCAATTGGTTTTGTTGGATTTTTAAAAGCTGGATCATTATGATCAACTATTGCTTGTGAAATTAATGCATAAACATTTTTATTAATTTTTCTTTTTAAAAGTTCATTATCAATTGCATTTTTTAAATGAATTCCTATATAACCTTGAGACATTGCTCCTGCAAGAACTAAATCTAATTTTGGTATCTTTTTATTAATTTTTGAAGCTTCATCAAAAGCTAAAGAAATCATCCCAACTTGAGGTCCATTTCCATGTCCTATTAAAATTTGATATCCTTTTTCAATTAAATCAACAATAGAAATTGCTGTTTTTTTTACTGCTTCTTGTTGTTCTTTTGGAGTATCACCTAAAGCATTACCACCTAAAGCAAGGACTATGCGTTTATTTTTCATAATATATTTATTAATATTAATTCTTTCTTTTTATATTAGTAATTATTTGCAACAATCTGTAATAATGGAATTATTATTGCAAGCGTTACTACTAATTGTATTCCAAGATAAATTCCAATTGGTTTTAAAGCCGTTCCATAAGGAACTCTTGCCTTTTCACAAGAAAGCATAACAACAGCTTGTGTAGGAATAAACATATTAATCATTCCAACTGCTAATGCATAAACACAAGTAGTTACAATTAATATTTGTGTAAATTGTTCTGGACTTGTATTAAAAGATGCAATTTGTGATGCTATTATTGAAAATGTTCCCATTGTTGCTGCTGCTAATCCTGATGTAGAAGGAATTAATAATCCAAAGATAAAAAAGACAATAAACATTGTATATGATCATCCTCATGCTCCTACATTACTTATTGCTCCCCCAATTCCTTGAGCAATATAATAATCTAATCCAGAGGCAGCTAAAATTCCAGGAATTGCTCGAGCAACCGCAATAATAATTGCTACACTTAGCATATCTTTTGATCCTCTTCAAAAGGATTCCATTATTTGACTACCTCGCATTTTTGCAATTAAAGAAATCACAATGGTAGAAGCAGTAAATAATAAAATTAATTCAGGAAAATCTCAAGCTCCAAATGTACTCATTCCCCCAATTAATCATGAATTTCAACCATCATTATCAATATTATTTCTTGGAATTCCATCATTAAAAAATGTATATCAAGGAAACATTCCTAAAAACATAATTAAAAATGTAATTCCAAAAATTGAAAGAATTCATTTTTGTCGTCCATTCATTTTCTTATTTTCTGCCGTTGAAGTTTTAAAAGTTTCTTTTGCTCATTCAACATCATTATTATGTGTTTTATATGTTAATGATTTTTCTGGTTTTGCTTTTATTCTCATTGCATATAATGTCATAAATATACAACCTACAGTAGTAAGAATAATAAACATAATTAATCTTGCAATCATTCCATCACCCATTGTAATATTGATAGTTTGGCCATCAATAATTATATTTACATTATTGATAGAATCTACCGCAACACCAATAGAAAAAGGATTTATTACAGATGAAGCAAATCCTGTTGTTGTTCCTAAAAGAATTACTAAAAGTCCTGTTACTGTATCAAATCCAGCAAGTAAAAACATTGGAATTATAATTAAATAAAAAGCTAACGTTTCTTCTTGCATACCATAAGTTGTTCCTCCCAAAGCAAATAAGAAAAACATTATAGGAACTAAAATAATTTCTTTTCCATGTAATCCAGAAATAAGCGATTTAATCCCACTTTCCATCGCTCCACTTCCAATTACTACATCTAAAAATCAACCTAAAACAAATAAATAAAATATAATTCCTGCAGCATTTGCAAATCCTTCAATTATATAAACAGGAATTGAAAATAAACCAACCGCAGTAACTGTAGAAGCAACAGGATTACCATTTTGATCATAATAATTATAACTTTGCCCTTGAAATCCTCAAGTAAGAATTGTAACAATAACAATAATTCCTAAAATTATAATTAAAGCAGAAGGCATTTTAAATTTGCGCTTTTTTTTACCACTATCATCAACTGAATTATCAGTTTTAGATTTTAGCGGCTTAATTTCTGTCTCTTCCGACATAATAAATTTTCACCTCTTTTTTTATTTATATTTAACTATATTTTTTTAAGTTAAAAAATATAAAAACTAAATAGTAGCAGCAATAATTGCTTTTATTGTATGCATTCTATTTTCAGCTTCATCAAATACTTTTGATTGATTTGATCTAAATACTTCATCAGTAACTTCAAATTCTTTAAGTCCAAATTTTTTGCTAATTTCTTTTGCAATATCTGTATTTAAATCATGATATGATGGTAAACAATGCATAAAAATTGCTGTTTTTTTTGCATTATTCATTAATTTTTTATTAATTTGATAAGGTTTTAAATCATGAATTCTTTTTTTTCAAACTTCATCTGGTTCACCCATTGATACTCAAATATCTGTATAAAGAACATCAGCATCTTTGGAAGCAATCATTGGATCTTCTGTAAACTCAATTTTTGCTCCTGTTTTTTTTGCAATTTCATTTGCTTTTTTGATAACTTCATCAGAAGGTCAATATGTTTTTGGTGCACAGCCAACAAAATGAGCTCCCATATGAGCAGACATTACAACAAGTGAGTTTCCCATATTATTTTTAGCATCACCAAAAAAAACAAATTTAACTTTGGTTGTTTTAAAATTTTCAAGTACTGTAAGATAATCAGCAAACATTTGTGTTGGATGTCATTTATCTGTAAGAGCATTTCACACAGGAACTCCAGCATTTTTTGCTAGAATTTCGACATCTTGATGCTTAAATCCACGAAAAGCAATTCCATCATAAAATCTTCCCATAACTTTTGCAGTATCTTCCATCGATTCTTTAATTCCCATTTGTGAATCTGATCCAGAAATATAAGTTGTTCCAATTCCTAAATTCATTGCCGCAACTTCAAATGCCGATCTTGTTCGAGTTGATGTTTTTTGCATAATAACTGCAATATTTTTATTGCTTTTTTTGTATTCTGAAGTTTCTTTTCCTGATTTTTTTGCTTTTTTTAAATCTTGAGAAAGATTTAATAAATATTTAACTTCCTCTGTTGTTAGATCAGCAACTGTAAGTATTGATCTATTTTTTAAATTAATTGTCATCTTTGTTCCTTTTTATAAATAATTAATCTTCTCTTTCAAGAGGCATAGACATACATCTTGGTCCCCCGCGTCCTCTTGAAAGTTCATATGATGGAATTTCATGAACAATAACTCCATGTTTTCGCATTAAATCATTTGTTACATGGTTTCGATCATAAGCAATAACTTCATTAGGAGCAATTGCAAGAACATTTGATCCATCATTTCATTGTTCACGTTCAGAATGAATTGGATCTTGCCCTCCACAATGAATAAGTGTAACTTTTTTAATATTAAAAATTTTAGACATCAACTGATCAATTGACATTTTTTCCGAAGTTATTTTAAAATCGCTTCCTGTTTTTGCTATCTGAAAGATTTCAAATTTATAATTTGAAAAAATTGCAAATTTATTAATATCAATTTGTGTAAATACTGTATCTAAATGCATTCAAGATCTCCCTTTTGGAATTGATATTCCTCAAATTCTTAAAACTTTAGATTTCTTATCTTCAAATAGATTATGTGCTAATTTTTCAAGTGAATCAGGATTTGTTCGTTGTGATATTCCAACAGCAATATCTGTTTTAGAAAGAATCATTATATCTCCACCTTCAATACTTGTTGATCGATTCCTATTGTAATATAAAGGTGTATTTTTGTAATCTGGATGATATTTAAAAATATACTCAGCAAACTTTGTTTCTCTTCGTCTTGTTTTAAAAGTCATTTTATGAATTGTTACCCCATTTCCAAGTGAAGCAAATGGATCTCTTGTAAAAATTAAATTTGGAAGTGGATCAAGAACAAAAACATCGCTCTGACTTTCTAATTCTCTCAGAGATTTTTTCCCTCCAACATTTGGGAGTTCACTAAATCTAATTCCTGCCATCAATTTTAAAATAAGTTCATTATTATTTTTGAAAGAATCAAGATATTTTTTTACTCTTATATAAAGATGTGAATGATGTGAAACCTCTCCCTCTATAATAAATTCTTTTAAAAAATTTTCTTTAATATCTTTTGAAATTGAAATTGTTTCAGCAATTAAATTTTCCAAATAAAAAACTTCCACGCCTTTACTTTTAAGTAATTTAGCAAATTCATCATGTTCTCTTTGTGCCTCTTTTAAATAATAAGAATCATCAAAAAGTAAACGTTCGTAAGTACTTGGTGTTAAATTTTCTGTTTCTCAACCAGGTCTATGCAAAAGAACTTTTTTAAGTTTTTTATACTCTGAATTTATATTAATCATAATTTTTATCCCTTTATTTAATTATTAATTTTTAATACATAAAAATTAAAAATCCCCTAAAAAAAGCTTATTTTATTTTCACTTTTCAAAATAATTATATTCTTTTTATTTTTTAAGAAAATATATCTTTTTTTTAGAAAATAATATGAATTAAAATAAAGAAAGATACATATATTGAAAATTTAAATAATCATTTAAAAAATAATATAATTTGTTTAGAAAGGAGATAAAAATGAAATATACATTAATTACAGGAGCAAGTTCAGGAATCGGAAAAGCACTTGCTGAAAAATTTGCAAAAGAGGGACATAACCTTATAATTGCAGCAAGAAGAACAAATTTATTAAATGAAATTAAAAATCAATTAGAAAGTAAATATAAAATTGATGTTATTGTATTTACTGTCGATTTATCTAATTCTAATGAAATACAAAATTTTTATAAAAATGTAAAAAAATATCAAATTGAAATTTTTATAAATAATGCTGGATTTGGAGATGTAAATTTACCTTGAGATTCAGATATTAAAAAAATTGAAAAAATGATTGATCTAAATATTAAATCATTAACAACACTTTCAATAATGTTTATTAAAGATAATTTAGATAATGATGTTCAATTAATAAATGTATCTTCTGTTGCTGGTTATAGTATTTTTTCAAAAGCAATAAGTTATTCAGCTTCAAAAGTTTTTGTATCATCATGAACAGAAAGCGTTGCAAAACAATTAAGAAAATTAAATAAAAAAATTAAAGTAAAAATTTTAGCCCCCGGAGCAACCGAAAGTGAATTTAACGATCGAGCCTTAACAAAAACAAAATATAATCAAAAACAAATTGAAGAATATAAAAATAGAGTAAATAAAAAATCAGCACAAGAATTAGCAGAGGAAACTTACAAATTATATAAAAGTGATAATATTCTTGGAATAATTAAAAATAATGAATTAAAAATGAATGATGGTTATTATGATATTCGTTGAGTTTAATTAAAATGAAATGAAAGAAAAAAATTTTGATAAATTTAATTTGCTAGAAATAAAATTTAAAATTTTTATTTCAGAAAAAGTAGGAATTAATGTTTTAGAACAATTTAAAAATTGAACGAATAAATATCAAAATTTTATCGAATATCAAAGGATTGATTGTAAAGATAAGTATTTTGAAAAATATGATAATTTTTTAATAGATGAAAATGATACAAAATATTTTAGTAATCTTAAGAAAAAATTTAAGAAATATGTAAATGCTAATTTAAAAGTAAAAAATAAAGAAGTAATTTATTTAAATGATAATAAAATTTTAGATTATAAATATAAAGACTCAGAGAATAAAAATAGACCATATTTTATAAATGATCCGAATACAAAAAATAATCATAAAGTTGTAATTTATCAAATTTCTTCAAAAGAAAGACCGAGTTTAAAAAAAATTGAAATAAATAATCATATATGTTATTTAAATTCAGAAGAACCAATTACAGTAAATAAATTTAAATTATTTAAAATAATTCTTGAATCTAATTCAGTGAAAAATAATATAATATGGTGCAGAAAGATAATAAATATGAAATATACATTAATTACAGGTGCAAGTTCAGGAATCGGAAAAGCACTTGCTGAAAAATTTGCAAGAGAAGGACATAATCTTATAATTGCAGCAAGAAGAACAAATTTATTAAATGAAATTAAAAATCAATTAGAAAGTAAATATAAAATTGATGTTATTGTATTTACAATAGATTTATCAAATTCAGATCAAATAAAAAAATTTTATCAAGATGTAAAAAAATATCAAATAGAAATTTTTATAAATAATGCCGGATTTGGTGATCAAAATTTAGTATGAGAAGCTAACATTGATAAAACTGAAAAAATGTTAGATTTAAATATTAAAGCTCTTACATTACTTTCAATGATGTTTATAAAAGATAATTTGGATAAAGATGCTCAATTAATAAATGTATCTTCAGTAGGCGGATATAAAATTCTTCCTACTGCAATTACATATTGTAGTACAAAAGTATTTGTAAGTGCGTGAACAGAAAATGTAGCAAAAGAACTTCAAAAATTAAATAAAAAAATAAAAGTAAAAGTAATGGCTCCTGCAGGAACAAGCACAGAATTTGCAGAAAGAGCATCTAAAAAATCTAATCTTCCAAAAGACTGAATAAATAATTATAAAAGTTGAGAAAGAAAATCAGCAGAAGAATTAGCAGAAGATACATATATTCTTTATAAAAGTAATAATATTTTAGGAATAATTGATAATCATAATAAATTAAAATTATCAAATGATTATTATACAAATATTGATTCAAGAGATACAAATCCAGAATTAATAAAATAGTAATATTTTAAAAAAGAGAACTTTTAGTTCTCTTTTTTTTATCTATATTTTTCAATATTTCACTTTTTTATTTCTGATAATAAAAATGGTTTTTTATTAATTCATCTTTTTCTTATTTCAAATTTATCAAAATTATCTACTATATATTTTATATAGGGAATTAAATCTTTATGATAAGCTTTTAAATTGATTCCATGTAATTTATTTTGAGGAAAATGATATTTTTGAATTCATTTCCTATTATTAATATTAGTATAAAAATCATTATGAATATTTAAACAATAATAAATTTTATAAGCTTCTGATCCTGTTGCTTCATTTTTTTTATTTAAGTAAGACTTTCTATATTTTAAATATATAAAATCATCTAAAATATTTTTCAATAATTTTTCTGACCCATAATAATCATTAGGATTTATTTTATTAATGAAAAATAAATTTTCATTATAAAAATTATCAATTTCTTTTAATTTTGGAATTTTTAAAAATACTTTTTGCATTTTTTCAGAAAAATTATCAGAAAAAGAAAAATCTTTATAAAAGGGATAAATTACATCTATCTTTTTATTAAAAATCTTTTCATAAAAATAAATATAATTTGAAATTATTATATTTGTAAAATTCAAAAAAAGTTTTTTAATATTTTTATCCCAATTTTTTTCTGTGTAATATTTTAAATTAAATTCATAATATTTATTTTTTGAATCAGGAAAAGGGTTATGATAAAAAATATTTCTTCAAATTCTTAAAGTTTCATAATTTTTTTTAAAATTTTTTGGAAGTTCGAATAATTTATTTTCAAATATATAATGATTAAAATCATTATATATTTGTTCCACCTCTTTTGTTTTATCTTTATTTTTTTGATTTTCTTTTTTATAAGGAATTTTATTTTTTTCCAAAAAATATGTAAAAAAAAACAAATAAGCTGAATCCAAATTTAATATAAAATTTCTAAAAGAAAACTTACTTCTAAAATCATAGTAATTATTCAATGCTAAATATAAATTCTCTTTAATTATCAATTCTTCAATTAAATTACAATCTATCATTTTATTTTTAATATCTTCTTTAAATTAATTATAATATTAATTTTTTTAATTAAATTAAATAATTTAAAAATAATATAATTTAATTAGATAGGGAGATTAAATATGTTTTTTAAATTGAAATTTAAAATAATATATAAGATTTAAGATTTATTATTAAAATGAAAGAAAAAAATAATAAAGTAAATCTCTCAAATCTTAAATTTTATATTTTTATTACATCCTCAGTAAACAATAATATATTCAATAAATTTAAAAATTGAACAGATAAATATTATAAATTTATTGAATATAAAAGAATTAATATTAAAAATCAATATTTAGAAAATTACAATAATTTCTTAATAGATCAAAACGATACAAAATATTTCAGTAATCTTAAAAGAAAATTTAAAAAGTATATAAATGCTAGTTTAAAAATAAAAGAAAAAGAAATAATTTATCTAAATGATAATAAAATTTTAGATTACAAATATAAAAATTCAGAAAATAAAATAAGACCTTATTATGTAAGTAATCCTAATACAACAAGTAATTACAAGATTGTTCTTTATCAAATATCATCAAAAGAAAGAGAAAATTTGATAAAGATAAATTTAAATAATAATATTTGTTATCTAAATTGAGAAGAACCAATTACAGTAAATAAATTTAAGCTTTTTAAAATTATCATAGAAAATTAATAAAAATATTTGATATAAATAATTTGCGAAAAACACAACCCAATTATATAAATTGAATATAATAATTTTAAATGCACTTAACAAGATAATTTTAATATAAAATTAAACTAGCATATTGGTTATCTATCTAAATAATTAAATTTACTTATTCTTAAATTTGAATTTGAAAAATTTTCTAGAAATTTTTCTTTTATATTATTTAATATATCAAAATTTCTATTTTTAATTGTATTAAAATCTCAAATCTTTCCTTTTAATTCTGTAATATAATTGTACATTATATAAACAGGATCTCCATTTTTACCATTATAATTAATACTCATTCTACCATTTGGATCATTATAAAATCTATTTAATTTTTCTATATAATCCAAATCACTTGCTATTTTATTTTTCTTAGAATCATAAAAAATTATATTACCAATGTTTTCACATCAATTAATATTCTTTTCTTTACATATTGATTTAGATTTAACATGCTCTATATTTTTATGAATTATATTTCATCAATGTTCTGCATTATCAATTTCCTTTATATTCAAAAAATAAAATAAATAAATCATTTTTATATCTTCTTTAAATTCATTAAGATCAATGAAATTATTATAATTATCTTTAAATCAAAAATTTAATTTAGATAATTCAAATTCATTATTAATTAAAATATTATTTATAAATTGATTTTTATTACTAATCATTAATCTTTCTATTTCATTTGCTCTGTTATTTTTTAAATTTATAAAATAAATAATACTTAATAAAATTTTTTTTAAAAATTCATCATCATATTTTAAACTTCTATTTTCTCAAATATACAATAAAAATATTTTCTTAAATTGTTTTAAATTAAATTTTTCAGCAATAAAAAAAATTCACTTTTGAAAATAATTTTTACTATTTATTTTTTCTGAAAAATATTTATTGTAAAAAGAAATTATTTCTAACAAATTCTCTATTTTATCTTCATTATTATTAAAAATTTTTTTTAATTCTCTATAAACTAAATTATTAGGAAAAAATTTTTTTCTTTTTGTACAAATAAAAACATTTAAAATAATTTCAATATTATTTTGTATAATTTTTTTTTCTTCAATTATATAATCTAATTCCTTTAATAAATTTTTATTTTTTTTATAAAAATCATTTCTTATTAAATCTAAAGTAGTTAATTTTTTTCCTTTTGAATTAATTGACTCAAAAATATCATTTATAGAATCATTATTATCAATTGAATTTAAAGTTATGTTTATTTTTTTTAAAATAAAATTTGATATTGAAATTATATTTCTTATTTCTTTCATTTTATTATCATTTTGAATTTTTTTCATTAAATATTTAAAATGATTATTCATTTGAATAAATTTTTTATTTTCAATTATAAATGATTCTTTTTCAGAATTTCAAATTAATTTATTATTATGATATTTTATTTCTAAAAACATAAATCTTTTTTCAAATCAATCCAATATATCCTTAAACATAATTTTTTGATCTTCAGAACAATTTTCTAAAATTGATTCTATATTATTTCCTGATTTTTTTCAATTATCAATATTTTTTTTAAAACATGTTAATAAAATATATAAAAAAATTGTTCTTTGTTGACCATCTATTATTGTATTCCAATTACTTTCTTTAAATATAAAAATACTTCCAAGAAAAATATTAGAATTCTCTTTGACATTATTATTTAATCAAAAAATATAAAAATCATCATAAATTTCATCAATTTCTCCTTTTTTTCAAACATAACTTCTTTGAAAATGAGGAATATCAAAAAAATTGATTTCAAAATATTCTTTTATACATAAATTTCTCGCATACATTATTTAATTTACCTTCTTATGATATTATTTTAAAAATTTATTGAATTATAACAAAATAATATAAAACAAAAAAGAAGGATAAACTCCTTCTTTTTTGTTTTATATTATTACTCTAAATTGTTTGAAAATTTTTCTGTAAGATCTGGAATTGGAGCAAGAAAAAAACTACGTTCAGAAATTTTTTTATGTTTTCCTCCCATTGCAAATAAAACGCCTGAAATAAAATCCATTATTCTTGTTGCATCTTTATCTGTTGTGCTTTCTAGATCAACAATTACTGCATTATAATTTTTTAATTCCTTTGCAATTTGTTTTGCATCACGAAAAGATTTCGGATTTATCCTTACAAGCTCTGCTCTTTTGTAAACTTTTTTTTCAATTCTATTACTTTTCATAAGTAACATACGATTCAACTCAATTGTTTGTTGCTGATTTAAAGAATTTTTACCCATAAATTTAAATTATCCAATTATTTACTCATCATCTAAAAGAGATAGACCTGAGAAAATATCTGTTTCCTCCTTTGTTAATTGTGGATCAACAGTTTTTTGATTTTTTGTTTTCTTTCCGCGTAAATTCATTTCTTGCGTAATTGCTTGTTTGAATGTCTCTAAATCGGAATCTTCAAAATTATCTTTTTGAATTGTTGGATTTATTGTAATATTATCAAAATCAAAATCCTTAATTTGCGATAATCCTGTTGCTATTACTGAAACAACTATTTCTTCACCCATATCTTCATTTATTGTAACACCAAAAATAACATCCACATTTGAATTTGCTGCCTCTTTAATTGTTTGTACAGCTTCTTGAGCTTGTTTTAAAGTAAGTGAAGTTGGTGAACCAAGTACATTTACAATTGCATTTTTAGCTCCTTCAATTGAAGATTCTAAAATTGGTGATTGAATTGCATTAATTGCTGCTTCTACAGCTCCATCTTCTCCCGATGCTTTACCTGTTCCAATTAAAGAAAGACCTTGATTTGCAAGTACTGCTTTTACATCTGCAAAATCTAAGTTAATAAGTGAATGTTTATTTATTAAATCAGTAATTGTACGAACAGCATTTTTTAAAGTGGCATCAGAAAATTTAAAAGCATCAGTAATTGAAAAATCTCCTAATTCAGCAAGTAAACGATTATTGGAAACAACAATAATAGAATCAACATTATCTTTTAATGCTTTTAAACCAATTTTTGCATTAAGTGAACGTGCTTTCCCTTCAAAATCAAATGGAGTAGTTACTATTCCAACAACAAGGCATCCTAAATCTTTTGCAGCTTTAGCAATAATTGGAGCTGCTCCTGTTCCTGTTCCTCCTCCCATTCCTGCTGCAATAAAAATTAAATCTGTATCTTTAATAATTTCTTTTAAATCTTCTATTGATTCTTGTGCTGCTTTTGTTCCAATATCCGGATTCGCTCCTGCTCCTAATCCTTTTGTTAAATTTTTCCCAAGAGCTATCCTATTTTCTGATTTTACTTTTGAATCATTTAAGGCTTGAACATCAGTATTTGCAACATAAAAATCTAATCCTGTAATTTTTGCTTCAATCATTTTGTTTACAGCATTAGATCCTCCACCACCAATACCAAATATTTTTATTCGAGCACCACGATCCTCATCCGCTGTGAATTTATCAAATTCAGTTGTTTTAAAATTCATATAAATATTATAAATTTCCTTTACATAATAAATATTACAATAAATATTAAATATAATTATAATATCTAATTGATTTTTTTATATTTTTTATTTTTTTAAATTTTATTAAAATAAAATTTATTTTTTTTCATTATCTTATTTTTTCTAATACTCTCATTCTTGAAGATCTTGATGAATTATTTTTTTCAATCTCTCCTTTTGAAGGATAAATTGTTTTTAATGTTCGAAAATTTTTGATAATTTGATATTCTGTTTCTTCTTTTAAATCTTTAAATTTAAAAAAAATATCTTTTACAATCCGATCTTCTAATGAATGAAATGTAATTACTATTATTCTCCCATTTTTATTTAAAATATCAGCAGCTTGTAATAAAGACTTTTCAATTGCATCAATTTCGTTATTAACTTCTATCCTTAACCCTTGATAAATATTTTTAAAACGATTCTTCTTTTTATTATAAATCTTAACTTTTGCAATAATTTCGTTTAATTGATGATTAAAAAGTATTTTAGTATCTTTACGATAATTTATTATTTCCTCAACTAATTTTTTTGCTAATTTTTCTTCTGCATATCTTTTAAAAATATAAAGTAACTTTTCTTCAGGATAAGTATTTAAAATTATTGAAGCTGTTAGCTTTTGATTTTTTTGATCCATTCGCATATCCAATAAAATATCTTTTGCTTTATAACTAAATCCTCTTCCTATATCGGTGAGTTGATAATAACTTGTTCCTAAATCATAAATAATTCCATCAATTTTTTCGATTTTTAATTTAATTAAATAATCTTTTAAATCTCGAAAATTTCCATGAATAAAAATAATATTTTTATATCCTTTTAATTTATTTTTTGAAAAATTTAAAGCATCTAAATCTTGATCTATTGCAATTAATTTTCCTTTTTTAATTTTTTTTAAGATAGCTTCACTATGTCCACCTAATCCTAAGGTAGCATCTACATAAATTCCATCTTCTTTAATTTTTAGTTTTTGAATTGTTTCTTTTAATAAAACTGGTTCGTGATTTATCATTTTTTTAACCTATAATATACAAAATTATTATATATATAAAAAAAATATCTAAAGATAATTCTTTAGATATTTTTAAATTTCTATTTTATCTAAAATCAAATTTATTAAACGATATGTTTTAACATCACAATATTTTTTTGCAAATTCAATTGCATTATCAATTGCTATTGCTTTTTTTTGATTAAAAATAAACATTTCTGCAATTGAATAAAATAAAATTGCTTTTTCTAAATTATTAATTCTTGTTCATCTTCAATCATCTGGTAGTGCTTTTATTACTTTATTTTCAATCTCTTGAAAATTTTCAATTATTTTAAAAATTTCTTGCTCTGCTTTTTCTGAAAAATTATATTCAGAAAAATTTTGATAAAGATCTTCTATCATTTCTTTTTTTTTATTTTCAAAAAGAAATTGTTTATAAAAAAAATAAATTTTTTTATCACGAATTGAACAATTATTTAATTCTGAATTCATTAATTTTTTTCTTTTACATCAATAATTTTTTTATTGTCATAATAACCGCAAACTTTGCAAACAGTATGTGGTTTAATTGTTGCTCCACAATTTGGACATTGAATAGTTGTTGGCATTTTTGCTTTTTGATGTGTCCGACGTTTTGCTTTTCTTGTTTTAGATGTTCTTCTAAATGGAATTGCCATAATTTCTCCTTTATACTTAATAAATATTAAATAAAACTAAAAATATCCAACAAATTATACATTATTAATTTTCTAATTATTATAATTATCAGGATTATCTAATGCTTCAGCCATTCTTTTTGTTTTATTTTTCATTTTTAAATCAATAAATAATAAAATTATAGTTAACAATATAATTAATATTAAGATAATAATTATTGTATAAATAATTATCTTAGCGGAAGCATTACTATCAGTTATAATTTGACCATTTTCTGAAATATCTAGAGATGTATCATCAAAATTATCTGTAAAGCTTAAACTAATAAAATTATAATTAGTATTAGGTTCTAAATTATTAACTTCAAATCTAAATTGATATTTAAATGTTCCTTCTTCTTCTCCTATTCCAAGATTTAAAGCACTATTCGAAATATAATAAGAAGAATAAATATTATTATTTTGATCTTTTAAATAAAGAATTCCATTTAAATCAAAATTTGAAAAAATAGGTTCTTCTTCTAAGTCATTACTTAATATTAAATTATCAATTTCAATTGTATATTGAAAAGAATTTGTTGTAATTGAATTTTGATCTATTAAAAATGAATTATCAACAAAGGCTTTATTTACTAAAGTCGTCTCAACTATAATTAAATTTGAAAAATTTACCGTATCAGGATTTGATCCATTTGGATCATTAAAACCAATTCCAGTAAAATTATAAGTTTGACCACTAATTAAATTTTCTTGCAAAAAAGTTAATTGATAATTCTGTGTTCCATTAATTTCTCCATTTGTAATTAATTTTGCATCAATAAAAGAAGAATTATAACTTTCGCCATTTTCATCAATTAATCAAATACCATTATTTATATCATATTGTGTAAAATTATCTTTTGTTTCATTTATTTTTAAATTATTAATTTCAATTGTATATTGAAAAGAATTCGCTGTAATTGAATTTTCTATAATTAAAATTGAATCTGCTAAAATAATAGGATTTGCAGGAATTGTTTGAAATTGCATCGCTTCTTGATCAATTGTATATTTATAATTTCCATCTTCATAAAAATATTGAATTGAATCTATTTGATAATTTGTTTCTGCATTTAGATTTATTAATTTTATTTGATTTGTTTGATCTAAAATAAATTGCTGTGAATTATTAATATTATTATCAAGATTTGTATAATTAACATTTATTTGCTTTTGTTCATTTGTGTAATTATCAAGATTAAAATTATCACTATTTTGACTTAAATCTAGTGATAAAATTGCTTCTTCTTCGGTAGAGGAAATAAAACTATAATTAGAAATTAAATAATCAGTTAATATTTGATTTTGCTCAATGTTAAAACTGTTATCATTTATTAAAATTTCTGTAAAGTTATAACTATCGCCATATAAAGTATTATTAACTTGATAATAGTATTGATCATTATCAATATTTGATTTATCAGCAATAAAAGTTGTTTGATATTGAATATCATTTTGATCAGTTAATATTACTTCTGGGGCTTCATTTATAATATTTTGATAATCATCTATTTCAAGATTAAATTCAATTTTGTTGTTATAACTAAAAAAATCTAAATTTTTGATAAAAAACGGAGAAGATGAAATAATTAATTTTGGATAACTTTCACTTATTGTTGTTCCATCTCCAAGTTGACCAAAAGCATTATATCCTCACATATATAGTGTATCCGCATAACCATCGAAATCAATATCAACTATTACACCCGAATGAGATGATCCTAAAGATAAATCAATTAAATTACCACTTCAATCAGTTTGTCCTTGAGGTGTTATTTTTTTTGGAATTGAAGAAACTTTTGTTGTTCCATCTCCGAGTTGACCAGAAGAATTATCTCCTCACATATAAAGAGTATCGGCATTTTGATCATTATTTACATCAACTAAAACTCCTGCACTTCGAGTTGATGGGCCTAAAGCTAAATCAATTAAGTTACCACCTCAATCAGTTTGTCCTTGAGGTGTTATTTTTTTTGGAACTAAAGAATCTTTTGTTGTTCCATCACCAATTTGACCATATAGATTATCTCCTCATATATAAAGAGTATCGGCATTTTGATCAAAATCACTATCAATTAAAATTCCAGTATTAGTATTTCCTAAAGATAAATCAATTAAATAACCACCTCAATCAGTTTGTCCTTGTGGTGCTATTTTTGTTGGAATTAAAATATTATTGCCATTTGATCCATTTCCAATTTGACCATATGTATTATCTCCTCACATATAAAGAGTATCACCAAATCCATCTAAATCAGTATCAACCGTTACTCCTGTATGATTGTATCCTAAGGATAAATCAATTAAATTACCACCTCAATCAGTTTGTCCTTGAGGTGTTATTTTTGTTGGAATTGAAATATTATTTCCACTTGATCCATTTCCAATTTGACCGCTATTATTTAACCCTCACATATAAAGTGTATCAGCATAACCATCTAAATCAGTATCAACTGTTACTCCTGAATTATAATCTCCTAAAGATAAATCAATTAAATTACCGCTTCAATCAGTTTGTCCTTGAGGAGTTATTTTTATTGGAATTAAAATATTATTGCTAATTGATCCATTTCCAATTTGACCAAATTTATCTGATCCTCAAATATAAAGTGTATCAGCATAACCATCTAAATCAGTATCAACTGTTACTCCTGAATGAGAATCTCCTAAAGATAAATCAATTAAATTACCGCTTCAATCAGCTTGTCCTTGAGGAATTATTTTTATTGGAACTAAAGAATCTTCTGTTGTTCCATCACCAAGTTGACCAAAAGAATTATCTCCTCACATATAAAGAGTATCGGCGTAACCATCATTATTAGTATTAACGGTAATTCCACTATGATAAGAATTCAAAGATAAACTAATAATAGTATCATTTTGACTTATTTCTATATCATTTAATTCCTTTAATTTAGGAGTTTTTATACCTAATAACAAAATAGGAATAAGAAATAAAATTGAAAATTTTTTCATAACAAATTAAATAAAATTAAATAAAATTAAGTAAATTATACATTTTTAATCTTTATAATTGTTTCATAATTTCAAAATGCTTTATTTTTTATTGATTATAAAATCAATAAAAATGTTAATTTAAGAAATATAATTTAAATTATTCTTTATTTTGCTTATTATTTTTCTTTTCAATATAGGAATCGCTACTTTTATAAGAGGAACTAATAAATAAAAAGATTAAAGCAATTAAAGCCATTATAAATGTAATAAGAAAACAAATTACAACATAAGCGACTCAAGATAAAGTATCATTTAAATTTGAAATAATTTGATCATAGTGATCATTTATTCAATCAGGTAAATTATTATCATAAGCAACCGATAATAAATTAACATTAAGAATTTGTATAACTATTGAATCTAAAGTTGAAATATCATCAACAGGATTTTCTGTTTGATCTTGATATTGAAAATAAACTTCATCATATTCTGGATATAAAAGTCCTCTAGTATCAGTTGGGTCTCCATTATAATAATCAGTAGCAAAAGTTCCATTATCCCTTTTTCATTGTATTTTTACATTTTGATTATATTCTTGATGATCATTTGCAACAAATCCGCGATCCATTCCTGAAAAATCAGTAGACATAAATAATTGATTGCTTTCTGTATCTTCATAAATAACATTAATTCAAAAACTATAAAATATAATGTTTTCTAATGGATTTCTATGATCAGTAGAAATATCATTTAAATGATATTCCAAAGTTCATGTACTTGGATCATCTTTTCTAATAGTAAGCGGAGTATTTAAAGGATCGTAATTTGGATCATCTGGATTAATAAGATCATTACTATCTCAAATTGGATTAAATTCAAAATCCCCTCCTTTTACTAAATCAACAACATTTAATACACCAACAAGATAAGATATTTGAATTCCGACAACTTCATAAGATCGCCCGTTTCCATAAGGGTTATCAATATTTGGATCTTCTCATGTTGTTGGATCACTTGAAAAATAAATATCAGCAGAATAATTACCTAAATTTGAAACATTAATATTATTAACAGAAGAATCATAAGTTACATTTTTTTCTACATAATCTTCAATTTCTGATGGATTTCCTGAAGTAAATTCACTTCAGCCAATCGGTTTTTCTACTTTTTGATCAAATTGAATTTGATAATTTATTCCTGGATGTTGTTGAGAATTTTCTGGAATATATTCTATTGGATTATATTTATTTAAAAAATCATAAATAAAACTATTATCTTGTGGTTTTAAAAAGAAAAACACTATTAATCAACAGATAAATAATCAAAAAAATAAGAAAAAGGCTCAAAGTACTCTTTTAAATCAATACATTTTAATCTCCTTTTAATTAATAATAAAAACTAGTAATAAAGCAATTATTAAAACAATAATAATTGTAATAAAAAAAAGCAAATAATTTAATAGTTTAATTTTCTTTGCTTTTTTCTTTGATTTTGATTGTAATTTTTGTTCCGGATTTATTTTATTTTTTTCTTGTGCAATTGTCCTAAATTTAAGAATATTTTTACTTTTGTGCAAATAATCATTAATTGCTTTAATTGTTTCTTGTGCTGTTTGATAGCGATTATAATAATCTTTTTCTAATAATTTTAAGATAATTTTTTCAAGTCCAGAATCTAAATTAGGATTTATTTTAGTCGGTGGTAATGGTTCATCATTTAATATTTTTTTTGCTGTATCTTCATGACTTGTACCTTTAAAAGGTAAGACACCAGTTGACATTCTATAAAGTAAAACACCAATTGAAAACATTTCTGAAGGTGGTGAAGATTTTTCTCCTTTAAATATTTCTGGAGCAAGATATTGAATTGTTCCGATTATACTTGCTTCTCTTGTTAATTCTTGATTAATTGATGTTTGGATAATTCCAAAATCCATTAATTTTAATTTATTATCAATTGTTATTGTAATATTTGCTGGTTTAAGATCACGATGCATAATTCCATTTTGATGAACATAATCTAATGCTTTTAAAATTTCAAGAGCAAAAGAAGCAACTTCCTCAGATGAAAGGTATTTTTTTTCTTTAATATATCTTTCCAAAGTTTTTCCATCTAAATATTCCATTACAATTACTCTACGATTATTTCAAATAAAATAATCATAAGTACTTACAATATTTTTATGATTTAAATTTAAAAGTGCGTTTGCTTCTAATTTAAATCTTTTATCCATATTTGAAAATTCATCTTTTTGATTTTGAATTTTTAAAGCTACATTTTTTTCACTAAATAAATCATAACCCAAATAAACTACAGCAGAAGCACCACGTCCAATTTCAGAAACAATTTTATATTTATCATTAATAACTATATTTGTCTTAAATTCCATATTCCACCAAGACGCAAGTCATATTATCATTCGAATAACTTTTTTTTGCTTTCTTAATGATCTTTTCAACTTTTTTTGCAACAGGATTTCTTAATTTTAAAATTTTCTTCAATTCTTGTTTTTTTACAAAATTATGAATTCCATCTGATGCAAGAATAAGAATTCCTTTTTTTTGTAATTTTGTAATAAAAATATCTAATCTTGATTCTTTTTTAGGACCAAGTGCAGAAGTTAAAAAATTTGTATATTTTCGATATTTTCGAAAATTACTATCTTTTTTAGCTAGCGTAGCTAAATTATGATCTTCAGAAATATCAATTAACTTCTTATTATAATAATGAGTGGCTCTTGTATCACCAATATTTAAAGTATATATCTTATTTTTATATATTAAATTAAAATTTATTGTTGTCCCCATTTCTAGTGGGGCGTTTTCTTTTTTTGTAAGATCAATTAATTTCAATTGAACTAATCTGATTTCTCTAATCATTAGATTAAAAATTTCATTATCATTCTTTTCTTTTAAATCTAAATTTTCAAAATCTTTTTCAATAAAATTTATTACTACTTCTGATGCTAATTTTCCCCCTTTATATCCTCCCATTCCATCTGCAATTGCTGCAACTATATAACTCTTATTTTTTGCTCAAAATACAGTAAAGTTGTCTTGGTTTTCAACCCTGACTCCCTTAATTGTACTTCCAGCAAAATTAAATTTCATTATTTATAAAAGTTCCTTTTTTAAAATTTCAATTATTTCTTTTGCACTTTCTTTAGGTTCTTTATTTACAACTCTATATTTAAATAAATCTTTTTCTTTAATTTCTGCTTTTGCAATTTCGATTCTTTTTCTAATTTCTTCCTCATTTTCAGTTTTTCTTAAAGACAAACGCTTTTCTAAATCACTAATTTTTGGAGGCAATAAGAAAATTGTAACAGCATCTGGATATTTTTTTATCACTTTTTTTGCGCCAATAAGTTCTATTTCTAATAAAACATTCTCACCTTTTTTTAAATATTTGTTTAAAAAATGATCAGGAGTACCATAATAATTATTTGAAAATATAACTCATTCTAAAAATTTATTTTTCTTAATTCATTTTTCAAATTTCTCTTTTGTTAAAAAATGATAATTTTTACCATTTAATTCACCTTTTCTTTTTGGGCGAGATGTTGCTGAAATTGAATAACGAAGATTAAACCTTTTATCATTAATAAATAATTTTTTAACAGTTTCTTTTCCAACACCACTAGGTCCAGTAAAAACAATTATTTTTCCGCGTTTTTTCATAGTTTTATTATATCTTTTTCAACAATTTTAGGGACAAATTCACTAATTGATTGATTATTTGAAATTAATTCTCTTATTTTAGTAGAAGAAGTTTTTTCATCTTCAAAACTAAAAAAATGAAATTTTAATTGACTATTATCTTCCAAATATTTATCAGCTAGAATTGATTCATAAGATGATAATTTTACTTCTCTGCTTCCTCTTATTACAACATTAATTTTATTTAATTTTGTAAATAATCCCGTTGTTTGTAAATTACTTTGTTTCACAACTATAATATTATCCTTATTCAATGATGAAATTGCTTTTTTTACAATTTTATATCTTTCTTCAAGATCAACAGAATAATTTTTACTTTCATTATTTGCAACAAACACATATAATGTTTTATAAATTTCTGCTGAAATTTCAATAAGTTCAATATGACCATTATGAATTGGATTAAAAGATGCAGGAAAAATTGCGATTTCTTGATTTTGAATATCAGTATTTTCTTTTTTCATATAATTAATTTATTTTTTTATAAAAATAATTTCTTTATTAACTCCTAATTTTTTATTAATAAATATATTATACAATTTAAGATTATCAATTTTGTAATCAATAGGTTTTTCTAAAATTATAATCCCATCCTTAGATAATAAATCATTTTCAAAAATTAACTTTAAACTAATATCATAATATTTTTCAGAAATAAATGGAGGATCCAAAAAAATAATTGTTGGTTTATAAGGAATTTTTTTAAGAGCCCTACGAAAATCTGTATGAAAAACTTGATAATTTTTTTGATCTAATTTTAAATTAAAAATGTTATTTTTAATTGCTTGATAAGATTTTAAATTATTATCAATTCAAATCACTTTTTTAGCACCTAATGATAATGATTCAAATCCTAATGCACCTGTTCCAGCAAAAAGATCCAAAACTAAATCTTCATTTTTAATTTTTATTAAATTAAAAATAATCTTTTTTGCAATCGCTTGTGTTGGCCGCATTTTTTGATTTTTTCCTACTATTAAATTTTTACTACGATATTTTCCAAAATTAATTTTCATATAAATATATAATAAATTAAAAGGTAGAAATTACAAATGAAGATAAAAATAAATCTAAACAAATATTTAGAATCAGAAAAATTTAATAATTTATTGGAAGTACAAAAAGATGTATTTTCAATTCTTGAAGTTAAAAATAATCTTTTTTGTCAATCTCCTACTGGGACAGGAAAAACGCTTGCTTATCTTTTACCAATTCTAAATCAAATAGAAATGGATAAAAAGGGAGTAGAGGCAATTATTCTTGTTCCAACTAATGAATTAATTCATCAATTGAAAAATCAATTATTAAAAATTAATAAATATCTTAATTTTTCTTATTTTGCAATTACAAAAAATCTTGATTATGATATAGAAAAAAATAAATATAATAAAGAAGCAAAAATAATAATTTCAACAATTGATAAAATTTCTAGTTTACAAAAAAAATCACCAATTAGCTATAAAAAACTAAAATATATTGTTGTTGATGAAGTAGATATGATTGATAATTTTAAACAATTAGAACAAATTAAAAAATTTGTTGATATTTTAAAAATTAAAAATAATGTTTCTTTTTCTTTTTTCTCTGCAACATTAGAAAAAAATTTGCAGAATAAAATTGAAAAACTTTTTAAAATTAAAGCAAAAGTAATTAATTTAAATAGTAAATTAGAAAAAAAGATTAATATTAATTTAATAAAAATCTTAAATAATGATCGACTAGAAACTTTAATTAATTTATTAAAAAGCAATCAATTTAATCCTTTTTTTGTAATTATCTTTGCAAATAAAAGCAAAGAAGTAAAAAAGATTTATGATTATTTAATTTCAAATAATTTTAAAGATATAAGATATTTTTCTGCTGATCTAAACATTAGAAAAAGAAAGCAAATTTTTACAGAAGTAAGAAATCAGAAAATAATTTACTTAGTAACAACTGATTTGTATGCAAGAGGATTAGATTTTAATAATGTTAGTCACATTATAAATTATGATCTTCCAGTTGATTTAAATTATTTTAAACATAGAATCGGAAGAACTAATCGATCCGAAGATTTAAAAGGAAAAATTTATCTTTTATATAATCAAAATGATCAAGAAAAAATAAAAATAATTAAAAATAAAAATAAAAATTTAACATTTAAAAATTTAATCTAAGTTTAAATCTAAATTTTGTGTTGTTAATTCTTTTACTAATTCTTGTTCTTTTAATTCATCTTCGTTTTTTTGAGTTTGCACTGATCAAGATACTTTACGATATCTTCTAATACTTAAATATAAGCTAATAAGTACCAATATTAAAATAATTATAATTACAATAAAAATTGCAAGAGATAATTGATATGCAATATTATTACTAATTACTTCTTTTGAAGTTTGCATAGATAAGAAAAGATTTGAAGTAGTAGGTGATGCAAAAGTTGCTTCTTCTCCATTTCCTAATTGTCCAGTTTGATTATATCCTCAAGTATATAAATTTTGATTTTGTTGATTGTTTTCAATTAAAATATCAGTACTATGACTTCCTGTAGAAATATTTTTAATTTGATATCCATTATAATTTTCAATTAAAAAACTGTTTATTTCTATTGGTTCATTAATTTGACCGACATTATTTCCACCCAAACTATTATGAGCATTTAAACCTCATCCTTCAATTACAATTCTTTCAACATTAAATTTTTCATCTATTAATGTTCCTTCTTCTAGAATTAAATAAGATTGTTCATATCCAAAATCAGATAAAAGCAATTGATTTGTATTTGAATCAAAAAGCGGATCGCCTTTATCTCCTATTATAAAATTTTGTTCTTGATCAAATATTGCTGTTGGTTGATCTATATTTTTATCATCAATATTTATTAATTGTTTTCTATTATTATTTCCTCATCCGACAAGATAAGTTTGATCATTTTCTATAAATTCTGTATACATTCCTTGATGATTATTACCATCAATAAAAATTATTTCCTGTGCTTTTTCCCTTGCAAAAAAAGGTATTTCAGTTGGAACAGGATTTTTACCATCATAATTTGAAGAATTTAAACCTAATTGTCCATTTTTATTTGAACCCAAACTATAAATTGTTTGATATTCATTTTCATTACTATTTTGTACTAATAAATATAAAGCATCATTTTCTGCATAAATTGAATTTACATAAAGATTCTCATTTGTTTTACCATTTATATATTTAGAAACAGTGGGATTTTTATGAATTTTATTGTCACTATATCCTAATCCCAATTGTCCATAATCATTTTTACCTCAACTATATAAATATTGTTTATCACCTGTTTTTTCATCAAGTAAAAGATAAGCATTATCATCTGTAAGTTCAATATCTGCAATTTTTAAATTACTTGGAATATCAATAATAATTGGACTATTTTTACTATTTAAAGATAAATCTTGCTTAGTAAGTAAACCATTAATATTTGAGCCATAAATATAAAGATGGTAATTTTGTTCTTGATCAACAAAAGTTAAAATTGTATTGTATTTTGTTGATTTTAAGTCTTCTATTCTTCCTTTTTGCTCTTTAATATAATTTACTTCTGTAGGGATATAATAATAATTTCTCTTATTTATATTTTCATTTTGAATATTATCAGATTTTGAATATGAATTTATATAAGGAAGTCCTAATTGGTAATTACTATTATCTCCTCACATATACAAATGATCATATCCGTTCTGATCTGTTGTAACTGCTGCAGCTTCTCCTTCATCAAATTGATATCCTTTTTTAATATTTTGATCAGTAATAACATTTGTTTTATTACTATCTTCTAAATTATATTGTTGATTTTTTTGATTATTTGATATTTGGAGATAAATTATTGCTTGTCCCGAAAATAAAAATAATGATGATAAAAATATATTTCTAAATTTTTTTTTCACTATAAATTAATCCCTTACTTTTAATAAAAAAAGAAAATGATACTTTATGTTTCATTTTCTAAATCTAATGATAATTATACAAAATTTATTATTTATTGATTAACTTTTTTGATTCAAGATATTAAATATAACTTTTTCTGATTGATTTGTAATTATTTTTTTATCATTATAATTAATTAATTTTACAGGATAGACTCTTTTAAATGATTTTCCATAAAGTAATAATTCTGTATCTTCAAAATTAAAAGTTTGATAAATTTGATGTTCATTTATTTTTTTTAGATAATGGGTAGTTAATTCAAATTCTTCTTGATCTAAAAGATTATGAATTAAAAAATTATCAAAATCAATGAACATTTTTTCTCGTAAAAGATTTACATTTTCAACAGAAATTGTAAAAAAAGTTTTATATTGCTCTTGTTGAGAAATTAATTTCTCAAGTAAATCTAAATCTAAACTTTTATCAATAAGTGATAATTTAAATCATTTATCAAAATCATCTAATACAATATTTAAATATTTTTTTTCTTCTGGTAAATCTAAGCAATTATCAAAAGTTAAAAGCTTAATAAAAAGATAAATTAATCTTTGCTCAATTTTAGAAGAAAGATTATCAAAAGTAAAAATAATTAAATTATTTTTTTCTAATAAATCTAAAATACTATTTCTTTTTTCACCATTTTTTAAAGATAAAGCAAATTGTTTTACAATTAAATAATTTTCATTATCCTTTTTCAAATTTAATTTATTTATAAAATTTTCAAAAATAATTTTTTGGTAATTATTATCAATTATATTTTGTAATTGAAATAAATTAAGTAATGAATTTCAGTCTGAAGCAATAAAATTATTAAATTTTTCAATAATATTGCTATCACCATTTAAATATTTTTCTCTTATTAAATCTAAAAAAGTTGAAAAATATTCTTTTTCAAAAATTAAATTATTTCCTTTTTTTTCAAAAATAATTTTTTGTTGATTTTCTTTTTCAATTAAATCATAATATTGATTGTAAATATCATTTAAATAAAAATTATCATTAATTAAACTTAATTTATCCAAAATTTCTTTCAAAATAATTAAATAATGATTAAATTTAAGATTTTGATCTTTGATAGAAATTTTTACTAAGTTTAAAAGAAAATTTTTAATAATTACAAAACCATCTTGCTTTAATATTGCTTTATTTATAATGTTTATAAAAGAGATTTGTTTTACATCTTCAATTCATAGAAAGAAATTATCAAGCAAATATCTCTCTTCTTTATTTGTAATATCAAAAAGAAAAGCTTTTTCTTTTCTTCCTAATTTTTTAAAATTAAAAAATGGACTGTCTTTTTCTAATAATTTTTCTTTTAAATTAATTTCTTTTAATTGTCCTAATAAAAAAGAATTTAAGTTATTTTTGAAAAAATTAAAATATTGATTTTTAAGATCAAAAAAAACAAATTTATGGAAAGTTTGATTAAAATTTTTTAAGTATTGATTAAATAAACTTAAGTAAAAATTTTTTATTGTGTTACTTTTACCAGAATCTTTTTTACCTATTAATAAATTATTAAAGGAAAAGAAATTTAAATTTAAATCAATTTGGTTTTTTGTATCTAAAGTCTTTGCAATATTTTTTATTTTTAAATTATTATCAGAGAAATCTTGATCAAATATTTTTAATTCTTTTATTGAAATTAATGAAACTTTTTGATTTAAAGAAGGAATAAAAGTTTCATTTTTAATAAGTTGATTATTTAAAATTCTTCCAATATAATATCCATGATATAAATAATTATTTTGCTCTTCCGATCTTTGAAAAATCTTATAAATAAATATTTGATTATTAAATAATAATTTAATAAAACGATCTATTTTTGGTGCAAAAAAAAGTTGATCAGATCCAATTATATAATCTCTTTCCAAAATTTTCTCTTTTTTGCTTTTAACAATAACTTCATTTCCTTTTGTAAAACTAATTACACCAAAAAAGTAATTATCTAAATTATTCATTTTTCTTGTTTTTCCCTTTTTTTGTTGAATTTTTTCTATTTGTTTTTGTCTTTTTTTGCTCTTTTTCTACTAAATTACTGATATCTTTTTTGCTTCTTAAAAAAGAAATTTTTGAATATAAGATTTCTTCTAAATTATTCAAATAATCACTTTTTGTATAATCAATAAATTTAAATAAAAAAGTATTTTGAAATTGTAAAAATTGATATATTATCTCTTGTTCTTTATTTTTTTGATCAACAAGTAATAATATTTTTATTGATTTATTATCCTTTAAATCTAGAAGTAAATTATTTAAATATTGATCCGAAAAATCATAACCAAATACAACAAGGACAGAATTTTTTTCATTTATTTTATTTGTAAATATTCTTAATTGATCAAAAGCAAAAAAAGGCAAATAATTTTTCTTAAATTCCTTCGGTAATTTGATTTCTTTTGGATCTTCAATATCACCAAATATTTTATAAAGATTAATTTTTTTAATAAGCTCATCTTGCTCTTTTTTATTAAAATTATATTTTTTTAATAAAAACCGACTTGGAGTAAATAAATTTTCAAAAAAATTACTAAAATCTATTGTTAAAATATTAACTTCATTTTGAAAACTATTTTCTAAATAATTATTGATAATTTTTAAAAAGGGATTATAAAGTTCTCTTATATTTGCTCTTTTATTATCAAAATCAAAATATTTCTTTTTTTTATTTAATTGCAATAATCCTTCTGTAAGATTAATATCAAACTCTGCTCCAATTTTTTTTGATAATTTATCTAAATTTTTAATTGTTGTTTTTTTTCTTTTATAAGCTTTTGTTTTTTTTAATTTTTGATAAAAATCTTCATAATCATATCCTTCTACTAATTTAAAAAAATCATTTCCAATTAAAAAACTTAAATTATAAGAATAAAGTTTGTCTACACCAAAGTATTTTTCTACTGTTTGAAAAAGCAGCTCTTCGTTATAAATATCTTCATTCTTATTTAATTCTAAATTATTGTTTTCTGCATTCATAATATTCACTTCCTTCTTAAAATCTTTTATAAATTTTTAATTTAATAAAAGATCAATTTCTTCTTTTCATCTTTTGAAATCATCTTTTCCATAAGGAGTTTCTAGTGCTTTTGGAAGATTAATTATTTTTGGATGAAAAATAATTTTTTTTAGATTGCTTAATCCTATATATCCTTTTCCGATGTTTTGATGACGATCTTTATTTGAACCTAGGGGATTTTTGGAATCATTGATATGTAATCCTTTTAAATATTTAAGACCTATTTTTTGATCAAATTCATCAAGAACTTTATTAAAATTATTTAAATCATAACCTCCATCTCATATATGACAAGTGTCAATTACTACACCGATTCTTTCTTTATCTTTTATATTTGTAATTATTTCGCTTATTTCTGAAAAATTAGCACCGATGTAATTTCCTTTTTTCATCATTGTTTCAATGCAAATAATTGTATGATCATCTTTTGTATTTTCAATTAAATAATTAATTCCTTCAGCACATTTTAAGATTCCTAGTTTTTTATCCTTTGCTGAACCTGGATGAAAATTAAATAATTTCAAGCCCATTTTCTCCATTAATTTTAAATCACTTAAATAAGACTGCTTTGTAAGATTAAATGTTATCTGATCTTTTTCAATATTTGCAATATTACCAACCAAAGGGGAATGAACAATAATATTTTCAATATTAAAATTATTTGCTTTTGCTAATTTTTTTGCTTCTTTTAGTTTTTCTTGATCTAATAATAATGTTTTCTTATATGCACGAGAATTTGAAATATAAAAAGCCCCTGAAGTTGCATTTATTCTTAATAAATCACGAATTGAACCTAATAATTGATCTTCTTTTTTAAAGGAGATATGAGCACCAATAAGTGGTTTCTTTTCTACTTTCATAAAAATATTATAACTATTTTACAAATTTAAAATCTTAAATTTAATTATCAAATTTTTTCAAGATCAATTGTTTGTTCTGGCTTAGGACCAACAGAAAATTGAGCAATTCGAATTTCTCCATATTTTTCAATTGCTTTTAAATATTTTTTAGCATTTTCTGGTAATGCATCAAAAGATTTTACATTTGTAATATCTTCATCTCAACCTTTTAAAGTAATATATTCAACTTTTACTCTTTCTAAATCTTTTAAGAGTGTAGGAATACAATCAATATTTTTGTTATCTAAACTATAATTAATTGCGATTTTTAATTCCTTAATTCCACTTAGAACATCAAATAATGTAAGTGAAATTTTTGTAATTCCATTTATCCTTTTTGCATATCTTATTAATACAGCATCAAATCAGCCAATTCTTCTTGCTCTTCCTGTTGTTGTCCCAAATTCATTTCCTTTTATTCTAATTTTGGCTGCTATCTTATCATTTATTTCTGTAAGAAAAACCCCATTCCCAACTCTTGTTGTATAGGATTTTGTAATTCCTAAAACTTCATTTATAAAATTTGCTGGAATTCCTGTATTTAAAGGAATTGAAGAAGCAGTAGGAGAAGAAGAGGTAACAAAAGGATATGTTCCGTGATCTAAACAAAGTTGAACTCCTTGTGCCCCTTCAAATAAAACTTTTTTATTATCTAAAATTGCATCATAAATAATTTTTGATGTATCTTTTATAAAAGGTTTAATTATTATTCTTGCTTCTAATAATTTTTGTAATAATTCATCAAAATCAATCTCTTTATTTATACCGAGACTTTTTAAGAAAAGATTTTTTCAAAAAATATTTTCCTTTAATTTTTCTTCTAAATATTTTTGATCGAATAAATCAATTACTCTAATTCCAATTCTTGTAACTTTATCTGTATAAGCAGGCCCAATCCCTTGTTTTGTTGTTCCTATTTTATTTTTTCCTTTTGCTTTTTCAAAAATTGCATCAATCTCTTTATGATAAGGAAAAACAAGATGGGCTCTTTCAGAGATTAAAAGATTTATATCTTTGATATTATTTTTTTTTAAATTATTAATTTCTTCTACAAGACCAAATAAATCAATTACGACACCATTTGCTAAAATATTGCAAACATTTTTATAAAATATACCAGAAGGGAGAAGATGTAATGCGAATCTTTTATTATCTAAAATAATTGAATGTCCTGCATTATTTCCTCCTTGATAACGAACAACAAAATCTGCTTTTTTTGCAAGATAATTTGTTATCTTACCTTTACCTTCATCTCCTCATTGTGTTCCGATAATTGCTAATGAATTTAATGTTTTAATTTTAAAAATCTCCTTTATTATTTAAAACTCTTTTATAAATAATATCCTCTTCTTTTAAAAATGATTTATATTCAAAAATATCCTTTATTTCTTCTTCCGTAAGAATTTTTCGGATCTCTTTTTCTTTTAATAATAAATCTTTAAAACTTTTTTTAGAAAGAAATGATTTAATTGCAACTTTTTGTACTAAATCATAACTTAAGTTTCTTTCAATTCCTTTTTTAATTAATAAATTAAGAATTTTTTGTGAAAAAATCAATCCTTTTGTTTTATCAAGATTTTCTTTCATTTTTTCTTTATTTACAACTAAATTTTTTAATATTAAAGCATATTTTTTAAGAGCATATTCAATTAATGTTGTTGCATCAGGAAAAATGATTCTTTCTACAGAAGAATGTGAAATATCTCTTTCATTTCATAAAATTATATTTTCATAAGCAGGATAAACATAACTTCTCAAAACTCTAGCAATTCCTGTAATATTTTCTGAAGAAATTGGATTTCTTTTATGAGGCATTGCAGATGATCCTTTTTGTGTTTCAAAAAATTTCTCTTCTACTTCAGCTATTTCTGTTCGCTGTAATGTTCTTACTTCTACTGCTATTTTTTCAAGTAAAGTTCCAATTAGAGCAATTGTATGTAAATAATTAGCATAAATATCTCTTTGTAAAATTTGTGTTGATATTTTTGCTGAATGTAATTTTAATTCTTTGCAAACAAGATCTTGAATCTTACTTGAAATATTGGCAAAATTACCAACTGCTCCCGAAATCTTTCCTACTTCAACTTCTTTTGCTGCTGATTCAAAACGTTTCTTATTTCTTTGCATTTCATCGTATCATAAGAGTCATTTTAAACCAAATGAAGTCGGTTCCGCATGAATTCCATGTGTTCTACCAATTATTAAAGTATTTTTATATATAAGAGAATTTTCTTTTAAAACTTTCAAAAAATTGTTTAAAGCTTTTTTTATTAAAATATTAGCTTCTTTAAATCTAAGTCCATTTGCCGTATCGACAATATCAGTAGAAGTTAATTTATAATGAATTCATTTTTTTTCTTCTCCAAGATTTTCAGAAATATTTTTAATAAAAGCAATTACATCATGCTTTACAATTTTTTCTATTTCCTCGATTTTTTCAACATCAAAATTTGCTTCATTTTTTATTTTAATATAATCTTTTTTTGGAATAATTTTTAAATCAGAAAAAACCTTTAAAACATTAATTTCAATTTCTAAATATGTTTCAAATTTATGCTTTTCACTTCATATAAAATTCATCTCTTCTGTGCTATATCTTTTTATCATGATAATTTTAAAAACTCATTCTCATTATACTTTTTTTTATATGTTATTAATTAACAATTCATTCTCAATTTCACTGTTGATATAATCAATTGTTAATAATCTTAAATACCATCTTCAATAAACAGTATTTTCTTTATTTTCTAAATTAAGTTGATAAGAATAAGTAATCGCCATCATTAAAATACCTAATCCATAAGTAATCATAATAAAATAAGGAGAAAAATTTATATTCATAAGTGCAAATGTATTAAAAATAATTGTAGAAGGAATTCAAATCACTCCAGCACCAATTATTGTTCCTAAAAGAGCCTTAAAACTATTACCAACAGAAACTCAATAAGTATAAATAACTCTAATAATTAGCATTAAAAAGAAAAAAGGAAGCATAATTAAACAAAATGATTTTATATAATGATAAGAAATATCATAATAATTTGTTTGTAATATTGTGGATAAATCACCCCTAGAATTAACATTAATCAAATCAGATCTACTTGCAAAATCACCAATATTTAAAAACACATAAGTTGTATCAAAATTAATATAATGAGGATAAATTAAAAATATTACAATTGGGGCAAGTATTAATCAGCTAACTCCAATCATAAAAACAAAAATAAATCCATTGAAAAGAACAAAATTATGTTCTTCTGAATTGAGAGCCCGAGAATGTCTTTCTGCTTGCAAATATGTAAAAGCAGTAAGTGGAACAATAAGAATTGTTCAAAACATTGCATCGCTTAATATAAAAGCCGTTTCAATATAAGGCTGATCTACACTCATATAGAGAGGCATCGAAACACCAAGAAATCAAAGAAGATTTCAAATTAAAGCTTCAATTCCAATAAAAAAACTTGTTTTTTTATATATTTTTAAGTCTTTTTTTCATCTTTTAAAACTAAAATTTTTGATTGCTTTTTTTCACTCTTGATACTCTCTGAAAAAAATTCAAACAAAAATTAAAATAAAGTAAAGTAAAGGTCCTAATAAGAAAGAAATTGAAAATATAATATAACTAGGATTTTCAATAAAAATTCCTGAAATTAAGAAAAAATCACATAAAAAAAGAAAAAATATTCCAATTATTGTAAGGAAAAAAGAACTTACTTTATCTCGTTTTAAAACTAAAAAAGCAATAAATAAATGATCAATCAGCAAAAAAGAAAAACCAATTGAACTCATCATAAATGTAAATGCAAGTAAATTTGTATTTCCATTTGAATCTAATACATAAATTACATAAGGATATGAACAGACGGCCATAATTAAATTAATAAAAATAAGTCCAATTATGACAATTATAAAAGAGATTAAAAATTTTTCTTTTTGTTGAAAACTATTTTTAATATTTTTATTTACAAAAGCGTAAACAGGAACAATTAAAAAGATTGTAGCTGTTTCAAAAACTAAATTAATAGTTGAAAGTATTCCTAAAAGATTAGAAAAATCATCGATAGATTGTTTTGATAATCAAAAATAACGAACAAATTTATAAACAAACGGAATTAATAACGAAAAAAGAATTATTAAAAAAAATGTTCATTCTACATCATCAAAGAATTTTTTTATTTTAATTTTCATTTTTACCATCCTAAAAAAGTTAAAAACTCTTACAAAAAAAATTAAAAGGTAAGAGAAAAAACTTATATAAATTCCTAAATTATCTTTACTAAATCATCTCTAAATAATATAAATGAGCTTTAATTTTATCTATTCTTATATATTTTTTAGCTCTAAGAATTTTTGGACTTAGTTCCCCAAAATAGGCAATTAACTTATTATTATAATAAACTTCAACAGCTTGTGCTTTGTTAAAAATATCTTCCTTTGTTTTTATTTCTTTATAAGTAAGATATTTTTCAGTTTTTAATCCGAGAATATTTAGAATATCTTTTATTATTTTATTTCCCACTAATAATGGAGAATATTCTTGATTCTCAATATTCTGATCTAATTTATAGGTAATTTTATCATCAAAAATCAATCCTAAAGTCAGTTTAAAATCATCTTCTTGATCAGAAAAATAAATATTTGCAAATTCGAATAACCGAATATCTTCAAAGTTATTTTTATAGTTTAAATTATGACTATTAAGTAATCCTTTAAGTAAAGAATTACGCAAAATATTATTTTTCAAATTATATTTTTGATTTAAAAATATTGGTTTTTTAATATCTCATAAATTATATTCATTAAATTCATTATTATTTACAAAAGAATAATTTTTTGCCTCGTTAAATCCATAAGAAATTAATAATTCTGAAACCTTTTCAATGAAATATTTATTATTTTCAATTTTTATAAATTCTTTTGTAATTGGATATTTTTTTGATTGGATATTTTCAATTTTATAATATCGTATTATCTCTTCAATCATATCTTGTTTATGATCAAGATTAAAACGATAATTAGGAATTTTTCATAATTCCTTTTCTTTTATATAATTAAAACCAATAATTTTTAATTTTTCTAAAACATCATAAAGATTAATTTTTTCACCAATATAATTTTCTAAAAATTCCTCTTCTAATTTAATCGTTTTTATTTCATTTGTAAAATCATTTATTATTTTATTTTTAATAATAATATCTGTATATGATTTTAAATAATCAAATTTTTTTCCATAATACAAAAAATTTTTAAGTAAATTAACTTGACTAAATTCTGTTCCTTTTATATTTTGTCTTGCCATAAAATCCAATTTATCATCATCAATCCCAAGAACATTTTCTTTTTTTGTACTAGAAATCGCAACAAAAGAGATATTTTTTGTTTCATCTATTTTATTTTCTTTAAAATATTTATTAAAAATATCTATTTTATTATTAATAATCTGCCCATCAAATTGATATTTTTGATTTTTCTCTACTTCATAAATTGATAATCCATAAATTAAGCGAAAATAATATATTAAATCTAATATATTATTTTTAGGTTTTATATTATTTAAATAAAGCAATAACTTAATTTCAAAAGGAGTTTTAACTTTATTATTTGAGTTTAATATAGCATTTGCTGTTGCTAACGAAACTGCTTTATTTGTTAAAATTAAATCTTTTTCCTTTAAATCTAAATTAATTTCTGGATTAAATTTAATATTTTTTTCTTCTTGATCTAATAATTTTAAATCTAAAAAAGCAGCTAATTCCTTTGCAAGAAATTGATAAGAATTAGCATAAATTCGATCAGGTAAAATAGATATTTCAATTAAATAATCATCAATTTTTAAAAGATCAAAAACATTATTTTTAAGTGAAATTCGATTATCTAAAACTAGAATATTATTTTTTTCTTGATCATCAATAATATTTTTATCTAAATTTAAAAGTTCTTCAATTGAAAGAACCATTCCATATGATAAAACATTACGAATTTTTTTAACCTCTAATTTATGATCATTAATAATTGATCCCGGAAGAGCATGAATGACTGTTTGTCCTTCTCTAATATTTTTTGCCCCACAAACCACTTGATATTCTTTATTATTTGTCTCAAGTTTACAAAGAGATAATTTATCAGCATTAGGGTGTTTTTTACAACTAATAACTTTTGCTAATTTTATAAATGATTTGCTTTTAAGATTATGGATTCTTTGATAATATTCAACTTCATAAGATAATGAATTTAAACTCTCAATTAACTTATCGATTGTTATTTTATCTAAATCTATAAATTTTTTTAATTCATTTAATAAAATTTTCACTATTTATCTCCTTTATCGTAATTTCTTAAAAAACTAAGATTATTTAAATAAAAATTACGAATATCTTTAATATTAAAACGCAACATCGCAAGTCTTTCAATTCCAATTCCTGCAGCAAAACCTTGCATATTAGAATCATCTTTTCCAACAAGTTTTAAAACGTGATGACTTATCATTCCTGAACCCAAAATTTCAATTCATCCACTATTTTTACAAATTTCACAACCATTTTGCTTACATTTAAAGCATCCAACATCAACTTCAAAAGAAGGCTCTGTAAAAGGAAAATAAGATGGTCTAAAACGAATAGGAATATTTTTATCAAAAATTGTTTCAAGTAAATTAATTAAAATATATTTAAAATTGGCAAGAGAAATTGATTTTGAAAGCATAAAAAAATCTAATTGATTAAATTGAATAGAATGTGTTGCATCATTATCATCATTACGATAAACAATTCCAGTTGTATAGTATTTAAGTAAATTGCTTTTATCTAGTAATAATTTTCTTGCTGTAATATTTGTTGTATGAGTTCGTAAAAGTTTATTTTCATTTTCAAGATAAAACGTATCTTGCATTTCTCTAGCGGGGTGATCTTTTGGAATATTTAGATAATCAAAATTAAATTTATCAATTTCAATTTCATTTCCATAAACATAATTAAAATTTAAATTATCAAAATATTTGTTTATCATCAAAGTAATTTTTGTTAATGGATGAATATTACCTCTAATTTTTTTTGTAATTATAATATCAGAAATTTCTTTTTCAAGCAGAGGATTTTTTTGATAAGAAGAAAAAAAACTATTTTCTAAATCTTTACGTTTATTATTTAAAATTTGATTTATATTTAAAAGATAAAACTGAATAAGTTTCCCTATTTTAATTTTTTCTTCAGAATCTTTACTATTTTTTAAATTATTTTTTAAATTATTAAAAAAAAGCGATTTTGTAAGATATTTTGCCTTTATCTGTTTTCAAGATTCTAAATTTTCTATCTCTTTTAACTCCTTTTTCAATAAAAGGAAGATTTTTTCAATCTCATTATTCATTTTAATTTATAAATACTAAAGTAGAGTTTTAAAATCTTTTTTAAGATTCTCTAATGATCTAAAACCTGTAAATCTTAAAAATTCTTTACCATCTTTATAAGCAACAATTGTTGGAATTGATGTAACCCCTTGATCAGCTGAAAAATCTGTATATTTATCAACATCAACCTTTGCAAAGATTATTTCTTTTTTTTCATATTCTGTTGAAAATTTTTCAAAAACAGGACCAAACATTTGACAAGGCCCACATCAAGTAGCAAAAAAATCAATTATAATTATTTTTTTCTCTCCAATTATTTTTTTTAATTTATTTTCATCAAATTCATTAACCATAAATACTCCTTTTTAATAAGATTTTATATATTTTATATAAAATTCTTTAAATTTATAGAATAATTATAAATTATTTTTTAATAATTATTTGAAAATAATATAAAGCGATTGCTGCAGCAATAGAAACATTAAAAGAATCAAAATTATTAACAAGCGGAATATAAGTTTTTATTGTTTTTTGATCTATATTAAAAAAATCAGAACTTATCCCTTTACCTTCATTTCCAAAAATTAAAGCTATTTTTTCATCAGATTTTTTTATTTCTGATAATTTCGTTGCCTTTTTATCTATTACAAATAAATATTTTTGATAATTTTTAAGAAAATTAAAATTCTTTAAATAAAAAATAGGAAGTGAAAATATTGCTCCTTGCGAACTAGAAATTACATAATGATTATAAGGAAAAACAGTTTGATCTGTAAGATAAATTGCTTCAAATCCAAGACCATATGCTGTTCTTACAATTGATCCTAAATTTTTTGGATCTTGAATTTTATCTAAAATAATAATCTTATTAAACAAAAGATCATTATCCAAAAAAAGATTATCTTCCAATTTACAAATTGCAATCACATTATTGCTATTTTTATTAAAAGATAATTTATCAATTATTTTTTGATTTACAATTATTTTTTCTCCTTTAAAATCTGAATAGTCATTTTGATTAATAATTAAAATTGTTGATACTAAATCTTTTTTGATTGCTTCAGAAATAATATTTTTTCCTTCAATTAAAAATAATTTATTTTTTAATATATATTTTTTGTTTTTTAATTTATAAAAATAAGTTATTTTATCATTTGTAATTGAATTTATCTTTTTAAAATTATTTTCCATTTTCAAGTTCTGTAATTAATTCAATAATTTTTTTTGCAACAGCGCCTTCATCATTTGTATATTCTAAAATCTCTGTTGCTACTTTTTTTGCTTTTTCATTTGCATTTTTGGGAACATAACTAATTTTAGCTAATTTTAAGGCATCGATATCATTTATATTATCTCCAAAATAAATTAAATTTTTTTCATTTAAATTATATTGCTTTAAAACATGTTTTAAAGCAATTGATTTATCTGTTTCAGGAGGTGAAAAAATAATCTCGCGCATTTTTTGATGTCTTCAATATTTAATTACAAAACGACTTTTATATTTTTTCTTAAGCTCTAATAATAATTTTTGTGCATAACTTGGATTATTTTTTACAACAACAGCAAACTCAAAAGCATCAAAAAATAATTTATCAATATCTTCCATTTTTGAAAATTCTGCTTGATGTTCTTTTCCAACAACACTAAAAAAATCCACTTTTGTAATTAAATTATTTTCTTTTACAAGTTCAATAATTTCTTCTTTTTTAATATATGTATAAATTTCTTCAAATTTCTTTTTAAAATTAATTTTAAAAGCATTATTATTAACATTATGAATTTGTGCCCCTGAAAAGTGAATAGAAGCATCTACGAGTCCTAATTGATCATAAATCTTTTTAGCTCATCATCAACTTCTTCCTGTTGCAATTACAAAAGGAAAATTATGCTTTTTTATCATTTTTACAGCTTCATAATTATCAATATGCATGGAATCTCGATATGAAGTTAAAAAAGTCCCATCTAAATCAGTAGCAAAAAGATATTTTTTACCTTTTTCTAGTTTAAATTTATTATTTTTTTCTTTTTTCATTTTTATTCTCTTTTGTATTTATATTATTTTTTGTTTCTTCTGAATTATCATTTTCTTTTTCTTTTTTTTTGAAAAAAGCAAGTGATCAAAATTTATAATCATAACTTGGAAAATTTACATTAAAATAATTTTTCTTGATAAATTTTGCTTTTCAATATTTTAGTAATGTTGTTTTTTCATCACCAATTGTTTGATAAGCATAACTCATAAATGGAGCAGTTACTATAATTTGAACAAAACCAATTATAATCATTGAAGAAAAATATGGAAAAATTAAATTTGGATTAGAGGCGGCCGCACTTATATCTATTGTTTGATACATTGCTCAAAATAAAAGTGGTCCGACTACAACATTTGATAATGTTGCATGACAAGCGAGAATTTTTGGTTTTTTCCGAAGCCCATAAAACATCGTTTCTGGTGTTTGTAATAAAATTAATGGTAAACCAATAATTGTTAATTTAAAATAATTTGAATATAAACTCAATTGATCAGATCCAGGATCATTTATTGGACCAAAAATATTAACATCATAAATTTCCATAATAAGAGATGATAAAGCAAGCATAATTATAACTACAATTCCCTCTGCTACAATATTATAGATAAATGATATTTTTAATCCTCTATCAACTACATCATAATTTTTCTTACCATAATGATAAGCCAATATTACAGAACCTCCTTGTCCAATTCCGGAGGCTACTGCATTTCCAAATATAATAATTTGAATTGATGCTGTCGAATATTTATTAAAAGAAGAAACAACATCTTCTTCTTGTAATTGTCCATCTAATAAATTTAAAAAATATACATATCAAAGAATAAAAAACATTATTGTTGCCCGATAATAAAATGAACTAAATCCATATTGCATAATTACAATTGATATTGCTCAAGTAGGAACCCAATATTTTAAATTAAAACTAATATAAGTATCACTTTTAAAATTAAGATAAATACTATAAGCAACTCCTGCAAAAGCTCCAACAAAAGCTCCAATTACAGTTGCTCAAGCAGCCCCTTCAAGTCCCATTCCACCAATATTTGGATTCATAAAAATAATATCAAATCCCAAATTAACAGGAAGAGCAATAATTGGAATAAGAGCAGAAGAAATATTTTTTCCTTCTACTCTTAAAGCTCGCACTATTACATCTCTTATTCCATTAAAAGCAACAGCAATTGTTGTAATTTGCATATAAATTATTCCTTGATGAATTGCTTCATCTGTAATTGCATCATTTTTATTTGCAAAAAAATTCATTCAAGGTTCTGCTAAAAAGTAAAAAAGCAAAATTGTAAATATTCCAAAAATTAATGATAATGAAATTCCTTCTCCAATTATTTTATGAGCAATTTTAAAATCTTTTTTTCCTAAGGCATTTGGTAAGAATAATCCTACACCAACAACAAAAAGATAAGAGATTGTAAACATAAAAATAATAAAAGGAGTTACAATACTTAAAACATCCGCAGCATTTAAATTAGGATTATTAAAAAAAGTCGCTCCATCAACATAAATTGTTGAAATAATAGAATCTATCAACGAATAACTAGCCGTTGATAACATCAAAATAATTACAGGAACACTGATACGAAAATAAGTTTTTCATAAATTAGAATCATTATAAAATGATTCTAATTTCTTTGAATTATTTTCATCATTTTCCATTTTTCCCTCTTTCCTAATTTACTTTTAAACCTAATTTTTGATAAATTTGACTTTGTATAATTGTTTGATATTCACCCAATTTTATTGTTCCTAATTTTAAGTCACCAATTTCAATTCTTTTTAGATTAATAACTTTATTATCAAGAGCAATAAACATTCTCTTAATTTGATTTTTTTTACCTTCTATAATACTTAATTTTATTAAAATTTTATCTTTATTATTTATAATCTTAATTTTTTCTATTGGTTTTGTAAGATAGTTATCATCTAATATTATTCCCTTTCTTAAATTTTCGAGATCTTTTTTAGTAATTTTTTTTTCTAATCAAACAAGATAAACTTTTTTGATTTTACTTTTGGGACTCTCAACAATATTCTTTAATTTTCCATCATTTGTTAGAATTATAAGTCCTGTAGTTTGAACATCTAATCGACCAATTGTAAATAAATTACGATTTTTATAATTATTTATAAGAGAAATTACTGATTTATTTTTTAAATCATTTCTTTTACAAATATAGCCTTTTGGTTTATTTAATAAAAAATAATCATATTTAAGATTAAAGATCACTCTTTTTCCATCTACTACTATCTTGTCATCAATTGTTGATTTTGTTCCAAGTTCTACTAACTTATCATTCTTAAATACTTTTTTTGCTTTTATTAATCTTTCAATTTCTCTACGAGAATAATTTCCATAATTTGCAACTAATTTTTGGATTCTTTCTTCTTTTTTTAAATTCATTTTAATTTAACTCTATTGTATTTTCAAGATTATTTTCATTTTTTGCTAAAAAATTATCAATTGCTTTTTTATCTTCTTTCAAATTTTGCTTGATATTTAAATTTTTATGATAATTTAATTTTAAATCATTTTCATTTTGATAATCTAAAAGATTTAATTCTTCAGTTTTTTCAATAAAATCTTTTCGTAAAATTGGAAGATCATTTAATGATTTTAAATTAAACAATTTAAGAAAATAGATTGTTGTTTTATATATATGAGGATTACCTTTTCTTTTATCGTCTATTCCTAAATCTTCAATCAAATTATAATCAACTAATTTTGCAAAAGCATAATCAGAAGCAAACCCACGAATTTTTTCAACATCAGATTTAGTTGTTGGTTGATTATAAGCAATAATTGTAAGAGTTTCAATTAAACTTTTTGAAAGTCTGATTGAAACATCTTTTTTTAGAATTCTTGTTAATTTTAAACCAATTTCTTGACTAACCGATAATCAATAAAAATCTTCAAATTGCTTTAAAATAAATGGGGAATCTATTTTTATTAAAAATGTTTCTAATTCAGATAATTTTTTTAATATTTCTTTTTTACTTTTTTTTAAAATTTTTGCTAATTCTGAAATTTTAATTCCTTCTTCTCCTTTTAAAAAAAGTAATGCTTGTAAAATTTTTATATCCATTTTATTCCTCTTGTTTTATTTTATAATTTATAGATTTTTTCTTTCAATTAAAATTTCTGAAAAATCATTAATTTGTTTTAAAATTAATTGATCGTTTGCAGCCATCTCAAGAAAACAAATTAAAGTAACTGCAATTATATATCTTGAAAAATTATTATTGTTTATAAATTGTGTAAATTTATAAGTTTTTTTATTAGAATCTAAAATTTCTAATAATTCTTTTTTACGCTCTTCAATTGAAATTCTTTTTACTGTTAATGTTGTATTAATTTGTTTATTTTTTTCTAATATTTTATAAATTCGATCAATTGCTTTTTCGATGTCAATTACACCTTTGCTTACTAATTGATATCTTTTATCAGTATTAGAAAATAAAAATTCTTCTAATTGATCATCTTTTTTTGAAAAGAAAAAATTATTTTTATAAAGATTATAAATTCGCTTGCTTGCTTTTTTATAACTTTCATAAATTATTAACCTTTGTAAAAGATCTTCTTCTGATAATTCAATTTTTTTTGCAAAATCTTTTCCTTCTTCAATTGCAAGTAAATATTTTGCTTTATAATCTAAAAGTTGAGATGCAAGTAAAAAATATTCAGAAACAAGATCTAAATTAATAATTTCTAAATTATTAACAATCTGAACAAATTGATCTGCAATCTCCACTAATGAGATTTCAGTAATATGCATCTTTTTGCTTTTAATAAGTTCTAATAATAAATCTAAAGGTCCTTCATAATTATCAATTTTGAATTCTCTTTTTTTTATCATCTTTGTTCCTTTAAAATTATTTTTTCATCTTCTACTTTTTCTTTTACAATTGTAAAAGTTTCATTAAATCATTCAATTTGCTGATCTGTTAATTTTTCTTTTGAATAAATTTTTGCAAGTAAATCACCTTTATTTATAAAATCACCATTTTTTACAAAAAAATCAACACCAGAATGATTATAAATATGATCTTTATCTATTTTTCTTCCTGCTTTTATATCTATTAAAAAATATCCTAAATCTTCAAGATTTTTAAATTTAAAATATCCATTTTGATGAGCTGTAATTCTTTTGTTATGTTTTGGTGTAAAAATTTTGCTATCTTTAAAATCTTTAATTTTAACATTTTGATTTTCTAAGATTTTTAAAAAAGTCTTATATCCTTTATGTTCTTTTAAAATTTCATTAAATTTTTCAATTCCTTCTGTAATCGAAGTTTGATATTTTTTTGCATAAAATTCACTTGCTATTTTTCTTAATAATTCTTCCAACTTAGGATCTTTATATTCATTTTTTAAAAAATTTATAGCTTCTTTTATTTCAATTGAATTACCAATTGATTTTCCTAAAGGTTCGTTCATATTTGTATATAATACATAAATATTTCGATTATTATTTTTCCCAATTAATTTTAATTTTTCACCTAATTTTTCAGCATCTCTTAAATTTTTGAAAAAAGCTCCGCTTCCAACTTTTAAATCAATTAAAATATTTTTTGCTCCCATTGCAATTTTTTTGCTCATTACAGATGCGGCAATTAATTCTGTTGAATCAACCGATCCAGAAGTATCTCTGATAGAATAAATATACTTATCAGCAGGAACAATATTTTTTGATTGTCCAATTATAAAATTATGTTTTGAAAAATCTTTTTTTAAAATTGTTTCTAAATTATAATTTATTTTAAATTTTTTAATTGATTCTAATTTATCAACTGTTCCTCCTGTAAATCCAAGTCCTCTTCCACTAAGTTTTCAAAATTTAATTCCCATTGCTTCAAGAATTGGAGCAAGTATAATTGAAACTTTATCACCTAATCCTCCTGTTGAATGTTTATCAAATCTATTATCATCCAAATTAATTATATTTCCAGAATTAACAATTGCATTATGATATGATATAAGTTCGCGATCATTTAAACCATTAATTTTAATTGCCATAAGCATTGAAGATACTTGATATTTTTTTACATCCTTTTTTAAATTATTAACAAAATAATAAATTTCTTGATCTGTTAATTCTTTTTTATTTGCTTTTTTATTGATAATTTCGCTAATATTATTTATCATTTTTATTTTCTATTGCTCCTTCTAATGATTTTTCTATTTCTTTATTTAATTTAGCATCTTTTTTTTGTTGCTTTATTGATGCTTTTCTTTTTAATTTCAAGAAATATTTCAATTCTTTGGGAGAAAGATTTTTTTCATATTTATCTAATTCTTTTTTAATTGTATTCCCTATATTTTTACATAATATATCTGTAGGTAATTTAATATGTTGAATAGGTTTAATTGGTTTATGAACAATAACTTTTACTTCACGATATTTTAATCTAAAAAAACGCTTTGCTTGTAAAGTTCCAAGAACAGTAATTGGAAGAATTGGAATTGCATATTTTTGAGGAAATTTAAATCCTCCACATTTAAATTCTAAAAGATCCGTTGTAAAAGATCTTGTACCTTCAGGAAATATAATAACTCCTCGATTATTTTTTTTAACATATTGTGCTGTTTGTGTTAAAACAGTAAGTGATTCTCTAATATTTGCTCTATTTAAATAAAAAGAATCAGAACCAAGAAAATAGCCTTGTGTTAATTTTGATTGTTTTACTCCTGATCTAGCTACAGAAGTTAATTCCAATTTTGCACCTAGAGCTTCAATAAGATAAAATCCATCTAAATTTGAAGTATGATTAGGAACAACTCATGCTGATCCATTTGGAATATTTTCTTCTCCTACAACTTTAATTTTTATTCCTGCTCTTCGATTAAATTGACGCATCTTTTTATAAATATATTTCCATCTCTTAGAAAATGGGTGTAGATTTGGATCCTGTTCTCGCTTATTTTTTTTAATTCATTTTTTTAATTTTCTTGAACCTCTTCTAAGTGAATAAAGTTCTATAAAAGAAAATCAAATAACTCTAAAAAAATTTTTTATATATTCAAGCATTTTAATTACATACCTTTCAGTTAATTTTTTAATAAAATAGTAAAAGCAATTGTATATTTTTTTTCATGGGAAATAGATAATAATAAATTTTTTGTTAATTTATCATTAAAAAATATTATTGGTTTTCCATTATTATCATTTAAAATTTTAATATTAGAAAAATTTATTTTTTTATTAAAAGTTTTTATAATTGCTTCCTTTGCAGCAAATCTTCCTGCAGCAAAATTTAAAGCTTCATTTTTATCTTTAATATTTTCAAATAAAGAAAATTCTTCTATAGATAAAAATCTTTTAATTAAATTTAAATTGTCTAATCTTTTATTTTCAACAATATCAGTTCCAATATTTAATATTTCCATTTGTTCTTTCCATAAAATTATAATTAATTTTAAATAATCAAATTAATAAAAAAATAAAATTTAAAAAAAAATGAAAAAACCATAAATAAAAATTTTATTTTTTTAAAAATTTAGGGTATAATAGTTGTGGTTATTAGAACTCTAATAACCAAACTTTGATTAACTCAATTTAATTTAATCCCCTTTTACATAATTACTTTTATTTATTCTTTACACTAATTTTGAGAGTAAGATTTATTCTTACTCTCTTTTTTTTTATAAAAAAAGACCCTTATGGGTCAAAATTTGTAGCGATTAATTAGTGGCTTTTATTTACGTATTTTTAGTTCTTTGATAATTTTATTATAACGATCTATATCTTTTTTCTGTAAATATTTTAACAGAGATGTTCGCTGAGATACTTTTTTATTAAGACCTAATTTTGAATGGAAATCTTTTTTATAAAGTTTTAAATGTTCTGTTAGATTCTTAATTTCGTCAGTTAAAATAGCGATTTGCACTTCTATTTTACCCGTATCTTTATCATTATCACCGAATTCTTTAGTCAATTCTTTTTTTCTAGATGATGTAATTTTCATATAACAATATTATATATTAAAATTTTCTATTTTCTTTTACTTCTTTTATTAATTTTAAATAATCATTATAGAAAAAAGAATCAGCTGTTTTTTTAACAAAACATTCTTTTTCATTAATATGAAGACAATTTTTAAATTGACAATTTTTATAGTATTTTGCAAAATTTATAAAATTCTTGGAAATTTCATTTAAGCTCAAATCTAATTTAAAACTTGAAAACCCAGGACTATCTACAATTAAAGAATTTTCATAAATTTCAAATGCTTCATAATGCCTAGTAGTATGTTTTCCTCTATTAAGAGCAAAAGATATTTCTCCGGTTTTTAATTTTAAATTTCTATTTAAAAAATTTAAAACTGTGCTTTTTCCTACTCCACTTTGTCCTGTTAAAATAGAAAATTTATTTTTTAAAATAAATAAAATTTTTTCTTTTTCTTTTTTTTGAAAAGAATTATTAAAATTAAATATTTTATAATTTAAATCTTCGTATTTTTTAATTAAATCTAAATTTCTTTGATTTTTATTTAAATCAATTTTAGTAAAAATTAAAATTGGTTCTATTTTTTTAATTTGAAAAAAAGTGATCATTTTATTTAAATAGAAATGATTAAATTTTGGTTCAACAAGAGATGTAACTATAATTATAAAATCAATATTTGAAATTTTTGGTCTAATAAATTGATTTTTACGATCATATAATTTTGTAATTATATTTAAATTTTCTTGTCCTATTTTATAATTTAATTTTAATTCAACTTTATCTCCAACAATTAATTCTGTATTATCTTTACGAAATAAACCTATTGGTTTACAATTAAAAATTCCTTCCTTAGTTTTGACACGATAATTTCCACCGCTTGAATAAATAATTCTTCCTAACATATAAAAATTATAAATTATTAATTGAATATATTTAAATTGAGAAAATTAAATAAAAATAAAGAATATTGATTTGCCTTCTATTTTTAGAAGGTAAATGCCAAGTATTCTTAGCCCCCTTCTATAATAAAAGGGGGTTATTTTTTCTTATTGATAAACATTATGGCATCTTTTTTATCAATTTCTATTTGTTCAAATAATTTTTTAATAGATGTAAATTTTATTGGTTCTCTCATAAATTTTATTAATTCTACATAAATTAATTGATCATATATATCTTGATCAAAGTTAAAAATATGGGTTTCAAAAGTAATAGGTCTTTCTTTAAATGTTGGATTATTAGATATTGAAGTAATTCCATAATAATATTTATTATCGATCAAAACTTTACTTAAATAAATTCCTTGCATTGGGGGATATAAATTTTTATTAACATTTACATTTGCTGTTGGAGTTTTATATTTTTTGCCAATCCCCATTCCATGTACAACTTTTCCACTATAAAAATAATTAAATCCAAGCAATTTTTTAACATCTTCAATTGCCCCTTCATCAAGAAGCATTTTAATTAAGCTTGTTGAAATAATTTGATTATTATAATATACAAGTTTTATCAAATGTAAATTAAAATTATTATTAAGCAAGATTAAATCATCTAATTTATTTTTACCAAATGAAAAATTTTCTCCTACGAAAACATCCGTAACATTTAATTTTTCCTTTAAATATTTGATAAATTTTTCTCTTGTAATTTGATAATTTTTTGCATTTTTCTCAAAAAGCAAAAGATAATCAACATTATATTTTTTAAAAATTTTAATTCTTTCTTCTAAGGGTAAAATATTTTTTATTTGCTTTTTATTAAATCCATTAAAATCAGGATAAACCATAATTATTAATTCTTTATTTGTTTTATTTTTAAGTTCAATAGCTTTATTTAATAATTTTTGATGACCTAAATGAAGAGTATTAAATTTTCCTAATATAATTATTCTTTCATTATTTTTTTCTAATTTATTATCTTTAATATTAAAATCAATTATTTGCATTTTATTTTATTCTCTTTTTTATTTTATAAATATTTTTATTTATTTTTTGTATAAAAATTTCATTATTATTTTTTTTATTATAAGCTAATAAAATTAGATCATCATAATCTAAAATTTCAATTTTTTTACCATCTAAAATATCTTTTGTTTTTTCTATATTTAATTCTATTTTTTTAATTTTTAAAATTTCATATGGATCTTCAATTTTTTCAATTTTATTATATGGATCTTCAATTTTTAAATTACCTATTTTAATTCTTTTTAAATCTTTAATTATTGCAATGCTATTTAATTTAAAAGCCAAATCTCTTGCAATTGATCTTATATAAGTCCCAGAAGAAACTTTTGTTTCAAAATTAAATTCATTATTTTTATCTGTTTCATATATATTAAAATAATAAATAAATCTTTTTTTTGCTTCTAAATCGATATTTTTCCCTTTTATAGCATATTTATAAGCTGGTTTTCCTTTTATTTTAATTGCTGAAAAAATTGGTGGAACTTGTAATATATCACCAATGAAATTATCTTTAATTTCTTTTTTAATCTTTTTAATATCTAAATTTATAATTTCTTCTTTTAATATTTTTCCAGTAATATCCAAAGTATCTGTTTCTTTTCCAAATAAAATAGTTCCTTGATATGTTTTATCTAAATTATTAAAATTATGTAAAAGTTTTGTATAATTTCCTGTTCCAATTAATAAAATTCCACTTGCAAAAGGATCTAATGTTCCAGAATGTCCTATTTTTTTTAAATTTAAATTTTTTTTGATTTTTTGAATAAATTTATTAGAAGAAATACCACTTTCCTTAAAAGCAAGAAAAATTGCATCCATTATTTATCATTGCTTTTTTCAATCAATTTATCTATTTCTTCTATTTTATCAATAAGATTATCAATTACAAATTCAAGATTTGGAACTTTTCTTACTTCTAATCTTTTTGCTAATTCAGATCTTAAAAAACCCTTTACTTTTGCAAATTCTTTAAAATATATTTTTTCTTTTTCTTTATTAAAATAACTTACATATATTTTTGCATTTAAAAGATCTTTTGTAAGTTCAACATCATTTATTGAAAAATACTTAACTTTAGGATTATTTACTTTCATAAATAAAATATCTGAAAGATTTATCTTAATTTGATTCTGTAGATTTTTTATTTTTTTATTTTGATCCATATTTAATTTTTAAACTCAAAAAATTCTAAATTATCATTTTCTAAAAAATCATTAAAATTTTTAAAAGTAATTCCGCATTCTTGTCCTTTTTTAACTTCTGATACATTATTTTTTTCAATCATTAAACTTTTAACTTCTGTTTCTTGAATTAATTTATCATTCCGATAAATATTAACTTTTGAATTTCTTTTTACAATTCCATCAGTAATTTTTGTTCCTGAAATTGCTCCAATTTTAGAAAAAAGAAATTTTTTAAGAATTTTACCTTTTCCAATGATTTGCTTTACAATTTCTTTTTCTTTATTTTCAATTGTTTTTTCTTTAATATCATCAAACAATTTATAAATTACATCAAAATTTAAAATTAAAACAGATCTTGATTTTATTAATGGCAATAATTTAGTAGGAACTTTTAAATTAAATTGATAAATAACCGCTTGTGAAGCATCTGCTAATATAATATCGCTATTTGTAACTTCACCAACATCTTTATGAATTATTTTTATTATTAAATTATCATTATTTAAGGAATTAATTTGATTTTCGATCGCACTTAATGAATTAACTGAATCTACTTTTAAAATAATATTAAAAATTTTTTTATTTTGTTCAGATAATTTTTGAAATAAATTTTCTCTTGTAAATTTATTAGCATTTGCATTTCTTAAAGCATTTAATTTTGAACTATGAAAACTATTTATTATTTTTGTTGCTAATTTTAAATCACTTATTGCAACAAAATTTGTTCCAGCTAATGGTGAAAACCCTGCTCCATAAATTTCAACAGGTTGTCCTGGTTCTGCTTTTAAAATTGGATTTTGATTTTCATCTTTTAAACCTTTTATCGTAATTAAACGATCATCAAGAATAATATTATCACTAATATTTAAAGTTCCATTTTTTACAATTACTGTAACTAAATTACCTCTACTTTTATGAATATTACTTTCAATTACTGTTCCTGTTGCTAAAATATTAAAAGCAGTTTTTAAATTCAACATATCTGTAATTAAAATAATCATATCTAATAAATGATCAATGTTTTTATTTTTAAGAGCAGAAATTTCAACTACGGGAACATCTCCCCCTAATTCTTCAGAAACAATACCATAATTCGCAAGATCATCTAATATTTTTTTCTTACTATGTCCTGGTAAATCAATCTTGTTTATTGCAATAATTATAGGAACATTTGCTGCCTTTGCATGATCTATAGACTCTTTTGTTTGCTTCATAAGTGAATCATCTACAGATACAACGATAACACAAAGATCTGTTACTTTTGAACCATTAGCACGCATTTCAGTAAAAGCTTCATGTCCTGGAGTATCAATAAAAGTGATTTTATTATTTTTTCAAATTATTTGATATGCTCCAATTTTTTGCGTAATTCCGCCTGCTTCTTTTGCTGTAAAATTAGTATTCCTTATTGCATCTAAAAGTGTTGTTTTTCCATGATCTACATGACCCATAATTGTTACAATTGGTGTTCTTTTTTTTACAATTACTTCTTCTGGTCATTTCTTATAATTTTCAACAAGATCATTTATTTTTAAAATTATATTTTCTGGAGATACATCATCCACTTTCTCAAAATCAATATTATTTGATAGGGCAATTTCTGCTATTTGATCATCATCTAGAATATGATCTTTTGCTTTTAAATCAATTCCTAATTTTCTTTTTATTTTAATTGGATTTAATTTTAAAATCTCTGAGATTTCCTTTAAATAAGTATTAGTGCCAAATTTAAGTCTATTATTTTTAAAACTTAATCTTTCAACAAAAAAATCACTTAGATTGTACTTGTAAATATTATTTTTTTCTTTTTTATTTTTGTTGTTTATCATTAAAATTACCTCCCTGATAATAAAAAGATGATAATTTATCTGATATTTGTAAAAAATCACCTCCCATTTTTTCAACTTTAAATTTTAAAATATTTCATCTTTTATTATCATTTAAATTTTTTGGATTAAAATAAAGACCTCGACCAGAAGAATTATTATCTAATATTGTCTCTTTATTTTTTAAAATTGCAATTCTAATAAGTTCTTTTTTTTGATATTTTTTTCCTGTAAGAATATCTGTACGAATAATATTTTTCATTAAAGTTTTTTTATGTAATAAATAATTAGTAACGTTTGTCTAACTCTTGATCATAATCATCATATTCTTCAATTGAAGCTAAATCTTCCAATAAATCATAATTTTCATCATAATTTTCATCAACTATTTTTGAAAAATTTTTACGATTACTTCTATTTTGATATGCTGTTGGAATAACTATACGATGATAACTAACTTTCTCTTCATCTGCCATTTTTTTTGTTTTAACATCAAGTTTTTTATCAACTAAATTAGCAACTAATTTAATATTTAAACCACTTTTACCTAAAACAGATAAGAAATCTTTTTCTTCTGTGACAAGAATATATTTTTCATCACTAACTTTTTTTGTCCCAATAATTTTTCCAGGAATAACAGCACGGGCAATTTGAATATCAATGTCTTTACTATATTCAATTATATCGATTCTCTCTCCTCTTAATTCATCAATTATTGGTCTTATTTTTTGTCCTTTTACACCAATTATTGATCCAACAGGATCAACTTCTTCTAAAGAACTTGAAACAATTATCTTTGTTTTAAATCCTGGTTGTCTTGCTATTTTTTCAACTCTTATAACATTGTCAGCAACATCTTCAATTTCTTTTTCAAGTAGCTTAACAATAAATTCTTTATTTTTTCTTGAAGCAATAATTTGTGCATCTCTTGATGATTTTTCAATTTTTGTAATATATACATAAACAAAATCACCAAATTTAAATTGGTCTAATTTTGAAGTTTCTCTTTTAGATAAAAAAATAACATTATCTTGATAACTTAAAAGATAATGAGTTAATGCTACTTTTTCAACTTTAGCCTTCACAATTTGATCTTTATAATCAATAAATTTTTCATAAATTTTAACTTTTTCTGCTTCAGAAACTTTTTGTGTAAATAATTGTTTTACATAAAGAAAGAAACCATCATGTTCAATTGCATTCAAATCAATATCTTCAAAATAATAGTCATCTATTTTTAAATTTTCTAAAACATTTAAATTTTCTAAATTAAGATCATTTATATTTTTTTTGATATTAATTTCTTCTTCGCTTATAATTTTATCTGTTAAAATTCACTTTCTTTTAATGCTAATTTTTCCTTCATCCAAATTTATTGAAATATCAAATAAAGGAAGCATTACTTCTTTATTTTCTAAATCATTTTCATATTCTTTATTTAAAGCTTTTTGAAAAGATTCTTCTAATAATTTCTTAATTTCTTCTTTTGTAATACCTTTTAATTCAGCAAAAGACTTAAGTGCTTCAACAATCTTTTTTTGTTGATTTTTTATTTTCATATTTATCGTACCTTTCTTTTTTTACGATTTAATTTTGATTAATTATTATATTTTTTAAACAAAATAAATAGAAAGAATTAAGAAATAAAAGAGCGTAGCTCCTTTATTTAATATAAATAAATTATATTATAAAGTAGGACAAAACTAATTTTTATTTATTATCTATATTAATTAAAATGAAATAAATCATCAATTAAAATTTGTTTTTTTTGTTCTGATTTAATTACTAAATTATCAGAAATTTCCAATTCTGAAAATTTTTTAATTAGTGTCTTATTGAGTCCTGATCTTAATCTAAAATCTTCTAATGAAATGAATCGTTGTTTTATGTTCTCTTCTACTAATTTTTTAGCAGCAGCATTCCCCAGTCCTTCAATAATAATAAATGGAGGAATTAATAAATTATCCTTTTTATCAATAACTCATGTTTCTGCTTTTGATTTTTCAAGACTAATTGGAGCTATTTTATATCCTCGAGAATACATTTCAAGAACAATTGTATATGTTTCATTTATTGCTTTATCTCGTTCTGTTCGATCTTTTTCAATTTTATTACGATAATTAGTTTTTCAATTATAAATTCCATCTAATCCTTTATTTAAACTTAAAATGTCTCATTCTGTATCTCTTTTTGTAAAAAAAGTAGCGTAATACTCAAGTGGATAATTTATTTTATATCAAGCTATTCTATAAGCCATCATTACATAAGCAACAGCATGAGCTTTGGGAAAGATATATTTTATTTTTTTACATGATTCAATATATCAATTAGGTACATTATGACTAAGCATCAATTTTTCTCAATTTTCTGTTAATCCTAATCCCTTACGTACAGATTCCATTATTTTGAAAGATTCTAATGAAGGAACATTTTTTGAAATTAAATATCTCATAATATCATCACGAACAGAAATTACTTCTTGTAAGGTTGCTTTTTTTTCAGAAATTAAATTTTTGGCATTTGATAATCAAACATCTGTACCATGTGATAATCCAGAAATCATCACTAATTCTGAAAATGTTTTAGGTTTTGCATCACGAACAAGATCACGAACAAATTTTGTTCCAAATTCTGGTAATCCTAGTATTCCTAAATCTTCTCCAGTATAATTTGCAATATAATTAAGTGCTTCGCTATTTTTAAATAAAGAAATTACTTTTTTATCATTCATTGGAATTTCTTGAGGATTTATATTTGTTAATGATTGTAACATTTTTAAAAGAGAGGGATCTAAATGTCCTAATAAATCTAATTTTAAAAGATTATCATGGATTGAGTGAAAATCAAAATGAGTTGTTAATCAATTTGATTTAAGATCATTCCCCGGAAAATTAATAGGTGTAAAATCATAAATTTCTTTATCTTTAGGTACAACTATTAAACCTCCAGGATGTTGTCCTGTTGTTCTTTTTGTTCCTTCTACAAGTTTAGCAAAATGTTTCAATTGAACTTGTTTAAGTTTTTGATTTGTTATTTCTTCTCAATTTTTAACATAACCATAAGCTGTTCTTTCTGCTACTGTAGAAATTGTTCCTGCACGATAAACATTTTTATCTCCTAAAATTTCTTTTACATAATCATGAATTTTTGCTTGATATTCACGCGAAAAATTTAAATCAATATCAGGAACTTTATCTCCATTAAAACCTAAAAATGTTTCAAATTGAATTCAATGACCCTCACCTTTCATCAAAGAATTACAAATAGGACATTTTTTATCTTCAAGATCATATCCTGATAAAACATTATCTACAAAAAAATGATGCTTACATTTTTTACATAAATAGTGAGGTTCTAAAGGATTAACTTCCGTAATATCAGAAAGTGTAGCAGCAAGCGAAGAACCAACAGATCCTCTTGATCCAACAAGATATCCATCTTGTAAAGATTTTTTAACAACAAGTGAAGAAAGATAATAAATAATTGCAAATTTATGTTTAGTAATTGAATTTACTTCCCGATTAATTCTTTCTATTATTTTTCGATCAGGTTTTTCGCCATAATTTTTTTTTAAATTTTCTTTTATTAAATTTTTTAAATTATCATCAGAATTTACTATTTCTGGAGGATATAATTTATCTTTTATTGGAGAAACATCTAAAATTTTTTCGTATAGAAGATTTGTATTATCATAAATTATTTTTTCTCTTAATTTTTGATCATTGATAAACTTAAATTCAACTTCCAATTCTTTACTTAATCTCAAATGTTGATCTGGATTAGAATAATTTGGATTATTACGAATAAATAAAGGATGTAATTTACCTCCTAAACCCTTATTTACAATAAAAATATCTCTTATAATTTTATCTTCTCGATAAACATAATGTGCATCAGAACTAACAATTACTGGTTTTTGATATTTCTCTCCCAATTTTATTATTTCAAGAATTATTTTTTCAATTTGTTCTTTTGTGAATCTTTCATTTCTTGTAAGATAACTATAAACTGAGGGGGGAAATATTTCTAAATAATCATAATAAGAAATTAATTCTTCCATATTTTCACTTAAATAATTAAGTTCTTCTCAAAAAATACCATTTGCGCAAGCTGAACCTATTAAAAGATTACCTTTATTTGCAATTCTAAGAATTTCTGATAATGGAAGTGAGGGATTATCAATTCTTTTATTATAAAAATTAATATGAGCAATTGAGATTAATTTATACAAATCTTTTAATCCCTTTTGATTTTTTGCTATTACACTTATATGTTTTAAAAATAAACGTCCTTTTATTAAATCTGTTTTAATCTCTTTTTCTAATTGATTTAAATTACGAATATTTAATTCATATAATTTATGAAGCATATTTTCAAAAACATTTTTTAAAACCTCAGCATCATAATCAGCACGATGTGAAACACTATCATCATAGTGTTGATTTTCTTCTCTTGCAACACTTCCTAAGCGATGACTTTTTAGATGTGAATTTACAATTCAAGAAACTTTTAACGAATCTATTACAGGATTTTTTAAACGTTTTTCTCCTAATTTGACAAGTGCGGCATTTATAAAAGAATAATCAAATTTTGCATTATGGGCAACTAAAATATAATCTTCAAAAAAATCAAGAATCTTTGGAATTGCTTCTTTAATTGATGGAGCATATTTTAAATCATCATCTTTAATTTTCGTAATTTTAGTAATAATTTTTGGAATTTTAATTGATGGCTTAATAAATAATTGTAGTCTATCAATTTTAATACCATTTTTAATTTTAACCGCTCCAAATTCAATTATTTCATTAACAAAAGGAGAAATTCCTGTTGTTTCTAAATCAAAATAAATAAAATTGTTTTTCCTTAAATCTTCATCTCGACTATTAAAAACAATTTTTTCATTTATATCATCAAATATTGAAAATTCTGAACCATATATTTTTTTAATATCTGGATATTTTTTGCCGATACGATAAATTTCTGGAAAAGCTTGTACTGAGTCATGATCTAAAAAAGCAAGACCTTTAATATTAGATTTATTTGCTAATTTAAAATATTCTTCTATCGAACCAACTCCATCCATTGTTGACATTTTTGTATGAATATGAAATTCTGTACGTACACGATTATCACTTAAATTTTTAGAAATAAAAGGACCATCAGTTTGTTCTATTTTTTTAATATTTATTTTATAATCTTTCAAATAATTATCAAATTTTCAATCACCATAAAGAGTAAGAAAATCACCTTTATTAAAATTAAATTTAAAATTTTTTTCTAAAAATCATTGTGAAGCAAAAACAAGTTTATTATTTTCCCCTTTTAAAGAAATATTTAATAAAACATTATTATTTTTACCAATTTTTTTAATTTCCAAATCTGTTATTTCCCCATTAAAAAAGATTTTTTCTTTTTCTTGATTTAAACTAGGATCTAATTCTTTAAAATTACGAAACAAAAGATTATTTGTTGTTTTATTACTAGAATTTATATTTGCTTTTTTTGTTAGAATTGTTAATTCCTTTTTTGTTTCTTCGATAGCTTTTTCAAAATTAAATTTTGATGCATCTTGTCTAATAAATAATTTTGCTTTTAAAATTGAAAAATTAGTAAAAATATTACGAATAAAATCTATATGATTAGAAATAAGATTATATGTATTATTATTTGCAATTAAGATAATCATATCTTCTGATTTTACTTTTTCATAAAAATCTAGATACAATTTAGACATTTCTATTTTTTGTTTAGTGATATTTTGTAGAATAAAATAAAGAAAAGAATATACATCAAAAATTGTTGGTTTATATTTTTTTAAGTTTAGAAAAATATTTTCAAAATCAATATTAATATCCTTATTATTTTTTTTAAAATCTAAAATTGCAAGATAAAAATCTTTAAAATCTTCTGGTGTAAAATCATTTTCTTTGCTAAAATAAAGTTTTAATATTTTTTTCTTTTCTTTTTTATTTATTTCTAATTTTGCTTTTTCTAATTTAAATTCTTTTTTTAAATTATCTGGTAATTTTAAGTGCTCTAAAAAATTAAATTTCATCAATTTTATTATCCTTTTTTAATTAAAAAATCAAAAAGAAAAATCAAATAATCATAAATGCCATACTAATAAACATTAAGGCTTGTACAAAACCTTTTGGTATTTTCTTTTTGGTTAATCCTTCATATCCATATCTTACTGCAGCAAAACCATCAAGTGGAGGAAGAGGGATTATATTAAATAATAGTGTAATCATTGAAAAAACAACAAAAAAATCTACAAGAATTTGTACATTTACAATACTATAATTCCCATCAACATTATGATAATTTTCAATAATACGATTATCTGGGGTAAATACACCAAAAAGAAGATTAATAGTAATTATTATTCCATGATAAATATAAACAAATGTATCAATAAAAGCATAATAAATTGCAATAAAAAATGGATATTGCACATAGTATGCACCTTCTGTACGATAAGATACAAGATTTATATAACTAACTAAATTATATTCTTCAATTGAATCTTTAACAACTTGATCTGTTGTATAATCATAGTCATAAATATATAAATAATCAAAACCAGGTGTGCTTACTAAAGCAAAATCATATATTAAAACCTTTTGCTCTTGATTACTATCTTTATATCTAATTAGAAATCTTGATCCTGATTCTTCAATTAATCCTAGAATTTTAGAATCATAAGCAGCCTCTTGATAACTATCGAAAGCTTGATAAAGTTGATCATATCCAGTTTTTAAATATCCTTCATCTCCTAATTCAATTGCCTGTTCTTCAAAATCAGAAATTGTTGTATTTTCAATTTCTTCTTGCGTAAGTTCAGAATTAATTCCTATTATCTCACTTACATAAATTGGAGAATCTAATCTTACATCTCCTCTTGTTGTATCTCGAAATACAGCACCATATTCACGTAATGTATCATCTGCATATTCACGTCCAGTAATTGAATAAAAAATCGTAAGTGTAACAAATATTGAAAGAAAATTAAATAAAATTCCCCCAAGACAGAAATAGATTTTTTTTGGAACCGATATTCTATCTAAACTCTTTTGATTTGTAAAGTTTTCATATAAAGTAAGACCTGAAAGTTTTTTTTGAATATATTTTTCCTGTATAGCTTTTTCATCAGGAGTTAAATTTTTAATATTTTCTTTTAATTTATTGATACTTAAAATTACATCATCAGTAAGAACTGCAACATAACCACCAAGGGGAAACAAACGAATGCTTATTGTTGTAAGTTCTAGTTTTTTTTGGAAAATTGCAGGTCCAAATCCAATTGCAAATTCAGAAACACGAACACCATTTCTTCTCGCAACATAAAAATGTCCAAGCTCATGAATAAATGTAATTATTGATATAAATATCAATAAAAATATTAGAAATAATAAAAATATTAAAAAAACCATCTTTTTTTCTGTCTCTCTCTTTTTGCAAATTAACTAATAAGAATTATATTAAATAAAAACAATAAATAAAAGTCCAAAGGAAAATATTGTATATGTAAATATATGTGAATCAATTCTATCTAATAATCCACCATGACCGGGTAAAATTTTTGAAAAATCTTTTTGATCAAAATTTCGTTTAATTTTTGAAAAAAATAAATCTCCAAACGGAGCACTTATAATTGTAATAATCATTAAAGCAACAATTTTTATATTTAAATCAATTACTAAATAAGCATTATTTTCTAAAAGATCAAGATATCTTTGATCATTTAAAAAATAAAGATTAGAACTCTCCATATTGGCTACAAATACAAAATAAAAAAATAAAGAAAATAAAAATCCACTTAAAAGACCAATTAAAAATCCAGCATATGTTTTATTAGGAGAAGCATTAGCAAATATTTTTTCTTTTCCAAAAATTTTTCCTCCAAAATAAGCAAAAATATCAATAAACGTAGTAGTCAACATAACAAGTAAAATTACTGTAAATCCAAAACAAATTGTAAGAAAAATAATTGAAAATATAAATAGTAAACCTAAATAACTAACAATTAAATTTATCATCGAATCTTTTATTTCATTACTAAAACCAACATTTATCAAAAGATAAATTATTGAAAAGAAAAATAAATAAATTAATAAGTAATTAATATCATTGTTATAACCAAAATCTTGTGCTTCTAAATTTGGTTTTGCTCATAACGGATTATAATCAATAATAAAATAAGCAGCAATAAAACCATAAAGAATAAGAAAAACAATTTCAAGATAGAAAAAATTAACTAAAAATATTCTTCGATCTTTCTTAAAAGGAGAAGTAAAATTTACAATTTCAAAAATGATGTATCCTAATAATAAACCTAATATTGTAAGAAAAAAATAATCATATTTTATAAACGAATTAATATTATTTGGGCTTCCACTACCAAAATTAATATATGAAGCTGGTAGTAAAAATAAAATTGTAACAACAATAAAAACTGTAGCTGTTAAAATCCTTACAATTAATTCTTTTTTTGGAAATTTTTTATTTTTCAATTGTAATTCATTTTCCATAATTTAAATCATAAGTAAAGATTTTTCTTTTTCTTTTAAAATATCTTCAAAAACTTTATTTTTATAGTCTATTTGATCTTGTACATTTTTTAAATAATTATTAATTTGATCTTTAGATAATTCTTTATCTGAATTAATTTTTTTATTAATCTCTTGTCTTATATTTCTTAAATTAATTTTAGCTTGTTCTTTTACTTCTTTTGCTTTTTTTACATATAATTTTCTTTTTTCCTCCGTAAGAGGAGGAACAAAAATTTTAATTAAAAATCCATCATCTTGAATGTTAAATCCCAAATTTGCTTTTTCAAGGGCAAATAAAATTCCTTTTCGTTGTGATTTATCAAAAGGATTTATTATTAGAATTGTTCCATCTTGAATTTTAATTGACGCAATTTGATTTAGTTTTATTTTTGAACCATAATAATCAACATAAATGCTCTCTAAAAGTGAAGGATGTGCTCCTAGCGCACGAATTTTTTTTAATTCATCTTGATAATTTTTTTCAATTTGTTCTAGTTTATTTTTTAAATTACTAATATAGTCATTCATATTACTTTGTTAATATTGTTTTTGCTTTTAATTTATTTTCATATAATTTTATTATATTATTTTTACCATTCATATTAAAAACAATTATTTTAATATCCGTACCTTCTAATTTTTGTAATGCTTGATGATCTATTGCTTGTAATTTAAGATCAATAAATTCTTTAAAAGTTAGTTTTTTAAAAAATTTTGCATTTGTAAAATGATTGGGATCCTTGTCATAAATTCCATCAATATTATTTTTTGCCATCAAAATATAAGATGATTTACTTTCTATTGCTCTTAAAGCTGCTGCAGTATCAGTAGAAACATAAGGTTTTCCTGTTCCGCCTCCAAAAATTATCACATCATTTTTGATAAATTCTTCTGAAATTTTTTCTTCTGATGGCTGATTCAATAAACCTTTTATTTCTCTTGCATTTAATACAATACTTTTAATTTTTGCATTTTTTAAATAAATATTTAAAGCAATTGCATTAATTGTTGTTGCTAGCATTCCCATATGATCTGCTGACTCTTCGTTTTTAATCATACCTAATGATTTAGCTAATGAACCACGAAAAATATTTCCTCCTCCAATTACAATTCCAATTTTTAATTGATAATTTTTAATAAGATAAGAAATTTGTTCTGTAATATTTTTTAAAATATCTATTGAATAAATATTTTCACTTGAATTTGTTAAAGCCTCTCCTGATAATTTTAAAATGACACGTTCCTTTTTATTAATCATTGCTTCCTCTTAAAATTTATAAAAAAATAAAGAGTATATTACTCTTTATTTTTAATTTGTTTCATTACTTCGTCTTTGAAATTTTCAATTTTCTTTTCTATTCCTTCTCCAACTTCATAACGAATAAATGAAATTAATTTTGCATTCTTTGATAATAATTGTTTTATCTTCTTACTATTATCTTTTACAAATGTTTGCTCTTCCAATATTAAATCTGATAAAACCTTATTAACTTTTCCGCTTATTATTTTTTCTTGAATATTTTCTGGTTTACCTTTTAATGTATCTTTTAAATCTTTTCGAGCAATTTTATATTCTTCTTCTTTTTTATCATTTGGAACATCTTTTAAACTTAAATATTCCGGATTCATTGCAGCAATCTGCATTGCAATATCTTTTAAAAGATCTTTTTCAACATTTTTAGCAATAACAATAACACCAATTTTTTTATTAACATGAAGATAAGTAGAAAATTGATAATTTTCAACATCGAAAAGATCAAATCTTCTTAAACTAATTTTTTCTCCTAATTTTGTAGTAAGAGAAGCAATTTTTTCATCTATTTTTTCTCCATCAAAAATTGTTTTTCTAAATTCTTCTAAGCTTTTTTCTTTAAAATCTGTATTTATAATATATTGAGAAATTTTATTTCCAAAATCTATAAATAATTTATTTACTGCAACAAAATCTGTTTCAGAATTCAATTCTAAAATTACAACTTTATTTTCTTTATTTAAAATAAATATTGCACCCTCTGCAGCAACTCTATCAGATTTTTTTGCTGCGTTTGCTAATCCTTTTTCACGCAACCATTTAATTGCTTTTTCAAAATCACCTTCTGCTTTTTGTAAAGCTTTTTTAACTTCCATTAATCCAGCGTTTGTTTTTTCTCTTAATTTTTTAATATCTTCAATAGTTATTTTTTTCATTTCAAATTATTTAATTAAAATTTTCGATCTACCTTTTCTCTTTTTAAATTTGTACGATTTTTATAATTTTGATTATATGATCTTTGATCTTTTTGTCTTTGATCAGAATTTTGCTCAAAAGAAGCATTTCTAAAATTAGTTTTACGGTAAGTAGATTTTTCAAGACCAATAAACTCTACAGCATCTTTATCTAAAAAAGCTGCTTTACGTTCTTCTCCTTTTGCATCTGCAATTGCATCTGCAATAATTGTTGTAATAAGAGAAATTGATTTATTTGCATCATCATTTGCAAAAATTGGAATTTTAACATCACGAGGATTACAATTTGTATCTACAATCCCAATTACAGGAATTTGTAATTTATCTGCTTCTTTTATTACTATTCTTTCATCACTAACTGAAGTTACAAAAATTGCATCTGGTAATCTACGCATAAATTTAATTCCGCCAAGCATAGATTCTGCTTTATCTAATTCTTTTTGTAATTTAACTGCTTCTTTTTTTGTATATCCGGCAAAATTATCTTTTTCCAATTTTTCAAGATAACGTAAGCGACGAACAGAATTTTGAATTGTTTTAAAATTTGTTAATGTCCCTCCTAATCATCTTTCATTAACATAAAAAGTTTTAACACGTAAAGAATTTTCTTTAATTGTTTTTTTTGAATGTTTATTTGTTCCTACAAATAAAACTTTTCCGCCTTTTGCCGCAATTTTATTAATTGCATTATAAGCAACATTTAAAGATGCATTAACTTTATTTAGATTAATAATATGAGTTCCATTTTTTTCACCATGAATAAATGGTTTCATTGCTGGATTTCAACGTTGTGTTTTATGACCAAATTGAACTCCTGCTTCTAATAATTTTTCTTTTGCAATTAAAGGTAATTTTTTATCTGAATTATCATTACTATTAGTTTTTAAATTCTCGTTTTGTAATAATTCTGAATTATTTTCTTGTTCGTTTATCATTTTTTAATATTTCCTAGTTTTTCATCAACATACTTCAAAATTAAGAACTAAAAAGCACTACTTAAAAATTCATATGTTTGTTTTTTTGTTTTGTTTCTAAAAATTATATCAAATTAACAAATTTATTTTTTTTCTTTAAGATTAGAAAGATTTTTTTTAATGATTAATTCTGCTTCTTTTTTATCCATTATAAATTTACATTTTGGAAAATTTGTACAAGAAATAAAATAATTACCAAATTTAGATTTTCTAATTATTTGATTTCCTGTTTTACATTTTGGGCAATTTTCCTTTAAGGTAATTGCTTCGAATTTATCCTTATTTTCAATTTTACGAATATATTTGCATTTTGGATAATTTTCACAACCAATAAATTTACCATATCTTGATCTTTTATAAATTAATTGACCACCATCAAGCGGACATTTTTCATCTAAATATTCAGGTAATTTAACTTGAATGGTTTCATCAACAAATTGAACTTGTGGCTCAAATTCTTTTCAAAAATCACTTAAAAATTTTTCTTTTTCTATTTTACCTTCAGCAATCTCATCAAGATTTGTTTCCATTTTTGCTGTATATTTTTCATTTACTAATTCTGAAAAATTAGATAACAATAATCTATTTGTTTCATCACCAATGTCAGTAGGAATTAAAGTTCCTTTTTGTCTTTCAATATATCCATATCTTAAAAGACCAGAAGTTGTTGTTGAATAAGTAGATGGACGGCCAATCCCTTCTTCTTTCATTTTTTTAATGATTGATGATTGATTATATCTTGCAGGAGGTTGAGTATTATGTTCTTTTATTTCAATATTTCTTTTTTTAACCAAAATTTCTTTTGTTGCTGGCAAAATTGTTTCTTTTTCAAAAACCTCTTTATCAATAATGCGATATCCCAAAAATTTAAATAAAGTTTCTTTTGTAACAAACTTATGATTATTGTTATCATAAAGATTTTTAACAATTAAATTTATTCCATCTTTCAAGAATGCTTTTGCTGTGATTTTTCAAATAACATCATAAGCCTTTTTTTCTATTAAAGTATGTTCTCTTAAATTTAAAACATGACTACGTACACGTAAATCAGTTGGTCTTAAAGCTTCATGAGCATCTTGTGATGTGATTTTTTTTACCTTTTTAAATTCTCTCAAACCTGAATAATATCTTTCCCCATATGTTTCAATTAAAAAATCTTTTGCATCTTTAATAAATTTTTTTGAACTGATTCGTTGTGAATCAGTTCTTGGATAAGTTATAAGACCTTTTTCATAAAGAATTTGTGATGCGGCTGTTGCTTGTCTATTAGTTAATCCGTACATATTATAAGCAGCCATAAGATAAGAAGACATTTCTAAGGGTTGAGGAGCAATAATTTTTGTTTCCTTTTTTTGATTTTTTATAAAAACAAATTTTTCTGTAAGATCATCATGAATCTTTTTTGCATCTTTTTCACTTTTATAATTTATTTCTTTAAAATCATTTGTAGAATTAATTAATATTTTATTTTTATTAAATAAAGCTTCAATTGTTCATCAATAATCTTTTTTAAAACTCTTAATTTCATTTTCACGATCAATTATTAATTTTAAAACTGATGATTTAACTCTACCTGCACTTGATGCCTTTAATTTTTTATTTGTGATATAAGACAAACGAAAACCGATAATCCGATCAAGCATCCTTCTTGCTTCTTGTGAATTTATTAAATTCTTATTTAATTCTCCGCGATTTTTTAATGAATTTAAAATTGCATCTTTTGTAATTTCATTGAAATTTATTCGATAAAATTTCTTATCTTTTAATAATTCTTGGGGTAATATCTGTGTAATGTGTCAAGCAATTGCTTCCCCCTCTCGATCAGGATCAGTTGCTAAATAAATTACTTTTGCTTTTTCTACTTCTGAAATTATATTGCTTATAACTTCTTTTTTTGCAGTTATATTTTCATACATAGGTTCCATTAAATCTAAATCGATTCCTAAACCCATTTTTGTTCCATATTTTCTAAGATCACGAACATGTCCAATTGAAGCAATTACTTTAAATTCATTTCTTCCATAGTAATCATTTAAATATGCTTGAATTTTATTTATTTTATTAGGGGATTCTACAATTATTAATTTTTTTGTCATTTTTTAATAAGTTCTCCAATATTATTTATTTCTATTCCACCATGCTTTATCAATTCAAAATTCAAATTATTATCAAAAAAATGATTGAAATAACAATAAATTTTCTTGTTTTCTAAAATTACATGAGAAATAACATTAAAAATATCTTTTTCTTTTCTCGTATTATATAAAAAAATTCCATTTGACAATCCAATTTTTATTTTATTACTCTTATATCATTGCTTTTTTGTAGGTAAAATATAATCAGGAGATTCAGAAATTATTAATGAATTATTATTAAGAATTTTTTTTTCCAATTCAAAATCAATTATTATTTGAGAATCTATTCCTGAATCTTTTATTAAAATCATCTTTTTTAAATTACAATTTTTCAAAAAAATATTTTCAAAAAAATTTGATTGACCAATAATTAATGTTATATCTTTTTGATCAAATTCTAATTTTAAATTATAAATTTCTTTATATTTTGTCTCTGGAATTTCTGCTCCAAAAATTCAGATAATTTTCTCTTTCATCAACAAATCAAAATTTCCTTGATAATATAAAACAAAAGGAGGAAAGGCAATATTTTTTAAATTTTTAGGATAATTTTCATCAATAATTGTAACGTATTTTTTTCTTTTATATCTATTTATAATTTGCTTATATAAAGAATAATCAATATTTTCTTTTGCTTTTAAAGCATTATATATTTTGTCTCAATTTCCATAATATTTTACAGAAAAGTAAAGTAAAATCTCTCGCATAACAATCAGAATTAATATTATTTAATTAATATTAAAAATCTCATTAATCTAGGATAAATTTTCCATATTTTCCCTTTTGATAATCATTTATTAAATTTAAATAAGTTTTTGTTTGCTCTTTTTCAATTTTTATTTTTTTTTGTAAATCTTCAAAAGAAGCAAAAGGAAGTAAAATATTTTTTTCCTTAAATATTTCAAACATAAATCTTATAACTTCTTCAATTGGAACTAAATTAATTTTTATTCCTCCAATTAAAACAATTTTTGCTCCTATTAAATCATTTTCAAATTTTGGAACTAAAACTCCTGGGGTATCTAAAAATAGAAATTGATCTTTTTGATATCAACCTAAATTTTTTGTAACTCCAGCAATATTTTGTACCTTTGCAGAATTTTTTTCAATTAAAACATTAAGTAAATTTGATTTACCAACATTTGGAATTCCAATAACAATTACTTTGGTATAAAAATTTTCTTTTTGATATTTTTTTAAAATTTTAAATAAGTTTATTTTTGCTAAGTTTTTTTCTTCTTTCAAAGAAATAGTAATTGCATCGGTAAATTTTTTTTTATAAAAATTTACTCATTTTTTAAGTTTTTCTTTTGAGACAAGATCTCTTTTATTTAAACAAATTATTACTTTTTTATCTTTTAAAAAATCACCAAAAATATCAATAAAAGATGATTTTGGTGCTCTTGCATCTAAAACAACAATAATTAAATTAATGTTTTTTTTTAAATCAAATAATTGATCTAAGGTTTTTTGCATATGTCCAGGAAATCATTGCAATTGTTTATTCATAAATAACCATTTCTTATTTGCTTTAAATCTTTACAAATAAATAAAAAATGGTGGAACTGAGTGGACTTGAACCACCGACCTCACCGTTATCAGCGGTGTGCTCTAACCAACTGAGCTACAGTTCCGTTTAGTTGGTTTTAGATATACCAACAAAACTTTTACCAACGTACAAATTATACCAAAATGGTAAATTTTTAAATCTATCTTTTTGAAAATTGTGGAGCTCTTCTTGCTCCTTTAAGCCCATATTTTTTACGTTCTTTTACTCTTGAATCACGACTAATTAATTTTGCTTGTTTTAAAGGTTTACGATAATCATCTGAAACAAGTAAAAGACTTTTTACAATAGCATGTTTCAAAGCACCTGCTTGTCCAGAAAATCCTCCTCCAGAAACTTTTGCAACAATATCAAAATCTTTTTCAGTATCAGTTATTATTAAGCCTTGCTTAATTTCATTTACTAAAGTATCTTGAGAAAAATAATCTTTAATATCTTTTTTGTTTACAATAATTTTCCCAGTTCCTTTTTCCATAGTTATTCTTGCAACTGAACTTTTTCTTTTTCCAACTGTTTGATACATTTTAGCTCCTAATTATTTTTCTTTAAGTTAATTTCTAATTTTTCGGGATTTTGTGCTTGATGAGGATGTTTATCATCGCGATAAATAAATAATTTTTTAATTTGTTTTCTTCCTAATTTATTATGAGGAACCATTCCTCAAACAGCACGATAAACCATTTCTTCCGGATATTTTGCTTTCATCTCAGAAGCTTTTCGTTCTCTTAATCCACCAGGATAGCCAGAGTGATTATAATATTTTTTTTGTTCTAATTTATTACCAGAAAGATAAATTTTATTAGCATTTATAACAATAACATAATCACCATGATCTTCATGAGGTGTATATGAACTTTTATTTTTTCCTGTAATAATTTTGGCAATTTCTGTAGACATTCTTCCCAAAACTAAATCTTTTGCATCAATCAAATATCATTTTTTTTCAATTTGATTATTGAATGCCATTTTTGTCTGTCTCATTATTAATATTTTATTATTTCCTTATTTCTCTTTTTATTTAATTTAAAATCAATAATTGTATTAGTGTGGGATAATACCGAAAACTTATAGTTAATATTATACATAAAAGCAATTAATTATACTATTGTATATTTTAATATTTTACAGATTTAAGATAAAGTCCACTTCCTGGTGCTTTATAATGATTTTTACCTCTTTTTGGATTTAGAAATAAATCTTTAAATTCTTCTTCTGAATATTTATTACGATTCTTAGCTAAAACTGAACCGATAATATTTCTAATCATAAATCTCATAAAACCTTTTCCTGTAATTTCAATATAAATTTTTCCTTTATATTTTTTATAAATTTTTATGGAAATTACTTTACGAACATATGATTGATAATTTTCTTTTCCTGTAAATGAAGCAAAATTTTTTTCTCCTATAAAATATTTTAAATCTTCCTTAAGTTTTAAATAATCAATTTTTTGATAATAATTATATTGATAATTTTTTAACTTTTCCGATCTTTTTGATTTTTTTGTATTTATTTTATAAAGATAAGTTTTTTCTTTTACTGAAAACCCTATAGAAAAATCATTATCAACAAACTTTATTTTTTTGATTTTTAAATCACTAAAAATAGCATTTATCAAATTTTTAAATTTCTTAATATCTTTTTTTGTAACCTTTTGTTTTGAATTAAATTCAATAGTAACAATTTGATCAAAAGCATGAACATAACGATCTGTTCTTCCTGAAGATAAAACTTTTGTATTTGCTTGAAAAAATTTTTTACTATATTCTTCTAAAATTCCTTGAATTGTACGCACTTTTGGTTGCTTTGCTCAACCAAAAAAATTAGTTCCATCATATCATAAATTAAGTAACAGTTTTGTTTTCATATTTAATTATTATTTTAAATTAAAATAATAAAAGTAAGACCAACTACAAAAATAACAATGAAGAAAAAGATAAAACAAAAATCTATTAAATTAAATTTATAGGAATTATATTGTGTTCTTTTTTTACCAATTTGATATTGCCTCACATAAAGAGCATATGATAAATTATTAGCGCGATCAAAAGCAGAAATAAATAAAGGATTAAATAAGGCAAAAAAAGCTTTTATTTTTATTTTAAAAGAAGATGAATAAAAATCAATTCCTCTTGTTGATAATGATTGTAAAATCTGTTCTGCTTCTAAAATTATAAGTGGAAGAAATCTTAATCCAATTGTAATAATTAAAGAAAATTCATTTACGGGAACTTTTATATATCTTAATGGATAGATAAAAAAACTAATTGCATCAGAAATTTCTTTTTGCGTAGAACTTAAAATTAAAATTGAAGAGATTAATAATAAAATAAAAATTCTTATCGTAATTTCAAATGTAAGAATAAATCCTTTTTTTGCATCTAAGAAAAATAAGGAATTTAAAATAAAAAAAATTATAAATGTGAATATTGAATAATAAAATAAATTTCGATAAGTTTTAAAGGGAGTTTTTACAATTAAAGCGAATAAAATTGAAGCAAAAAAAGTTCCCAATAAATATCAATCTTCACTATAAAACCATAATTCTTGATCATAAATAAATCCAGGAGCAAATAAAACCAAAATTATCATAAGAAAATAAACAATAAATTTTGCTCTTGGATTTATTTTATCAATAAATGAATTAAAATCTTTTTTAGAAAGAATATCATATGTTATTTCCATGGCAATTTATTTATCTCTCTTAAAATATCTTTTTTAAGATCCTTTTCTTGTATTAAATTAGATTGTAGAAGAATATTATTTAATTTTTGTTGATTTTTCAATAATAATGAACATTTATTAAAGCTTATTTGTTTTCCTTTACATAAAAAAAGTAAATAATCAGAGTAACTTAAATTTCTTAAATCATGCGTAATTATAATTATTGTTTTATTTTTTTTAAGAATTTTTTTAATAAAATTTAAAACTTCAATTCGATTATAATTATCCATATTTGCTGTCGGTTCATCCAGTATTAATAATTTAGAAGGAAAAAAAGCAATAATTGCAATTAACAATTTTTTTTGTTCTCCACCCGAAAGATTATTTGGATTAGTTTTTTTATATTTTTCAGGAAATTCTAAAAAATTAAAAACTTCAATTACTTTTTGATCAAGTTTTTCGTCTTTATATCCTAAATTTTTAAAACCAAATTTAATTTCATCTCATATATTTTTTTTGAAAAATTGTAAATTAGAATCTTGAAATGTTATTTTCGAAAACTCTCTTACTATTTTAAGATTTTTATATTTTATTTTTTTCTTACTTTTTGAATAAGTAAAAAATTGATAATTGTAATTTATTGAACCTGAAGTGGGAATTGAAAATCCACCAATTATTTTTGCTAATGTAGATTTTCCTGATCCTGTTTCTCCAACAATTGTAAGAATTTTATTTTTTGGAAGTGAAAAAGTTATATTTTGCAATATTTCTTTTTCTTTATTATGAGAATTTATTTTTTTACTTAAATTGTTAATTTTAATAATCATATTTCTGATCTAATTTAATTTAAATTTATTTAATAAGTCTTCTGTTATTTTTATTGTTTTATCAAAAAAAACTTTTTCTCCTTGATCTAAAATTAAAGTTTTTTCAGCATATTTTAAAAGGTGTAATTTATGAGTTACAAAAATTATTCCACAATTATTTTGTGAATGTAGATATTTAATTTTATCTACAACAAAATTAGTATTTTTAATATCTAACATCGAAGTAACTTCATCAAACAGAAGAAATTTATATTTTAAAACAAGCATTGAAGCAATTGCAATTAATTGCTTTTCACCACCCGAGAGAGTATTTACATCTCTTTTTTTTAATCTTGAAATATTTAAAAAATTTAAAATATTATCAACAATTGAGTGCATTTCATTATGCTTATATAAATTATTTTCCAAACCAAAAGCAATATCATTTTCGACAATTGAGTTTACAATTTGATTATCAGGTTTTTGAAAAATAATTCCAATAAAACCAAATCTTATTTCTTTGTGTTTTAATTTTTTATAAAAATAAAGATTATTATGAGTTTCAATTTTTTGACCAATGAAACCATTTGTATAATTTAAAATTCCACTTAATATTTTGATTAAAGTTGATTTTCCTGATCCGTTTCGACCAATTAAAGCAATATAATCTTTATCTGTAAAGGAAAATGATATATCTTTTAATATTAAATTATCTTTATAAATAAAAGTAAGGTTTGTTATTTTTATCTCCATATCTTGAAAAATATTATAAATTATTTAATCATTCTTTTATTTATTAAATAATTTATTTTGTTGTTTTTTTCGATAAAAAGTAATTGCAAAGCGGTGTACTTCATCTTGAAAACCACCCAATAAAAGATAAATTTCTGAATTTTTTTTAATTAAATATTCTTGATTTTTTTCAACAATTATTTTTCCAGTATCATGTTTTTTATCTTTTACCAAACCTATTACTTTAACTTTTTCTAAAAGATTTAATTCTTTTAAAGCTTTTTTAGCACTATCTAATTGATATTTTCCATCAACTATATATAAATTAGGAATATCTTCTTTTTTAATTAATTTTTGTCTAAAATGACGATATGTAACTTCATAAATTGCTTGATAATCATTTTGAAATTCATCTAAAATATATTTACGATACATTTTAGAATTTTTTTGAAAATTTAAAAAATTAACAACAACACCCACTTGATTTTGTCCACCTAAGTTAGAAATATCACATAATTCGATCAATGTAAAATTATCAATTTTTAACAATTTTGCTAATTCATCTTGTGCTTTTTTTAAATTATTTTCTTTTTGATTTACTTTAATTTCTAATTGTTTATATAATTCTTCGGCTTCTTTTTTTGCAAGATTTAAAATTGATTTTAAACGGCCCTGCTTAGGAATTATTACTTTTTTAAAATTTATTAATTTTAATACTCCAGTTTTAAAAGGAGCAACAAGAATAGAAGGAATTAAATTTTTTTGATAATAGTGATATAAATATTGCTCAATTAAATTTTCAATATTTTGATAATTTAATTTTTTTATTGAAATAACTTCTGTTATTTTTGATATTAATTTACCATATCGAATATTTAAAATTACAATTGCTAAAACATCATCTTTATAATAAAAATTTAAAACATCTCTTGAAATATTATCATTAAATAATATTTTTTGTTTTTGATGATATTTTTCTAATATTGGTAATAAATTATATAACTCTTGTGCTTGTTCATACATTTCTTTTTCTGTGTAAATATTAATTTTTTTATTAATTATTTTTTTTAATTGGTAATCATTACCCTTAAAGAAATTTTCAATTTCTTTTGTTATCTTTTCGATATCAATATCTTTTTTTTCTTTAAAACAATATCCCGGACAAATCCCCATTTGATAATTCAAACAAGGTTTCCCTGAATTTGGATTTAAACATTTGCTTACTGGATAAATTGATTCAATAATTTTTTTAATTTTATTTGCTGAATAGCCATCTGGAAAAGGTCCAAAATATTTTAAATTTTTTTTATTTTTCTTTACTTCATTTGTAAGCTCTAATTTAAACATAGGTTCTTTTGTAAATAAAATATATGGATAAGAACGTTGATTTTTTAATCTAATATTATATTTTGGATTATATTTTTTGATTAATTCTAATTCTAAAATCAATGATTCCATTTCATTTTTTACAAGCATATAATCAAAATCTGCAATTTGCTTTACCAAAAGTCTAGTTTTTAATTGAATATCTTTTGGATCAAGATATTGCATCATTCTATTCTTTAATTTTTTTGCTTTTCCAACATATATTACAAATCCCTTATCATCTTTTCAAAGATAACAACCAGGTGTATTTGGAACATTTTTTAATTGGTTTTTTGTAATCATAATTTAAAATTTATTTAATTCCAATAAATAAGAATTTACTGCTACTAATAAGCAGCGTTTTCTAATTGGGTGCTCTTTTAAAAATCCCAAAAGATCAAAAATATCTCCTTTTGGTAAAGAAATATCATTATCAGCAAAATCTTTTAATTTTTTTAAAATTTCTTTTGCTTCATTTACATTTTTTTTATTTATCAATCTTGCAATTAATTCGGATGAAAGAAATGAAATTGAACAACCTTCACCATTTCAACTAATTTTTATTATTTTATTCTTTTTTATATTTGCTTTTACATAAATTTTATCTGCACAATTTGTAAGATAATATACTGAAGATTTTGCAAAATCTTTTTCCTCTAAATTTTTAAATTTAAAATCACTAAGCACATTTCTTATTTTTATTTGAATTGAAGAGTCCATTTAAAAAATCACCACCATTTTTTATTACATCTACTAATTTTTTTAAATCATTTTCATTATTATAATAATGAAAAGAAACACGAATTGATTGTTCTTTTGTATTTAATAATTTATTATCATAATTAACACAATAAAAACCACTTCTTACAAAAATATTATTTTGTTGCAATTCATAATTTATATCTTCAGAATGAATATTTTTTTTCTTAAATAAAAGAATTGAAGATTTAATATTTTTATTTAAAATAATAATATCATTAATTTTTTCTAATTTTTCTTCAAGTAAAAATTTTAATTTCTCATTATGTGATCTTATTTTTTCAATTCCAATTGAATTTATAAAATCAATTGCTTTTGCAAGTCCAATTATTCCCGAAATATTTGGTGTTCCAGCATAAAATTTATTAGGTAATTTTCGATAATCAAATTTATTTAAATCATAATATTGAAACATTCCTCCTCCATAATTAAATAAATTTAATTTTTTTAATAATTTTTCTTTTCCATAAATAATTCCAATTCCGTTTGGACCAAACATTTTATGACCACCAAATACTAAAAAATCACAATTTAAATCTCTTACGTCAATTTTTATATGACCAACAGATTGTGCGGCATCCGCCACAAGTAAAATATTATCTCCAATTATTTTCTTTATTTTTTTTAGATCATTTAAAATTCCAATTGAATTAAATATATGAGAAATGGCAATTATTTTCGTTTTATTATTTAGTAATGTCTTAAGATGATCATAATCAAATTCAAAATTTTCTTTAATTTTATAATGTCTTATTTTCAATTTTTTCTTTTTTGCAATTACTAATCAAGGAATATAATTAGAAGCATGTTCAAATTCTCCTAAAATTAATTCATCTCCTGCTTTTAAATCATCTGTAAGAGCAAGAGCTAATAAATTTAATCCGTTTGTTGTTCCTGCAACAGGAATAATTTCATTTATTGTTCTTGAATTTATAAAATGAGCAATTTTAAGTAATGATATTAAAAATAATTCTTTACTCTTTTCTGTAAGCAAATTATTACTTCTTTCGATTGTAGGAAGAAAATTTTGATAAAAATTACTAATTTCATTTATTACAACTTTTGGTTTAATTGTTGTAAGGCTTGAATCAAGATAAGTAATATTAGGATTATTTTTAAAAAACGGGAAAATTTCCTTACGAATATTTTCTTTCATAATGATTTTATTATAGTTGAATAATTTAATTTTAATATAAAAAAGAAAGGAGACTATCATTACGGTAGTCTCCTAAATTAGTAAAATTGGTTATTTAGTGAAATAACAATATAGAGTTAATTGAGGCTTAATAATTTGTAAATAACAATGGGATGTAATTTATTATTATATATTGACGATCAAAGTAAATCCCCTTATACCAGAAATCCCCTTAACCGTCATATATATGATATTACTTTATAAAGAAAAAAAAAAGTTATTTATTTGTAAATAAATAAATTTTATTTTTTCTTACTTTCAATTGTTTTAATTCTTGCAGATTTACCTTTACGTTCACGCATATAGTAAATTTTTGCTCTTCGTACTTTACCATTTTTAATAACTTCAATTTTTGCAAGAACAGGAGAATTAATGGGAAATGTTTTTTCAACACCAATTCCATAAGATTCTTTTCTTACTGTAAAAGTTGAATCAATTGAATTATTTTTTGATTTCTTAAGAACAAAACCTTCAAAAATCTGAATTCTTTCTTTTGCTCCTTCTTTTATTTTAATATGAAGACGAAGAGTGTCTCCAGTTTTAAAATTAGGAATATCTGTTTTTAATTGTTTTACTGTTAATTCATTAATTAAATTATTATTTGCTCCCATAAATTTGATCTAATTTTCTCCTATTTTTTATTATTTTTTTTAAATTGATTAGTATTTTTTATTGCATTTTCTTTTCTTCAATTTTCAATTTTTTTATGATCTCCAGATAATAAAACTGAAGGAACTGATAAATTACGAAATTTTCGTGGTCTTGTATAATGATCATTTTCAATTAAATCATTTTCAAATGATTCATTTATTAAAGAATCTTCATTAATCACACCAGGAATTAAACGAATTATTGCATCTGCAATTGCCATTGCTGCAATCTCTCCTCCTGTAAGAATAAAATCTCCTAATGAAATTTCAAGATCAATAAAATATTTTATTCTTGCATCAATTCCTTCATAATGGCCACAAACAATAATAATATCTTTATGGCTTAAAACAAAATTTTTTGCAATAGACTGCGAAAACTTTTTTCCTTTTGGTGATGTATATATAATAAAACTATCTTTTGTTTTTGCTTTTTCAATTGCCTTTACAACCGGTTCAATAAGCATTAACATTCCTGGCCCACCACCATAAATATAATCATCAACTTGTTTATTTTTATCTAATACAAAATCACGTGGATTTATAAGTTCAATTTCAATTTTTTTTTCTTTTATTGCATTTTTAATAATGCTATGTGTTTTAAAAAAATCAAAATATTCAGGAAACAAAGTAATAAATGTTATTTTCATAATTACTCATTAATACTTTCATTTATAAACTCTTCGCTAACTTTAACATAAACAAGATGTTTTTTAGAATCAAAATCTACAAAAAATTCATCAACTAAAGGAATATTAATTATTTTCTCATTTAAAAATAATTTTACAATGATACTTTCATAAGCAATTTGATGTAATAAATCAATCACAATTCCAATAGATTTTTGATCATCATTTATTACAGTTGCATTAATCAAATCTTTTAGATAAAATTCTTCATCTATATTTAAATTTGCTTCTTTATATATCTTTTTATTTTTTAATTTTAAAGCTTCTTCAAATGTATCAATATTTTCAAAAAATATTAAAACAAAATTTTTATGAAGACGATAATTTTTTACAATTAAAGGTACATTATTTTTTTCAAGAAAAATTTTCGTTCCTTTTTTAAAAGACTTATTAAGATCATCAGAATTGCTTAGAATTCTTAATTCACCTTTTAGTCCATGTGTATTTACAATTGTTCCTAATCAAATTAAACTATTTTGCTTTTTTACTAATTGTTTTTGCATCATGAAATTCTTTTAAAATTCCTTCTTTTGCTAGGATTTCTCTTACAGTATCAGAAGGTTTAGCTCCATTTTCTAATCATTTCAATGCAACTTCACGCTTGATTACTTTTTCTTTTGTAAAAGGATTGTAAGTTCCTATTAATTCAATATAAGCACCATCTCTTTTAACACGAGAATCAATTGCAACTATTCTATAAAATGGTTTTTTCTTAGAACCCATTCTAGTTAGTCTTAAACGTACTGCCACTCTTTTAACCTCCAATTTATATTATAAATTAAAATAAAAAAACTGTTAGGGTTTTTTACCTAACAGTAAATATTTTTTATCTTAAAAAAGCCCATTTCCTAATTTACTTAAATCAGGCATTCTTCCTGATTTTAAAACTTTTGAAAGTTGCATAATTTGTTTTTGCATTTTTTCAAATTGTCTTAAAAGATCATTATATTCTTGTGCACTTCTTCCAGAACCTTTCAAAATTCGTTCTTTTCTTTTTTGATGTTTTAATAAACGAGGATTTTTACGTTCTTTTTTTGTCATCGAATTTATAAGAACTTTATAAATATCAAGTTTTGTTTCCATTGAATTAATTTTTTCTTCAGAAATTTTTCCTAATTTACCAAAACTTGGAAGTAGTTTTGAAATAGCCCCTAAATTTCCCATTTTACTCATTTGCTGCATTGAAACTAATAAATCATCAAGATCAAATTTTCCCGACATCATTTTGCGAAACATTTTTTCTTGACTTTTTTCATCACCTAATTCCTGAGCTTTTTCTGTAAGTGTTTCAATATCACCCAATCCTAAAAGTCTAGAAGCAATTCTATTAGGATAGAAAATTTCTAAATTAGCAATCTTTTCTCCAACTCCCAAATAAGATATTGATAATTTTAAAGCGTATGCTAATGAAAAAATTGCTCCACCTTTCGCATTAGAATCCATTTTTGTAACAATTACTGATGATAATTTAAGTTTATTATTAAATTCTTGTGCAACATTCAAGATTTCTTGTCCAGAAAATCCATCAGCAACAAAAATAATATCAGTAGGAATAAAAATTTTTTTAATCTCTTTTAATTCGTCCATTAATTTTTGATCAGTTTGTAAACGACCCGCTGTATCTAAAATAATTAAATCATGATTATTTTTATCAGCCAATTTTAAAGCATTTTTTGCAATTTTAATTACATCTTTTTCATTTCTCTCTGCATAAAAAGGAAAATCTATTTTTTTTGCTAATGTTTCTAATTGATCGATTGCTGCTGGACGATAAATATCCAAAGCCACTAATAAAGGGTTTTTATATTTCTTTTGTTTTTTTACAAGATTATTTGCAAGTTTAGCAACAGTAGTAGTTTTTCCTGAACCTTGTAATCCAACCATCATTACAACAGATCTAGATTGATAATTTCAAGTTTTGGCTTCTTTTCCTAAAATATTTACAAGTTCATCATAAATAATTTTAAGAATTTCTTGTGAAGAAGTCCGATCTGTATCTACAACTTTTCCAATAGCTTTTTTTTCTATAGAAGAAATAAAATCATCAACAACTTTTAGATTAACATCTGATTCGAGTAAAATTAATTTTACTTCTTTTAGAATTTCACTTATATTTTCCTTACTTAAAAGTCCTTTTGATTGAACCTTATGAATTACTTTTTCTAGTCGTTTTTGCATAAAATTAAATGCCATATTTTGCTCCTTTTTATTTAAATATTTTATTCAGTAAATTTAAATGAATTATTTTCAATTGCTATTTCAATGTTTTTAAAATAATCTTCACTAAAATCTCTAATTTCTATCGTTTCATTTCCGTCATCATCTGTTTCAGTATAAACAAATTGATCACCATTTGCTACCAAAATATAATCCTCGTTCCCATTTTCAACATTATTAGGATCAGGATTATTTACAAATCACATTCAAGTAATTGTATTCGTAAGACCTGTAGAAGGAGAAATTGGTCTCAATGATAAAGTATCATCCGAATTAACACTAAGATAATAAGGATCATAATAATCATCAGCAATTGATTCAGAAGCACTATCTGAATCATTTATAAAATAAACCTTTTCATATCTTAATTTACTATCATAATCAGGATTATTTTCATCTAAATCCTTATTTTTATCAATCATAAAATCTTCAATTAATGTTCTGATATTTTCATCTTCACCAGTCATAAATCCATATCATTTAAAATCAGAATTTGGACTAAAATTAACAAGATATTGTGAAAAGGGACCATCATCTATTGAATAATCCTTATCTTTTTTATCATTATCATTATAAAAAGCATAATTACTATTTTGCCCATTTCTTGAAAAAAAAACAATTCCTGTTATCTCTTGTTCAATATTATCTTGATTATTAATTCTTTTTTGAACACTTTTGATATCTTTATCAAAATTTTTTGATTTTTTATAAATTGTAATATTAGGAGGATATGGACGATAATCTTTTGTTCCATAATAAACAGAAAGCGAAATTATAACTGCTAAAATTATTAAAATAATTGAGATTATAATTATTCCCTTTTTATTAAGTTTTATAAGTTTAGATTTCTTTTTCTTTTTTTCTATTTTTTCATTCATATTTGTCTTAAAAATAATGTTTTTTTGATTATTTAAAGCAAAATAATTAAATCTTTTAACTCTTTTATTATATAATAAATTAGTTATTTATGAGTTATTATAAAATATTAAATTTAGTTAAAGAAATAGAGGAATAAATGATATTTGTACAATATATCTTACCCCCACTTATAATTATTCTTTTACTTTTTGCTTCAGGAGTAGTTGCCTTTGTTGAAATGGCAATAGCATCAATTAATAAAATTCGTTTAGAAACATATCTTAAAAAAGATCGCTATAAAAAAAGAGCAAATAAAGTTTTAGGATTTATTAATAATTACAACGAAATTATAACTTCACTTGTAATTTATAATAATATAGTTAATGTTTTGCTTTCAACTATTTCAACTGTATGATTTAGTTTCTTATTTAATGATATGATTTTTCTTAGTGCTTTTTTCTCATTTATATTGATGACTATTTTAATTATTATCTTTGGTGAACTTATTCCAAAATTTTTAGGAAAAAAATATCCCGAAAGAGGAGCAATAGTTTTTTCAAGTGTAATATATTGATTAAATTGAAGTTTAAAACCCATTTCTCTTCCTCTTAAAAAACTTGTAAAACAAGACGAAAACGAAAGAATTTTTCAAAACGAAGGAGAGCTTCGTTACGCAATAAATGAAGCCGGAAAAACTGGAATTACAACTAAAAGAGATCAAGAAATTATTACTTCTATTTTAGATTGAGATGAAACTATTGCCAAAAAAGTAATGATTAGTAAAAAGGATGCAATTTATTTTGATGCTAATTCATCAAAAGAAAATCTTGCTGAAAAAATAGAAAATATAAATGTAACTAGGGTTCCATTATTTGATCATAAAACAGAAAAAATAATTGGAATTTTAAATACACAAAAATTCTTGATAAATTATTTAAAAGAAAAAGAAAATTCTAATCTTGATAAATTTATTTTAGATTTCCAAATTTTTAAAGAAAATGAATTTTTAAGAGAAATTTTTTATGAACTTAAAAGCAAAAGACAAAAAATCGGAATCATTGTAAATAAAAATAATAAATTTATCGGAATTATTACAATTGAAGATATTTTGGAAACTATTGTTGGAAAATTATATGATGATGAAGATATAACAAAAGAAGGAATTTATCTTTTAAGTGAAAATAATTTTTTAGTTAACCCTAATGTTAAAATTTATGATTTTTACGATAAATATTTAAAAAATAATCCAAAAATTTCCGGTGTAATAAAAATAGAAAATAATAATCAATCAATCGAAGATTGATTAAAAGAGAATTTTAAAATCAAAAAATTAAAAATTGGGGAAAAATATTATTTCAGAAATATTGTAGTTTGAATAAAAGAAGATAAAAATAGTATCAATCAAAAAAATCAAATAATTATTGAAATAGATATAATAATTTAAAATTTATATTATTTAGTGCTAATATTATTTATATACCTTTATTTAAGGATAGTGAATTAAATGAATGAGTTACTTGTAGCAACAAAATTAAATCTTAATAAAGTAACAAAAAACAAAAAAATTAAGGGAATTTTAGTTCTTACTTTTGCTTCAATTTGTCTTGCTTTTGCTGTAAATTTTTTTGTAATTGAATCAGGAATTATTTCAGCTGGTGCTGCTGGAATTGCTCAAGGTATCTCATATACAATTGTTGCAAGTACTGGACAAGCAGATGAATTTATTATTCTTTATTATTGAATAATAAATGTTTTAATAAATCTTCCAATTATTATATTTACTTTTAAATTTTATGGAAGAAAATTATTGGGATATTCTCTTTATGTATTTACAGTTACACTTGTTGTATCATTAGCAATTTCATATATTCCTGTAATAAAAGATATTGAAATTATTCCTGCAATAGATGAAACAAATCCCAACTATGATATCCTAAATACTTTTAGAGTTTTCATTTTAGCATTTATGGCTGGAATTATATATGGAATTTCGCTTGGTGTTATTTTTATAAAAGGAGCAACTTCACTAGGATTAGATCCAATCGTAAGATATCTTAGTAGAGAAAAAAGATTAAATATTGCAAAAGTATTATTTTTAATATCAATTGTTAATTCCATTATTTGATTATCTGTTCAACCTTATGTAAGTGATCAAGTAGTAGATAATTATATTACTGATGTTCTTTTTGGACCTTATATTATTGGTTCACTAATTTTCATAGGTACTTATTCTTTAATTGTTTCAAAAATTTACTCTACAAAGAAATTATTCCAATTAAATATAAATTCTGAAAAGTATGGAAAAATTTCTGATAAATTAAATGAAATTAATTATCACCGTGGACACACAATTGAATTAGTAACAGGAGGATTTTCAAAAAAAACAAGAGGAATTTTAAAAATAATTGTAAATATTGAAGAAATTGATGATGTAATAAATCTTGCCGAAAGTATTGATCCTAATGTATTTATTGATGCAGTAGAAGTAGCAAGAGTAAAAACAAAAAAAATAGTTTATTGAAATCCAGTTACTAATGAAGATATCAAGCAAAAGAAAAAACATAGCAAAGAACATAATATAAAAAAAGAAAAAGATGAATAATTGCTAGCCATATCAAGGAAGAAATGCGAATCCAACTATCAGAGCAGGAATTGAATGTAATAATCCCATTGTAAAAAATGTTTTTTTATTAGTTGTCATAAGAGGAAATTCTGCATCTCCATCTTGATTAATCGAATTAGCCATTACTGCTGATCTACTGATTGCCCCATTAGATTGAAAGAAAATGTTTGCAAAAGCAATTTGCGGACCACAACCAGGAATCATTCCAATTAGAACACCAATTAGAACACTTACTGCTCCTCCACCCAACATAAAGAAACTATTTCAAGCATCTTGAAATGGATCATAAAGAAATGTAAAAATTGTGACCCCTACAAAAACCCAAAGCATAATAAACATTGAATCAACGAACGAATCATAATAAACATTATACATTTCATTTTTTAATGATTTATAATGATGCTTTGCAATTACACAAACTTGTCCTTTTCCACAGTATCTCTCTTTTGTTTGATTTTCTCTTAATCTATAATCAGAATATTTTTTAAAATAATATTTTCTAATAAAATAATAAACTAAGAAAAAAATAACCATTGCAAAAACAATATATTCTGTAATTTCAATATATTTTTCAAATCCAGAACCTCATAAATTAGTAATTATAACTCCTTGATCATCTACATGTCCACTTACAATATAGATTGTTTCTGGGAAAACAAATAAAAGAAAAGAAAAGAAAAATAAAGGCATTATATATCGATCAATAATTAAAAAATATTCTGGTGTAATTTCTTTTGTTTTTTGAATATCAATTCCATATACAGGAGGTTCCTTTGTTCCTTTTTTTAATCATTTTGATAATCTTTTACCTCAGGGTGTAAAATCTATCATATATCCCATCATAATTCCTACGATGAAAGAAACAATTAATAATTGTATAAAAAATAATCAATCATTTGCAAGATAAACAAAAGCCGCATCTCCAAATGTTGCAATAAAAGAAGCACATAAGGTTCCAAATGTTACTTTCTCTTTATTATAAAGATTTGTTACAATGATTGGTCCCGAACAACCAGGAAAAGATCCTAATAAAGCTCCTAAAAAAGGTTGAGCTTTTTTTGTATGTTCAATCGCACTATAAAATCTATCTTTTGTGAAAATATTAATCATTTCAAACAAAATAAGAGAAAGTGAAACTCAAACCATTATATCGATTATAGTTGTATCAGTAGAATCAATCAATATTTGCATTAATTCATTCATAAAATAAAAATCCTTTTTAGATTATTTTTTAAAAAAAAAATAATAAAAATAGTATTAGAAATTTATCTTTTTTAAAATAAATAAGATGGTATTTAAAAGTGGAAAAATAAAAAATAATTTATATTATTAAAGGCTATATCTTAACATTGCTGTTTTAATTTAGCTGCAAAATAATTATAAATTATTTTCATTTTTAAATCAAGATTTAAATAAATTTATTTATATCTAGGATCTGTTTTTTGCATTTTATATGCTTTTATTAATTTTTCTTTTGCTTTTAATTTTTCTTGATTTGCTTTTTTTACATCTTTTTCAAAATAAATTGGAACAGCGATTATTATTGAAATTATTGTAATTAAAATTATTATATGAAAAATATAAGATACAAGTTCAGAAACTATTAATTGATTAGAATCAGTAAATATTGATCGATAATCAAATAAATCAATTGTAAATACAATTAAAATAATAAATATCATAAAAACTGAGATAAATGCTGCAGGATAGAATAATTTATTTTTTTCTACTTCTACTTTTTTATCGAAACGATTCTTTATTCCGCCAATTATTACTAAAACATAAAAAGTATAAGAAATTAAAGTTATAAAATTAAGTGATCATCCTGATACAAATAAAGTTGAATTTATTGTATTAAATGGATTTAATTGATCTTTATTTTCAACAATACTAAGTAAAATGCAAAGATCTAATAATCGAAAAATAAAAAACCAAATAATTGCTAGTATTCAGGATAACTTTGCTGAATTTTGCGGAACTTTTGCTTTATTTCTTGCAATTAAATTACCATCTAAATCCTTTATTTCATTATTTACAGAAAGATCAGCAATCATTCTATTTTGTGTAATTGAATTTCCCGAAATTCCTGTAATTACAGATACTACAATCATTATTCCTACAATTGTAGATAATCATTTTTGTCCTGTAATATTATAAAGAGCATTTGAAACAATATAGCCACCTTCTTGATCACCAAAGGCAAACACAAATAAAGAAAGAAGAATATAAATTAAAATAATAAATAAAACTCCACTTACAGCAGCAACTTTATAAGTTGATGTTTTTTTTGATTCATTTTGTAAAGAAGCTGCAAATAAAAAACCATCAAACGAAAACATCACTGTAGGAGCCATAAGTAAGATTATTTTAAGATTACTAGAACCATTTTCTCATCCACTATTAAAAGCTGCATTAGGATCAAAGAAAGTAAAATTTCCTTCTCCATTATTTATTGCTTGATTATTTGCTGTAAAGGCATTCATTAATATTAATAATCCAAGAAAGATTAATAATACTAAAGGAATTAATTTAATTATTGTTCCAATTCCTTGAATTTTTTTTCCTGGTTTTGTAGTATATGTATTTATTGTAAAAATAATATTTATAAAAATAAAAGCAAATATTGTAACAAAAAGAAACATTAAATAAGGAGAATCATAACCCTGCGATTGATTACTAAGCGGTCAAATTGTTTTAAAAAACTCTTCTCCCGAAATTATACCAAGTACAGAAATTAAAATTGGAAAATAAATAAGGGCAAAAAAGACTCCGATAAACTTTGAATACTTTGCTCCAAAAAGATGTCTAAATCAATTATTAATTGTTCCCGCTTCTTTCGTTTTTGCTGTAATTGAACTTATTTCAATAAATGCAACAAGCATAAAAAGAATTACTAGAGAAATTAAAAGCCAAGTAATTATAATTAAACCTGCACTATTACTAATTCTATATAAGCTATCATTTACAACATAAACACCAGATCCAATTACAACACCTACAATAAGTGCAAGCATTGATAAAAGTCCATATTGTCCTTGTTCTTTCTTATTTAGATTATTTTTTGTATACATTCAAACTCCTAATATATAATATCTAGCACTATAAATTTAAATTAAAATTTACCATTATTTATTTTTATATCTATTTATTTAAAAATAATTAAGAAAAACGAGGATCTGTTTTATTTTTAAGATACTGTTTTATCAATTTTTCTTTTTTTTCTAATTCTTCTTTTTGTACTTTTTTTACATCTTTTTCAAAATAATTAGGAATAAAAATAGCAAGAAAAATAATAAATATAACCATTAAAATATGAATTAAATATGAAAGCAATCCGGAAACAACAAGATTGTCATTTTGATCAAATATTGATCGATAATCAAATAAATTAATTGTAAATACAATTAAAACTATAAACATTGCAAATATTGAAATAATTGCAGCAGGATAAAATCCTTTTGTTTTTTCTACTTCAACTTTTTTATCAAAGCGATTCTTGAAAGCTCCAATAATTAATAATGTATAAACACTATATGAAAGTAAAGTTATAAAATTAAGCGATCAACCTGAAATAAATAAAGTAGAAGTAATAACACTACTATCCTCACTTATAATACTTATAAGAATTGCCAGATCTAAAATTCTTAAAATAGTTAATCAAAAGATCGTAAGACCTCATGATCATAATGCTGCTCTTTGAGGAACTTTAGCTTTATTTCTTGCAATTAAATCACCATTTTTATCACGAATTTGATTATTTACAGAAAGATCAGCAATCATTCTATTTTGGGCAATTGTACAAGCTGAAAATCCTGTATAAACAGAAATTACAATCATTAATCCAATAATAATTGATAATCATTTTTGTCCTGTAATATTAAATACGCAATTTACAACACTAAAATCATGATTTTCACCTGAAGTTCCGAAAGCAAATACAAATAATGATAAAACTATATATATAAATACAATAAAAACAATTCCTGTAATTGCAGCAATTTTATATGTAGAAGGTTTTTTTGATTCATTTTGTAATGATGCAGCAAATAAAAATCCATCAAATGAAAACATAATTGTAGGAGCCATTAGTAAAATAATTTCTAAATTACTAACACCACTATCTCAACCATCTGCTCCATTTTCTCATCCTTGATTAAATGCAGCATTTGGATCAAAGAAATTGAAATTACCTCCATTATCAAATGCTTCGTTAGCCGGACTAAAAGCATTTGCAGCAACTAATATTCCCAAAAATATTAATAAAAATAAAGGAATTAATTTAATAATTGTTCCTGTATTTTGAAATATTTTCCCAGGTTTTTGCGTAAATGCATTTACTCCATAAAAAAGAGAAGCAAAAAGATAAGCAAAAATTGTAACAAAAAGAAACATTAAATAAGGTTTGCTATTATCACCATCAATTCAAATTGTATTAAATAATTGCTCTGATCCAATTACAGCAAGAACTGATATTAAAATTGGAAAATAAATAATTGGAAAAAAGACTCCAATATATTTTGAACCTTTTTTTCCAAAAAAATGTCTGAATCAATTATTTACTGTTCCTGGTTCTTTTGTTCTAGCTGTAATTGATGCTACTTCAATAAAAGCAACAAGCATAAAAAGAACCACTGCACTTATAATAATTCAAGTAATTATTATAAGTCCAACACTTCCACTTAATTCATATAAACTATCATTTACAACATAAACACCAGATCCAACAACAACACCAACAATCATTGCTAGCATTGATAATAAACCATATTGGTGCCTATTATTATTTGTTTTAATTTCTCTTTTCTTCGTCATATTTGTAATCTTTAATATTTAAATTATCCTTAAATTTTAAACTAAATGCAACACATTCTTGAATACATTTTCAATTATTGCTACATATTTTTTCACAATTTGCAAGAATTTCTCGATCAACTTTTTGGAAATTTTCTTCTTCTATTTTTTTAATTGGTTTATCGATTTTTTCGATATTTGGATTAAATTCAACAAAATTTTCAAAATCTGATTTTGAAAATTTTTCTTGTTTTATTTTTGAAGTTTCATCTAATTTAATTTCTTGATTTAAATTAAATTTTTCAGGAATTTGGTGATCAAATTGTTGATATTTTGCTTTTTTATTTTCTTCGATTTTTAATTTTTCTAAATTATTTTTATATCTTGTATTTTCAAATGCTCCAACTATGAATAAAAGCGAAGAAATAAGACCCGATGAAATTCATAAAATAAATAAAATTAATGCAGCTGGTTCAACATAAACAAAACATCAAGTAATAAGAAAAATAATTCACAACAAAATAAAAACTGTTCCAAATATATAATATGATATTGACTTATTCTTAATATTTAAATTCATTTTATACTAATTTACTAATAATTCCTTTGTTTTTTCATTTCTATTTTTATTATTATCACTTAAAGGATTTGTATTTAAAAGCATTGTAATAACTTGTTCATTTATTTCTGCTCGATAAAGATTAAATAATTTATCTGCTTCTTGAATATAAATTTGTACAGGATTTTTTTGGGCATATTGTCTATATCTTATTCCTGATTTTAATCGATCTAATTGATCTAATTGCTTTTGTCAATTTGTATCAATTGAGAATAAAAAGATTTTTCTTATATAATCAATTACATCAAATTTATTTAATTCAATAAAATTATTAATTTTCTCTGATAATTTTTTAAGTAAAATTTCTCTAGTAATCATTTCTGTTTTTTCAATACTTAAATTATCTTTTTCTTCTAAATTAAGATTAAAATCATGATTTAATTTTGCAAAATATAATTTTGAACTAAAAGTATTTTTACTAAATACAACTTCTGATTTGCTTAAATTTTTTAAAAAACTATCTAATAATTGATCAATAAATTTTGTAAAATCAGTTGCTTTTAAAATAGCATCTCTTTGATTATAAGTAATTATTCTTTGATAATTTAATACTGCATCATATTCTACAATTGATTTTCGATAATCATAATTTAATCCTTCTAATTTTTTTTGTGCTGATTTAATTGCTCTTGCAATAGATTTACTTTCCAAGGGATCTTTATCAATTGATTTCAGAAATTTTTGGAATTTTTTCATTCCTGATCTTTGCATTACTTCATCATCCATCGAAAGATAAAATTGCGATACTCCGACATCTCCTTGTCTTCCTGATCTTCCTCTTAACTGATCATCAATTCTTCTTGCTTCATTTCTTTCTGTTCCCAATACAAAAAGTCCGCCTAAATCTTTTACACCTTTTCCTAATTTAATATCAGTACCACGACCAGCCATATTAGTTGAAATTGTAATTGAACCCAATTGTCCTGCATTTGCAATAATATCTGCCTCTCTTGCATGATTTTTTGCATTTAAAATCTCAAAAGAATATCCTTTTTTTTCTAAGATATCTCCAAGATCTTCAGATTCATTTACAGAACGAGTTCCTATTAAGATTGGTTGCTTTGTTTTATGAATTGATATTATTTTATTTACTATTCCATTAATTTTCGCTTCTTTTGTTGCATATATTACATCAGGACGATCATCTCTTATTATAGGAAGATCTGTAGGAATTGTAAGAACTCGCATATTATATATATCTAAAAATTCTTCTTCTTCTGTAAGTGCTGTACCAGACATTCCTGATAATTTTTTATACATACGAAATAAATTTTGATAAGTAATTGAAGCTAATGTTTTTGTTTCTGGATTTATTTTCACATTTTCTTTTGCTTCAATTGCTTGATTTAATCCTTCTGAAAATTGTCTTCCTGGTAAAAGCCTTCCTGTAAATACATCAATTAAAATTATTTGATCCTCTTTTACTGTATAATCAACATCTAATTTATAAATATAATTAGCTTGAATAGAATTAAAAATTAAATGAACCAATAATGAATTTTTATAAGAATAAAGATTTTTTGTATTAAAATGCTCTTCTGCTTTTAATACTCCGGATTCTGTAAGAAAGGCTTGTCTTGTCTCTCGATCAACAATATAATCATCTTCTTTTAATGAAGCAACGAATTGATTTATTTCATGATAATTTTTCTCAGTTACATTTACTCCACCAGAAATAATAAGCGGTGTTCTTGCTTCATCAATAAGAATTGAATCAACTTCATCGACAATTGCATAATTAAATTCTCGTTGAATTTTATCTTTTAAATTCATCACCATATTATCTCTTAGATAATCAAATCCTAATTCTGCATTTGTAAGATATACAAGATCTTTTGCATATTCTTTTCTTTTTTCTTCAGGCGTTTGATCTTTTACTACAGAACCAACTGATAATCCTAGTAAATTAAAGATCTTTCCAATATTATAAGCATCACGTGTAGAAAGATATTCATTTACAGTTACAATATGAACACCTTTTTTTGTAAGAGCATTAAGATAAGCAGGAAGAACAGCAGTAAGAGTTTTTCCTTCTCCTGTTTTCATTTCTGCCACATCTCCATGATGTAATGCATAAGCACCCATAACTTGTACTTTATGCAATTTAATTCCATAAACCTCTTTTATTGAAAGAAAACTAACAGCAAAAACATCAATTAAAATACTATTCAAACTTTTTTTATCTTTATGAATCGCTTCTAAAAATTGCTCTGTTTTTCTTTTAAAAGCAGCTGCTTTTAAATCATCTTGATAAACTTTTACTTTTTCTAAAACTTCTTCCGCAATTGTTTCTGCTTTTCTTAAAAGTTTATAATATTTAATTGATTGTTTTTGTCGTTTATTTTTTGTCTTTTTTTTCTTTAAAACCATAGTATTCCTTAAATATTTTTTAATATAACTCTAATTAAAAAGCATTAAAAATTGGATTAGTCAATATTAAGACAAAAAAAGTTAATAAAACAGAAAGGGCAATAGAAAAAACAATTGAAACTAAGATACCAATAGTTGTTTCTTTTTTTTCAAATCTTAATATTTTTGATCAATCAAATAAAAGTGAGATAGAAAAAGAAAGTGCGAATGCGATTATTAAGATTGTTATTACAAATCAATCAGGTCCACTAAATCCGAACATTTTCTTCTCCTATATATTAGTTATATTTTAAAATACATTATTTTTATTATAACTTTTTTTAATAAATTAGAAAGAAGGGATTTTAAAATATAAATAATAAAAAAGACCTTAAAAGGTCTTTATTTTTCAATATTTTCTTCCATTTTATTTTGTTCTTCAATTCTTATTCTTTCATCTCTTCTAATTTGTTTATTTCTTTCATTTATTCTTATTCTTTCATCTCTTCTAATTTTTTTTGCTTGTTTATGTCTTTTTAAAAAAATTACTAAAGATATTATTAAAACAAAAAATACAAAACCAAAAAAAATACTTAATCCTGTAGACATTTTAATCCCTCTTTATTTTAAATTTATTATTTTTCTGAATTAAAATATTTACTTAAATTTAATTCTTTTTTTGCTTTTTTAGAATTAATATTAAAGAATCAACAAAGCAAATTAAAGATATGATAAATTGAATTTATTAAAATTAATTTTTTTGCTACATCTTTATTATTTGAAGACCCTTTTACAAAAAGATAATATAGTCCTTCATTAATTTCGCTATCATAACCAAAATATTGATTTTGTGCCAAAAAATTAATTTTTTCTGGAATTGAATTTAAATTTTTATAATCATTTAAATGTTCTTTTTTTAATTTTTCTTCCATGAAATTATTTAAAAATCCATTAATAAATTTTAAAATCATTTTTTTTACGTTTTCAAAATTTATTTCTTGTTTTTCTTCTTTTTCATAAGCAAATTTTTCTAAATTATTAACAACTTTTTCAAATGATTCATTTACCAATTTTTTGTTTTCAGGGTTTTTAAAATTGTAATTATTAATTACATTTAAAACCTTTGTAAAATTTTCTGTTTTATTTTCTGTTTTATTTTCCATTTTATATAATTTTTAAAATTATAACATTTATATTATAAAATTAATAATTGCATAAAAACCACCATTTTTATACTTTTTACCACCATTTTTATACTTTTTACCACCATTTTTATACTTTTTACCACCATTTTTATACTTTTTACCACCATTTTTATACTTTTTACCACCATTTTTATACTTTTTACCACCATTTTTATATAATAAAAATATGAATAAAAAAATAACAAATAATGATTTTATTGAATTTTTAATTAAAATTCAAAATAAATTTAATTTAAGTACATTTTTCGAAAAAGAATTATTAAATAAAAAGATTAATAATGAAAAAGAATGAATTTCAATTTTGGAAAAAATAATAAATAATTCAACATCTTTTAAACCATCTTTTTCTTCTAATTTAAATAAAAATATATATCCTAAAGAAATAAATAATTATAAAATTGAAATTATAGATACATTATATGGAAAAAAAACAAAAAACACAGTTCTTTTGTATGGAAAGCCAGGAACAGGAAAAACATCTTTTATTGAAGAAATAATTAATAATTTAAAACAACATAATAAAGATTTTAGCTTTTTAAAAATTAAAGCATCTGAAATTTTAGATTCAAAGTTAGGTTTATCAATTAAAAATTTAAATAATATTTTTAATTTCAATTCTAAAAGATATAACTTATATTATATTGATGAAGTTGAAACATTATTTGGAAAAAGATTTAATGATAAAGATATCAATGAAATTAATAGATTAATAACTGAATTTATGCAAATAATTGATGAACTACCAGAAAATATAATTTTAATTGCAGCCACAAATTTAAAAAATCAAATAGATGAAGCATTACTTAGAAGATTTAAATTAAAAATAAATTTCGATATATATTCAAGCAATGATTTAATACATTTAATTAAAAAACAATTAATTATTAAAAATTTATCTAAAAATATTAATTCTGATACCAAAAAAAATCAATTATTTTCAAAAAAATTTTTTGATTTTTTATATAATGAGATTTTTATTAATATGAGTCCATTTGAAATAAAATCAAAAATACAAGATTCTAATGATTTAATAGAAATTATATTTGATAAAAATTTATTTATTTTAAATAAAAATAGAATAAAAATTAATTTAAATAATAAAAATTTAAAAATTTTTTATGATTGAAAAAATAAATATAAAATGTCTCTAAAAGATTTGGAAATTTATATATCAAATAAATTCACTAAAAAAACAAGAGAAAAAATAAGTAAAGAAATAAATGGAAAAAATTATGAGTAATATATATAAAATTAAAATACCTATTGATAATATTGAAAAAATTTTTGGTAAAGGAGGTTCAGAAGATTTAAATGAATCAGAATTGAAAAAAATTAAAAAAATTTTAATTTCATTATTAGAAAAAATTAAATTAAATGATGAATATTTATATATAAATTTTAATAGATTCCCGTCAAAATCTCTATCATTTGATAAATTATTTTTAGAATTTTTAGAATTTCCCGGTTTTGCTTATTTTAGAAAAAATTTTAATTTAGAAAAAATGCTAATTGGGAGACGTTATAAAATAAATTTAAAAAATAAAAATAAATTTAATTCTTTTGTTAAAAAAATAATTGAAGGAATAGATAATTATAATCATTCTTTTCCTATAACTAAAATTGATCAAATAAAATTAATTTCAAGAGAATTAAAAAGTATTTCTATTTTATATTTAAAAAATATTTCTTTAACCGTAGAAAATTTTGATAAAGAAGAATTTAATAATAATAATTTTAAAGATAAATTCAAAGGACAAACCGATGAAGAAGGATTACAAATTAATGATCTGTCATTAGAAGATATTAATTTACCTAAATTTCAAAATAATGATTTAAAAATAGGATTATTTGATACAACAATTTCTTATAAAAATAAAAATGAATTAATTAAAAAATATAAAAATTGATTAAAAATAGATGAAGAATATGAAGAAAATTTGAAAATATTAGATAGAGATTATAATAATATTTCTCATGGAGAATCGATGGCTTTTTTATTAATTAATGGCTTAAATGTTAATTCATGAACAGATAAATCAATAGATGGAATTAAAAATAATTTTGAAGTTACTTTAATACCGATAATAAGTAGAGATGAAAAAAACAAAGAAACATTAGAAAAAATAAAAAAAAGAATTGAATATGGAATTAAAAAATATCACAATGAAATAAAAGTTTGAATTTTATCAATAAATCAAATTACAGAAATAAATCCTAAAGAAAGTCTAACTTCAGAATTTGCTAAATTTTTAGATAAATTACAAATTATATACGATATAAAAATTATTATTTCCTCAGGAAATGCAGATGAATATGTAAATCAAAATAAAAATTATTTATTACCTCCTTCTGATTCTTTTTTTTCTTTAACAGTTAATTCAATAAATTTAGATAATACAAAAACAAATTATTCTAAAAAAGGTTGAAAAAATCTTTTTGGATATAAACCAGATTTATCACTTTTTGGAGGAGGAGATTATGAAGATCAAAAAGTAATTGTATATTCTGCTGGAGAATTTTTTAAAAAAAGTGGTACTTCAATTTCAGCTGTTAATTTAGCTAGAAATTTTGAGTATATTTTAAAAAAAATATGGAAAACAAATTTTTACAATTTAAATTCACTAAATAAAAAAGAATTAATAAAAAAAACTGAAATTTTAATAATAAATAATTCAATGATTAATAATAATTTTAATAATAAAAATTTTGAATTATATGGTAACGGAATATGATCAAAAGCAAATTTTGATCATATTAATAATAATAATAAATACTTTAGTATTTATTTTTTTGAAAAAATAGATTCAAGACATTTTAAAGTTAAAAAAATACCTTTACCAAATAATTCAAATAATTTTAAAATTTACATAACAATTATTTCTAATTCATCTTTAAATTTTGAAAGAGGATTAGAAAAAGTAGAAAGTAATGTTATTGGAAGTTTTCAATATTTTAATTCCTCAAATGAAAAATTACAAAGTATATCTTCAGGAAAAGAAATAATAGGTAAAATAGATATTAAAAATGGAGAATTTATGAGATACGAAAAAAATCTTGTTAATGATTTTGGAAAATATCAAAGAATAAATTCATTTATTATAGATTTAAGAAAAACTAGATATAACATTTCTGAATTTATAATAAATTTTACTAGAAATTATAGAGAGCATTTTGATGATTCTAAAGAAATTGAATTTTATTCATATATAACGGTAGAAGATTTAAGTGAAAATTTAAATTCAAAAGAATATTATAATAAATTTATAAATAACAAATTTGAATTAAAATTAGAAATCGAAACAAAAAATCTAGAATTAAATTTAGAACAAGAATTGGATAATTAATTATGTTTTTTAAAATTAAATTTTTAAAAAAAATTAAAAATTCACCAGATAATAATTCCAGTGTTGAAGCAAATACTGAAAATAATAAAAAAATATGGAAATTAAAAAAAAATGTAAAAAATTATTTTTCATCTGATGACTTAGTAAAACATTTAAAAAAAGAATTAAAAGATAAAGATGAAGAAATATCAAAATTTAAAAAAGAAATTAAAGAATTAAAAACAATTTTAGATAAAAATAATAAATTAAAATTAATTACAAATAAAAATATTAATAATGAAATTCTTTTAAATATTTTTATATTATTAAATTTAACTAAAAAATCAATTATAAAAGATAATTCTTATTATTATAAAAATTTAAAGAAAATTATTGATTATTTTAAAATTAATAATAATTTAGATTTAGATTTTGAATCAGAAAAAGAATCAAATAATTTAATTTATTTAGAAATTTTAAATTTATTCGAAGATTTTAATTTTATATCTAATGTAGGAGATGAATTAAATATAAATTATAAAAGAATAGTTTCTATAGATACTTTAAAAACAATTGAATTTTTGATTTATGATAAAGAAGATTTATAAAAAAATATATTTTAAATAAAAAAACAATCACTTTCGTGATTGCTTTAAATTACTTTTACAAACTTATTATACATTAATTACAAGATAATTGCTTAATTTTTTTCGATACTCTAATTTTTTTGTATTTGCAAATTCTTTATTCAAATATTTGAAATGTAAATCGCTTATTTTACTTTTATCTGCTTCTATTAATTTTTTGTAATCTTTTATCTTATCTTTTAAATCTTGATATTCTTTTGTTTCTTCTTTATTGATTGCTTTTTTTTGATTTTTAAGTTCTTTAATTTTAGCTTTATAATCTAAAATTTCTTTTTTGAACTGTTCCTTTTGATCTAAGAATTGTTTTTTTGCATTTGAAATATTATCAGCAACATATTTTTTAAAATCATCATCATATTGTGTTAATTTATCAAAATTCTCTTGATATTTTTTCTCAATTAAAGAAAGTTTATTATTCAATTCTAATTCTTTTTTCTGATATTCTTTTTGATCTATTTTTGCTTTTTTAAAATCTTTTTTAAATCCTTTTAATTCTACTTTAATTCCTTTTGTTTGTTTTTTCTTATCACTTTTTAAATCTTTTTTTAATTCGTAACTTAATTTATTATTTTTGTTACTATAAACCTTATTTAATAAACTAACCATTAAAAATCCAATAAATGAACCGATTATAAGCGGAATGAAATAAAGTAAAGCATAAGCATAATCAGTAGACATTATTTGTCCACCAAGATCAGGAGATTGTCCCATTCCTCCCGCAAGATAAATTATAGGTCCACCAAATAAAGCAACAGAATTACCTACTCCAGTAAAGATTGCAATCATTCCTGCAAAGAATCCTCCAATCATAAATGAAGGCATATAAACTTTTGGATCTTTTGCAGCAAAAGGAATTGATCCCTCTGTTACTCCAAAAAATCCCATTATTCCAGCACTTGTAGCATTAACTTTGTCATCTTCATCCATTCTAAATCCAAGTAATGGTCCAGCATAAGCTGCTCATACTAAAATCATAGGAGGAATTGCAACACAAACTGCAGCTACTCCATTAAGAAGTGGAAGATAACTTGCTCCAGGAGCTAAAAATAACGCAGCGATTACCATTGCCATTTTATTAACAGGTCCCCCAAGATCGAAACAAATCATCATTCCTAAAATTGCCCCGACCATCCATAGTAAATTGACATCAATTAAGATATTAATAAGATCATTTAATCCTACACCTAATCAATAAAGTGGTAAATATCCAATAAATGCAAAAAATACTCAAGGAATAAATGTAAATAGTAATGGAATTATAATTAATGGAAGAATTGTTTGAAATGCTTGATTTTCAACTTTATTTGTATATTTTGTAAATCATAAAATTAAATAACCTACAAGATATCCAGCAGCAATTGCTCCAAAAAATCCTAAAGCAACCGGATTTGAATTTGGATCAAACCCACCAAATCTACCTTCTTGATAATTAAATACACTAGTTCCACTAGCATCATTTAATACAAGTGAAAGCATCATTGAAGGAGCTAGTGCTTTTCGACCTGCGATCGAAACTCCAATAAATCCTCCAAGAATCGGTACGAATAACGTAAATCCCATTCCCGCAAGATTACTAATTGCCAGAGCAGCATAACCTTGAGGAGCAAATGATTCAGTTGTTTGATTTAAAGGATTTGTTGGATCTATAATTCCATCTGCATTTGTAAATCCAATATCATATCCAAATGCTGTTGTTAATCCCAATAAAATTCCCGCAAAGGCAATAAAAGGAATCATATATGAAATTCCTGATAATAAATGTCTGATTGGTCCTTCATTAAAACTTTTCTTTTCACCAACAGCTTTTATTTCAGTTGCTTCTGATCCCCCCCCCGATTGTGTTTTAATCCGGGCATTTTTAATTGTATCTTCTAATACTTTACCAGGTTCAACCATTGCTTTTGCAATCTGAACTTGATAAATTTTTTTACCATTGAATCTTTCTGGATCATCGATCCCTTTTCCAATTGCAAGCAAAACATAATCAGCTTCAGCAATTTCACTTGCTTTCAGCTGATCTCTTGTCATCTGTCCTTGTTTCTCAATTCTTAATCTAATATTATGATTAGGAGCTTCTTGTTCTAAAGCTTTTGCTGCCATAAAAGTATGAGCAACCCCAGTAGGACAAGTTGTAATCCCAACAATAAAAACCTCTTTACGATCTATTTTTTTTTCTACACTATTATTTTTTTCATCAGAATTTTCATCTACTTGATCTTTTAAAATATTATTTTCAATATAACTAACAAGCTCTTTTGCATTAGCTTTTCTGAATTTTTCAATATTTTTTGGATCAACAAGTGAACTTGACAATTTTGTAAGTATTTCAAAATGCTTATCACGATTTGTAGCAGGAACCAAAATAGCTATTATTAAATTAACATTTTTACCATCAATTGATTTTCAATCAATTCCTTTTTTTGTTCTAATAACAGCAATTTTAGGTTCCAAAAGATCTTCTATTTCAGCATGAGGAATGGCAATACCATCACCAACTCCAGTTGAAATTTGCTTTTCTCTTGCTAAAAGATTTTGAAATGCTTTATTCTGATCTTTAATAAGATTGTTTGTTTTTAAAAGATTTGCAATTTCTTTTAAAGCATCTTCTATCGAACTAAAATCTTTATTAATAATTAATTGCTCAAGGGCAATATTATTTTCATACATAAAAATACAAAAATCCCTCCCTTATTATAAGAAACACCCAGTATCCTCTTGAAGTATTCTTATAAATTAAATAATAAATTATTTTTAAATAATTTAAAAAAAATTATAATTTTATTTATAGAAATTGAAATGGGAATATTATAAATAAAGAATATGATTCTAAAATTAAGACCACATTATGTCCAAAAAATCTGAGGTGGCGAAAAGATTGCAAAGATTTTTAATTTTAAAAGTAATGATAAAATAGGAGAAGCTTGGGTTGTATCAGGAATTAAAGATAATCAAGCAAAAATTATAAATCAAAAAGAAGAAATGACTCTTGATTTATTTTATAAACAAAATAAAAAATTATTTAATAATTATAAAACTGAAGATTTTCCTCTTTTAATTAAATTTTTAGATGCAAAAGATGATCTTTCAATTCAAGTTCACCCAAATAATAAACAAGCACAAGAATTAGAAAATTATCCTTATGGAAAAAGCGAAGCTTGATATATTTTAGGATTAGAAAAAAATCATGAAATTATCATTGGTTTAAAATCAGAAAATTTAAATGAATTAAAGAAAGTAAATAAGGATAATTGGAAAAAAATAATAAATATTAAAAAAATAAAAGTAGGAAGTGTTTTTGATATTAAACCAGGAACAGTTCATGCAATTAGAAAAGGAACTTTTGTTTATGAAATTCAACAACCTTCTGATATAACTTATCGAATTTATGATTTTGATCGTTTAGAAAAAAATGGTAAGAAAAGACAATTAGATCTTGAAAAAAGCATTAAAGTAATTAATAATGATTTTAAAGAAAATCTTAGTTTTAAAAGTGAAATTAATTTTTTAAATCTTAAGATTTTACAACTTGTCAATAATAAAATTTTTAATTTACAAAAATGAAGTATTTATGGAAATACAAAAATTAGATTAAATGCAGATGAAAGAAATTTCTTGATTGTAACTGCAATCGAGGGAAAAGGAAAAATTAATGATTTTGTAATAGAGCATTATCAAACTTTAATTCTTACTTATGATGAAATAAAAGAAATTACCTTGGAAGGTAATTTCAAATTGTTAGTTGCTAATCCTATTAGTTAATTAATTATAAAATTGCAATTTCTTTATCTTGTTCTTCCTTGTTATTTTTAAAATTACTATTTAGATTCTCAATTAAATTTAAATTATTAATTTTATTTGTAATTTTCTTTTCAATATTAAATTTTTTTAATTTTTTATCAAGAGTAATAATTTGTGTATTTAAAACAATATTAGCACGCTCCCCAATTTTATTAGCAATTGTAATTAATTTATCTTTTTCATCTAAAATTATTTCAAGATTTGTTTTTAAAGTTGAAAATGTTTTATCTACATCTTTTAAAAATAAATCTCATTCTTTTAAAATAGTTTGTTTATCATTAAATTCAACATTTAAATCTAATATTTTTTGATTTACAATTAATAAATTAATCATAAATTGAAGAAGTGAAATTAAAACCTTTGGTCTTACAATAAAGATATGTTTATAGTTGCTATCTTTGTATACTAAAAAATCTTTTTCATTTTCAAGTTCAGAAACTAAAATTGCATATTCACTTTCTGATCTTTTACGATAATTTTCTAATTTTTCTAAATGACTTTTATTAGTTTTTTTATTATCTCCTGTAAATAATTCTGTTTTTGCTTCAATTACAATTTTTGTTACTTTTAAACCATTTTTAATTTCAATTACAAAATCTGCTTTTTGTTTATTAATTACTTTTGGTTCTTTTATAATATTTATTCTTTCATTTCAAGCAAAATTTTCTTGTAATTCTTGATCTATTCAACCTTCTAGTTCACTTCCCAATAATTTAATGTTTTGTGAGCGATTCCTTTTTAAATTATCAATTTCAATTGATAATTCTTCATTTTGATTTTTTAAATTTTCAATAAGTTTGTTTTTTGTATTTTTTAAATCATAAATTTTTTGATCTTTTTCTAAAATTATTTGGTCTATTCTAAATTGCTCTTTTTCTTGATAATTTTGTAAAATTGAGTTTAATTTACTTATTTCTTGATCTTTATTAAGTAATTTTTGGAAATCTTTTTCTTGTTTTATTTTTGTTTCTTCACGAACAAAGATTTCAAATTGATCTTTCTTTTTCTTTAGATCATCTTCAATCTCTCAAACTTTTTTGTTTACTTCTGCTTTAAAATTGAATTGTAAGTTATTTATTTCTTTTTCTAAATTATTAATCGTTTGATCTTTTTCTTTTTCAAGATCTAAAATTTTGCTTTGATATTTTAAATTAAGTTCTTTTCGCTCATAATTTAATTCTTGTGTGATTTTATCTTTTATAAATTGATCTTTTAAAAGATTTATATTATTTTGCAAAGAAGAAAAATCAATATTATTTAATGAATTTAAATTAATAATATCTCCTATTTCTCCTTTTTCTTTTAATGAAAAGTTTAGATTATTCTCATCAATTAATTTAATTTTTAGTTCTTTATTCATATCTTTCTCCCAACATAATTATTATACGAAAAATAAGGTTATATCACTATTTATTGAAATATTGGTTATTTAATTATTTTTCTAAAATTCATTTTTTTATAAACATAGTGAAATAATAAGTAGAATTAATAAAAGAATAAATAATAAAAGCAGAGGAAGTTGAAAGTGCAGCACTTTTTCATCCAATCTTTAATAATATTATTTGTTCTTCAAAATATATAAAAAAAGTTATTGAAAGCAATAATAAAGAAATTCATAAAAATGTTTTCGAGATATAATAAATTCAAGTATCTTTTTTCATAATATCGTAATTGTAAATTAATCTTCTTTTCCATCTAATCTTTTTTGATAGAAGAGAAGTTTTTTTTCAAGTTCTTTTCTCTCAAAATCAGTTAGTTTTTTATTATTAAGAAGATCTTTTTTTTCTTTTATTTTTGCATTTATTACTTTTGTTTCTTTATCTTTTAATCAATTAACTCTTGAAGTAATAACAATAACTTCATTTTTGGAGACATTTAAAATTCCATCCAAAATAACGCCTTTTTTCTTTTGTCCTTTTTGATCTAAAATTCAAAAATAATTAGTTTTGATAGAAGAAACAAAAGGAATGTGATCTTTTAAAATTCCAATATAACCATTAAAAACTTCGATATCAAGTAATTCAACTTCTCCGATAAAAAAAGTTTCTCTTGGTGTAAGAATTGATAATTTGAAAGTATTAGCCATCTTAATTTATATATTATTTAACCTCACTAATTTTTCCCTTATAAAGAAAAATTGATTCACTTTTTTGATCATGTTTTCCTTCAATAATTTCTTTAAATCCTTGAATAGTATCATTAATTTTTACAAAAACACCTTTTTTACCAGAAAATTGTTCTGCTACATGAAATGGTTGAGTAAGGAAATTTCTGATTTTTCTTGCTCTAGTTACAATTTGTTTATCTTCATCTGATAATTCATCCATTCCTAAAATTGCAATAATATCTTGTAATTCTTTATATCGCTGTAAAATTTCTAAAACCCTACTTGCAACATCATAATGTTCTTGACCAACAATATCAGGATCAAGTAAACTAGAATTTGATTCTAAAGGATCTAGTGCTGGATATAAACCTAAAGATGCAATTTGTCTTGATAAAACAATTGAAGCATCAAGGTGACTAAAAGTAGTAGCGGGAGCTGGATCAGTAAGATCATCAGCAGGAACAAAAATTGCTTGTACAGAAGTAATTGAACCTTTTTTAGTAGAAGTAATTCTTTCTTGCAATTTTCCCATATCAATTGAAAGAGTTGGTTGATAACCAACAGCAGAAGGCATTCTTCCAAGCAAGGCAGAAACTTCTGCTCCTGCTTGTGAAAATCGAAAAATATTATCAATAAAAAGTAAAACATCTTGTTTTTTTTCATCTCTAAAATATTCGGCCATTGTAAGTCCTGTAAGAGCAACACGCATTCTAGCACCAGGAGGTTCATTCATCTGTCCAAAAGCTAATGCTGTTTTTGAAAGAACTCCTGATTCTTTCATTTCAAAATAAAGATCATTACCTTCTCTTGTTCTTTCACCAACACCAGTAAAAACAGATATTCCTCCATGTTCTTGTGCTACATTATTAATTAATTCTTGAATTAAGACAGTTTTTCCTACTCCTGCTCCACCAAGTAAACCTACTTTTGAACCTTTTGCAAAAGGAAGTAATAAATCTATTACTTTAATTCCTGTTTCAAAAAGTTCTGTTGTTGTTGCTTGTTCAGAATAATTTGGTGCTTGTCGATGAATCGGCATTCTTAAAACATTTTTACTAATTGGTTTTTCATCTACAGGCTCACCAAGTACATTAAAAATTCTTCCTAATGTTTCATTTCCTACAGGAACTCTAATCGGTGATCCTGTATCAATTACATCAAGTCCTCTTCTTAATCCTTCTGTTGGTGACATTGAAATACATCTTACAACATCATCCCCCAAAATAGATGCAACTTCTAATACAATTTTTTTGTTCTTATTTACGATAATTTCAAGGGCATTTAAAATATCAGGAACTTTTGTATTTGTAAATTTAACATCAACTACAGGTCCTAATATTTGTGAAATTTTTCCAATATTTTTCATATATTAATAATTCTCCTTTATTATTTTAATGCTTCTGCTCCACCTATTACTTCAGAAATTTCTTGTGTAATTTTGGCTTGTCGTTCCCGATTGAAAGCAATACTTAATTTTTTTAACATATCATCACCATTTTTTGTTGCATTTTCCATTGCGACTCTTCTTGATGTATGTTCAGAAGTAATAGATTCAAGATAATAACCAAAAAGTAATGATTCTAAATAAATTGATAAAATTTCTTTTAATAAAATTTCTTTTTCTGGTTCATATTCGGTAACCGAAGAAATTTTATCTTTATTATTATTTGTATTATTTTTATTTATTTCAATTGGAAGTAAAGTTTTAATTGAAGGTTCAAATGAAATTTGTGAAATATATTTTGTATAAACACAAACAATTTTTAAATTTTTTTCTAAATAATCACTTAACAAGGATCTAACATTACTTGATAAATTTTTTGCTTCTACAAATTCAACAGATTGAATAGATACAATTTTTTCTTTCGGAAAATTTTTAGCAATTAATTCTTTTATAAAAGAATTACCTTTTTTACCAATTACAATTAATTTATCTGTTTTTGGATTAAATTCCTTTTTTACTAATTTAATAATATTTGAGTTATATCCACCAACAAGGCCAAGATCAGAAGTAAAAAAAATAAAAGTTGTTCCTTTAAAAGTTTTTTTTTGTAAAACATCTTTTGCAATATCATCAACAACATTTCCAATTTGTAAATAATAATTTTTATAACCTTTTAATCTTTTAAGGGCTTTTTGTGCTTTTGCAGTTGAAACAAGTTTCATCGCTTTTGTAATTTTATTAATTGATTTAATTGAAGTTTGCTGTTCTTTTAATTTCTTTAATTGTGCCATTTTATTTTCCTAAATTTAAAATAAATATTAACTATATTCTTGATTAAATTTATTAATTGTTTTTGTAAGTAAAGAATTTAATTTTTTTTCAATTTCATTTGTAAATTCTAATTTTTGATTCATATCTTTTGCAATTTTTTTGAATTCTTCTTTATTTTTTACTTCTTTTGCTAAAAATTCTTTAAATTGTGGAATTAAATTAATATTTAAAAGATCGATCATTTTTTGATCAATTAAATAAAGAATAATTGCTTGATATGATTGTGTATAAGGAGAATATTGTTTTTGCTTTAAAAAAGCCATAATTTTGCTCCCATTTTCAAGAATTGTTTTTGTTTCTTGATCAAGATCAGATGAAAATTCAGAAAAAGATTTAATTTCTCCATAATTTGCTAACTGTAATTTTAAAGAAGAAGAAACTTTTTTTATAAGTTTTGTTTGGGCAGCTGAACCAACACGAGAAACAGAAAGCCCTGAATCAACAGCGGGTCTTTGTCCGGAATTAAAAGCATCAGTCATCAAAAAAATCTGACCATCAGTAATTGAAATTACATTAGTAGGAATATAAGCAGAAATATCCCCCGCTTGTGTTTCTATTATTGGAAGTGCTGTAATTGAACCATTCCCATAATTTTTATTAAGTTTTGCTGCTCTTTCTAATAAGCGAGAATGAATATAAAAAACATCTCCAGGATAAGCTTCACGTCCAGGTGGTCTTCTAAGTAATAACGAAAGTGAACGATAAGCAACAGCATGTTTACTTAAATCATCAAAAATAATTAGAACATCTTGTCCTTTTTCCATTCATTCTTCTGCAATTGCAATTCCTGTATAAGGAGAAATATATTGCATTGCATCAGATTCAGAAGAATTAGCAGAAACAATAGTTGTATATTTTAAAGCATCTGCATCTATTAATTTTTGTGTAATAATCGCAAGTGAAGAATTTTTTTGTCCAATTGAAACATAAACACATTTTACATTTTTACCTTTTTGATTAATAATCGCATCAATCGCAATTGCTGTTTTTCCTGTTTTCCGATCACCAATAATAAGTTCACGTTGTCCTTTTCCAATTGGAATCATCGCATCAATTGCTAAAATTCCTGTTTCAAGTGGTTGATTTACAGATTGTCTTGTCATTATTCCTAATGCCACACGTTCAATTTCTCTTGTTTTATCACTTTTAATTACATTCTTACCATCAACAGCTTGACCTAAAGAATCAACAATTCTTCCTAAAAGTTTATCACCAACCGGAACTTGAACAATTTTTTTTGTTCGTAAAACTTTATTACCCTCATTTATATGAGAATATTCCCCCAAAAGAATAACTCCTATTAAATCCTCTTCTAAATTAAGGGCCATTCCATATGTATCTTTTGGAAATTTAAGCAATTCACCTAATTGCGTATCATAAAGTCCAGAAACAGTTGCAATTCCATCAGAAATAGCAACAACTTTCCCTTCTGAACTTTTTTTTGTATCAAGATTATAATTTTTAATCTGATTTTTAATTATGCTTGTAATATTAATATTCGCCATCTAATGTGATCAGACCTTTCTTATTTATTAATTCTTCTGTTAAATCATTTAATTTTTTTAAAATTGAATTATCTCAAACATTATCACCAATAATTAATTTAACACCACCGATAAGTTCTCCATCAATTTTTGCATCTAAATAAACCTTTTTTGTTCATTTTTTACTAATTACATTAGTAATTTTATTAAGATCTTTTAAATTTTTTTTATGAGCAAAATAAATATTTCCTTCGACAATTTTATTTTCATTATTATAAATTTGAATAAATTTTTTAAGAATAAAATCAAATTTGCGAACAATTTTATTTTCAATTAAAACAAGAATTCAATTGATAAATAATTGCTCTTTTTTATAAATTTTATCTAATGTTTTTTTTTTATTTTCTAAATCAAGATTATAATCAGCAAGAAAATCAATAAAATTAGTATTCAAAACTGCTTGTAATGTTTCCTTTATTAATAAAATTGTTTTATTAAGATTTTTTTGTTCTTTTGCTAATTGATAAAAAGCTTCTACAAAAGGTAAAATGTTTTGATTATTTTTCATTTTGAATTGTTTTGATTAAATCATCAATCATTTTTTGATCCACTTTAGGATCTATTTCTTTTTCAAGAATTTTTTTTGCAACTAAAATTGAAATTGAAGAAATTTCATCTTTTAATTTTTCATACATTTCAATTTCTTCATTTTTAATTTGCTCGCGTGCTTGTTCAACTGTAGTTTTTGCTTTTACATTTGCTTGTTCAATTATTTGTGCTTTTAATTCATTTGCTTCTTTTTTTGATAAATCAATAATCTCTTTTGCTTCATCTTTTGAAGCTTTCAATCTTTCACCAATTGCTGCTTGTGTTTTTAAAGCATCAGAGTTAATTTTATTTGCATCTTTGTAACGATCATCTAAGAATTTTTCTCTTTTTTTAATACTATCTTTAATTGGAAAATATAAAAAATATGAAATTACAACAAATAAAATTCCTAAACTAATAATTGTTGCAAGTGCTTCAATTAAAAGTGTTCAACAAAAATCCATTCTCAAAAATCCTTTTTCTTTATGCTACAAAAATTAATAAAATAGCAATAACAAGAGAATATAAAGCACTTGATTCAGCAATTGCAGATCCAATAATCATCATATTTCTAATTTTTCCTTCTGCTTCTGGATTTCTCCCTACAGCCTCAGCAGCTCTACCAGCAGCATATCCTTGTCCAACTCCTGCTCCCAAAAATCCAACAGCAGCAACTCCAGCACCAAGATAAGCAAAACCTTTATCTGTAATTGTAGATTCTCCTACCATCATATCTTGTTGTGTTGATTGTAATACATTTGTTGTATCTTCAAAAATTACACCATAATGAATTAATGATGCTAGAATAACTAAAATTAATGTAATTATTGCAATAATAAGAGTCGATCATTTTACAAAAGTATTTAAATTTTTGTAAAAGTTTTTTGATTTAATATTTGTATTTAAATTTTTATTCATAAATTTCTCCTTAGTATTTTAAAATTTAACGAAAAATAATTTTAACTACTACTTTTCGTTTTCTTTTTTTCAGATTTTAATTGTCTTTTAAGCTCTTTTTCTGCTTTAAAATGTTCTTTTCTTTCTTTTTTATCTCATGAAGGACCATGTTCTAAACTTCAATATAAACATGTAAGAATAGCAAATACAAATGCTTGAATAATTGTTAATCCTGAATCAAGTATTTCTCATACTCATATTCCCGGTGAAATTCCAAGCTCAGCAAATAACATTGCTTGTTCATTATTATCTGTAACTCCCCCTACCATAATTACAATAATTTCATCAATTACATAACCAGCAAGTGTAGCTCCAAATAAACGAATTGAAATTGAAAGAAGAGGACTAAATTGCCCTAAGATTTCAATTGGATTTGCATATTTATGCTTAATAAAATGAATTAATCCACTTGTACAAACTCCAACAACATAAATTCCAATAAAAGTAATTATTCCTAATGTAAAAGTAAAAGCAAGACTTGTAGCAGCAGGAAGTAAATTAATTAGTGATAAAAGATTAGCAACTAATATAAAATTAAACAATGTAAAAAAATATGAATATGCTTTTCTTAATTTTCCTCCTGTAATTGAATCAAATAAATTATTAAAAGCATTTACATAATTTTGTGCAAATAAAACAATACCTGTAGCTGGTTTTTCAGGATCAAATTGTTTAAGTTTACGATTAATATATCAAACAATCAAAATTGTAATAATAAGAGTTATTATTAAAGTAAAAATAAAAGCACCTAGATTTAAAACTAAAGCTAGAGGACTAGAATTATCTTGTGTTTCACTAAAATAAGTACTATATTGATTCATTTTGAACTAAACTTTTTTGATCTTTTATAATATTTTTATTATTTTTTCTTTTTAAGAAAAAAAAGATTACATAATCATAAATTGGAATTAAAAATACCGCAAGATAATAAAGAGAATATACCAATAAATATATGAAAATATTTATTGGTTTCATTAATAATTCTACTCCTTTTACATTCAAAATTGCAAAATTAATTAAATATATTGCAATAAAGAAAAATAATAAAAAAAAGGTAATTCTTACAACAAATAAAATAAGTGATTTGCTAATAGAAATTTTCTTAAATAAAAATTTATTAATTATAAAAGTAATTAAAAAAAGAAAATAAACAAGCAAAATTGAATATAAAAAGCTATATAGAACAAATGGATATCAAAAAAAACAAATAAAAGAAATTATGATACTTAATAAAGCAAGAATTGTAAAATTTATTAAAATTTTAAAATTTAAATTTAAATTAATTAATTTACTTAGTACCATAGATTCGATCACCAGCATCGCCAAGACCTGGGATTATATAACCTTTTTGATTAAGCTTTTGATCAACTGAACAAGTAATTAATTCAACTTCCGGAAATTTTTTATTTATTTTTAAAACTGCTTCTTCTACAGTTACAATTGAAACAAATTTAATATTTTTAATTTTTTCTTTTTTAAGAATTTTTAATGCTTCAATTGCACTTCCTCCTGTTGCTATCATTGGATCCAAAATAATATTTAAACTTTCTTTTTTTGCATCACTAGGAAATTTAAATAAATATTTTTTTGGTTCTAAAGTTTTTTCATCACGATAAAGACCAATATGACCAATTTTAGCATTTGGGACAACTCCCAAAAAACCTTCTACCATTCCTTGTCCTGCTCGAAGAATCGGAAATAAATTAATTTTTTCATTCAAAATTTTTCCTGTTGTTTTTTTTATTGGTGTTTCTATTTCAATTTCTTTTAATTTAATATTACGTAAAACCTCAAAGGCAAGTAATCTTGAAATTTCATCTAAATACTCACGAAAATCCTTTGAATTTGTTTTTTTATCTCTAAGTAATGTTAATTTATGTTGAATTAGAGAATGATTAATAATTTTAATTTTCATAATTTTACAATCCTTTTTAAGATTTTAAAAGATTATAGATTTTATCAGCAAGTGCAATAAAATCTTTTTCTTTCCAACCTCTAGTTGTCATTGCTGGTGTTCCTAATCTAATTCCAGAAGCAATTTTTGGACTAAGAGGATCAAAAGGGATAGCATTTTTATTTATAGTAATATGATGTTTTTTTAAAATTTTTTCTGCTTCTTGTCCTGTAATATTAAAGCTTTTCTTTACATCGATAAGCATTAAATGATTATCAGTTCCATTTGTTGTAATCTTAACATTATGTTCAATCAATCTATTTGCAAGTGCTTTTGCATTTTTTATTACTTGTTTTTGATAACTAATAAAAGATTTATCTAATGCTTCTCTAAAAGCCACTGCTTTTGCTGCGATTACATGCATCAAAGGTCCACCTTGACTACCTGGAAAGACAGAACTATTAATTTTTTTGAAAATTTCTTCTTTATTTGTAAGAATAATTCCTCCTCTTGGTCCTCTTAAAGTTTTATGAGTTGTTGATGTTACAATATCTACACCAAAATCTAGAGGATTAGGATGTAATTTAGCAGCAATAAGACCAGCAATATGAGCAATATCTGCTAATAGATAAGCCCCGACTTGATCTGCAATATTACGAAATTTTTTAAAATCAATAATTCGAGGATAAGCTGAATATCCACAAATTATTAAATCAGGTTTTACTTCTTTTGCAATTTCTAAAATTTTTTCATAATCTAAAAGATTAGTTTTCTTATCAACTTCATAGGTATATGAATCGTAAAAAATTCCACTCATTGTAATTTTAAAACCGTGGCTTAAATGTCCTCCAGAACTAAGTGATAATCCTAAAATTTTACTTCCTGGTTTTATTAAAGCATTATAAGCAGCAAGATTTGCTTGTGTTCCAGAATGAGGTTGAACGTTTGCATATTTTGCATTAAATAATTTCTTTAATCTTTCAATTGCTAATGTTTCAATTTTATCAACATTTTCACACCCTTCATAATATCTATTATTAGGATAACCTTCTGCATATTTATTAGTAAGAATAGATCCTGTAGCTTTTAATACATCATTGGAAACAAAGTTTTCTGATGCGATTAATTCTATTTCATTTTCTTGTCTTTTTTTTTCTAATAAAATTAAATTTTCGATTTCTTTATCTTTCATATTTTTTTACCTTCTTCTAAATTTTAAATTTTTTAGTTTAAAATTAAATTAATTTCTAATAATCTCAACTTTATCCTCTAATAAAGAAATAATTATTGATGATTTTTTTGCCTTTATTTTTTTATTAAAACCATTAATTTTAAATTCATTTTGAATTAATTTCCCATTATCAAATTCTTTATTATTTGTAAGATTTGCTGAAGTAGCAAATAAAGGAACATTTATCTTTTCAAAAACTTTTTTTGTATTTTTTAAAATTTTTTGCTCTCAAATTGGTAATCTTATAAGAATTGTATTTTGATTTGTTAATTTTTTAAAAAAGGAAGAACTAGGAACTAAAAAAGATTTATTTCCTGGTAATTCTTGAATTAAGATTTGCTTTTGGAATTGCGATAATTTTGTATATTTTTCAATTTGAGAAAAATCTAAGAAAAAAACTTGTAAAGGTTTTTCTAATTCTCTTCCTTTTAATTTATTAATATTTTTTAAATTTTCAAGAGAAATTAGACTAAAAAAACCATATACAGTTTCTGTAGGCATTGCTATTATTTTATTATTATTTAGATCATTTAATAATTTATTAATTTTTAATAATTTCATTTTTAATCCTTGATTTTTTTAATTACAAGATATCTATTAATATTATTCAAATCTTTTACAAAATAAAAATTTAATTTTTTAAAATCTGCTAAATAATTTTCCAAATATTTATCTTGATCTAATCCTATTTCAAAATACATTCTTCCATTTTCTTTTAAAAATTTCTCATTATTTTTAATAAGATATTTATAAAAATAAAAACCTTTTTCTTTTGCATATAAAGCTTTTTTTGGTTGGATTTTTTTTACTATTTTTGTTATTTTTTGATCATCATAAGAAATATAAGGAGGATTTGCAACAAGAAAATCATATTTTAAATTGTTTTTAATTTTAAATACATTTTTCTTTAAAATAGTTTCCTTTTTAAGATCTATATTATTTCTTTTTGCATTTATATTAGTTAATTTAATTGCTTTTTTATTAATATCTATTCCATCTACTGTATTTTCACTATTTTTTAAAATTGAAAGAATTATTGCCCCTGTCCCAATTCCAATCTCAATTCCTTTTTTTTGTTTTTCATTTGAAAGAATAATTTCAACAAGTCCTTCTGTATCATATTGGGGAATAAAAACACTTTTATTAAGTTTTAAATCTAAATTGTAAAATCTTTTTTTTTGACAAATTGAATTTAAATCTTTATTACTAATAATTTTTTTCACTTTATAATTAATAATAATTTTTTCTTTTATCGTAAAAAATTTTTTCTCTTTATTTTGAAAAAAATAAAAAATATCTTTTTCAAAATAATTAGCAAGAAAGAGATATAAATTATTACGATAATTTAAATCCTTTTTGAAAATTAAATCATTTAATGTGTATCTTTTTTTAAAAAATATCATTTTAATTATTTTTATCTTTAAAACTAGAATGTAATAAATTTAAAAACTCTTCTAAATCACCACTCATAATAATATCTAATTTTTTTAAAGTTAAATTTATACGATGATCGGTAACACGATTCTGTTGATAATTATATGTTCGAATTTTTTCTGCACGATCACCTGTTCCAACTGCTTCTTTTTTTGTTTTATTTAAATTCTGTTGTTCTGCATCTAATTTTTGTTGATAAATTTTACTTCTAAGTGACTGCATTGCTCTTTCTTTATTATCATGTTGACTTCTTCCGCTTTGTGAAGAAGAAATAATTCCTGTAGGAATATGTAAAATTCTTACAGCAGAATCTGTTTTATTTACATGTTGTCCCCCAGCACCAGAAGATCTATAAGTATCAATTCTTAAATCACTTTTATTTATCTTTAAATCTAAATCATCTAATTCAGGAGTAACAGATACTGTTGCTGTTGAAGTATGAATTCTTCCATTACTTTCTGTTTCAGGAATTCTTTGTACTCTATGGACACCAGATTCATATTTAAATCTTCCATATGCTCCTTCTCCCATAATTTTAAAATTAACATAAGAAATACCTTTTTTTTCTGATTCTTGTAAATCTATTATTTTTGCTTTAAAGCCTATTTTTTGTGCATATTTTAAATACATATCTAAAAGATCATTTGCAAAAATATTAGCTTCTAAACCACCAGCAGCTCCTTTAATTTCAATAAAAGCATTGTATTTATCAATGGGATCTTTTTCAATTAAAGAATCTAATAATTTTTCTTCTAATATATTAATTTCTTTTTTATTATTTGAAATTAATTTTTTAAGTTCATTAATTAATTTTTTATCATCTTCTAATTCCAAAATTGATTCAGAATCTTTTATTTCTTCTTTTAAATCAAGATATTTAATATAAAGTTGATATGTAAATTGATATTTTTTCTGTTCTTTTGCATATTCTTTAATAATTTCAAAATTATTATTTTTTGTTTCTTTAATAATTTTTTGATCAAGATCTTGATATTTTTTCTTAATCTCTTCTAAATTTTCAATGAGTTGTTTTTCCATATTTTTTTATTTTTTTAATTTAGTATTGTTTGCTTTCTTTCTTTAAATGATTAAGATACTTTACAGTTGCTTGGTCTGATAATTTTTTTTCTTTTATTAATTTAAAATCATTTTTGTTATAAAGAGGAAAATAACTATCTCCTTCGTATCTTCCTTTAATTTCTGTAATTATCATTTGATCAACATAAGGTAAAAATTCCTCATATATTTTACTTCCACCACAAATATAAATCTCATTATCTTGTGAGTATCTTAAGATATCGAAAACTTTATGAAATACAACCACTTTGTCATCTTTTGGATCATAATTTAAATTACTTGTTAATACAATTATTTTTGAAACATCTAACTTATCTTTTATTTGTAAAAGACTTTCATAAGTAATTCGTCCCAATACAATTATTTTTCCTTTAATTTCATTGCGAAAATGTTCAATATCTTCTTCAACTTTTCAAGGCAATTTATTTTTATTTCCAATTAAAAAAGCACTATCGTGTGCGGCAATTATTTTTAACATTTTAAACAGCTACCTTTCCTACAATTTTTGAATGATGTTTATAATTTATTAATTCAAAATCTGAAAAATTATAATCTTCAAGATTTTGATATTTATTTTTTATTTTTAATTTTGGTAAAGGATATGGATTTCTTTCAATCTGCAATTTAACTTGCTCAATATGATTTTTATAAATATGAAAATCACCCAAAGTATGGATAAATTCTTTTGCTTTTAATCCTAAATGATGAGCAATTAAAATTGTAAGAATCGAATATGATGTAATATTAAAAGGAACTCCAAGAAAGAGATCTGCTGATCTTTGATATAATTGACAACTTAATTTACCATCGATAACATAAAATTGAAAAAAAGCATGACAAGGAGGAAGAAGCATTTTATCTACATCATTAGGATTTCATGCTGAAATAATTATTCTTCGTGAATTTGGATTCTCTTTTAATAATTTTAAAGCTTCCTTTAATTGATCTTTGCCATCAAAATCTCTTCATTGTTTTCCATAAACTGGTCCTAAATTTCCATATTTTTTTGCAAAATTAAGATCCTTTTTAATTAAATTTACAAAATCACTCATTGTTTCATTTTTATAATCTTTACTATTTTTAAAATTTTGATATGGTCAATCATTTCAAATTGAGACATCATTTAAAACAAGATATCTAATATTTGTATCTCCCTTAATAAATCATAATAACTCATGCAAAATTGCTTTAAAATTAACTTCCTTTGTTGTAATTATTGGTAAATTATTTTCTAAATTATATCTTGTTTGTGTTGCAAAATAAGATATCGTACCTACTCCTGTACGATCTTCTTTTTTATTTCCTTCTTTTAATACTTTTTGTAATAAATCTAAATATTGTTTCATTATTTATAAAATATTTCCGAATCCTCATATATTTTTACTTCTTGATTTAATATTTTTTCTGTGAATCTATGTTCATCACATCTACTCTCATAAATTATTTGATCTTCCTGATCATCTACTATAATCTCAGGAGATTTATCATTATCAAGATGATTATTAATTAATCTTACTGTTCAAGCAGAAGGCATATTACAAATATGACAACGAGCAAATAAATGATGTCTATTATACTCTGGTGATTTTTTTATTAATTTTTTGATTTCTAAAAAATCATTTCCCAAATAATTTTTTTCTAAAGAGGCAATATGAAGACGATAATTTTTTAATAATAAATCATCTATAACAATATTTATATCCCCCTCTAACATAAACATTTCATCAAAAAAAATATCTTCTATATCTATATTTTCTAAATATTTATAAACCTCTTTAATATTTTTTAAAGGAATTGCCTCAACCTTACCTCCATCCCGGGAAATTACAAAATTTTTCCCCCTAGTATCAATTTTTGGTTTGAAAATAATCTTTTTTTCCTTAAGTGAATTATAAACTTCAATTAATTTTTTTGACTTTCCCGAAAACATCGGACCATAATAAAGATATAAATTTGAATTTGCTTTCAATTTTTTACAAATATTTCCTTTAACTTTAATAAATAGATTTTATCAATTTTAAATTAAAAAATAAACTTTAATAATTTAAAAAATTATTAATGATATTATTAAATTATGAAAATGAAGATCGATCTTAGAAATATTTCTGAAAAACAAAAAATATTAGATAAATATATTCTTGAAAGAAATAATTTAGAAGAAAATGAAGAAATTTTTGATAAAAAAATTATTGCTCTTTTTGTAGAATTGGGAGAATTTGCAAATGAATTAAAATTTTTTAAATATTGATCAAAAAAAGAAAAAAGTGCAGATGAAATTATTTTAGATGAGTTTGTTGATATAATTCATTTTTTAATTTCAATTGCAAATAATCTTAATTATAATGATTGAAAATTAGAAATTTCAACAGAAAATAAAAAAATTGAATTAATTTTTCTTGAAATAATAAATTTAATTACAATATTACAGAAAAATAAAGATAAGAAAATCCTAAAAGAAATTATTATAAAAGTTCTTGAAATAGGAATTATTTATAATTTTAAAATTGAAAAAATATTTGATTCTTATCAATTAAAAAATGAAATAAATTTTGTAAGACAAAATACAAATTACTAATTAAAAATCTTTTGATTTAAAACTATAAGGTAATAATTGATTAATTGTAAATTTTTTTATTTCCTTTTTAAAGTTATAAATATAAACAATTGCTTTATTGTTAGAAGATTCATTTATTACTTGTCTACAACTACCACAAGGAGTAGTGAATTCATTACTATTATTGTTTGATTTTGATAATAAATGAATTTCTCTAATATCTCCTCATATTACTCCCTCTGTAATTGCATTAAAAATTGCATTTCTTTCTGCACAAATTGTATTTGAAAAAGCGGCGGATTCAATATTTACACCCTTATATTCTTTTCCATTTTTTGTTTTAATAATTGCTGCTACTTTAAAATTTGAATATGGTGAATATGAATTTTTTAGCAATTTTTGTAATTTTTCAAACATAGTATAACTCCTAAAATTAAATATTTATATCATTAATAACTTTTGCAACACCGTTTTTTTTCGCTGTTTTTGTTGTAAATTTTGCTATTTTTAAAAGTTCTTTATTAGAATTTTTCATCGCAACTGGATAACCAACTATTTCAAAAAGAGATTTATCATTTAAAGAATCACCGATTGCAATTGAATTATTTAAATTAAATTTTAAATAGTCAGCAAGGACTATTGCTGCAGATCCCTTTGTTACTCCCTCTGCAGTTAACTCAATATAAATTCCAAATCCTGAAATTACAATTTTAAATTGTGGAAATTTTTCTTCTAGTTCATCAATAATTTTTTTTGATCTTTTTTTGCTAAGTGACCCTATAATTCCAATTTTTGAAGTTTCAAAATTTTTAAATTTATTAAATTCATCTAAAGAAAATTTTCTCAATTCAAAATCATTAATTAATTTTGAAAAAATTTTTTGTTTATATGTTTTTTTGCTAAAAGAATAAAAATAACTAGAATCTGCAAACCTAAAAATTCAATTTGGATGATTTTCTCTAAGATATTTTAAAAAAATTAAAATATCTGAAAAAGATATTTTTTTTTGATGAATAATAATTTTTCGATCAAAATTTTCAATTATTGCTCCATTTGAATATATTACAAAATCAGAATATTTATTAAGATGAATTTGATTTCAAATTCTTACAATATCTTCTCTTGATCTACCTGTTGCAATTACTGTTCATATTTTTCTTTTTTGTAAATTTTTGATTTGTAATCTATTATCTAAAGAAACATCATATTTCTTTTTTCTTGTTGTAAGTGTTTTATCAAGATCTATAAAAATAACTTCAATATTATTAAACATTTATTTTTTTACCTTTTTTAAAAGTCTTCTAAATTGATTTAGAAAATTTTTTTCATTAATAATTATAACTTTTTCTGGAACTTTACCTTGTGTAATTAAATTTTCAAAATTATTATTCAAATATATAAAATAATTACTTTGATTTTCTTTTAAATAATCAATACTAATTTTTGCAATTTGATCAGATTCAATACTTCTTATTTCTTCTTTTTGATTCTCAATTTTTTGATCTGAAATATCATTAAATAAATCATATATTTTTTCATCGCTTTGTTCTTTTTTTAAAAATTTAACTTGATCAGAAAATTGAATTTTGTTAATTTTTTTTATTTCATCAATAAAATAACAACCAAAAACTATATTTGCCTTTTTAAATTTGATTTCATATAAATATTTATCTTTTTTATTAAAAGATAAATTATGGAAAATAAAAAATCAAATATTATGATTTATTATTTGCAATATTTTATCTTCTTTTAAACCTATTGAAATAATTAAATTAAAATAAAAAACTAAAGAAAATCAAATAATTAAAAAATATATAAATATAATAAAAGAAATTCAAATAGTATTATTAAAAACTCCTTTTTCATAATTTGTAAGACTTATAAAAATAAGCATTGGAAGCAAAGCTAAGAAAGCATTTATAAATATAAATACAAAAACTAACTTAAAATATATCGAATAATCTTTACTTTCATTTTTCTTTGAATCAAAATATAAAATTGTAAAAATTAAAAAAGAATATAAAATGAAAAAAGAAAGTCAAAAAATTCAAGATTGAGCAATATTTAAATCTAAAATAGTAAGACTTGAAAATGGTAATGAAACAAATAAAATAAAGAAAAAATAAAAAAAGAAAGTTAATAAAAAGATTGAAAGAGGATAGATAATATTTTTAAATTTTAAATTCATTTTTAGTTATTTGCCCTCCTCCAAGACATAATTTGTGTTTATAAATTACAACTTCTTGTCCTGGAGTAACCGCTTTAATATCTTCCTTTGTTTTAATAGTAATTTTCAATTTATTTTTTGTATTTTTAACATTTAATATTTCTGCTTCATATTGAATTTCAGAATGTCTTGTTTTAATTCAAACAAAATCTTTTAATAATTCTAATGGTGCTAATAAATTAAAATTTTCTGTTTCAATATAATTTGAATATAGAAATTCTGGATTTTTTTCTGTTGCTACATATAATATATTTTTTTTAACATCTTTTTTACTCACAAAATAAGGTTCTTTATTTCCGCTTAAATTAAGTCCCCTTCTTTGTCCCAATGTATAAAATAAAACTCCCCGATGTTTTCCTATAACTTTGTTTGTTTTTTGATCAATAATTTTTCCTGGTTTGTCTTTTAAATAATTAGCAATAAAATCAGGAAAATTTCTTTTCCCTATGAAACATATTCCTGTTGAATCCTTTTTTGTTGCTGTTGGTAAATTTGCTTTTATTGCAATTTTTCTTACTTCACTTTTTTTTAAATTAGCAAGTGGAAAATAAATTTTATTTAATATTTTTTTATCAATTTCTGAAAGAAAATAAGTTTGATCTTTAAATTCATCGATTGCTTGTCCTAAAAAATAATCATCATCTTTTGTCTTTATTGATGCATAATGACCGGTTGAAACATATTCTAATTCTGGATAATTTTTGAAAATATAATCAGTAAATTCTTTAAATTTTATATATTTATTACAAAAAATATCAGGATTAGGAGTAATCCCCATTTTAATTTCTTTAAGAAATTTTTGAAAAACTAAATCTCAATATTGTTTAATAAAATTTATTCTTATAAGCTCTATTCCTAAAAAATCAGCAACTTTTTTAGCATCTAAATAATCTTTTGTTTGTTGACAAACTTCATCATCTGTAAGAATATAATTAAGTTCAGAATTTATTGCAGAATCTCAATTAACCATAAAGAATGCTTTTAATTCATATCCTTCTTTTTTTAAAAGATAAGCAGATGTAGCAGAGTCTACCCCTCCTGAAAGAGCAACTGCTATTTTAGCTCCCTTTTTTGGTTTAAAATCGTTCAATGAAGTTTGAATAAGTTGTTCTTGATCTTCTTCTTTTTGTTCTATTTTTAATTCCTTTTGTTCTGCTTTAAACATTTTAAAAGCATCGAAAATTGATCCTCCCTTTTTAGAAAAAAGAACATAAATTAAAACTAAAGCAAAAAATAAAGAAATTGTTCATCCTCATTCTCAAACAAAAATAAAAATTACTATTATAAATAACAATAATCCAATTATTTTATATTTTAAACTACTCATTTTTTAAAAAATAATCCTTAATTAATTTTGTTGCTAATTTTGGATTGGCCTTTCCTTTTGATATTTTCATTAATTGACCAATTATAAATTTTTCAACCCTTTCGGGACGATTAGTATATTGATCAGCTAATTCTTGATTGTTATTAATGATATCTACAATTAATTTTTCTAATTCTTTTTCAGAAAATTGAATTTGCTTTTGAAAAAAAAATAACTCTTTTGTAATATCTTTATTTAAAAATAAATTATTAATAAACTGATTTAATTTTGTTGTTGTGATTTTATTTTCGATATGTAATTTCAAAATTTGCGAAATAATTTTTGATTCTAATTTAAATTCTAAAGGATCTATTTTTAATAAATTAAATTGTCCTTGTAAATTTGTTGTAAGAAATGATAAAATTTTTTTTTCATCAATTTTAGAATTTAATAAATCTTGATAAAGATTATATATCTTTGGTGAAGATAATATAAAATCTATTTCGTTTTCCAAATATTTTTTATCAATAAATTTCTTTCTTAATAATTGTGTATCAATAATTTTAAATTGATCAAATTTATCTAGTGATTTCTTATCTAAATTAATAATTGGAATATTATATTCAGGAATATAATTATATTCTTTTAGTGATGTTTTTTTTCTAATAAAAATTGTTTTCCCACTTTTTTCATCAAATTTTTTTGTAACTTTTAAAACTTTTTCTCCATTTTTAATTTTTACAATTTGATCACTTATTTCTGTTTCGAGAGCTAATTTTATATTATTAAAAGAATTTAAATTCTTTAATTCAACTCTTGTTCCTAATTTTTTATCATTCTTATTACGAATAGAAATATTTACATCAACTCTAAAAGAACCCTTAAATAATTTTCCATCATTAACTTCAATAAAAATTAATTGATTTGCAATTTGTTTTACATAATTTAAAACATCCTCAATTGTTTTAAAATTTTTATGATCACTAACAATTTCAATAAGAGGGATTCCGGCACGATTAAAGTCATATCCAACAAAACCGTTATTTAAATCAATTTTTTTTGCAGTATCTTCTTCTAAATGAACATCAGATATAACAATATCTTTTTTATTTCCTTTTTGATCAATAATTGTAAATTTTCCTTTTACACCAATAGGTTGATAATATTGTGTAATTTGAAATCCTTTTGCTAGATCAGGATAATGATAATTTTTCCGATCAAAAGAAATTTGCTTTGCTATTTTTGTATTTAAAACTTTTGCAATTCGATAACCAAATTCAATCATTTTTTTATTAACTAATGGTTTTTCACCTGGATAACCTAAATCTATTGCATTAATATTTGTATTTTCTTTTGCATTTAAATCGTTTTTGGAAGGAGAAAATGCTTTTGTTTTTGTTTTTAATTGGGCGTGGATTTCAACACCAAAAGTGATAATATAATTATCATCAATAATAAAATTATTTTTCATCTTTTAATCTTTCAAAAATTTTTGCTATTCTAAAGCAATTCAAATCATCATTAGGTTTTGTTGCAATATTTATAAAAACAGATTCAGATTTTTCATTTGTAATTGGAAAACTCAAAGATGGAGAACCATTACTATTAAATAAAGTTAAAAAATTATCTGCTAATGTTCGTGAATTTTTTATTCTATTTTGCTGTGCTGTTTTTTTATTGGGCGCAAAATCCATTACTGCAGGAAGAACTAAGGCATCAACTTGTTCAAAAATTTTATCCAACTCTTTATTTATTAAATGTCTTATTCTTCTTGCTTGATTATAAATTTTTTCATGTTTTGAAATTGAATATGCAGCAAATAAAAATCTTTTTTTAACTTCATAAACAAAATTATCTCCACGTGCTTTTTTAATTGCATCTAAATAGTTTTTATTTTGATCGTATCCATTACCAAATAAAAATCCTTGTAAATTAGAATTACATGATAAAGCTTCAGTAGAAGATACAACATCATAAACAATTGAAATAAGTGATAACAATTCAAAATTGGCTTTTAAATTTTTAAGTTTATAACCTTTCTGCTTATATTTATTTAAAAATAAAATATAAGTTTCTTTTATTTTTTGATTTTTAATTTCATTTAATATTTCAGGAAAATAACCAACTATAAGATTTTTTTTATCTTTATCTAAATTTTTAAAGTAGGAAAATTTTTGATCTATTTTCTTACTTGTTTGATCTTTTGAATCATATCCTTTTAAAATATCTAAAAGTAATGCTGATTGTTCAATTGTTTTTGTAAACCATCCAACAGTATCTCAACTAGGAGCAAAATCAAATAAACCATATCTAGAAACAAGACCTCAAGTTGGTTTAAATCCAATTACATTTCCATAAACGGCAGGTTTACGCACAGAATCACCAGTATCAGAACCTAATGAAAAAGGAACAATATCTTTTGCAACTAGATATGCAGAACCTGAAGAAGATCCTCCAATAATTAGATTTTTATCAAAAGGATTATTAACTCCTTTATAATGTGATGTCATTCCCGATCAACCCATTGCAAGTTCATCAAGATTTGCTTTGAATAAAGGAATTGAACCTTCTGATAATAATTTTTTAAAAACTGTAGAAAAATTAACAGGTCTAAAATTATCAAGTAAAATTGTTCCGGCTGTTGTATTAACATTTTTAATTGAATAATTATCTTTAATTGCAAAAGGGATATTACTTAATTTACCTTTTTTTGATATTTCAAAATTATTAAAATCAAAAACAAATAGAATAGGTCCTTCTTTTAAAAATTTTTTATTAATTTCTTTTGCATAATTTAAAAAATTTATTTTTTTTCAATTTTCTTCATCAAAAATACTTTTCATTTTAATCTTTCTTTTTAATTACAAACAAATTACTCTTAAAATTTTTTGAATTTTCATATAAAATTTTTAAATCTTCTTCTGATAAATTTTCTTCAATATCATCTCTTAGATCACTTACATTAATTTCATTAATAAACTCTCTATTTGCAAATTTTTTATTAAAATCAATAATTTCCTCAAAAGCAATTAAAGATTTTTTAAAAACTGATAAATCTTCAATAAATTTTTTCTTTTCCTGATTAGATAATTTTATCATCGCTAGTTCTTCTAGATTTTTTATCTCACTTGAAATATTCATAATAAATAAATTATACAATTTTAATAAATACGAAATAAATATCATTAATTATTGTTTTATATTATATCTTTAAGAGATATAATATAATTCATGCAAAATTTTACATATATAATACTATTTATAGTTTTAGTATTACTTATTGGAGCAAGTTTTATTTTTTCTTATGGAGAAATAGCACTTGCTAATTTAAATAAAATCAGAATAAAAACAATAACAAAAACTTCAGAAAATAAAAAGGAAATTAAAAAAGCAAATAGAATCTTATATTTAAGAGAACATTATAATAAAACATCTACTAGCATAATTATTACAGATAATATTATGAATATATTATCAACTACAATTGCAGCTGCTTTATTTAATGAAATTTTTGGATACATAGGGTTACTTATTTCTTCAATTTTAATGGCTTTATTTTTAATCTCTTTTGGGGAAATATTACCTAAATTACTTGCTAAAAAAAATCCAGAAAAAGGTGCGATGAAATTATCTTTATTATTATTAATTATTTATAAAATACTTTATCCAATTACTTTTTTAATTGCAAAGATCATAAAAGAGAAAGAAGATATTATTATTAAAAATGAAGATGAACTAGAAGAAGTAATAAATGAAAGCAAAAAGAAAAAGATTATAAATCCAAATGAAAATGAATTTATAATTAATTCTCTTGCTTTTGATAGAAAATATGCATACAGTATTATGCATAATTTTGAATCTACTGTATATATTAAAAATAATATTTTATTAGATGATCTATTAAAAATAATTTCAAAAAATAGTTACTCAAGACTTCCTGTAATAGATAAAAATAATGAAATAGTGGGAATATTTAATATAAAATTCTTTTTTATTTATCAAGGAAATGATCCATCTAATTATCATAATAATTTTAAAAAGTCTATTTTTAAACCCATTTTTGCTACTAAAAAAACAAAAATTGATAGTTTATTTGATCTTTTAAAAATAAAAAGAACGGGTATGGTAATAGTAACAGAAAATAGTAATCATAAAATCCCAATTGGTATAATTACAATGAATGATATTATTGAGCAATTAATCGGAAAAATTTATGATGAAGATGATGTAGAAATAAAAGGTATCTATGATTTAAATTTTAATTCAATTGAAATAAGTTCATGATCTAAAATAGTTGATATTGCCGAGAAATATTTTAGTGCTTTTGGATTTCATCCAAGAGATATTAATCTTACTTTTATACAATGAATAAGTAAAACTTTTAATTTGAAAAATAATGATATCAATAAATATTTAGAAAAAAATGATTTCTTACATACAAATAAAATAGCAATTAAAGTGAAAAAGGATATTGAAAATAATTGAAAATTTGAAGTAAATATCATTTAATAATTAAAATCATAAATACATAGTAATATTTTTAATTATAATCAAAAGGAAGAACTGTAATTTGATCATCAAGTAAAATTTGATATTCTTGTTCTATTTTTCCATATGGAGTAATATTATGACTATATTTTGCATAAATCTTATAATTTTGTGCAGAAGAAGTGTAATTTGGTGGTAAATATAAAATTCCATGATAATCATAATGAAAAAAATCTGATGTTATTGGTTTACTTGTACTTAAAATATTTCCTAATTCATCTTCAAGATAAACTTCTTCTATTCTTCCGCTACCTTCTGGATAAAAAATTTCATATTCCATATAACAATCTCCATAATCTTTTACATTTTTAATTGAAAACCCATTCGGCTTACGATTATTATATAAAGTCAATTTTTCAATTTCTATTGTTGAAACATAATCTCCTGTTTCTTTATCATTAATATCAACTTGTATAGAATAATTTTTATTATGATCACTCATATTGTATGGAACATATTGATAAGTATTATATAAACCATTAGGATATAATCCATCATCATAGATTGTATATTCTAAAGGATAATCTTTTATATAAATTTCTTCTTGATTAGGATTGTTTGGTATTTCATATATAGAAATATAATCATTTGCTACATATTCAGGATCAAGTTCAAAACATATTTCTAATCCTATTCTTCCATAACCAACATATTCTTCTGAATAATTAGTAATATAAGAACAATCTGATCCATATTCATAAAATGAATTTAAATTGGTTTTATTTTTATTTGTAAGTGTTAATAATAATGAAATAATAATAATTATCATTATAAAAATTAAAGTATAAATAATTATAAATTTCTTTTTAAAAAATTTTTTCCAAAAATTATTATCATCTTCTTTTAAATCTTTCTTATCCTTATTAAAATTAATATTTTTCCCATTTAATATATCTAATTTCTTCGTATTTTTCATAATTACTCTTATTCATCTTTTTATTTTTGAAACTTTTATTAATGAAATTATATAATTTTAAAAATAATTCTTATTACCTTTTGTCTGGTTGAATCCATAAATATCACTATTATATAGATTTATATAAAACATTTCTCTTTCATTAAGTTCAATTTCATTACACTTTTCTAAAACACAAAAATTTAAATCTTGAATTTTTAGATTATGAACATTTAAATAATGAACTATTTTTTTATATGTTCTTGTATTAGAATTTTCTTTAATTATTTTTTCAATTTGATTTTGGTGTTGTTTTCATCTTTTAAATATGTCTCTTGCTTGACCTACATATATAGGAATTATTTCCTTTATATCTTCTGTATTAACATAAATAGCATATATTCCACTTGATTGTTCTAATTTTCGTTGATTTTTTGTATCTTTTACATTATCTCAAGTTTTAGTTATTTCTTCTGTTTGATTTGCTAAGTATAAAAAACTATCTTTTGAATGTTTAAAATTATTATTAAATTTAACTTCATAATTAATTTGCGCTTGTTTCAAATGCTTTTTTTCATATTCTTCATTGCTTTTTTTTATACTATATATTATGAAAAAAACAAAAAATAAAACTAAAGAAAAAATTAATATAATAATTAAAAATGTACCCACAATAATCCCTTTTTTTAATAATTTTAATTAAATTTATTATATATTTTTTGTAATTAAATTTTGTAAAAAGAAAAAGTACCATATATTAATATATGGTACTTTTAACTTAGATCAATTTCTTGATTAAGTCGGCAGTTTCCTATTCTCGCCTTGCGACTACCTTCGGCATCTCTAAGCTTAACTTCTGAGTTCGGAATGGTATCAGGTGTTTCCTTAGTATTATCGCCACCGACAATTATAATTATAAAATATTTTACAATCATAATTCTCGATGAGATAAAGAGAATACTAGCACTCTCAAAACTATATAATTATCGATAAAAATTAAAATAAGTTAAAGTTAGGAAATATAAATTTAAGCTTAAAATAATTAAGTCCTCGTTTTATTAGTATTGGTTAGCTAAATACATTACTGCACTTACACATCCAACCTATCAACCTCATAGTCTATAAGGAAACTTACCTCCTTAAAAGGAGTGGGATATCTTATCTTGGAGTTCGCTTCATACTTAGATGCTTTCAGTATTTATCGATTCCATACATAGCTACCCAGCAATGCCTTTGGCAAGACAACTGGAACACCAGTGGTATGTTCACCCCGGTCCTCTCGTACTAGGGGAAACTCTCCTCAAATATCCTGCGGACACAGTAGATATGGACCAAACTGTCTCACGACGTTCTGAACCCAGCTCGCGTGCCTCTTTAATGGGCGAACAGCCCAACCCTTGGAACCAACTACAGCTCCAGGATGAGACGAGCCGACATCGAGGTGCCAAACCTCCCCGTCGATGTGAACTCTTGGGGGAGATAAGCCTGTTATCCCCGGAGTAACTTTTATCCGTTGAGCGCTGGCCTTTCCACACAGAACCAGCGGATCACTAAAACCGTCTTTCGACCCTGTTCGACTTGTAAGTCTCACAGTCAATCACACTTATACTTTTGCGCTCTACATACGATTTCCGACCGTATTGAGTGTAACTTTGCGCGCCTCCGTTACTTTTTAGGAGGCGACCGCCCCAGTCAAACTACCCGCCACGCACTGTCCTCCAACCAGATAATGGTTGCAAGTTAGAATCTCAATGTAAAAAGGGTGGTATCCCAAGGGTGTTTCATTAATAACTAGCGTTAATAAATCATCAACTCCCACCTATCCTGTACATCTCACACCAAAATTCAATACGAAGTTGTAGTAAAGCTTCACGGGGTCTTATTGTCTTACTGCGTCTACCCTGCATTTTCACAGGGACTAAGATTTCACCGAGCCCGAAGCCGAGACAGCGTCCAGATCATTACACCATTCGTGCGGGTCAGAACTTACCTGACAAGGAATTTCGCTACCTTAGGACCGTTATAGTTACAGCCGCCGTTCACTGGGGCTTCATTTCAAAGCTTCGTTTCAAAAAAGAAACTAACATCTCCACTTAACCTTCCAGCACCGGGCAGGCGTCACCCCCTATACTTCAGCTTACGCTTTAGCAGAGAGCTGTGTTTTTGATAAACAGTTGGCTGGACCTCTTAACTGCGACCAATAAAATTGGTACCCCTTATTGCTAACTTACGGGGTTATTTTGCCGAGTTCCTTGGCTCCGGTTCTCTCGCTCGCCTTAGGATATTCTCCTCGCGCACCAGTGTTGGTTATCGGTACGGGTATGATATAAATTAACAGTAGAAGCTTTTCTTGGAAGCGTGATATCAGTAACTTCGCTAATCTCATAAATGATTTCACTCCTTGTAACAACTCAATGTTATGTTGAACGGATTTGCCTATTCAACCACCTTATTGCTTAAACAAGTACAACCAATGACTTGCATTACCTAACCTTCTCCGTCACTCCATCCCTTTATATCATAGTACAGGAATATCAACCTGTTGGTCATCGACTACGCCTTTCGGCCTCGCCTTAGATCCCGACTAACCCTGGGTGGACGAACCTTCCCCAGGAAACCTTGCGCATTCGGCGTGAAGGATTCTCACCTTCAATCGGTACTCACGCCGGCATTCTCACTTCTATATAGTCCATTAGTCCTCACGGTCTAACTTCACCCCAATATAGAACGCTCTCCTACCATTTTTTTATTATAAAAATAATAAAAAAATCCATAATTTCGGTATTATGCTTTAGCCCCGTTAAATCTTCGGCACATAAATCCTTGACTTGTGAGCTGTTACGCACTCTTTAAATGATGGCTGCTTCTAAGCCAACATACAAGCTGTTATAGGATTTACACTTCCTTTCCCACTTAGCATAAATTTTGGGACCTTAATTGATGGTCTGGGTTGTTTCCCTCGCGCCTATGGACGTTATCACCCATAGACTGACTGCCGTGTATACAATAATGATATTCGGAGTTTGGCTATATTCAGTACCTCGAGATGAGGCCATCGTATAATCAGTGCTCTACCCTCATTATGCTTAACCACGACGCTAGCCCTAAAGCTATTTCGGAGAGAACCAGCTATATCCAGGTTCGTTTGGAATTTCACCGCTATCCACAAGTCATCCAAAAACTTTACAACGTTTACTGGTTCGGACCTCCATAAAGTTTTACCTTTACTTCATCCTGCTCATGGATAGATCACCTGGTTTCGGGTCTACAATCACATACTATACGCCCTATTAAGACTCGGTTTCCCTACGGCTCCGATTAAACTTAACCTTGCATGTAATTGTAACTCGCCGGCTCATTCTGCAAAAGGCACGCCATCACGGATTAACCCGCTTTGACTTTTTGTAGGCAATATGGTTTCAAGATCTATTTCACTCCCCTCCCGGGGTTCTTTTCAACTTTCCCTCACGGTACTGGTTCACTATCGGTGAATAGGTAGTATTTAGCCTTACCCAGTGGTCTGGGTAGATTCAAACAGAGTTTCACGTGCTCCGTCCTACTCAGGATCAAGCAAGAAGTCGTTTTCATTTCAAGTACGGGACTTTAACCCTCTGTGGTATAGTTTTCCAACTATTTCCTCTATAAAAACAATTTGTAACTTCTATATAGCTAGTCCTACAACCCTATCTTTACAAAAAGTAATGATAGTTTGGGCTTATTTGTTTTCGCTCGCCGCTACTAACAAAATCGAATTCTCTTTCTTTTCCTCTAGGTAATAAGATGTTTCAATTCCCTAGGTTCCCTTCTTAAAAGCTATGTATTCACTTCTAAGATACCAATTATTTTGGTGGGTTTCCCCATTCGGAAATCCCTGGATCAACGTTAATTTCCAACTCTCCAAGGCTTATCGCAGGTAACCACGTCCTTCTTCGGCTCCTATTCCCAAGTCATCCACCATATGCCCTTAATAACTTAATTATTATTAAAAAACATGAATGCTTCTTTTGCGCTTAATATTTTATATTTAGAATATCCTAATTAAAATCTTATTTTAATTAATATTTGACAAATTATATAGTTTTCAAAGAGCTAATATTTGAGACGATTAATAATCCTCTCAAAACTAAATAGAACCTAATTGTTAAAAAAAGTTTTGTATTTCTATATCCATAGAAAGGAGGTGATCCACCCCCACCTTCCGGTAGGGGTACCTTGTTACGACTTAACCCCAATCATCAATCCTACCCTAGACGCCTTCCTCCCAAAAAAATGGGTTAGAACAACGGTTTTAGGTATTACCGACTTTCGTGGTTTGACGGGCGGTGTGTACAAGACCCGAGAACGCATTCACCGCAGTATTGCTGACCTGCGATTACTAGTGATTCCAGCTTCATAAAGTCAAATTGCAGACTTCAATCCGAACTGAGACTATCTTTTTGGGATTAGCTCCACCTTGCGGCTTGGCAACCCTTTGTAATAGCCATTGTAGCACGTGTGTAGCCCTACGTATAAGGGGCATGATGATTTGACGTCATCCCCACCTTCCTCCTGGTTACCCAGGCAGTATCTCATGAGTCCTCAACTTTAATTGTTAGTAACATAAGAAAGGGGTTGCGCTCGTTACCGGACTTAACCGAACATCTCACGACACGAGCTGACGACAACCATGCACCACCTGTACATTGGTTAACCTCCTCCATATCTCTATGGATTTGCCAAGTATGTCAAACGTAGGTAAGGTTCTTCGCGTATCATCGAATTAAACCACATGCTCCACCACTTGTGCGGGTCCCCGTCAATTCCTTTGAGTTTCACACTTGCGTGCATACTACCCAGGCGCTAGACTTAATGCGTTAGCTGCGTTACTGCCTTTAATGGCAACAACTAGTCTAGATCGTTTACGGCGTGGACTACTAGGGTATCTAATCCTATTTGCTCCCCACGCTTTCGTGCTTAAGTGTCAATTACAGTTCAGGCAACCGCCTTCGCCACTGGTGTTCCTCCACATATTTATGCATTCCACCGCTACACATGGAATTCCATTGCCCCCACCTGTATTCTAGCTTACTAGTTTCAGATGCGAATCGAAGTTAAGCTTCGATCTTTAACAACTGACTTAATAAACCACCTGTGCACTCTTTACGCCCAATAAATCCGGATAACGCTCGCCACCTATGTATTACCGCGGCTGCTGGCACATAGTTTGCCGTGACTTTCTAACAAGGTACCGTCAAATTAAAATCATTTCCTATCTTAACTATTCTTCCCTCATAACAGAAGTTTACAATCCGAAAACTGTCTTCCTTCACGCGGCATTGCTTCATCAGACTTTCGTCCATTGTGAAAAATTCCCTACTGCTGCCTCCCGTAGGAGTATGGGCCGTGTCTCAGTCCCATTGTGGCCGTTCAACCTCTCAGTCCGGCTACACATCGTTGCCTTGGTAGGCTTTTACCCTACCAACTAGCTAATGTGATATGTTCTCATCTCAAAGCGATGCAAACGCACCTTTAGGCAATATAAGATGCCTTATATTACGCTATGGAGTATTAGCTATCGTTTCCAATAGTTATTCTCCTCTTTGAGGCAGATTAAACATACATTACTCACCCGTTCGCCACTAAATTTCTAATAAAAGAAATTTCGTTCGACTTGCATGTATTAGGCATGCCGCCAGCGTTAATCCTGAGCCAGGATCAAACTCTCAAAAATTGCTGGTTCTATTTAGTTTTCAAAGAATTATTTTACAATAATTACCGAGTTAACGGCAACTATTATTATAGCAAATTTATTACAAAAAATTAATTTTTTTTAAATTTATTTTATTTATTAATAAAATAGAGAAATTAAAAAATACTAACTTAAAAAACTCGCATTCTCATTATACATTAAATAAAAAAATATTATCTAAAATATTAAAAAATATCAGAAATTCTTTTTACTATAATTGGCTTGTTTGTTTTATCATCAATCTCTATAAAAATTGCATTAAAAATTTTTAAACCTTTTGTTGCTTCCTTGAATTTTTCTTTTGTTCCATTTTTAAGAAATTTTGTCACTTCTTCAAATCTTACACCAATTGCAGAATCCCTTATTCCTGTCATTCCCACATCAGTAATATAAACCATTTTATTATCTAATATCGCAAGATCAGATGTTTGAATATGTGTATGTGTTCCATAAAAAATATTAACCTTGTCTTTTAAATAATTTGATAAAACTTTTTTTTCTGATGTTGTTTCAGCATGAAAATCTAAAATTGAAATATCATAAAAATTATCATTTAAAATTTCATCTGCAATTAAAAAAGGATTATTGACAGGTATGTTAATAAAATTTACTCCCAATAAATTCATTAGCAATATTTTTTTATTTTTAATTTCAAAAGTTAAATAGCCTCGACCTTTAACTTTATTTTTATAATTCGCTGGTCTTACAAGATTATTTATATTATCAATATAATCATTAATTTCTTTATTATGAAATGTATGATTACCCATTGTAAAATAATCAACTCCACAATCCATTAAAAATTTATAATCTTTTTTTACAAGAGATTTACCGCCGATTGAAACATTTTCGCCGTTAGCAATTATTACATCCGTTTTTAATTTCTTTTTATAATCTGATAAATGATCTTTAATTATTTTTTTTCCAATTTGGCCAAATATATCGCCTATTATTAAAATTTTCATATCAATTAATATTATAAAATTAAATTAAATGATTAATCCTTATTAAAAATTTCTTTTAATAAGGATTCCATTTTATTTTCTTTAATTAGTATTTCTAAAGCTAAATCTTTTCCTTGGGCTATTTTTTCATTTTTATAATAAACTCAAGATCCTTTAAGATTCAAAATATTTCTTTTTAAAGCCAAATTTAATATTTCTCGATTTTTATCAATTCCCTTATTATAATAAATGTTAATTTTTGCTTCTTTATAAGGAGAAGAAACTTTATTTTTAATTATTTTTACATTTGTTACTTGACCAATAAAATTATTTTTATCTTTTATTTTTTCAATCATTCTAATATTAAAACGAATTGTTGAAAAAAATTTTAAAGCTTTTCCACCAGGAGTTATTTCTTTATTTCCATAAAAATTACCAACTTTTTCTCTTATTTGATTTATAAAAATAACAACTGTTTCATTTTTATTTATAAGACCAGATAATTTCCTTAAAGATTTAGACATTAATCTTGCTTGTGCTCCAATAGTAACTTCTTCCATTGATCCTTCTATTTCTGCAATTGGTGTAAGAGCAGCAACACTATCAATTATTAAAATATTTATAAGTCCTGATGCAATCAATTTTTCCGCAATTTCAAGTCCTTGCTCTCCTGAATCTGGTTGAGATATTGCAATTTTTTCAAGATTAACACCAAGTTTGCTTGCATAACTTACATCAAGAGAATGTTCAGCATCAATAAAAGCAGCATATTTTCCTTTTTCTTTTTGTGCCTCTGCTATCGCAAGTAATGCAAGTGTTGTTTTTCCTGATGATTCTGGACCATAAATTTCAATTATTCTTCCTTTAGGATAACCACCAACCCCAATGGCCTCATCTAATAAATAAGATCCAGTTGAAATTGTTAGAATATCATAATTGTTTGATTTATCTAAATTTAAAATTGATCCTTTACCAAATTCTTTTTCTATTTCCTTAAATAAAGAATTTATTTCATTTTGATTGATATTTTTCATACTATGTTAAATTTATAAAATTAAATAAATTTTTCTTATTTTAATTTATTATTTAAATTTAAAAAAGCAAAATTAAGTGTATCTATAATTATCTCTGATCTTTCTTTTTTATTTGAGATAAATTTAAAATTATATAAATTATCATCAATTATGATTGTAATATAAGTTAATCCAAATTCTTCATTTTCAGGAATAATTGGTCCTGCATTTCCTGTAAATGAAATACAAATATTAGAAGTTGTTTTTAATTTTAAATTAACTGCCATTTCATTTGCTACTTCTTTTGAAACTGGTCCGTATTTAAATAAAGTATCTGGATTTACATTTAATAATTTATTTTTCTGTTGATTAGTATAAGCAACAATAGAAGAATTAAAATAATTACTTGCTCCAGAGAATGAAACAAAACTAAAAGCAGCACTACCACCAGTGATTGATTCTGCAAAAGAAATTGTTAATTTTTGTTTTAATAATTTTTTTATTATTTCTTTTATTGTTTTTTCATTTAATTTCATCTGATTTTAATTTATAGTAGAAGAATTAATTCACTAATTGTTGTAAGAAGAAAAGTCAATATTATAATAAATAATAATCCTCATAATATAAATTTTTTTCTTTCTTTTCTTTCTTTTTCTGTAATAATTCTTTTACCATTATTATCCTTTTTGTTATTATTTTCTATTTTCAATTGATTTTTTTTATTTTCATTTTCCATTAGAATAACTCCTGAATATTATTATAATAATATTTAATTCCTGAATAAATTGAAAAATAAAGTGCAATTAAAATTGGAATTAATGAAAATGCATAATAACTATCATAATTATAACCTCAATAATTACTTGTAGGTTGAGAATGAATTATAAATAAAACAATTATTCCAATCATTTGAAAAAAAGTTTTTAGTTTTCCAAATTTATCTGCGGAAAGAACTTTTCCTTTTGTTGATAAATTCATTCTTAATCCATCAACCATAATATCTCTAATTATAAAAATAACAACGATTCAAATAGGAATATATTCAAAAGCAGCGAAAAATACCAGTACTGAATTTATTAAAACTTTATCAGCAAGGGGATCAAAAAATTTACCAAAATTAGTAATTTGATTATTTTTTCTTGCAAGATATCCATCCAAATAATCAGTAAATGATGCGATTATAAATAAAATAAGAGCAATCACATTTAATCAACTAACATAAATATCTGAACCTATTGAAAAAGAAAAATTGTTTGTTAATGAAAGAGGAACAAAAGAAAGAATTATAATAATAATTAAAGTTAAAATAAATCTGAAAATTATTAATTTATTCGGAGTATTTAAATTCACGCTTTATTTCCTTAAATAATTTTTGATTTTTCTTATTACTATGAAGTAAGGATTCTGCTTTATTTCTTATTACATTAACAGAAAAAAAAGCTTGTTCTTCTCATTTTGCTGGTTTTACCTTTTTTAATTCTTCAAGTATTGGTTTTAATTCATTTTCTCTTTCAGGAATTAAATAAATTTTTTTAACTTCCTCAGAATTATATAAATTTTTTATAACTTGTAAAGCAGAATTATTAATATCACCAATAGATTTTATTCCGATTGAAGGCTTAAAATTTTTAAGATCTTTTGAAACGATATCTACCAATAAATAGAGTTTAAAAATTACCTTAATTGAATTTTCTTTTGATACTTTATCATCCTTCTTTTTTTTCATTAGATCAATTTGCTGTTTTTGCTTATCTTTTTTTGATCCAAAAACAGCAACAATTACTAATACTATTATTATCAGAAAAAATAAAGTTATAAAAATTATTGCAAACATAACATTTTTATTATATAAAAAATTAAAATAAAAAAAGCAGTTTAAACTGCTTTTAGAATTTGCTTTTTGTTATCGTAAGCCATATTTTGTTTATCTGACCATTTATCTAACTAATGAATTATCATTAATTCCAAAAATCGGTTGATTTCCCTATTTTGGTTCCCTTACCATAATTTAGGTTTCTAGCTTGTGGGGTTTACCTCGTTTCACCTTAAAATTTCTTTTAAGCTCGTCTCTGTGGCACCACAATTTAAATCATAATTTAAAAAACCTTAGATTTAAATTTGCCATAACAAGTTTGCTCTTGTTTGAATAGTTATTTTTTCCTATTCCACAAACATTACTTACATCTCAGTAAGTGCTAGCATGGACTTTCCTCAAAATATTTAAATAAATACTCTGCGATCAGTTGATAACAATATAATTATACAAAATAAATAAAAAATAAGAAAATAAGGTAATTTATTTTAATTTAATTATATGAACAAAGAAGACATAAGAAATATAAAATTTGAATTGTTAATTGAAAGATTATTAAAAGAAATTAATAAAAATGAAAATGGTTTTTTCATTAAATCACCAACACCAATAAAAAAAGTAATAATTAAGAAGAAAGAGAAAATTGTTTATTATCAAAAAGCTTTTTGTGATTTTACGGGAATAATAAACAAAAAATTTATTCTTTTAGAATTAAAAGACATTTCAGGAAATAGTTTTGAATTAAGAAGATTAAAACAACATCAAATTAATCAACTTCAAAAAATAAAGAAATTAGGGGGAGAATCTTTTATTTTATTTAGAATTAAAAAAGAAGAAAACATTATAGTAATTGTAAAAATATTTGACTATTTAAACTTTATTGAATTCAATAATAAAAAAAGTATAAACATTCAAATGATTAAAAAAATTGGTCAAAAAACAAATTTAAATGAATTTATCCCTTCTTTTACTCAGTTAGTCAATTAGTATGCAATATTTGATTTATATCTTTTTTATGAGGTTTAATATCTTCCTCTATTATTTTTTCAAATTCTTCTCAAGAAATAGAAAAATTAAAATTAAATTTTTCTAATTTATCTATTGTCTCAATAATTTTTCCTCATAAATTTTGATCTATTCAATTTTCAAACTTAACTTTAATAGATGTAACATTAGTGAAATTCATTCTTTTAATAAATCAATAATACCTATCCTCTTTTGTTGAATTATTTTTAGGAATATAATAAAGATTCAATAATCTTTCTCACAAATTATTTAAATTAAAAGAAATTTCTCTTCCTTTTAAATCAATTTTAATTAATTTTTGTTGTACCAATGAAGTTAAAATATTATCAGCATCAGATTTTGATATATCTAAACCTTTTGCTATTTTATTAAGAGAAATATTTTCACTTAAATCAAAATTTAAAATTGAAATTACAAGTAAAACTTCTTGTTCTTTTAAACCTAATAATTTATATTTTTTTAATAATAATCTTTCTTTATTTATTAAATTATCTTGTAATAAACTCCGAATATCAATCATAATTATTAAACTTTCATTTAATTTTTAATTAACGTCTACTTCCTATAATTGCTAATAATTTTAATAAATATAATGCAAAAACTGCAAGTGTAGTAATAAGGGCCATAACATAAGTTAAGGCTGCAGCATTAAGAACTTTTTTTGTTGCAATTCTTTCATCTTCTGTTGTTATAAATCCCATTGTCTGTAATTGTTTTTTTGCTTTATATGATGCATTATATTCAATCGGTAAAGTTACAAGTTGAAATAAAGCAGTTGCACCATAAACAACAACTCCAGGAACTAAAATTCAAAATACAAAAGTTCCATAACTTGAATTTGATCCAAATATTAATCCAAAAATTAATAAAGTAAATCCAATGTTCATCATAACTGAACCAATATTTGAAATTATTCCTATAGGTTGTGCTAAAGTATCACGAAAACGAATTCCCAATTCTCTTTTTCCTCATTGGATTGCATGGCCAACCTCGTGTGCTGCAACAGATGCTGCTGCAATAGAACTAGAATCATAAATACTAGGAGAAAGCATAATATGATTTTTTCTTGGATCATAATGATCTACGCCTTCTTTTCCTGCTTTAATAACAGTAACATTTGAAATTCCATTTTTAGCAAGAATTTCTCGTGCTATTTCTGCGCCTGTTTTATTAGATTTATTGGGAACAGAACTATAATGAACTAAAGTTTTTTTAAATCTACTTGCAACTACAACTTGCATTATTATTAAAAATATTATTAAACCAAATAATATTCAATATCACATATAAAATTCCATCTCTTTGCCTCCTAGCCTCTAATATTTTTATATATATATAATTATATTGATATTAATAAGAAAAAATGTAAAAATTTTTTAATTTTTACATTTTAATTTTTTATTAAATAAAAAATTTTTAATTATTAAATTTATCTTTTAAAGTTTTTGAAGGTCTAAAAACAATAACTTTTTGTGAAGCTATTTTAATCATTTCACCTGTTCTTGGATTTCTTCCTTGTCTAGCTTTACGTTGAATTATTTTAAATTTACCAAACTGAGGAATTGAAAATTCTTCACTTGATTTTAATTTTTTTTCAACATTGATAAAAATTAAATTAAAAATTTCTTCAACATCTTTTTTTGCTAAACCGGTATTTTTAGATATTTCTTCAAATAAATTTTTTTTATTATTCATAATGCTCATTTATTCCTTTAAAAAACTCATCCATAGCTTTACTAGGAGAAGTATTTTTATATGTTATATTATATAATAAATTAAATAACTTTAAATCAATTCCATTTTTTTTTGCAAGTAAAAAAATAATTTCAATTGACCTCAATCCTTCAATTGTAGTGAATGAATTAAGAATCTTTTTATTTACTTTATCATTTTTCCCTATTTTATAACCTACAGAAAAATTTCTTGATTTCTTTGAATTTCCTGTAAGATATAAATCTCCAACTCCTGCTGGCAAGAATATAATATTTTCATTTAATTTATATAAATTTACAATTTTTTTCATTTCTTCTAATGCTTCTGAAAAAATATATGCTCTCGAATTCATTTTATATCCTAACCCTTGAACAATTCCTAATAAAATTGATAAAGGATTCTTAATTACTGATAATATTTCAACACCATATATTTCATTAGAAATTATTATATTTATATAATTAGTTTCAAAATATTTTTTTAAATTTTTTGCAATTTCAATATCTTTTGCAGCTAAAACAAATTTTGTTGGTTCTTTTTTTAAAAGTTCTTTTGCAAAAGAAGGTCCGGATAATTTTAATGTTCCTAAATTTAAATTTTTAGGAATTGTTTCATCAATTATTTGATTTAAAAATTTAATTTCTTTATAATCAAATCCCTTTGCTAAATTAATAAAATAAGCTGCTTTTTTCATATTTGGTAAAATCTTTTCTTTTAAAACAATTTTAAAAATATGAGAAGGAATAGCAAGTAAAATAGCATCCGCTTCTTTTAAAGCTTCTTTTATATTATTTGTTGCCTCTATTTTATTTTTTAATTTTATTGATCCAAAATATTTTGTATTTTTATGATTTATTTTAATATCGTCTATCTCTTTTTTATCTATTCCATAAATAATTACATTATTATTATCTACAAGAAAATTTGCAACTGCTGTTCCAAAAGCCCCCGATCCAATAATTGTAAAATTAAATTTTTTTAATTTATCTTTATTTTCTATTAATTCATTATTAATATTATTAGTATTATTTAAATTTTTCATCTATTTTACGTTCCTTTTAAAAGTTATTTTAAATGGAATTCCTTCAAAATTAAATATTTTCCTTATTTGGTTTTCAATAAATCTTTTATAAGAAAAATGAATATATTGAGGATAATTTGTGAAAATAATAAAATTTGGATAATTCTTATTAAAATAAGTAATATAATCAAATTTTATCAAAATACCATTATGTCTAGGAGGAGTTTTTAACATTTGAATATCATTTAAAAATTGATTTAAATGACTTTTTTTGATATTTTTATTTTTATTTTCTCAAACTTGATTTACTATTTCAAATAAATTATCTAAATTTTTTCCTGTTTTCGCAGAAATAAATTCAACTTTTACTCAAGATGCAAATTTAAATTTATTTTTTATTTCTAATTTAACATTTTCGTAATCCGAATTAATAAATTGATCAGTTTTATTTATTAATAAAATTGTTGGTTTATATTCATCTTTTAAAATTGATAATAACTTTTGATCTATCAATGAAATTTCTTGTTTATAATCAATTACTAATAATATTATTTGTGAATTCATTATCACAAAATTTGATCTAAGTTCTGATAATCACTCAATTTGATCAAGAGCTTTCTTATTTTTTTTAATTCCCGCCGTATCAGTTATTTGATATTTTTTATCTTTAATTTCAATAAATGTATCAATAAAATCCCGCGTAGTTCCTGGTTTATTTGAAACAATTATTCTTTCATTTTTTAAAATTTTATTTAATAAAGTTGATTTACCAACATTTGGTTTTCCAATTATCCCTATTTTTAAATAATTTGATTCTTCTTTTATATTTGAAAAATTTAAATTTTTTGTTATTTCATCTAATAAATTATTAATATTTGTTCCATGAAGTGAAGAAATTGGAAAAATTTTTTTAATACCAAGTGAATAAAAATCTTTTATATCATTATTTATTTCTAATAAATTATCAGATTTATTAATTGCTAAAATAACTTTTTTCTTCAATTTTAAAATTTCTTTTGCAATTAAACGATCTTCTTTTAATAAACCCTCTTTTTTAGAAACAACCATTAAAATTAAATCTGCTTCTTTTAAAGCAATTTGGATTTGAATATTTATATCATTTTGAAAAGATATATTATTATTTTTAGAATAACCACCAGTGTCTATTATTAAAAATTCTTTATCAATTCAAGTACTTTTTTGATATATTCGATCTCTTGTAACTCCTTCTTTATCAAATGTAATTGAAATTTTTTTACCAATTAATCTATTAAAAAGAGTTGATTTACCAACATTTGGTCTTCCAATAATTACAACTTTAGGTATCTTAAACATTTTTATTAATCTCCAATATTTTATTTTTGATTAAATTAAAAACTTCATTGTAATTTTTATTTGTTGTATCTATTTTTATAGCATCCTTTGCAGGTATTAAAGGAGCAATAATTCTTGTTTTATCTTCTTTATTACGATCTTTAATTTTTTGCAAAATATCTTGATATTTTAAATTATTATAGTTTTCTTCCATTTCTTTAAATCTCCTTTTAGCTCCTTCTTCATCACTAACAGTAAGAAAAAATTTAATTTTAGCATTAGGAATAACTACTGTTCCAATATCTCTACCTTCAACAATAAATCCTCCTTTTTTCAAAATTTTTCTTTGTATTTTTGTTAAATAATCTCGAACAAATTTTAATTTTGATAATTGCGAAGATAATTCAGAAATTTCTTGTGATTCCAATTCTAATTGGTCATAAATAAAATTTTTTATATCCACTTTATTATTTTTATATGTAAACTTAAGTTTTCTTAAATTTTTTTCTAATTCTTCTTCTGTATAATTGTTTCTTAAATTAAAAATAGCAACTAAACGATACATTTTTCCTGTATTTAAAAATTTCATTTTTAAATCTAATGATAAAGCTAAGGCTAAAGTTGATTTTCCTGTTGCCGCATATCCATCTATTGCTATATTATTATTATTAAAATTCATAAAAAAACACCCAATAACATTATATTTAAAAATATAACGACAATTCAAAATCATTTATGTTTTTTTTTAAATTTTTTAACATCAGAATTTAAATTTTTAATATTTTTTATTAATTTAAAATCATTTTCTAATGATTTTATTTTTAAAATACTATTATCTTTTACTAAAAAATTTAATTTATCTAAATTTTTATTATGAAGATTTATAAATTTGCTTTCTAAATCTTTATTATTATAAGATTTAATATTATTTAAAAAATTTAAAGATTCTGATTTTTCTTTTTCTACAAATAATTTGCTTATATTATTTAATTTAAAATTAAAAGAATTAATTTCTTTTGAAATTGAATTTTCTTCCAATATAAATTCAAATTGTTTATTATTAATATTATTTTTTTTATTAAGATATTCTTTATAAAAATAATTTGAAGAATTTAAAATATTTTCAAAATTATTAAGTAATTTTTTATTAATTTCATTATTTTCATCATATGAAATAATATTAAAATTTTTGAAAAATTGATTTTGCAAAGAAAAATTATTGTATAAAGAATTTTCTAAATTTTTATTAATATTAAAAATTAAATTTTTTTCTTCTAATGTTAAATCTAATTCTTTTATTTTTACATTTTTATCCATAATAATTTCATATTTAAATTCTAAGAATTTAAATAATTTTCAATTTTATTTTGATGAAAATTTATTGTTTGAAAATTAACATATCTTTCAATTTCTTTTAAATTTTTAAAAATCATAAAGGTAGGAACTTTTTCTACCTGAAAAAATTTATTTTCTTTACTAATTCATAATTTTTCTTGATCAACATTAATATTAAAAAATAAAATTTTACCTTCATATTTTTCCTTTAATCTTTCAAAAATTAAACTAGACATTTTACATTCTCCACATCAAGAAGCAAAAAAATAAACAAAAATAGGTTTTTCATTTTTTTCAATTTCCTCTCTTAAATTAAAAATTACAGATTTAGAAATCTCTGATCTCATTACAAATATCCTCATCAATTAATTTATAAAAATTATTATTATTTTTTTCTTTTTCAATAATTTTATATTTAAATAAATTATCTAAAATTAAGTAGGCCTCATTATAATTTATTCCCATATAAGATTGAATTGTTTGCAAATTAATTTCCTTTTTTTCACATAAAATAATTTTTGCTGATTTAATTAAAAAATCTTTTTGTTCTAAAGAATTTTCATCTTCAATTTCTAATTTCATATTTTTATTTAATTTTTTCTTTCTATTTTTAAAATTATAAAAATTTTTTAAATAATTATTAATTAATTTTAATTCTTGATCAGAAATTTTTGTTTGTTGACAATGAATAAATTTATTTTCATTATAAATTAAGAAATCTCCAATTAAAAATAATTGATCAATTGCTTTTTCTTTAAAAATATAATTTTTTGAAAAATCATTTACAGAAAATAAAATCTTTTGTTCTTTTTTAAATAAATTCAAATTAAAATTTTTAAAATTTTTATCATCAATTTTATTTGTTAATATAATTGGATAAATTAAAAATTTTTCGCCATATTCAATAATTTTTTCAAATTTTTTAATCATTAATGGATCATTATTATTTAATATATCTATAATTTCAGGAATAATTAATATTATTTTTTCTATTTTTTTTTCTTTATCTGCAATAGATTTATTATATTTATCAAAATTACTTATATTATATTTCTTTAATAAATTATTTCTTGTTTCAAAAATATTTATAATTTCTTGTAAAGAATAATTAATATTATTCTTATTTTTTTCAAAATAGGGAAGTGAATCATCATAAGCAAATTTAAAATCTTCTTTATTTAAAATTTTAAATTTAATTTCTTGATAATCTTTTGTTAAAACTATTGTAGTAATTAAATTATTTACAAAATTAATTTTGTCTTCCTGTTGTGCAACTATGAATAATTTTGATAATGATTTATATATTTTTTGACCCTTATAATTTTCTCCTAATATTATTTTTTCATTGATATAATCAGATTTTAATTTTATAATCAGATTTTTAAAATTAGGAAAATTATAATAATTATTTTTAATTTCTAATAATAAGTTTTTTTTATTAATATCATTAATATCAAAGCGATATTTTACTTTATAAAAATCATTATTGAAATGACTTTTAAATAAATATAAATCATTAATATTAAAATTTTTAAAAATTTTAATATTAAAAGTTATAAATGTAGAACACTCATTTATTTCAAAAATTTCTCCCGGAAAATTTATGTTTCTTAAAATATAATTTATTTTTCTTTTATATTTTCCAATTAATTCTTGATAATTTATTATTTTATTTGAATCTTCTGACTTTAATAAAAAAAGTGGAAATTTATCTTTTAAATTTTTTTTTTTAAAAATGAAGAATCTTCATTTTCTTGATCATTATCGTTTAAATTAATTTGGTCGCTTTTTTTTGGATCCTCCATATCTTCTTTTAAATCAAATTCTTCTTCATATTCAAAATCTTTAAATGTATTACTAGAATCATCTTTTTCAGAAATTTCAAAATAATCATCAAATTTCAATGTATATGACTTCTTATTATCATCATTTAATTTAATATCAATATTTTTCTCTAAATTTAATTCTTCTAATTTTTGTTTTAATTTTTCTGCTTCAAAAATATTTTCAAAAAGAAATTGGGCAGTATTTGATTGTTCTTCAAATTTTTCATCAACAAAATCTTCTCCTTTTTTTTCTGATAAAATTTTGTTTTTTACTTTATTAAGTCTTGCATTTTCTTTCAATAAATTAAAATCTATTGAATCTAAATTTTTATTTTCAGATTTTTGTGCAAAATTTTCATCCTCTAAAGAAAAATTCTCATTTTGATCATTGTTTTTTGAAAAAAAACTAAATCAATTCAAAAAACTATTTCAAGCAGATGAAAATATATTTTTATTATTTTTATTTTTTTTAATCATTCTTTACTTTATTTAACTCCAATAATTAAAATTATATTTGTTTAATCTTTATTATTATAGTTGGAATTTTTTTAATTGATAAACGTAAAATTTTATTAATTCTTTTTACCATTATAGATTGAACTCTATTTAAGATAAAATCTTCGCGATTTTCCTCGATAATTAATTTAATCTCATTTTCTAAATTTTGCATTAATTTTTCTTGATTTTTAATGTAAATAAGACCACGCATTTGAATATCCATATTTGAAACTACTTTGTATTTTTGTTCTTTACTTACAATACAACCAATAGTTAATAATCCATCTTTACCAAGTTCTTGTCTTTGCTTAATAATTTCACTATCAATCAATTCATCATTCATCCCTTCTATAACTTGTTCTCCAACTTCTTTTATTTTTCTCAAAATACCCATATTATTACCATCATTTATTTCATAAATCTCCCCATTTTCAGCAATAATTACTTGATCATCTTTATAACCTATTGATTTTAAAATATTTCTTGCTTCAATAAATTCTTTATAATAACCTTTTACAGGCATAATAAATTTTGGTTTTAATAATCCAACATAATTTTTTAAATCATACTGTGTTGGATGAATTCAAATTTTGTCTTTTTCTGTAAGAATTAAAGTCTTTGGATCTATTTTTGAAACTTCACTTGTAATATTTTGAAAAATAGCTTCATTTCCAGGCTGCGGTTCACAGGCAAAAATAAAAATATCTTCTTTTTCAATTTCTAAGTTATAAATATTATCTTCAATCAAACTTGATTTAATTCGATGATAAAGATTAGATCTTGTTCCCGATATAATTATCAGAACTTCTTCTGGTAAAGTTGAACTTTTTAAATCCATTGCTTTTTTGAAAGGAAAATTTGGAATTTTTTGCTCTTTAATCATAATTTTAAGCAATTCTAAAAATTCAAGATCAAAAATATAAATTTGTCTATTATATTCTTTTGCCAATTTTATAATTTCAATAATATTTATAATATTATCTTCATAAAGAGTTATAAAAATTCTCTTTTTTTCATCAAAATATTTTTCAATATAACGAGAAATTTTATAAAGAGGATAAATTGATGAATTTCTATTCATATTTAAAGAATCAGATATTAGTAAAAGATTTTTTTCAATTGTATATTTTTTAATATGATCAAAAATTGAAATTTTATATTCTTCAATATAATCAAAAATATAAGAAGAGAGATAAAAAATATTTCCATCTTTTGTATTAAAAACATAACCTAAAGTTCCAGGACAAGAACCATTTAAATCAATAACTCTTATTAATATGTCATCTATTTTTAGTGAATCTTTTTCTGTTATTACATTTTTAAGTGCTTTTTTAACATAAAAATTATCTTTAAAAAATACATCTAAAGATTTAATTGTAATACTTGAACCATAAACTTTGATTTTTGGGAACAATTTAAGAATTTGTGGAATTGCTCCGAGCATACTCCTATTAGGAGAAGATAAAAAAATTCCTTTTACTTTATCAATATTTTCTTTTAAATAATCAATTTTAGGAATAAAATAATTTATTCCTAAAAGAGAAGAAAATGGTTCAAAAACCCCCGAATCTAAAATAAATATTTTAGAATCAATTTCTAACACATATAAATCTTTTGCTTTTTCGTCTAGGCCCCCTAAACCTAGTATCCTAATTTTTGACATTTTTTTTCCTTTTTAAAATATTTAGTTGTTCTTGAAAATAAGAAGGTAATTTTGCTGAAAAGCATTTTCTATTTTTTTGATAATCATAAAAACAAATCTTAGAAGCATGTAAAAATTGTCCATTTAAATTATTTTCTTTTATTTTTTTACCATAATCAAAATCATTTAAAATTGGTGTTTTTAAATACTGCATATGCACACGAATTTGATGTGTTCTTCCTGTTTTTGTAATTATTTTTAAATAATCATAATTCAAAAATCTTTCAATAACTTCATATTCAGTAATTGCATATTTACTATTTTTATTAGTTACTGTCATCAATTTTCTATTATTAATATTTCTTCCAATTGGTGCATCAACAATACCTTTTTTTGCCTGTAAATTACCATTTATAATCGCTAAATACTCTTTATAAATTTTTCGATCTTGAAATTGTTTTTGTAAATAATTACTAAATTTATCATTTTTAGCAATTATAATTAATCCTGAAGTATTTTTATCAATTCTATGAACAATTCCTGGTCTTTTTGTATTAATATTTGATAATTCTTTTCCCATTGAAATAAGAATATTAACTAATGTATAATCACTATTTCCATTTCCAGGATAAACAGATAAGTTAGATGGTTTATTAATTACAATATAATCATCTGTTTCAAAAATTATATCAATTAATTTTTTATTATTTCACTTATTTAATTTTTCTTGATTATTTTTTTCAAAAAAAGAATCATTAATATCTATTAAACCGTTACCTTTTATTATATGACTTGATTTATTAACTAATTTATTATCAATAAATAAAAAATTGTTTTTAATTAAATTATTTATTTTTGATCTTGTTAATTTTTGTTTTAGTATTTTTGCTAAATATTTGTCTATTCTTATTGGATTTAAATTTTCAAAATTAAATTTCATTTTAAATATCAATTAAACTTAAAAGTTTTTTATATTTTTCTCTTTTAATTGTTTCTGTTACAATTAATTCTTTTTTTGCCTTTTGCAAAAAACCTTTATTTAATAAAAGTTTATTAGCTCTTTCATATTCAAATTTAAAATAATTTCTTGCTTTTAATTTTAAATTATCAATTGTTTTTAAATTATTATTATTAAATTTATAAAATATTGCCCCAAAATTATTAGAAATATAAATATCATTAAATTTTAATTTTAAATTTTCATCTAAGAATTTAAAATTGTATTTTTTACCTAAAAATTCAAAAATTTTAATTTTTTCTTGTTCTTTTAAATTTTTATTAAAAATAAATATTTCATCATTTTTTTTATAATTTTGATTTGACTTTATTTTTCTTAAAATTTTTAAAATTGTAAGAATTTTTTCAATAATATCAAATTCTATTTCCAAGTTATTTATATCATTTAAATTAGGATAATTTTCTAATAAAATTGATTCTTTAATATTTATATATTTTTTTAATGATTGATATATATGTTCAGTAATAAATGGAATAAAAGGATGCAAACAAATTAAAATTTCTAAATAAATATTAACTAAATTTTCAATTTTATCTTCATAATTAACTTCTTTTAATAATTCTAAATAATTACTTGAAAAATCTTCAATCAAAAATTTATAGATACTATTAAATATAATAGTAAGATTATATTTTTCAATATTATTTTCAATTAATATTAATAATTTTTTAAATTTATCTAAAATATAATTATCTAAAGAAGATATATTTAAATCCATTATATTTTTGCGTGATATTTTTTTTTGATTAATTAATATTAATAATAAATTATTTATATTAAATAATTTATTATTAATATCTCAAGAAAAATTAATTTTTTCTTCATTAAAATTAATATCATTTCCAGGTGTAGAATTTGCGAGTAATGAAAATCTTAAAGAATCTGAACCTCATTTATTAATAATCTCAATTGGATTAATTCCATTATTTAAAGATTTAGACATTTTTTTACCATTTTTATCTCGTATTAATCCATGAATAATTATATTTTTAAAAGGATATTTGCCTTCAATTTCAATCGATTGAAAGATCATTCTTGTAACTCAAAAGAAAAGAATATCTCTTCCTGTAAATAAAGTATCAGATAAATAATTATTATTTTCAGAATTAGATATAATTTGTTCATTTTTAAATATTATAGGTAACAAAGAAGAAGAAAATCAAGTATCTAAAACATCATTATCTTGTATTCAATTTTTACCTGGAGAATTTTTTTGAACTTTTATTTTATCTTCAAAATATCATGCTGGAATTTGATGTCCTCATCATAATTGACGAGAAATACATCAATCTTGCATATTGCTAATTGCTTTTTGATAATCTTTAAGAAATCTTTCAGGATAAAAATAAATGTTATCTTTTTTAAAATTTAAAATATTTTTTGCAAGAATTGAAGATTTTAAAAATCATTGATTTGAAATTAATGGTTCTATTATTGAATTAGATCTTTGTGAATAAGAAATATTATTAATATAATTTTGATCAATTTTTTCAAGTAAATTATTTTTATCTAAATTTTTAACTATTTTTTCTCTTGCTTCATAAAGATCTAAATTGGAATAATTTAAACAATTTTGATTCAAAGAACCATCTTTATTCAAAATATTTATGAAGTCTAAATTATATTTTTTTCCTAAATCATAATCGTTAAAATCATGTGCTGGAGTAGCTTTCATTACTCCTGTTCCAAAATTTATATCAATATAATTATCTGCATAAATTTTTAATTTTTCTCTTGTTAAAGGATTAATTAAATATTTTCCGATAAATTTTTGATATCTTTTATCATTTGGATTTACAAAAACAGCAGTATCACCAAAAATAGTTTCCGGTCTTGTTGTTGCAATAATTAAATATTTTTCTTCTTTTGAAAAAAAAGGATATCGAATATAATAAAGATTTGATTTTGTATCTTTTCTTTCAACTTCAATATCTGAAATTGCTGTTTGTAATTTTGTATCTCAGTTTATTATTTTTTGATCTTTATAAATTAATCCTTTTTTGTAATATTTAATAAAAGTTTCAATTACAAGATCATTCATATCTTTGTCTAAAGTAAATTTATATTTATCAAAATTTAAACAAACACCAATTTTATATCATTGATTAAAAATATTTTTTTCGTATTTATTTTTTCAATTTCAAATTTCTTGTAAAAATTTTTCTTTACCAATTTCAAAACGATTTTGCTTTTTTTCATCATATATTAATTTTTCAATTTTTGCTTGTGTTGCAATTCCAGCATGATCAGTACCTGGATATCAAATTGCATTATATCCCTTTAATTTTTTATATCTAATTAAAAGATCAGGAAAATATAAATCTCAAGCATGACCCAAATGTAAATCTCCTGTTATATTAGGAGGAGGAAGAATTATTGAAAAAGTCTTTTTTCCAATATTTTTATTAGAAAAAAAATTATTTTTTCTTCAAAAATAATAAATTTTTTCTTCAAATTTAATTGGATTATATATATTTTTTTCTTTTGTTTTTTTATCTTTCATATATAATTTATAATTTTATATTCTATGATCTTTTCTTAATTTTTTATAAAGTTCATCAAAATTTGCAACAGGAATAATTTTTAAATTTTTTGTAATTTCTTTTGGTAATGTGTCAACATCTCTTAAATTTTCTTTTGGGATATAAATTGCTTCTAAACCAGAACGATAAGCAGAAATTGATTTTTCTCTAAGTCCACCAATTGGTAATATTTTTCCTCTTAAAGTAATTTCCCCTGTCATTCCTATTTTTTCAGAAACAGGAATTTTTCGAAGCGCAGAAATTAGTGATGTTGTAAAAGTAACTCCTGCAGATGGTCCATCTTTTGGAGTAGCACCATCAGGAGAATGAACATGAACATCAAAATCTTTAAAAATATTTTTATTATCTTTAAGATCTGCTTCAATTCCAAATTTTTGATAATTTGCCTTAATATAAGAATAAGCAATAGAAGCAGATTCTTTCATTACATCTTTAATTTGACCTGTTAATATTAAATTACCTTTACCAGGAAAAAGAGTAACTTCAATTGGTAAAATATCTCCACCATAAGCTGTTCAAGCAAGACCATTTACTGTTCCTATCTGTGGAGTATCTTCTTTTTTTGTATAATCAAATTTAATTTTTCCTAATAATTTTTCAATGTGTTTTTTATTAATTTTATAAACACTTGAACCTTTTAATTTTCCATCCAAACTCATTACCAAAATACCACGAGCAATTTTTTCAAGTGTTCTATGAAGTTGTCTTACTCCTGCTTCCATTGTATAATGTCTAATAATAAATTTCAATATATCATCATCAATTTTAAAGTTTTTAAATTTTAAATTTGTTTCATTTATAACACGAGGAACAAGAAATCTTTTTGCAATTTCCACTTTTTCGAGTTCTGTATATGATGTTATTTCAATTTTTTCTAAGCGATCATAGAGAGGTTCAGGAATATCTCTAACATAATTTGCTGTTGCTATAAAAAAGACATCAGATAAATCATATTCTTCTTCTAAATAATGATCTTGAAATTTATTATTTTGTTCATAATCCAAAACTTCAAGCATTGCAGAAGCTGGATCTCCCCTAAAATCAGAAGACATTTTATCAATTTCATCAAGTAAAATTACAGGATTTGCTGTTCCTGCTTTTCGCATTGCTTGAATAATTTTACCTGGCATTGAAGCTATATAAGTTCGGCGATGTCCTCTTATTTCTGATTCATCTTTTATTCCACCAAGAGAAATTTTAATAAATTTACGATCTAATGCTCTTGCAATTGATTTTGAAAGTGAAGTTTTTCCTGTTCCGGGAGGACCTATTAATGATACAATGGCCCCTTTAGAATTAGGATTACTTTGTTTTACAGCAAGATATTCAATAATTCTTTTTTTAGGTTCTTCAAGACCATAATGATCTTCATCAAGAATTTTTTTTGCTTTTAAAATATCAATTTTCTCATTATCTTTTTGTCATCAAGGAACATTCATTATTCAATCTAAATATGTTCGAATAATTCCTGCTTCAGGAGCTGAACTTGGTGTATTTTCAAGCCTACCTATTTCTTTTAAAATTTTGGTCTTAATGTTTTGAGGATATGGATTTTCCTCTGCTCTTTTTTTAAGAGTTTTAACATCATTTTCCTCACCAGACATTTCATCTAACTCTTCTTTAATTGCTTTTAATTGTTCTCTTAAATAAAATTCTTTTTGTTGTTTTGTAAATTTTTCTCTTACTCTTGTATTAATGTCACGAGCAATATTTTCATTTACTTGTAATGAAGTTTGTAAATTATCTAATAATATTTCTAATCTTTTTTCAACATTATTTTCACTTATTAATTCAAATTTTTCTTCCATTGTAAGATGTAAAATATTTGCAATGGAATCAGAAAATGCACCTGTTGGTGCTTGGAATAATGGCTCCATATTATCTGATTTTAATTTTAATTGATTCATTCTTTGTAATATTAAATTACGAATTTTGTTTTTTAAATCAATTGATTTTTCTGAATCAATATTAACATCTTTCAAATCAATAAATTCAGCCAAAAAATTACCTGGTGATTTTTCCTGAAAATCAACAATTTTAACACGCTTAAGTCCATTAAAAAAAATATTAATTGTATCTTCTTTTTCGACAATATTGCCAACAGAAGCATAAGTTCCATATTCTAAAACTTTCAATTTTTTCTCTTTTGAATTATTTTCTTCTGCTTCTTCTTGATCAAGATTGTAATCTTCATATGAAGATGTAATAATTACATTTAAATCACTTTTTTGAAAATTTTTAATAAAACCTTCTGATAAATATTCCTTTTTAAATCCTAAACTTGTAACAAAATTAGGAAATAAAATATTCCCCTTAGTAATTATTAATGGTAATTTTTTATTTAAAGACATAATTTTTATTTTTGTAAAATCCTTATTTCAGTTTACTAATTAATTTATTTATTAATTTTTGATATATTAAAGAACTTCTGATTGTTTCTTCTGGAATTTGTTTCTTTACATCTTCAATCTTAACGCTTTGGTCTTTTGAAATTTTATTATACTCCTGATATAGTTCATTTTGTGAAACATCAATTTTAAAATCATCAAGTAATTTAGAATAAATTAAACTATTTTCAATTTTTATTTTAATATTTGGTTTTAAGTTTTTTTCTTTAAAGTTATTTTCATTTGTATCTAACATTTTAAAATAATCTGTTAAATTCATTCCTTGTTCAATTAAACGTTTTTTAAAATCCTCAAACTCTTTATTTAATTCTTGTTCAATTAATTCAAAAGGAACTTCTATTTCTGTTTTCTCCAATTTTTTTATTTCTGATAAAAAATTACTTAAAAAATTATCATTTGCTTGTTGAATATTTTTTTCACTTAATATTTTTTCTATTTTTTGATGAAATTCTTCAATAGATTTAATACCCATTTTTTGTAATTTATCAACTAATTTTTCATTTGATATTTTCTCTTCATGAAACACTTTATTAATTTTAACACCAAAAACAGCATTTTTATCTGATAAATTTTTTACAGGATATGTTTTTGGAAATCTAACTTTAATTTCTATACTATCACCAATTTTAGCACCAATCAATTGATTTTCAAAATTATCAATAAAAGAATTAGAACCTATTTTTAATTCAAAACCACTTGCTGTTCCCCCTTCAAATTCTTTTTCATCAACTTTTCCTACAAAATCAATTACAACTATATCATCATTTTGAATTTTATAATTTTTATCTTTTATTTCTTTTTTATCTATTAAAAATTCACCCATTTTAGAAATTTCATTTTCTATATCTTTATTAGTAACTTTTTCTTCTTTATACTCAATTTTTAAATTATCAAAATTCCCTAATTTAATTTTTGGATATAAAATACCTTTAAAATGTATTTCCACTTCATCATCAGAAATTTTTTCAACTTCTAATTTTGGTCCAGAAATAACATTATGCTTTTTAAATTCATTAATAATTTCATCATAACTATTATTAACAATTTCATCTACTGCTTCATTTCATATTTGATCTTTTTTAATGTGTTTTTTAGCAATCTCAACAGGAACTTTTCCTTTTCGAAAACCTTTCAATTCTAAATTTGAAATTAGATCTTTATTAATTTTTTTTAAAATATTTGTTCAATCTTCTCCGTTTAAAATTAACTTTAAATCTATGTTTTTTTTATTTATATCTACGTCTATTTTTTTCATTTTTTTCTCCTCGTCTTTTGAAAGATGTTAAAATACTTTTACTTTTTATATTATACAATATCAAATGTTTATATTATTTTTTTAAATCTAAGTCATATAAAAAATTTTTTATCTGAAAAATAAAGAAATCATAATTATTTATTATTTTCTTGATTGCATTTTTTAAATCATTATCTTTAAAAAAAATTGATGTAAGATAAATTGAATGTAAATAGTAACTACTATTTTTTATTATCATTTTATTATTTTTAAAATTCAAAAGATAAATCATTTCAAGAATTGAAAAACTAAGATTTTTTAACATTGGATCTTTAAATAAATAATTTTCTATTTCTATTGAATCCTTTGCAAATTCCTTACTTTCATAAAAATTAATAATTCTTTTTAAATCAAAACTTTCTTTTTTACCACTATTTAATAATATATTGATTATTATATTAATTTCTTGTTTTTTAAGAATTAATAATAATTTAAATTTAAGTAAATCATTTAATTTTTGATTTAAAAGAATATTTTTTATTACTAATATTTCACTTTTTAAATCAAAATAATCAAGCGATTCAATAATTTCAATTTTCTCAAAAAAATTATACTTATTTGAAAACAAATTTTTTATATATAAATTAAAAGAAATATCTTTTTTAAGATTTTTTTTAATTAAAAAAAAATCAATATTATTTTTCAATAAATTAATTTTTTTTTCTACATCAAAAGGAATATAAGGCATTTTTAATTCTTCTTCAATTATTTTAGAAGCCTTAGCATACTCTTTTTTATTAATAAAATTTTCAATATTAGAAATTATTTCTTTATAATAATTATTTTTAATCATTTTTAAATCTTTTTTCAAAATTTTATTAATAAAAAAAATGGCGCCCACGAGAGGATTCGAACCTCCGACCCCATGCTTAGAAGGCACGTGCTCTATCCTGCTGAGCTACGCGGGCAACTATCAAAATAAATTATACATTAATTTATTTATTTAAAAAAAGAGAAAATTAAATATAATGATGCTCCATTTTTTCTATCTTACCATTTTTAATTTCAATTATTCCGTAACTTGCTTTATTGCTTCCGCGAGGATAAGTTATTGAACCTGGATTGAAACGAATTATTCCATTTTTTTCTTCAATAGCATTTATATGATCATGTCCATGAAGAATAATTTTAACTTTTAAAAGATCACCTAGTTTATATAATTTATCAAAATTTATCTTTGCTCAAAAACTTTCAAATAAATGTCCATGAGTTAATAATATTTTAATACCATCTAAATTTAATTCTTTTATTTCATCTAAGTGAAAATAATCTGAATTACCTGTTACATAATAATCAAAATTTTTTTTCAAAATACTTTTATCTTTTTCTTGTAAATCTCCACAAAATATTTTAAAATCAACATCATTATTTTCTGCTATTATTTTATCCATTAATTTTATATTTCCATGAACATCAGAAATAACTAAAATTTTCATTTAATCAATATTAAATCCTTTACTATTTATATTTTATTTGAAATCAACAAAATTGTTTAATAAAAGTAAATAAAAAATATAATTTAAAGATATTTTAAAAAGATTAAATGAAAAAGTAATTGCAAAAAAATATCAAAAATTATCAAAAATGAATTCGTAATCAAAATTATAATAAGCTGGAGTAAATATAAATAAATTAATAAAACTAATAATTATTATAATTAATCCAACAAGTAAAATATAATTAAAAATTAAAAATTTTTTATTATTTGATAATTTAAATATTTTTTTTTCAAAAATTATATGAAAAGTAATTGTAATTAAATTTAAAAAAACAAGAAATAAAATCCCTATTATTTCTCCTCCAACAAAAAATAAAATAAAGGGAGCAATTGTAGCAATTAAATAAGAATAAATTAATTTTGTATATTTTAATGATAAAAGCAAAATAGAAATTGAAAAATCTAATTTAAAAAAAGTAGCTGGAATTGGAATTTGAATAATAATAAATAGGAAAACTAGAGAAAGAAATATTCCTGCTGTTGTTATTTCTCGAAAAATCTTAATATTATTATCCATTTCTTAATTCTCAAAATCTTTAAATTAATTATAAATTAATAATATAATAATTATTATATGAAGACAGATATAGTAATAGAAATATCAAAAAATTCAAAAATTAAATATGAAATAGAAAATGGTCGTTTAAAAGTTGATCGAATACTATATGGGGCAATGAATTATCCTGCAAACTATGGTTATTTTGATAAAACATTAGATTGAGATGGAGATCCATTAGATGCACTTGTAATATCTGATCAAAAATTCTTACCAACTAGTATTGTCCCTGTAAGAGTTATAGGAGCAATTAAAATGATTGATAATGGAGAAACTGATACTAAAATAATTACAGTAGTAGATGTTGATCCAAGATTCGATAATATAAATAAACTAAGTGACCTAAATAAAAATATTTTATTAGAATTTAAAGATTTCTTTGAGAATTATAAAAATTTGCAAAATAAAAAAGTTGAAATATTAGGATTTGAAGATATAAAATTTGCTGAAAATGAAATAAAAGAAGCAAAAGAACTTTATCAAAAATATCATCATTTGCAAAAAAATAAATTTATTTCTGAAATGAAAAAGAAATATCCAAATAAATATAAATAAAGAAAATTTTAAAATTCTCGTAATTACGGGAATTTTTTTTATTGATATATAATACTTATTATTATGAATTATCGGAATGATTACAAATCAAAAGAGTTAGTTGCAGAAGTTGATTTTATAAGTGAAAAAATAAAAAGAGAACAAAGAAATTTTAGCAATAATAAACCAATAATAATAAATTTTGCAGGAAAAAAGGGTAGCGGAAAAACTTATTATTTAAATTATCTTTTAGAAAAATTAGATATGAAAAAATCAAAAATTAAGAAAATTGATTGTAAATCTTTTGAACAAAGAAATTTTAATTATTCTTCATTTGAAAAAGATATTTTTGGATATCGAGGTAAATTAACTTTTTTTATCTCTGAAATTCGTAATCTTTACTATCTAATTGCTCTAATTTGAATTTCGTTTTCGTTTATTCTTATTATTTTAGATCAAAGTCAATCTTTAACAGCTTTATGAATTTTTCTTTCTGCAATTCTTATTATTTTTGTATTACCAATTATTCCTTTATTTTTTAATAAGAAAACAGTATATATATTTGATGAAATAAATCGAACATCAAAAGAAAGTAGAGATGTTGAAACAGCTGTTTATCGTTTTATTTCTGAATTTAAAGAAAAAAGTAAACAAAATAAATTCACAAAAAATTTTTTAAATTTAATAAATATCGATTATAGAAAAATAATAATAATTGAGACAAGTTCTGATGATAAATTGTTTAATGAAGATTTAAAATATATTAATTATGTAATAAATACAGAAAGAAGCGAAATTGAAAATATTAAAATTATCAGAAATGAATTAAATAAATCTTTAATCAAAAAAGAAGAAGCTAATCCATTAAGAAAAAATTTAAGTAATCAAATAATTGCTTATTATATTGAAAAAAATAATTATAACTTAAGAATTTCAATATTAGAATTAAAAAAAATAATTGAATTTTATATTGAATACAATAAAACAAATACAAAAGAAACAAATTTATCATTAGATACAATAATTGTTGTTTATAATCTTTATAAAAATGAAGTTGATTGAAAATTATTTAAAATTCTTTACAATCATTTTAAAAATAAAAATATACTAAATTCAGTTCAATTAAGAGAGACTTTATCAGATTTAAAAAATAAGGCGACTGAAAAAATTTTATTTGATAAATTATTAAAAGATAATTTTATTATCTCAATTGATAATGTGTTTAAAAATGAATTAAAACCAATAATTGAAAACATTGCACAATTATATTTAAGAAAAAATATATTTAAAAAATATAAAATGGAAACAGATTCAGATCTTTCTAAATTAATAAAAGCCTTTAGTATCGAAATTAAAAATGAAGAAATAAATTATATGATTTTAATTGAAGATTTAACAAAAATTGAACAAATATATCAAGAAAAATTTTTTAATTTTATTTTAAATAAAAAAAATAAAGAACAATCAAATTTAAATCTTAGATCATTTTTATTTGGTGAAATTGAAGATCCAATAATTAATTGAAAATATCAAATTCTACATGACAATTTTAAAGAAATAATTAACAAAAAAATACCTTATTTTAAAGAATTATTTGTAGCAATACAAAAAAATAATTTGAAACCTCTTGTAGAATATTTTGCAAAAAATAAAAATATTATTAAAATACCTTATTTTTATGAAAAAATATTTCAATCAGAATATTTTTCTGCTACTGATAAAAAAAATTATATAGGAGAAAATTTTGAATCAATAGTTGACAAATATATTATTTCAAACAATTATAGTTATCAAAATGAAATTCTTTTTGATGAAATTTTAAATGATGGATATATAAATGAAAATGAATTAAGAAATTTGCTTTTAGAAATATCAAATAAAAATAAATATAAAAATACTTTGATAAAACTAAATATTAGTAAAAATAATAGAAAAATTGATCTAGATAAAATTACTCTTTATGATTTTATAATTGATGATAAAATTGAAATTAGAAAAAATAAAAAGAAAAATTAAGAATCTTTTAAAAACATGATTTTTCCTTTTTGATTTTTATTTCCTGAAATTTTATTTACGTTAAATAAATGCATTTTTTGAAGAAAATAATAATCTTTAATTCCGTATTTTTGATTGATAATTTTTAAAAATTGATCTCGTTCAATTCATTTTTCATATAAGTCTTCTTCCTTTAATAAAGAGAAAATTTGTTTCTTAAATAATAATTGAATATCTTTTCCTAAAATATTTTCCTTCTGCTCTTTTTTAAAAATAATAGGTGATCTAAAAGAATCAAATTTTTGATTGAATTTTTCCGAATATTTTTTAGCAAAAAAATAATAATGATGTTCATTTAAAAATGGATATTTAAAATTGTAGTCTTTTTCAAATTTTGAAATATCACAAATTATATTATTGTTGTTATTAAAATAATCATTTATTTGATTGTAAATTAAATCAGCTATTTTTGTAAAATATAAATATTCTTTTTTGTCTTTATAATAAGAAATCATATACTTACCAGCAGAAAGAGAAAATATTTCATTGTAATTAAAAAGCATTCCTTCAATTGCTCTTTTTGTTAATTTTGGAAAATAGATTTTATAAATTGAAATTATTTCATCAATTTTATATTTTACATAAGGTTTAAAATATGCTTTTGCAATAATATCAACTTTGTCTTTTCTAGTAATAAAATCTTTAAATTCAAATCTCTTTCAAGAAAGAAAGATAAATTTATTGTTAAACTCAGATAATTTTAATGAAAAATAATTATTTAATTTTAAAAAATATTTTAAATTTGTTTTCAAAATTTCTTTTTTATCTACTACCTTAAAATAATTATCATTATATTCATATCTATAAATTATCTCTTCCAATTCATTTTCTAATTTTTCCTTATATAATCTTAATTCTTGATTAAATAATTTTGAAATATATCTAAATTTTTTTCTCTTTACATAAAAATTATTAAAAAACTTAATTTTCTCATCTTTTGAAAAAGCACTAACAAACTCAAGTAAAATTTGTCTAATTCTTTCTTTTGTTAATCCAAATTCTTGTGCAATGCTATTAAAACTCAAATTATAATTTAGATGCAAATAAAGAATTTTTTTATTTTTATCTCAATTTTCATTTATTTTTTTTGCAAATAAAAAACTTAAACCATTTTTTTTATAATAAAAAACATCTTTCATAATATTTAACAAATATTAATTACCCCTTACAATTAAAAAAATTATAAAAAATATTATTGATTTATTAAAATTAATTAATTTTAATAAATATTTTTTTCTTTTTTCCTAAAGATAAAATAATTATATTTCTTTTTAAAAAATCATTTTTATTTAATTTAAAATCTCTTTCTATAATTAATTTTTGATCAATTTTAATGGCTTTGTCTTTTAAATATTGATTAAATTCTCTTTTTGATGAAATAAAATTATGTTTTTTTAATTGTGTAAATAGATCTTCTTTGAAATCATATTTAAAATTATCAATATTTTTAAAAATATCTAATAAAATTTTTTCATCTATACTTTGATATTGCTCTGCAAATAAATATTTTGAAATATTAGAAAATTTTTCATATTCTTGATTATTTCCATAAAAAACAAAAAATAATCTCTTGATAAGCTCTTTTTGTAATATTCGATCTTTTTTTTCTGAAAGATGAATTTTTTCTAATTTTAAAAATTGTTCTTTTGTAATTGAAGTTAATTGTAATAACAATTTTTTTGCAAAAGGATCAGAAAGATTATATAAGTATTGATAAATAAAATATGGAGATAATTTTTCTTTTGTAATTCAAAGCGGATTGCCCTCAGTTTTTCCAATTTTATTTCCATTTTCATCTGTTAGTAAAGGAACTGTAATCCCTCCTATTAATAAATCTCTTCCTTTTATTTTTTTAATAAATTCAATTCCAGTTAAAATATTTCCTAATTGATCAGATCCCCCTAATTGAATTAATACATCTTTATTTTCAAAAAGATATAAAAAATCAATTGCTTGAAAAATTTGATAAGAAAATTCTGTATAAGAAATACCAACATCTAATCTACTTTTAACAACTTCTCTTGATAACATTTTTGAAATATTAATTGATTTTCCATATTTTTTAAAGAAATCTGTTAATGTTAAATTTTTATAAATATCAAAATTATCAAATATTTGATAATCATTAATATTTAAATTTTTGCATAATGTTTCTAATTGTTTTTTGATTTTATTACAATTATTTGCAATAGTTTTTTGATCAATTAATTTTCTCTCAGATTTTTTTCCAGAAGGGTCACCAATTTGTGCAGTAAACCCACCAAGAACAAAAATAGGAGTTAAATCAGTATTTTTATATATTAAATTTGCTAAATTTATTGTTAAAAAATGTCCAATATGTAAAGAATCTGCTGTTGGGTCTATTCCTAAATAAAATTTTTTATTTTTTAAAAAAAAGATTTTACTGATGTCTTTTTCAATTATTAATTCTTTGAAAAGATTTCTTCATTTCAAATCATCTATTAATTTATTCATTAAATTTCTCCAGTTTTATTTTATTTTTTTGGAAATATATTTTTTGTAGAATTAATTGTTTTTTTTATTTTTTTTAAAGATTCTTTATTTTCAAATAAATTAGATATTTCTTGTGTTGCGTATTCTATTTTATTATTAAAAGATGATAATTCATTCATTTCTTTCAATTTATCTTTTAAAAAAATTACTATTTTATCATAATTTAATTTAATTCAATCAGAATCTAATTCTTCAATATTTTTAATTGATTCGTAAATTATATTTTTTAAATCCTCATAGTATTTTTTACCTTTATCAAAAAGATATTCAATTACTTCTTTTGTTTCTTCGTTATAAGAGGAAACTAAAAATCCAGATATAAAACCTAGCGAAAATATTGTTAAATCTTTAATCATTATTTTTTGCTAACCTTTATTTCCTTTGTTTTAATTTCTGATTCTTTTTTAAGATTAGGTTTCACATTTTGAGAATTTTCTTTTTTTAATTCATAATCATTAATTACCTTTTTTAATTTATCAACTTTTTCTTTAACTTTGGGAGATGCTTTTTTTACTTTTGATTTTCCCTCTGAAATTTTTTTATCAATATTTTCACGTAATTTATCAGCAAAAGAATAGAAATAATTTCGGTTTTCAGAAAATAATTTAATTAATGATTTAATTCCCGTTTTTGAGCTTGAATCAAATAATAATAAATAATTAGATAATTTATTTAATGTTTCTACAGTAACATTTAATGATTCAGATTTATATGTAATATCTTCCATTAAATAATCCACTTTTTTCATTACTACATTTGTTCTTCTTAAAATTGAAATTAAATAAAAAAAACCTATAATTAAAAGAAGAATTGCTGCTGCAGCAAAAGCAATTAAAATTATTATTAAAATATCTTGAGTTCGATCAAGATCTGCCCCTAACATTTGAGTATCTGTATATTTAGTATTTAAAAAATTTATAATATTTGTGAAAAAATTTTGTATCATAGTCTTTAAGATATTTTACATTATTAAAAAAATCTTTATAAAAATTAATTTAATAAAATTCCTTTTGTTTTTAAATTTTGATCAATTTTATTGATTAAAATTTCTAATCCTTTTTCTGTTTCTTCTAAATCTTTTTTATCTACAATAGCTAATGAAGTATGAATATTTCTAGCAACAAGGCCAAACGGTATTACTAAAATACCATCTTTTATTAATTGAATTATTCCTGCATTAGTTCCACCAAAAGAAAAATAATTTTGATATTTTATTTTACTTTCATTAAATAAATTTCTTAAAAAAATAACAACATCTTTTTTATAAATTGTATAAACATCTTTATGTCTTAACATTGTTCCTTGTCCTAATAATCCATAGGGAGAATCTTTGCCTTCTAATTCATATGAAGGAGATATATCAACTACAATTACTAAATCAGGATTTAAATCATAAACGGCAGTTCTTGAACCTCTAAGACCAACTTCTTCTTGAACTGAAAAAACAAAATTTATATTAAAATTTAGATCCCTTTCATTTAATTTTTTTGCTAAATTTAAAGCAATAAAAGCACCTAATCTATTATCAATGCTTTTACTTAAAATAGAATCTTTATTTTCTTGATAAAAACTTGGAAAAGTAACTGAAGATCCAATTTTTATATTATTACTTAATAAGTCCTTTTTTGATCTAAATCCTAAATCTAAAATTGCTTTTGTTAAATCTAAATCTTTTTCTTGTTGATTAGGAAAAGTTAAAATTGCAAGATTATAATTTTCAAAATTTGTATCTCAAACTTCAAAAACTTGTCCCTGCATTAATTTTAAATTTAACCCGCCCACACTTTCAATAACAACAGTTCCATTTTCATTAAGCTCAGTAATTAAAAATCCAACTTCATCAATATGAGCATCAATTACAATTCTTTTTAGATTACTATCTTTATTACTATTATCTTTTGTAAAAATAATAGATCCTAAATTATCTCTTGTATATTTATATTTTAAATTACTGAATTCTTTTTTTAAAAATTCAATCACCTTATTTTCATACCCGGAAATTCCCGGAATCAATAAAAGCTCTTTTAATTTTTCCATTTTAATATTATTTATAATAACTTTCTAAAAATTTCTTTTTATTTTCCTATTTAATTGATTAAATTATATAATTTTGTTAATAATTAATACAAAAATAAAGGAAATATAAATATATTATTTTTAATTTAAAATGAAAAAAATTGGACTTGTATTTGATTCATCATGTGGATATTCAAAGGAAAAAGTAGAAAATGATGGAAATTTTTTTGTTCCGTTAATTATTGAAATTAATGGAACAAAATATAAAGCGGGAGTTGATATTGATTCCGAAAAAATTGTCGAAAAAATGAAAGATAGAAATATTGAAATAAAAACAGCTTCACCAGAATTGCAGGATATTTATAATTCTTTTAAAAAAGGATTAGAAAAATATGAAAAATTAATATTTATTGGAATTTCTGAAAAATTTTCTTCTACACAAAATAATGCAAGAGTTATTATTGATGAATATAAAAATGAATTTAAAGGAAGAATTTATATTTATAAATCTCAATTTTCTGCTCCTTGAACAAAATTTTATTACAATTCTCTAAAAAAACTTGTTAGCAAAATTCAAAATATTGAAAAAATATATGAAATATTAGATAACCAAAAAGATAAAATGGTAGGAATTTTATCACCTGGTGATATATATTGATTTTACAAAGGTGGAAGAATCACCAAAAGACAATATACAGCAGCTAATATATTAAATATTCATCCAATTTTGGTAGTAAAAGATGGAGAAATTGATCCAAATAATGTAGAAAAAGCCTTTTCAATAAAAAAAGCAGCAATAAAAATGATTCATATTGTAAAAGGAAAAGTCGAAGAATTAAATAAAAAGGGAATAAAATATAAAATCGTAATCTTAGGCGAAGAAAATACAAAATCAAGAAAAATACTAACAAATCTTGTAAAAAATATTTTCGAATTAAAAGAAAATGAAATTATTTTTGAAAGACATATTTCACCAGAACAAACAGTTCATATGGGTCCAAATGCTTTTGGATTAACTTATTTTTGTGATATTAAAATTTAAGGAGAAAAATGAAAAAAGGTTTACTAATAGATTCGTCTACAGGATTAACTAAAAAAGAAGCAGAAGAAATGGGATTTTATTATATTTCTCTCATTATAAATTTAGATGGAAAAGAATATAAATCGGGAATAAATATAGATAATAATTTTTTATTAAGAAATATGAATCTTAAAACAAAAGTTCAAACATCTACGGCAAAATTAGGAGAATTAGAAGAAGAAATTGATAAAGCACTTAAAAAGGTAGATCAACTATTAATAATTACTATTTCTAAACATCTTTCTTCTATGAATTCAATGGCTAAAGTATTAATTGATGAAGAAAAATATAAAGGAAAGGTTTTTGTTTATGATTCAAATTTTATTACCCCTTGAATTTATCATTCTTTTAAACAAATTAAAGAATGAATGGAAAACGATAATATAAAAATGGATTATATTATCAAAAAAATGGATTTTATGCAAGATAAAATGAATGCATTCTTAATTCCTGATACTTTAGATTTCTTATACGCAGGAGGAAGAATTACAAAAACACAATACATAGCAGGAAGTTTTTTAAAAGTATTACCAATTATTATTGTGAAAAATGGAAGAATTGATAGTGAAGATGTAATTAAAAAAAGAACAATTATAAAAGCATATGATAAAGCTATTGAAATATTAAAAAAGCAATACAATAATTGAATTAAAAAAGGATATAGAGTTGAATTAAAAATTATTAATCTTAATTCTGATAAGAATTTTGCAATATTAAAAGAAAAATTAGAAAAAGAAGGATTTAAAGATTTTGAAGAAACAATAATTGCCCCAGAAATAGTTTGTCATATTGGCCCAAGAGCTACTGGTTTCGGTCTTCTTATTTACGAAAAAAATAAATAAAATTTTTCTATTTTATATATAAAATAGAAAAAGCAAGCATTAATTTTAATGCTTGCTTTTTTCCCTTTTTACATAGTAGGAGTAGTAGGAGTTGAACCTACAACTATCAGTACTAAAAAACACTAATTACTCTTCCAAATTGAGTTATACTCCCATTTTATTTAATTTATAATTGGTCCCGAAAAAATATTTATATTTTATTCAAGATGGCAAGGGTGATAGGAATCGAACCCACAACCGTCTGATCTGGAGTCAGATGCTCTGCCTAGTTGAGCTACACCCTTTTTTTGGTAAAACGAAAATTAAAGATGTTAACTTTTTTTTTCGATAAATGGCAGGGGTGACAGGAATCGAACCCACAACCGTCTGATCTGAAGTCAGCTGCTCTGCCTAGTTGAGCTACACCCCTATAAAAATTAAAAATTATTTTTTAATTTTATTTTCTAAAATTTGAACAACATCTTTTATTGAATTTATCTTCAAAAGTTCTGCATCTTCTATTTTGATATTAAAATGATTTTCAATTTTCATAACAAAATCTAAAAGATCAATGGAATCTATCCCCAAATCTCTAAAAGTATCATCAATAGAGATATCTTTTCCTGTTTCTTTTTTTGCAATTTTTTTTAGTTCATCAAAAATTTTCATCCCAAATAATTATACATTAAAATAATTTATTGTTAATTAAGCAGTATTTATATTTAAAAATAATTTGATTATCGTTCAATATTTTTACATATATATAATTATTATAATATCCAAAATAAATTGAAGGTTCAAATAATAAATCATACTGATTGAAATCATTAATTCAAAGTTCTTCAAAATATTCATAATCTATAAAGGGATCTTCAATAATTATTGATTTATTTAAATTATTAATCTCAATAATAGGTTTTTCATTATAAGAATCCTCTTTTTTTATAAAAATAAAAAAGTAACTTCAAGATAATATAAAAAAAGATAAAATTAATAAATTAATAATTATTTTTCTAATGAATCGCTTTTTATTCATATTGATCTCAAATAATATTTTCATTATTAAAATCACTATAATCAAATACCTCAATTAGTTGAAATTTAGAATTTTTTTCTCCTCTTAAACTATTTTTTATTTGTATTGGAAAATATAGATTAAAATTAATTTCATAATTTAAATAACTTATAAAAGAAATATTAAATTCAATATATCCTTGATTATTAGAATAATCTCATGGTAAAATTATTCCTTTTTTATAATCAAAATTACTATTTATTCCATTAATTGATTCTTCATTTTTATAATCATAATAATAAAAATCATCAATATAAAAAAGAAAAAAGTTATGATATGAATAAAAATTTATTGAAAAGAATTGAGAATTATTGGAAATTCCATCAAGATCAATGTAACCTTCTAATTCATCATTTTTTGGATATATTAATCAATTATTAGGATCATTATAGTAAAATAAAAAAAGTAATTTAATATTTTTTGGATAATAAAAATTATTTTTAAATAATTTCAAAAAATAAAATTTATCATAAATAATTTGATTATTTTGATATCCTATTGGAATCAATAAATTGATAAATAAATTATTTGTAAAATCTAAATTATAATCTTGCTTAATTTTTGTACTTAAATATATATTTTTTTGATAAAAATATCCATATTCAGAACTACATTCAAGATTTATTGAAATATCCTCTTTATAACAATCTATTTCTGGTTCTAATATAATTGTTTGTTTTTCTTTAAACTGATTGATTTGATCAAAAATAAAAATTTCTTGATATTTATTATTTATATTTACTTTAATTTTCAAATCTGTTGGTAATGAATCATTATAATAAAACTTTTTATTATAAAAATCAAATACATATTCTTTATAAAGATAAGTAATATCTAAATAAATTTTTGGATAGTGATTATAATCATCAATTAGAAATTTATCAATTTTATAATTAAAAGCATAATTTTTATATATAGGATTTTGATAAAAAACCAATTGTTCAGGTTTTATTTTATCATCTTCAAATTTTATTTTTCAAAAATTAAAACCTCAATTTTTAGAATTTTTATCACTCAAAAGTAAAACAAAATTTTCATTTTTGTAATATGCAAAATTAAATGTATAGTTTAAATTTAAAAAATTTATCACATAAAAAAATTATTTATTATTTAGTAAATTTCTAAAAAATTTTAATAAGATCTTGCAAAAACAGCAACTTGTGTAGTTTTTTCTTTATTATTTATTGCAAGTGATTGATTTTTTTCATGATAAAGAAGTCTTATTGTTGCTCCAGTTTCTTTTTTTATTTTATCTTCTAAATTAGAATCTTCAAATCAATAACAATAACAAACTCTTTTATCATCAATATTTTTTTTCAATTCATCCAAATTTTTAATTCAAATCTTTTTGTTTTCAAAATTAAGTAAAGCTTTTTCTAGGATATTTTTATCATTTAATTTTAAAAAATTAAAAATATTTTTATTATCTAAATCAACTAATTTTATTTCTCTTTTTTTATTTTCTGTTCTTAATTTTAAAATGATTTTTTTATTTGAAATTTCTTTTTTTCCAATTTCAAAAATAATTGGAACACCTTTTATTTCTCAATTTTTAATTCTATAACCAAATGATTGATTACTATCATCAATTTTTACTCTAAATTTATTTCTTAATTTTAAATACAATTTTTTAATAAAAGAATTTAAATCATTATCATTTTTTTTATCAGTAATTTTAATTATTACAATTTGAAATGGAGCAATCTTAGAAGGTAAAACAAGACCATTATCATCAGAATGAGTCATTATTATTCCTCCAATAAGTCTTGTTGAAGTACCCCAAGAAGTTTGAAACGGATAAAAAAAATCATTTTTTTCATTTTGAATTTTAAAATTAATTGATTTTGCAAAATTATCACCAAGATAATGTGATGTTGCACTTTGCAAAGCTTGTCCATCTTTTAAAATTGTTTCTTGTGTATAAGAATTAATAGCTCCAGCAAATCTTTCATTCGCACTTTTTTCTCCACTTATAACCGGAAGTAATAAAGAATCTTTTAAAAATTTCTGATAAATATTGTGTATTATGAAAGCGAATTTTCTTGCTTCTTTTTCGTTATTATGAACTGTATGACCTTCTTGTCAGTAAAATTCAGAATTTCTAAGAAAGGGACGTGTATTATTCTCTCAACGAACAACATTTACTCATTGATTTAATTTTATTGGTAATTGTGTATAGGTTTTAATTGTTTTTTTAAAATAATCACTAAATAACATTTCTGATGTTGGTCTTATAACATTAAAATCATTTAATTTTTTATTTCCTATTTGTGTTATTACTAAAACTTCTGGTGCAAATCCCTCAATATGATTTTTTTCTTTATCTAATAATGATTTTGGGAAAATTAAAGGAAATTTAACTTCTTCAATTCCTTCTTTATTAAATTCTTCTGTTAAATTTTTAATTATTAAATCTCATATCTTAAATGAATAAGGGCGAAAATACATTGTTCCTTTTGTTGGACCATAAATAATTAATTCTGCTTTAAAAATTATATCGTTATATCATTTTATCGGATCTTTTATAAATGGTGTAATTATATCATTATCTTTTTTCATATTTTTATCCAAATTTTCCTAATACATAATCATGTGTTCTTTTCTGAATGGGATTTTTAAATAGTTTTTCAGTAGGAGCAAATTCAATTAATTTTCCTTGGTAAAAAAAGGCTGTATAATCAGATATGCGAATAGCCTGTTGCATTGAATGTGTAACCATTATTATTGTATAATCTTTTTTTAAATTTAATAATAAATTCTCAATTTTAGAAGCTGCAATAGGGTCTAGTGCAGATGTTGGTTCATCCATAAGTAAAATTTCAGGATTATTTGCAATTGATCTTGCAATACATAATCTTTGTTGCTGTCCTCCCGAAAGAGAAGTTCCATTTTCTTTTAAATTTTCTTTTACTTCATTTCAAAGAGCTGCTTTTTCAAGTGAATCTTGAACAATTTGATTAAGTAAAGATTTATTTTTAATTCCATTTATCTTTGGTCCATAGGAAACATTTTTGTAAATTGAAATTGGAAAGGGATTTGGTTTCTGAAAAATCATCCCAACCCTTGTTCTTAATTCTGTTAATTCTAATTTATCATAATTATTTTTAATTGACTTTAATTTAAAAATATCATATTCTCCATTTAATAAAATTTCACCTTCACTTTTAAAATTAGAAATTTCATCATTTATACGATTCAAGGTTCTTAAAAAAGTTGATTTACCACAACCAGATGGACCAATAATTGCAATGATTTTTTTACGGGGAATTTCAATATTTACATTGAACAAAGCTTTTTTTGTTCCATAATAAACATTTAAATCTTTTACAACAAAGGCCATTTCTTCTATTATTTTTTTTTCTTTTTTTACTAAAACATTATTTGCTTTTTTAATTAATCCAATAAATTTATTAAGATCATGTTCTTGTATTTTTAAATTAATATCAATCTTATTATTTTTTTGTTTTAATTTTGCTGTTTTAATAGATATTTTATTTTCTTTACATTTGTTTATTTTTTTAATTCTTTTTTTAATTTTCTTTATTTCTTTATTATTTTTATAATTTAAACTATAAAAAGCAGATAATGGTTTTTTTTCTCTTTTAAAAATTTTTATTTTATTTTTAATTTGATTTATTTCAAAAGATTTTTTTTCAATTTCTTTTTTATATTTAGAAAGATTATTTTTGTCCTCTAATAAATCTTGTAAATCTAAAATTTTTTCTTTATTTTTTAAAAGATTAGTTTTCAATTTTAAAATTTTTTGATCTATTTTGTCAAGATTTTTTTGTAATTTTTTTTCTAAATTAAATATTTCTAATTCTTTTAATTCCAAATTTTTAAGAACTTTAGCTTCTATATTTATCTTATTTTTCAGTAAATTATTTTTTACTTTAAAATCATTTAAATTTTCTATTTTTTTATTTAAAAGTTCCTTAAAATTTTGATAGGTGGTTGATTTCATTATTTTTAATTTCAAAAAAATTATAAATAATAATTTATAAAATTAAATTTTTTTTATATCAATATCCTTATAATTTCTCTTAATATCTAAAAGATTCAAATATTTTTCATTTAAATTTTCTTCTTCTATTTGATTATTTTCAAAATTATCAAGATAATTTTGTGTAATAAATACTATTTTTGGAATAATTATTAAAATTGTATCTAGTGAGAATCAAAAATTATCTTGCAAAAGATATATTTCAAAAAATTCCCAATTTATTTTTTTAATTTCTAATTCATTTTTGACTAAATAATCATAACTATTTGTAAGAAGAAAAGAATGAATATCAATTTTTGATTTTTCAAAATAATTTATAAAATTTGTAAATGTTGATAATGATAGTAAAATTAAATAATCTTTTATTTTCTTATCCTTAATTGTTGATAATAATGATTTAAAAAAAATATTTGTCATTTCATATTTTTTAAAAACAGTATAATTATTAATTTCTTCGACATTTTTATTTAAAAAATTAATTGAAATAATTACGATACTTTTATTTACAAAATAATTATCTTTTACTTCAATATTTACACCATCTTTTTTTGAATAATCGTAATTAATAATTTGATTGGCATATCTAATTATTTCTTGATAATTATTTATTTTATTTAATCGATTATTATCAAAAAATTTTTGAATTTGACAAAAAGCATAATCAAGCATTATTTTTTCATTTTTAATTATTTTTGAACTTGCAATTTCAAAACCAGAAAAATCAAAATTTATTTTCATTTTTTCTTGAAAGCGATATTTTATTAAATTAAATTTTTCAATGTAGTAATTATTAATTATTAATTCATTCTTGCTATTTAATGATCTTGTTAAAAAATAAATATTACTTAAATTATCAAGATAAAAATCAACATCTTCATATTCCCGAAAAAAGGCTTTTAACCCTCAAGATAAAAATTTATTATAAAGATTATTTGTTGTTGCTAATGTTAAATCCTTAATTATTGATAAATTATAATCATATTTGCTATTTTTTATTTTTTCATAAAAATTTTGAAAAATTTGATAATCTGTTAATTTTTCTTCTTTATAAATTTTTGTTTTATGGATATAATTTTGAAAATTATTATTTTTTGTTCGATATCCATAAGACATTATTGTAATCTGATTTTTTATAGAGTCAAATTTTGATATTTTTAAAACTCCAAAATAACCAAATTCTGAAATCAGTGATTTTGAAAAAAATGTATATTGATTATTTATAAATTTTTTTACTTTATTTTTGATAATTAAATTTCTGTTTTTTTGTTCTTTATTTAGAAGTAAAAGAATAAATGAATTAAAAGATTTATTTTTTGAAAAATCCAATATTTTTAATCTTTTAAATAAATTAATAAAATCAAAATTATTTCTGACATTTTTATCATCTGTTGTTGTTACAATCATTCGATTTAAATCTATTAAAATTGAAGCATTAAATTTTTCAATATATGAAATTTGCTTCTTTTCTCCTTTTATAAAATGTATTCTTATTAGAACTATTAAAGCAAAAATAATAAGAATGATTAAGATTATTAGAAAAATTCAAGAAAACATAATTTTTTAAATTATATATTTTTAGTCTTTTTTTAATAAAAATTGATGTTCAATAAGAATTTCTTTTATCCCATGATTTTTATCAAAAGCAACTGTAACAAAAATATCATCAGCTTTTATTACAACCCCTTCTCCAAAACTTTGATGATAAACAATATCTCCTGCCTGTAAATTTGATTTATCATTGCTATATCCTTTTTTTATAAAGTTTTTTTGATAATTTTGAAATTTACTAAATGATTTATCTTTTTTTTGATCAATTAAATTAAATGGATAATTAAATTCATAAATAAAACGAGAAGGTTTTCAAGGATTCATATAAAAATCCGTACCATAAAAATAAGCAAGATAAAGATATTTTTTCGCTCTTGTAATTCCAACATATGCTATTCTTCTCTCTTCTTCGATTTTACTATCATAAATTGAACGATTAGAAGGAATTATATTTTCATTAAATCCAACAAAAAATACAGCTTCAAATTCTAATCCTTTTGATGCATGAACTGTAATTAAAGTTAAATTATTTACAAGAGATTTAGTATCAGTAGAAGAAAATAAAGCACAATTTTTTAAAAAATCATAAAGATCATCAATTAAGGAATCTTTTCTTTTAAATTGTTCAGCAATTAATTCAATTAATGATTGTATATTTTTAACTTTTTCTTCTGAAAAATTTTTATAAAAATTAAAAAAACCTATATTATTTAAATATTTTTCAATTAAATTTGGAAAATATTTAAATGATTCAATTTTAGGAATTTCTTCTAATATTTTTTTAGTTTCATCTATAAATAATTGCAATTTTTTTGGAATATTTATTAAATTTTTTTCTAAGCCTTTTCAAATTGTAATTTTTTTTAAATTTGCTTCATTTTCTAATTTAGAAAAAGTTTTATCTCCAATTCCGCGACTTGGTATATTTATTATAAGAGATAATGAATAATTATCTTTCAATAATAAAAATCGCAAAAAATTAAGTGTTTCCTTTACTTCTTTTCTTTCAAAAAAACGAAAACCACCTACAACAATATAATTTATTCCACGATTTATTAATTCTATTTCATATTCCCTTGAAATATAATTTGAACGATAAATTATTGCAATTTCTTCTAGTGGAATATTTTTTTCTCGATGCAAAAAAATAATTTCATCTATTACTTTTTTTGCTTCTAATTCTTTTGATTTCCCAATAATAAGATTAATTTTTTTATCTTCTTTATTAAAAGGATTATTATCAAAACTGACTCTTTTTTTATTATTTGAAATTAAATTATTTGCAATCTTTAAAATAGATTTAGTAGATCGATAATTTGTATTTAAAATGATTGTTTTTACATTTTTATAATCTTTTTCAAATAAAAAAATGAGATCAATATTTGCTCCTCTTCAAGAATAAATATTTTGATCAGGATCTCCTACAATCATAATTTTAGAATTAATATTTGTAATAGATTTTAAAATTTGATATTGATAGGAATCAATATCTTGAAATTCATCTACTAAAATATATTCATATTTTTTTCTTCATTTATTTCTAATTTCTTCGTTTTTTTCAAGAATTTCTTTTGAAAAAATGATTAAATCATCAAAATCTAATGCTGAAATTTCTTTTTTATAATTTTGATATTTATCAAATAATTTTGCAATTTTTCTTAAATATTGATTATCATTTGAAATTTTTTCTTCTGGATTAAATCTTAATTTATGAAAAATATTAATTAAATCATTTAGGTCAATTGAATTATTTGCAATAAATTCTTCATCTTTAAAATGCTTTTTGATTAATGATTTTTGATCTTGTCCATCTAAAATAAAATAATTATTTGATAAATTTAAACTATTTGCTTCTAATCTTAAAAAATGAAAAGCAAAAGAATGATATGTATATACTGAATTGAAATTATCTATTCCTATTAAATTTTTAATTCTTTCAGTAATTTCATTTGCTGCCTTATTTGTAAAAGTAACAACTAGAATTTTTTTTGGATTTATTTTTTTAACTTTAATTAGATATTCTATTTTCGCAATAATTGTTCTTGTTTTTCCTGATCCGGGTCCAGCAATTACTCTTAATGGTCCCTCAAGATAATTTACAATTTCTTGTTGCTTTTGATTTAAATCCATATCTTAAATTTAAGGTTTTTCCTCTTTTTTATTTTCTGAATTTTTTTTCTCATTATCTTTTTCAATTTTTTTATCTTTTTCTTTTTTAGAAGAATTGAATGGAGATAATGAGTCATTTGAATCTTCTTTTTTATTAATATTTATTTTTTCTTCCTCTTCTGAATTAACTTTATAAATATTTAATAATTTTTGATAACGATCTTGAGCTTGTTCTTCAGATATAATTGTTTTCAAATCAACAACAGCTGTTTTTGCTAAATCATCATGTAAACCTCTTTTTTGAGTATTTGTTCCTGCTGTGATTCAAACAATAATAACACTAATGAAAAATAATCAACCAATTACCATTCCAGTAATTGCAAGTCCCATTTGTCATCCCTCTATTATATATTCTTTTCCGTCTATTCCAGAAATATAAAATCCTTCACCTCAAACATTAATTATAAAATCAATCTGTCCTGAAGGATCTTTTCCAGGAATTTGATTTGCAACATCAGTAAAGACTTTATGATCGTTTCACAAACTAAAATAAAGAGATTCTGAAACTACAGGATTAAATCCAACAATTAAAAAGAAAATTGTTGGAATTACAAGTAAAATACCTAAAAAGCTTTCTCTAATTAAAAAAGATAAAATATTATTTTTTTCTCTAAAATAAAGAGGAGTAATTTTTAAAAATTTTTTCCCAAGAGATTGACCAATATTTTTAAAATTTAAAAGAGGAATCAAAATAAAAAATAAAAAAAATGATGCAAAGGAAACAGATAATCCAATCATTATTTGTGTATCATAAGGGTCAACAAAATTATTATTAGAAAATTTTGCATAGTAAATAGATAACAAAATAAAAGGTACTATTCAAGCTAAAAGAAAATCTATTAACCTTGCAAAAATTCTTTTAGTAATTGTAGCTGGATAAATTACTTTATTATCTCCTATTTTAATATAAGACATTTTTACTTTATTTTGATTTAAAGGATCTATATTTTCTTTGTTATTCATATTTCTTTCTTTAAAAAATTAATTAGAATTTTTCCTAATTATATAACATTTATAAGTATTAATTAACAAAAAGGCAACTGTAAGAGGACCAATTCCTCCTTTTGCTGGAATAATTCATGAAGCTTTTTTGATTAATTTTTCTTCATTTATATCACCAATAATTTTTCCGTCTTCTTTTACTAATCCAATATTAACTAGACCTACATTTTTTTTGACCATTTTTCTATTGTTTATAATATTTTTATCGCCAGTAGCAGATATTATAATATCTGCTTTTTTTGTATATTTTTTTAAATCTTTAATTTTATTACCAACTGAAGTAACAATTGCATTTTTATTTAAAAGCATTTTTATAATTGGTTTTCCAGCAATTTCTCCTCTTCCGATTACTAAAATAGATTTATTTTCAAAAGAAATATTATTATTTTCAAGAAGATAAAAAGTCGCCATTGCTGTGGGTGGAACTAATTCTAATTGATTTAAATCTAATTGACCTTTAATAAAAGGATTAAAACCGTCTACATCTTTTCAAGGAACAATTGCTTGTGAAATTAATTTTAAATCAATTTTTTTTGGAAGTGGTAATTGAATAATTATTCCATCTACAGTTTTATCTTTATTTAATTTTTCAATATTTTTAATTAAATCATAATTTTCAATATTTTCTGATAATTTTATTATTTCAAAATTTATCCCTACATTTTTTGCTTGAATTTTTTTTAAATCTAAATATAAATTTGATTCTTCTACAGAACCTACTTGAATTGCTACTAATTTTAAATTTAATTTATCTTTTATAATTGTTTCTTTTAAATCATTCAATAATTTATCTGCTAATTTATTACCTTCTAATATTTTTCCATTCATTATGTCTCCATTAGTAAATTAGGTTTTACATCATCTGTAAGTTTTACTTCTTTAATATTCTTTTTACTTTTGAAAAAAAGATTTCCAATCATTGCTGCATTATCGACAGCATATATTTTTTTAGGAATATAAGAATAAATTTGATTCATTTTTTTGATATTTTGTCTTAAATATCTATTTGCACTTACTCCGCCACCAATTATTAAATATTTTAAATTATATTTTATAATTGCTTTTTTTATCTTTATAATCAATTGTTCAATTGCAACATTTTGAAAGGAACTTAATAATTCTTCTTTATTTTCATATTTATGATTTAAAACTCATGATTTTAAACCCGAATAAGAAAAATCAAATCCTTCCAAATTTGTAATAGGAGCATTAAAAAAATTACGATTATTATTTTCAAAAGCTATTTTGTCTATTATTGGACCACCCGGATATTCAAATCCCAACATTCTTGCAACTTTATCATAAACTTCTCCGATTGCATCATCTCTTGTAGATCCAATTATTTCAAAATTATGATTTTTTTTAATTGCAATAATTGTATGTCCTCCCGAAATAATTAAAGTAATTGCTTTATTTGGTATTTTATTTATTGATTCATTTATAAAAGGAGAATATGCATGTCCTATTAAATGATTAGCTTTAAAGCATTTAATATTTAAAGCATAAGCTAAACTTTTAGCTACTAAAAACCCAACTTGTAATGTATTTATTAAGCCTGGACCTTCTGTTACTATTATTGAATCAAGATCTTTTAAATTTAAAGAACAATCTTTTAAGGCTTCAATAATTAAATTAAAAATATTTTTTGAATGTAATCTTGCTGCAAGCTCAGGAATTATTCCACCAAATTTATTATGATTTTCTATTTGAGAATGGGTAATTTGAGAAATAACTATATCATTACGCAAAATAGCAATTGATGTATCATCGCAAGATGTTTCAATTGCCATTACAACTTTTTTATCTATTTTTTGATCCATTTAAAACTCCAATTTTCCTGGTGTTCTTGGGAATGGTAAAACATCGCGAATATTTTCTACTCCTGTAATAAACATAATTAATCTTTCAAAACCAATTCCAAATCCTGAAGATTTAGCATATCCATATTTTCTTAAATCTAAATATCAATTTAATTCTTTTAATTCCAGTTTTTTTTCTTTTATTATATTAATTAATTTTTCATAATTATCTTCTCTTTGAGATCCTCCAATTAATTCACCAATTTTTGGAACTAATAAATCAAATCCCCGAACTGTTTTATTATCATTATTTTTATACATATAGAAAGAACTATTTTTATATGGATAATCATAAATATAAATCGGTCCTTTTTCATAAATTTCAGCAAGATATTTTTCATGTTCAGTTGATAATTCATCACCAAAATTAAATTTATCATTTAGAAAAATTTTATCTTTTAATTTACCTTCTTTTAAAATATTAAGTGCTTCTTCATATTTTATTTTATTAAATTTTTTTTTAATTATATTTTGTAAATTTTCTATTAAATTAGTTTTAAAATAATTTTCTAAAAATTTTAATTCTTCTAAATAATTATTTAATATTTTTTTTGCTATAAACTTTAAAAGATTCTCCCCTAAATCCATAGCTTTAAAATAATCAGCAAAAGCTATTTCTGGTTCTATCATTCAAAATTCATTTGCGTGTCTTGGAGTATTTGATTTTTCTGCACGAAAAGTTGGACCAAAAGTATAAGTTTTTTTTAAACTTTGAGTATATGATTCTTCTTGCAATTGTCCTGAAACTGTTAATGTTCCTTGACTATTAAAAAAGGATTGATTATTTTTTGTTTTTACAAAAAAAGTTTCGCCTGCTCCTTCAGCATCATTTTTTGTAATTATTGGTGTATGAATATAATAAAACTCATTTTTCATAAAATACAAATGAATTAATTGACTACAATAAGATCTAATTTTCATTATTGATTGAAACAACTTAGTTCTAATTCTTAAATGAGATTGTAATCTTAAAAATTCTAAGGTATGATCTTTTTTTCCTAGAGGAAATTTTGAATCAGAAAAACTAAAATATTCAATTTTAAAAGGCCAGAATTCATATTTTTCTTTTTTAATATTAAAAATAATTTTTCCTTTTAAAGTAAAAGCAGAATAAAGAGGAGCTTTAAATAAAAGATTAAAATCTTTTTTATTTAATAATTCTTCTTTACAAACAATTTGAATTCCATTTAAATTTGAACCATCATATAGATCAATAAAGACAATTTTTTTTGAAGATCTATTAAATCTAACTCAACCTGAAATTTCTAATTCTTTATTTATATTTTTCTTTTGTAATGCTTCTTTTATTTCCATTTTATTAATCCTTATAATTTAATTAACAAAATCATTTGCATAAAATAAATTTATTTTTACTAAATTATCTACCTTTTTAAATTTGTTTTTAATCAATTTTTCTTCTAAAACTTTTTTGTTAAATTCTTTATAACCATTAACAATATTAAAATCTTCTTTTGTTTGTAAAACATCTATTATTCTTCCTGAATTTCTTTGATTTTTTTTCATAAAATCATGCAAATAATATTTTTGCTTACTTAATTTTATTAAAACAAATCTTTTATTTTCATTTTTTAATAAATCATAATTTGTAATATAATTAAAATCAAAAGTTGGAAAAACTAAGTTAAAACTATTAATAATATTTAAAGCTACTTTTGTTCCTGTAAAAGAACCAGGACCAATTGTAAAATAATATCCTTTAATATCTTTAAGAGAAATTTTATTTTTATTTAAAAATATATGTAAATAATTCAAGGATTGATTTACAACATCATTATTATTTTTTTTGGACTCAAAAAAAACCACTTTATTATTTTCAATTATTGCAATATTAAAATACTCACCAGCAGTATCTAAAAATAATTTTTTCATTAATTTCCTTTTAATTTTCATTTAATATTTCTTTTTTGATTTTTTTGTACAGTAATATTCACTTTTAAAAAATTCTTTATATCTTTTAAAAGTAAATTATCACCCCATTCAATTACAACATAATTATCAACTAAATCTTCTGCAATTAAAGCATTAAATTCATTAATTGATAATTGTTTTTTAGTTGCAAAATAAAGATCATAATGAACTAAATTTTTATAAGTTTTTTTTATAGAAAAAGTAGGAGAATTTACAATATCAGAAATACCCAATTCCTTAGCAATACCTTTTACCAAGACTGTTTTACCTGAACCGATTTCGCCAATTATAATAATTAATTTATTTTCAGGAAAATTAACTATTAAATCTTTTCCGATTTTTTCTGTTTCAAATTCATTATTTGCAATTGCTTTATTAATCATTTTATTAATAATTAAAAATAAAAAAATGGGGCGAGTGAAGGGAATCGAACCCTCGAAATGTCGGAACCACAATCCGATGCGTTAACCACTTCGCCACACTCGCCATAACTTAACTTAATAAGTTTTAACATATAAAATTATAACATAACTAATTGTTATGATTAGTTTGAAGATTTTTTTCTTCAATTTTTTTATTGCGCAAATAAGTTGAAGAAATAAAAGGTGTTCTGCTTAAATAAAGAACATCACAATTCTTATCTAAATAATCAAATTTTCCTTTTCAATCAGAACCCATAATAAAACAATCTATTTTATATTTTTTAACATCTTCTATTTTTTGTTCTCAATTAACTTCTTTAATTACTTTTTTAATAGTAGGAGAACAATTTAAAACATTTTCACTTCTAACTATATAATTATCAAAAGCTTTTTTATTTTTTAGTTTATTAAATTGATCAGTTGAAATTGCTACAATTAAATTTTCACAATATTTATCTATTCTTTTAAATAGTCTTTTATGACCATAATGAAACAAATCAAATGTTCCATAAGTGATACAATTTTTATATTTTTTCATACAATTATTTATAAAACCATTCCAAAATTAATCAATTAATATTTAAAAAATAAATAATAACAATAATATTATCTAAAAATTTAATTAAAATTAAAAATTATTTACTTAATTATAAATGGATCTATTTTATATTTATTTTTATATTTATTCAAATTTGGTGTAAGAAATATATGATGAGGAATTTGTTTTTCTTTAGAGGGTAAAATCTTTCATTCTTTAAATCTTAAATTTAATTCTTCTAAATAATTATCATTTACTAAAATTTTAAAATCATTTATTTTCTTTTCTTGCAATTTATTTACATCATATATTATTCCTAAATTATCGTAATTATAATAAAATGAAACTTTATCACTTTTATCTTTACTTTTATGCTTTAATCATAAATTTTGTAATGGTAAAGCTAAAAATAAAGGAAATAAAATTATTCTTACAATAAATACACTAAATTGTTCATATCAATGAATTTTTTTAACTTTATTAAATTTTCAACCAAAATATGGAAGAGGTTTTCAGAAAGAATTAAATATAAACAAATAATTATTTGTTCAAGATCACAATTTTCTTTTCAAAAGATTATTATTTTTAGAAGAAACACCCATCATTACATCAATGTAAGGAGAGGATATATATTCTTTTCCTTTATATTCAATGATATATTTTTCCTTATAAATAAATCTTGCAACATCAAGACCAAAATAATCTAACCTATCAATTAATTTATAATTTTCTTCATTAGCAATTTTAGATAATAATTGAAAATTTTTTTTAAAATCATATAATCTCATCCCCATATCAATGTCATCATCTCAAGAAATTAATTTTTTATCACGAATAAATCCTAATAATGATCCTGAATGAGCTCATCATTTTATATTATTTTGTAGTATTTTTTCATTTATTTTTTTAAAACCTTCAAAATTTAATTTTTGAAATTCCTCAAAACTTATTTTCTTCATAAATTTCTATTAATTTTTATCTTCTAAATTTATTATTTTCTCCTTAAAAAATTTCCTTGCCTTTTCTTGTTTAATTTTTCCAAGAATAGAAAGTGTTTCTTTTAAAAATTTTTTTAAAGTAATATCACCTATATTGTTTTTCTTTTGATTAGATAATTTCAATAAACTATTTATTCCATTATTTAATTCTTTTATATTAGCAAATAAAACTTTATTATGCATAATTTTATTTCGTAATATTTTTACATTTTTATAATTTGATAAGAATCAATCTATAATTGGTTTTATTCCATTATCGCTTTGATTATCTTCATAAAATTTATTATATTTCTTTTCACCCAAAAGATCTTTAATAAAATCTCTAATATTTAAATAATTTTTATAATTTTGCTTTTTAAGAATTTCAAAAAATTCACTAATATCAGAAAAAGAAAATTCATTTATTAATTTATAATCAAAATATCTTTTTTCTGATTTATTTGCTTTTTTATAAAACATATTAAAAGAATCTTTTTCATTAATATTATATATTCCGATTTTTTCACGAACTTCTTCTAAATTAGGAGCACAAAAATATGATAAAATATTTTCACATCTTTTGGGAAATCCTTTTAATTCCTTTTCATTCTTTTTGCTATCTTTAATAATAATATTAATTAATTGATAAAGAGATTTAACATTTAAATAATTAATAGAATTTATTATTTTGTTTTTAATTAATTTCTCAAATTGTGTAAAACTTTCAAAAAATATTAAAAGTATTCTTTGATGATAGATAAAAAAATCATCATAAATTTTTAAAATATTTTTATTTTCCTGATCAAAAGATATTATATTTTCTGTAATAAAATTAAATAATTCGAAATCTTTTGATTTTAAATAATCATTTAAAATTTTTATTTTTGAATAAATTTCTTTATTTATGTATTTTCCATAATTTATATTTTCTAAATATTCAAAATATTCATTTTTATTAAAATATTTTTTTAAAAAATCATCATTAACTCTTTGTAGTAAAAATCCCATTTCTTTCACTTCATATTAATAATAGCAAATTTTATAAATACAAATTTATATAAATTAATAAAAATTATTTTTTATAAAAAATATGATAATATTTTAAATATTTGTTTCTTATAATTATTATAAATTAATAATAAGAAGTGTAAAATTACAAAATATTGTGAAAAACAAAAAAATATTAAGCTTTATATATACAATTGACGAAAAAATTAATTTAGAAGAAATTACTAGAATTAATTTTTTCCAAAAATATTTAGAAGATAATTCTCTTGATAATTTAGTACAAATTATAATTTATATTAATAATTATAAAATTACAAAAGCTTTTAATAAAAAGATAACAATTTTAGAAAATGAAAAAAATCTAAAAAAAACGGATTTTTTATATGAAAATCTTGAAAAAATAGACAGCAAATATTTTAAATTAATAAAAGCAAAAGATAAAATAATTTTTAATTGATTAAAAAATCTTATATATGAATTAACTAATACTAATGTTGATCTAATACAACATTCATTTTATAAAAAATATAAAAGTGGAGAACAAAAATATAATAATAAGAAACTTAATTTATTAACTCATAATACGATTTTTAAAACAAAAAAAGCAATTAAAAATAAAAAATATTTATTAACTAATATTAAACACTTTGAATTTCAATATATTGGAATGGCTTTTGGAATTGATTCTAGTTGAAAAAATATTAATATACCTTATCTTATATACAATAATATATTGGAAAAAATAAAAAAAGGGAAAATAAATCAAAAACAAAAAGAAGAATATTGAAATGATTTGGTTATCTTATTAGATTTTTATAATAAATACTCTAATAATATAGATAAAACATTCAAACCTAATTTTATAAAATATGCTTTAAATAAAAATTTCTTTAATACAAGAAGACAGTATTTTAAACAAATAAAAAAAGAAATTAAAATTAAAAAATTAAAAACAAAAATATGAATCTTTTATATGATTTTCTTTAAATTTAAATGACTAACCTTTTAATTTTTTTCAGTAATTAATTTTTCTTTTTAATAGATTTATTTCTTCAATATCATCAAAAAAGAAAATTAAATCTACTTTTTTGCTATTATTTCAAAATTGATAAAGTTCATAATGTGCCTCAATCTTATTACTTATTCCTAAAATTGAAAAATGATCATTCTTATTTATATTTTTATTAATTCTATTAAATATATTTTTAGTTTCAATTCATTTTTCTTGAATAAAAAAAGAATATTTTTTGCATTTTAATTTTTCTTTAATATCTGTTGTGGATATTCCTGTTGTGCGCTTCAAATAAATAATATTAAGACCCTCTTTAATTAAATAATCTAATTCTCCAACATGATCATCACCCATAATAATTGCATTTGCCTTATATTTCTTGTAATCTTTTTTTCATTGTGTGGAAAAATTATGTTCATAAATAGTTTTATCTACAAATGGAAGCATATTAATGAAATTAAATCTTTGATTTTCAGATTGAAATGACTCTTTATTTTTAAATTTATTATATTTATCAGTTGCAACACCAACAATTAATTGATTACATTGATTTTTACATCTTAATAAAAGGGAAAGATGACCAAAATGAAACATATCAAAAGTTCCATAAGTTAAACAAATATTATATTTATTAGGTGTTTTTTTTTCCATATTTTTATCTTCTAAATTTAATAAATAATTTTGAAAAGGGTTTAATTAAAAAAAACAAATAACCATTTCATATAAGTAAATCCCCAATAATTGTTACTCTCGGTCTTTTTAAACCTTTTGCATAATATAAATTTTTGTTTTCTTTAATTTCTTTTTTTAAAATTTTTATTTTTTTACGAGATACATTGAATTTTTCCTTTGATGTTCAAAAAAATGACAATGTTAAAAATTGTAAACTTGAAAGATTAATCATATTCTTCCTTGTAATTTTATTAGAAAAATCTAATTTAATGGTCTCTCGATACATTTTTTCAAAATAATCAATATATTCAAACATTTTATTAGTTGATGATAAATTTGTTCCTCCAATATTAACTCGATAATAATAAAAAGAATCATTAATAAAATAAGGATTTCTTATTTTAGATAAATTCCACATATTCATATAAGCATCCTCATAATAAATTTTAGTTTCTGGAAATTTAAAATTATTATTAATCATAAATTTTTTATTAAATATTGTATTTGCATTAAAATGTCAAAAAGATCTTGGAATATTTTCTAATTTAACATAATCAAGGGGAGATTTTTTATAAATTTTTCTTTCTTTTCTTATAGTTTGCTTTTTATCATTAAAATAGTAATAATTTAAAAAAAATATATCTCCATCTACTTTTTTTAAAATATTAATAATATTTTTAATTTTATTAGAATCTATTCAATCATCAGAATCTAATACTTGAAAATATTTTGCATTTAAATTATAAAAACCATATTTTGTTGCTTTTTGTTTTCCTTCATTTTTATCAAATCTTTTTAATTTAATAAAATCGTATTTTTTATAATTATCATTTAAATATTTTCATATATCTTTATTATCTGAACCATTATCTATTATTATTATTTCAAAATCTTTATCAACTGCAAAATATGATTTTATTGCAGAATCTATTGCTTTTAAAAATCATTCTTTTTTTGTATTATAAATTGGAATAATAACACCAAATGTTTTACTTTTAAGTTTATCGTTCATTTTTTATTAAATATTTATATATATTCTTGACTCTTCTTAATTTAAATTTAATTTCGATTTTAAGGAAAATATTTAAAATTTTATGTTCTTGTATAAAAGCTAAAATTTGCATCATTATTTTTTTCATAAAATCATTTTTTTTTCATGATAATAAATGTTTATGTAAAAAATAACTTTCTAATCTTATTTTTTTTATCGAAGAAAAATATCTATGATCAACAATTAAAGTTTTATCTTTTAAATATTGTTTTTTATCATCAAATTTTAAATTATATTCATCTACTAAAATATTTGTTCAAATATAATTATTTACTATAAATTTAATTTTATCTTCTTTAAAATTATCAAAATAATCATAATGTTCTAATAATTTTTTTAAAATTAAATTATTTTTTTCTTTTGCTCATATAAAACCTGTAGAAATAAGATATTTATATTCAAAACCAATCAATAAATTAAAATCATCTTCTTCTTCAAGAAATTCAATTAATTTCTTTAAAGGATATAAATCTATATCAATATATACACCTCCATATTCATATAATATTTTTGCTCTTAAATAATCAGAAGCAAAAGCTCATTTTTTTTCAGTAATTGCTTTTTTAAAATACTTACTTTTAATATTTAAATCATTAATATTATTTAAATCTCATATTTTTATTGAAAATTCACTATTAAGACTTATTGTCTTATTCATTATTTTTTTTTGACTTGCTGGAATATCATCTTTATTTTTTATTCATATATAATGAATTATTTTATTGTCATTTTCACTAATTTTACCAATATTATTCATAATTGTAATATGCTAGTTTTTTTATTTATCAAAATTAAATCTTTTAATTTCACTAATAATAAAATTACGCAAATTTTGTCCATCCTTCATTGCCGAATAATGACTTAAATTAAAAAATATAATTTTCTCACTTATATTAAATTTATTTATATATTTATATGTTTTTTTATAATGAACGATTTCATCTATTTCAGATAAAATTAAAGTTGTTTTATTAATATTAATATTTTTTATTTTTTTTCTAAGTTTTGAACGAAAAATATTAATATTTCTTGTAATTTTTACAGGATACTTTTCAACAATTTTATTTTTCTTTGCTGCTTCATTTAGTTTATTAAAACGTTCTTTTCCAATTTTTTTCTTAAGTCTTTTTCTTTTAAAATATAAATCTTTTAATCTTTTTAATCAATCAAAAAGATAAATTTTAAAAGCAGGATAGATTGATATAACTTGAATTATATTTGGGTAATAATTTTCTAAATAAATTGCAATTATTGCTCCGATAGAATAACCAACTACTATTATTTCATTATCTTTCAATTCTTCCATTTGCTTAGAAATTTTCTTAAAAAATAATTTTCAATTAAGCGTTTTTTTATCATAATTATCATAATATTCAAAATTTATTATTGGTAAATTAAATTTCATAAGAGGATCTTCTAAATACTCAAAATCATTTTCATTTCCACGCTTAAATCCATGAATTAATAATATAACGCGATTATCTTTTTTTTTGTTCATAATTTATAAATTTAATATATCTAAAAAATTATACACTTTAAGATAACTTAATTAAATATAAAGAGTATACTTAATTAAATTTAAAAAGAAAATGGAAAATTGAGAAGTAGCACTAATAATATTATTTGTATATCCTTTTGTAGAATTAATAGTAGGATTTTTTTTTAATTATCGAATATATATGATATCAAAAGACCAATTTTTTACAGCAGCATTAATGGGAGCTGTAGCATCTTTTTTATTTATATTAACGATGGCAATTACACCGCTAATAGTTGTTGCATTAACAGATGGAGAGCAAGCTCCTTGATGAATTATTTTAATAGCTGCATTTGCAACAGCGATTGGTAATTTCTTTGCTGCAATTTTAGTTCCTTATGTATCTAAAAAAGTTGGTCATGATAAAAAAATAAAAGCAAAAGAACAAAAGGAAAAAAATAATGAACATTAATACAGGATGATTTTTATTTGTTTTCTTTTTGATAATTTTAATTGCTCAATACACAATATCATTGGCTTTTAATATAAAAATATTCAAAATAAAAAGAAATAGATATGTAAGTGCTGCAATCTATGGAGTATATGCTACTTTTATTTCATCAATTACTGTTCCATTAATCGCTTGAATTGCTATCTATTGATCAACACCAGAAGGAACTACTGATATTGATATCAGCGAAGCCCTTTTAATTACCTGTATTGGAGCTTTAGGTAATGCAATAGGATCTTTTCTTTCAATAATGTCTATTCCCCTTATTTTTAAAAAAGAATTAAAAAGAGAAAAAGATTTAAAATCTTTTAATAATATTGAAAAAGAAAATTAATTATTTTACAATATGTGGATAAATTTTTGGTTCCTTTTTAGGATTATAAGGATTATAAATTATGTGATGAGGAATCTGTTTTTCAATTGGTGGTTTTTTTGTTCAATTTTTTCCAAAAGAAGCATTTAATTCTTTAATATAGAATTTTGAAATATAAATTTTTGTTTTTCCATTTAAAATTTTTCTTTCAATTAATTGATCTTTTCTATATATAAAAAATCTTGAAGTATAAGAATGAAAAAGAATTAAATTTTTATATTTTTTTTTATTTTTTGCTTTCTTTTTTAATCAATAATTTTGTAAATAAAATAAAGGAATTGTTCAGAAAAGTAATATTTGTCCAACTACTGAGCCAAGTTGATGATATCAATGTAATTTGCGTACTCTACCATATCTTGTATCAATTTTTGGAAGAACAGGAGGAAGACTACTAAATAGAAAAAAATATTTATTTTGTCATTCTCAAATTTTAAATTTTAATTTATTTTCTTTTTTAAAAGGTATTGCAATCATTATATCTATAAAAGGAGAAGAAACATATTTTTTTCCCTCATAAGAAATAATAAATTTTTCCTTATAAATAAATCTAGAGACTGTCATTCCTATATTTTTAAAACGATCAGCAAAATAATAATTATTTTCTTCTGCAATTTTATTTAAATCTTCGAGATATTTTAAATAATCATCAATTGCCATTCCCATATCAATATCATCGTCTCATGATAAAAATCCATTCTCGCGAACTACACCAATCAAGGTACCTGAATGAGCTCATCATTTTATTCCTAAGGAAATTATTGCTTTATTTATCTTAATAAATCCTTCTTGATTTAATTTTTGAAATTCTTCAAAAGTAATTTGTTTCATGATTATAATTATTAAATATTTTTAATTTTTTCTTTTAAAAGTTCAGCAAATACTTTACGATATTTTTTATCATTAAGAGCAAAATCAATATTTGCTTCTAAGAAACCCAAAAGATTTCCCATATCATATCTTTTACCCTCAAATAATACTCCATAAACATTATTTTTATCTAGAAGATATTTACTTATTGCATTAGTTAATTGAATTTCGCCTGTATTTGGATCTATTTGCTCTTTTTCAAGATAATCAAATATTTTAGGTTCTAAAATATATCGACCCATAATTGCAAGATCTGAAGGAGCTTTTTTAAATGTTGGTTTTTCAATAAGTGAATTTAAAAGGAAATTTTTTTGATCAATTTTTTTTTCTATTCCTACAACTCCGTATTTTTCAATTTCTTTTCCTTCAATTTTTTTTAAAAGAACAATTATTGATTGATATTTTTGATAAGAATTTATTAAATTTTTTAAAATTGAATCATTTGTAATATTTTTAAAATTATTAAGTAAAATATCGTCTCCCAAAAGTAGAGCAAAGGGTTCATTACCAATTGCATATTTTGCTTTTAATACAGCATCTCCTAATCCCAATTGTTTTGACTGTCTTACAAAAATATAATTTGCAATTTTTGGAAGGAATTGAATTAATTTCAACTCCTCAATTTTATTTTTTTTTCGTAATTCATCTTCTAATCAAAGATAAGAATCAGTATAATCTGCAAGTGCTTTTTTTCTTGCAGAAGTTACAAAAATAATATCTTTAATTCCAGCATTCACCGCATCTTTTACAATATATTCAATTGATGGAATATTTAAAATTGGTAACATTTCCTTTGGAATTGTTTTTGTAAAAGGAAGAAATCTAGTTCCTAGTCCCGCAACAGGAATTACAGCTTTGGTAATTTTTTGTTTATTATTATATTTCATAATAAATACCTTTATTATTAAAGTAAATTATTCTTCAATATTATCAAATCCACGATCTTTAATAATTTTTTCTGCAATATTTCTTGGAGTTGTAGAATAATGAGAAAAATGCATTGTATATACAGCTCTACCTTGAGACATTGAGCGTAATTTTGTTGAATAACCAAACATTTCTGAAAGAGGAACATTTGCTTTTATTACTTGAGCATTCCCTCTCTCTTCTTGCCCATTAATAAGCCCTCTTCTTCCAGAAATATCACCCATTATGTCACCAAAATAATCTGTTGGTGTTGTAACCTCAACATCCATAATTGGTTCTAATAAAATAGCATTTGATAATGATCTTGCTTTTTTAAGAGCTTTAGATGCAGCAATTTTATAAGCTATTTCAGAAGAATCAACATCATGATAAGATCCATCATGAAGTGTTGCTTTTACATCAATCATTGGATATCCAGCAAGAATTCCTCCAGCCATTGCTTCTTCTAGACCTGATTTAATTGAAGAAATATATTCTCTAGGAATTCTTCCTCCAACAATCTTATCAACAAACTCAAAACCTTTATCTTTATTACTTTCAAAATCAATAACAACATGGCCATATTGTCCACGTCCCCCAGATTGCTTGATGTATTTTGATTCAATTGTTGATTTTTTTGTTAAAGTTTCTCGATAAGAAACTTCAGGATTACCTACATCTACGCCTACTTTAAATTCTCTTCTCAATCTATCAACAATTATTTCTAAATGTAATTCACCCATTCCTGAAATAATTGTCTGTCCTGTTTCATGATTCATTCTTGTATGAAAAGTTGGGTCTTCTTCTGCTAATTTTCCAAGTGATAATCCTAATTTATCTTGATCTGCTTTTGTTTTTGGTTCAACAGCAAGAGAAATAACTGGTTCAGGAAAAATCATTTTTTCGAGGATAACTTGATTTTTTTCATCTGATAATGTGTCTCCTGTTGTTGTTGATTTAAGACCAACAGCAGCTGCGATCTCCCCCGCAACAACACCTTCTACTTCTGATCGGTGATTTGCATGCATTTGCAAAATTCTTCCAACTCTTTCTTTTTTACCTTTAGTTGTATTTACAATATAACTACCTGCTTTTAAAGTTCCTGAATAAACACGGAAAAATGTTAATTTTCCTACAAAGGGATCTGTCATTATTTTAAAAGCCAATGCTGAAAAAGGTTCATTATCATCTGCTTTTCTTTCGATTTTTTGATCATTTAAATCATGCCCTTTAATTGAAGGAATATCAATAGGAGAGGGAAGAAATTTAATTACTGCATCTAATAAATGTTTTACTCCAACATTTTTATAAGCACTACCTGATAATACAGGATGAAATTTTGCAGATATTACACCTTTACGAATTGTTTTATAAATTTCTTCTTTTGTAATTTCTTTTCCATCTAAAAACTTAAGCATAAGATTATCATCAAATTCAGAAATTTCTTCTAATAGTCTATTATATGTTTTTTCTACATCTAATTTTAAATTTTCAGGAATTTCAATTTCCTTGAATAACTCTTCCGGTTTATGATCAAAAAGATATCCTTTTTTTTCAATTACATCAACAAATCCTTCAAAAGTATCTTCTTTTCCAATTGGAACATGAATTGCAGCTACTTTTGCTCCTAATTTTTTTCTTAAACTTTCTACAGAATAAAAAAAATCAGCACCTATTTTATCCATTTTATTTACAAAAACAATTCTTGGAACTAAATAATTTGTTGCTTGTCGTCAAACTGTTTCTGTTTGTGGTTCAACTCCTGCTTGTCCATCAAGAACAGCAACAGCACCATCAAGAACACGAAGAGATCTTTCTACTTCTACTGTAAAATCAACGTGTCCAGGTGTATCAATAATGTTAATACGATATCCTTTTCATGAAGCTGTAGTAGCAGCAGAAGTAATTGTTATTCCACGTTCTTTTTCTTGCTCCATTCAATCCATTTGCGATTGTCCATCATGAGTTTCGCCAATTTTATGAACTTTACCCGAATGAAATAAAACTCGCTCAGTTGTTGTTGTTTTTCCAGCATCAATATGAGCCATTATTCCAATATTTCTAAATTTTTCAATTGGTTCTTTTCGCTTTACCATATAAATATTTCTCCTCTTATTTAAACTTAAAAAATCAATTTATTATCATCTAAAATGAGCAAATGCTTTATTTGCTTCCGCCATTTTATGTGTATCTTGTTTTTTCTTAATTGTTGCACCTTCATTTTTTGATGCAGCAATTATTTCATGAGCTAATCTTTCTTCCATTGTTTTTTCATTGCGCAGACGAGCATAATTTGTTAATCAACGTAAAGCTAAGATTTTTCTTCTTCTTTCATTTACAGGAACAGGAATTTGATAATTTGCTCCACCTATCCTTCTAACTTTTAATTCTAAGGTAGGCATTATATTATCTAGTGCTTTATTAAAAATATCCATTGCTTTTTTATTTGTTTCTTTTTCAATAATCTTAAAAGCATTATATAAAATTTTTTCTGCTTTTGCTTTCTTACCATCAAGCATTATATTATTTACTAATTTAGTTATATTTTTTGAATTATAAATTGGATCTGGTAAAACATCACGTTTTGGTGCTTGCGATTTTCTTGACATAAATTCTCTCCTTATTTTTTATTATCTTTTGGTTTTTTTGCTCCATAAAGTGAGCGACTTTGTTTTCGATTTTCAACACCAGAAGTATCTAAAGTTCCTCTAATTACACGATATCTAATTCCAGGTAAATCTTTTACTTTTCCACCTTTAATTAAAACTACTGAGTGTTCTTGTAAATTATGTTTTTCCCCAGGAATATAAACATTTACTTCCTCGCCATTGGAAAGACGAACTCTTGCATATTTTCTCAATGCTGAATTAGGTTTTTTTGGAGTCATTGTTGCAACACGAATTGCAACCCCTCTCATTTGTGGTGATGATTTTTTTACTTCTTTATTTTTTAAAGTGTTTTTTCTTATTTGCAAGGCAGGAGTTTTTGTTTTCTTAACTTTATTATCTCTTCCTTTACGAACTAATTGATTTATAGTAGGCATTTTTAGTTCCTTTCTTTTCTTCAACCATAATAGTGTTTATATTAACAAATTTATTACTTTAATATCATAACATTATTTAAATAAAAATAGAGGATTTGATCCTCTATTTTTATAAATTATTTAAATTAATTTATTTTCTTGCATTGTTTTTTTAATTTTTTCTAATGCTTCTTTTGCATCGTTACCATCAGCAATGATTGTAATTTCTGTATTAGTTTTAACACCTAATGCCATAATAGACATAATAGACTTTAAATTTGCTTCTTTTCCGTTTGCAATTAATTTAATATTTGATTTAAATTTACTTGCTTGTTGAACAACAATTGATGCAGGACGAGCATGTAATCCGATAGGATCTATTATTTTAATTTTTATTTCCATATGTGTAAATTTCCTATTGTTCTTTTTTAATTGCTTTGAATAACAAATCTCCTGCTTTTACTTCATCACCTGGTTTTACAACCATTTCTAATTTTCATTTTCCTTCTAATGAATCATCTGTTAAAATTACAATAACATCTGATCCTTTAGAAAGTTCATTTATGACTTTAAGATCTACTTCAGCTATTTCAGCTAATGCTTTTACTGATTTTCCTTGTGATACTTTCTTAGTAAAACCTTGTCCATTTAAAGCAACAGTATCAATCCCAATATGAACTAATGCTTCTGGTCCTAAATCACTTTTAATTCCATAAGCATGACCAGTTTCAAATACAACTTGCATTTTTCCTTTAAAAGGAGCTAAAATTTTTCCATTTTTAGGAATAATAGCAATTCCATCACCTGTCATTTTTTCAGCAAAAACTGCATCATCTACTTTTGCAAGATCTTTTACTTTTCCTTCACAGGGTGAAAGAATTTCTAATTCATTTTCATTAAGTTGTTTCTTTTTTCAAAAAAACATATTCTTCCTCCATTACAAAAATAATGTAATACACATTAAATTATATATAATCTTTATATAATTTCTTGATTATTATAAAATTTTATTTAGATAATCAGTAAGAATTTTTTCTACTTGTTGTGATGTTTCTAAATTAAGAACTTTTTCTACTAATTTTTCAGCATCTTTTTTATCAACTTTTGAAATTATTCTTCTTATTTTAAGAACAGATGTTGCTGACATTGAAAATTCATCAAGTCCCATTCCAACAAATAAAGGTGCTAATTTTTCTTCACTTGCCATTTCTCCGCAAATTGCTGTTCATTTATTATATTTATGCGAACTATCAATTACTGTTTTGATTGATTTTAAAATTGCAGGATTAAATGGTTGATAAAGATATGAAACAGATTTAGACATTCGATCAACAGCAAAAGTATATTGAATTAAATCATTTGTTCCAATTGAAAAAAAATCTGAATATTTAGCAAATTTATCTGCAAGAATTACAGTAGAAGGAATCTCCACCATAATTCCTAATTGATATTTTCCTATTTTTATACCTTCTTTTTTCAAATCATTTTCAACTTTTTTAAAAACTTCTTTAACTTCCAAAAATTCATCTACAGTAGCAATCATTGGAAGATTAATTCCTAAATTTCCATAAGCCGAAGCTCTAAGCAAAGCTCTCGCTTGTGTAATTAATAATTTCTTTTGATCTAATTGAACTCTTATTGCTCTGTATCCCAAAAAAGGATTCATTTCTTTGGGAAATTGATAATATTTTAGAGTTTTATCTCCACCTATATCAAGTGTTCTAATTACAGTAAGATTAGATTTTAAATCTTGTAATACCTTTTTATAAGCATTGAATTGTTCATCTTCAGTTGGTCAATTTTCTGATTCCATATATAAGAATTCACTACGAAATAATCCAATTCCTTCTGCTCCAAAATTATGATAACTAACTAAATCATCTGGTGATCCAATATTTGCAGCAATTTTTGTTTTTCAACCATCTTTTGATTGTGAAGATTTATTTTTAAATGTCTTTTCTTCTTTTTTAAAAATTAATTCTTGTTCTTTTTTTGTTTGATAAAGTTTTTTTGTTTTTTGATCAGGATGACAAATTAATATTCCGTCTGTTCCATCAATTAAAATTTGACTTTGATCTTTAAATTTAAAAATTTCATCACCAATACCAACAATTGCAGGAATTTGTAAAGTTCTTGCCATAATTGCTGAATGTGAAGTTTTCCCTCCTATTTCTGTAACAAAACCTTTTACAAATTTTGGATTAAGTTGTGAAGTTTCAGAAGGAGTTAAATCGTGTGCTAAAATTATAACCTCTTGATTTATTAAACTTAAATCTTTGATTTCTTTTCCTTCTAAAATAGAAAGAACACGTTCAGAAACATCTTTTATATCAGATGCTCTTTCTTTCATATAAGGATCATTCATTTGTGCAAATAATTCTTGAAAATTTTTAGATATGATTAAAAATGCATAAGAGGCATTTATTTTTTCATTTTTAATCATATTAAAAACTTGTTCTTTTAATTCTGGATCTAATAATATTCCTAAATGTGCATCAAAAATTGCAGCTTTTTCCTCACCTAATTTTTTTAATGCCTTTAATTTTAAATTATTTATTTGTTCTTTCGCTTTTATTAAAGCTTCTTCTAATTTTGTTATTTCTTTTTGAAAATCATTAATTAATATTTTTTTTATATTTAATTTTGCTTTTTCTAGTTTATAGACTTTTGCAATAGCAATACCTTCTGATGCTGCTATTCCTTTTAATAATTTTTCCATATAAATTAAAGAGATAATCCTTTTCTAAAAGACTTATTTATATTATTTACAAAAACAATTATAAATTAAAAATTTTGCTTTTTTAATAAAAAAAATGGAGCGAGTGAAGGGAATCGAACCCTCATCTTCTGGTTGGAAGCCAGACATAATAGCCGCTATACTACACTCGCACCACTAAAATAATTATATAATAAATTCATATTTTGAAATAACTTTTTTATAAAAAAGGATAAAATAAAATAACAATTTTATATCAAAATTGTTTAAATATTGATCATTTAAGATAATTTGATGTTTCTTTATATGAAATTTTTAAATAATTATTTAAAAATAAATTGGCTTTTGTAATCATTTCTTTTGAATCTGATATTAAATAGATGTTAAGATTATCAAATATTGAATCATATTTAAAATTTGATGTTGAAAAAGAGATTAATTTATTATCAATTATTAACAAGATTGTATTAATACCTGAATTTTTTAATTTAAAAATTTCTCCTCCAAGTGAAATTATTTCTTGTTCATATAAACGGCTTAATTTTGTCTTTAAAGATTTATTCTCAGTTTCTGAAACAATTATTCTTAATTTTATGTTTCTTTTTAGTACATCAATTAATAAATTTTTAAAATCATTTAGCAAAAATAAATTCGGAACAATCAAATCAATTGAAGTATTGGAACTATTTATTAAATTAATAAAACTTTTATAATAAGAATCATTTATAAAAATTCCATTCATATAAAATTGAATATTATTAGAATTATTTATAAAATTTTCTGTTGTTTTTAATTTTAATAACTCTTGATTTCTTTTAGCTGCTAATTCTAAATTTTTAAAACTAAAAAAATAATTAAAAAGGGAATTAAAATAATTTACTGAATTATTTTTTAATTTAAAACCACTATTAAACATAAATCCATTTTTTGAAAATAGATCATTTTTTTCTGTAAGTAAAAGAGAATTTAGATAAACTATTTTTTGATCAATAATTACAAAATTTAAATTTCCATGAAATTTTTTAAAAGTTAAATTTTTATAAAAATGAATTTTATTTAAAATTGAAAAATGTATATTTTTTTTATTTTTAAATTTCTCTATTATTTTTTTATTATTTGAATTTATTGCAAAATAATCAAGTAAAAAAATAATTTGAAAATTTTCATTTTTCTCTAATTTTAAAAATAATTCCTCTTCAATTTTTTTTCAAACTATTCCATAATCTAAAGATGATAAAAATAAACAAATTTCTTTTTTTGCTTTTTTAATTTCACTTATAAAAAAATCGATTTCTTTGCTTTTATCATTTATAAAAAATAAATCTTTTTCTAGTATAAAATTTTCAATTTTGCTATTAAATATTTTTTGTTTTACTAAATTTAAATTATCTTTTTTAAAAAAGAAATCATCATTTTCTGATCAACCATTTTTTATTATCGATATATTTTGTTTTTCAATAAATTTTTTATCTGAATTTTTTTTAAAAATTAAAAATAAATAACTTCCTGTTCCGGGTAAAAAAAGCAAAATAATAAATCAAATTCTTTTATCTTGGTAATTCAAATCACTAAAAGAAATATCAAAAATAAAATAATATAAATTAAAAAGATAATAAATTAAAATTAATATTGCCCCAATATAAACTCAAAAAATAAACGAAACAATTAGCAAAACTAAAAGTAATAATGAGATTAAATAGTGAAAATAAGTTAAAAACTTATAATAATTAATTTTCTGCTTCATCTTTTTAAAAATATAACAATAATAAAAAATGGTGGAGTAGACAGGATTTGAACCTGCGAATGGGTTTCCCCAACTACCTCTTTAGCAGAGAGGCCTCTTAACCAAACTTGAGTACTACTCCAATTAATAATGTTCTTAATAATTATAACAATTATTAATCTTTTAAATTTATCATAAATAAAATATTAATAAATTTAGATATTTATTTTTAAAATAATTAATATAATAATATTTTAAATTTGAAAACTAATAAATTGTCCGAAATTGCTGATTGAACTAAAATTTGAAACTACGTTTGTTGTAGTATCAACATCAAAATATCCACTTTGTGAAAGCGGAACAAAAATTGCCGTAGTTAATCCTAAATATAAGGTAACAACAACAATATCAACAACTGTTGTTTGTAATGGACCTGAAATTAAAGTTCCATCAGAATTAAATTTATAAGCAATTATTGGAAGTAAGACTCCAATTAAATTTCCAATTAAAATTGCAAGAAAAAAAGTAACTGAAGCAATTAAAGCAATTATTATATATCATGATCAAACTTTTCCCTCACTTCATCCAAGTTCAGTTGCTTCAGATGGAATATCTCTTAAAGATCCAACTATTCATCAAACAAAAAATATTCGAAAAAAAGAAGCAACTAACATTGCTAATCCAAGATAAAAAGCCACTTTTGTTTCTTTTCAAATTGCTCTTCCAAAATCCTTTTCTTCAATTTCACCAATTGCAATTGATCTTATAATTGTAGAAGAAGTTTGTGAACCACTATTTCCAGCCGAATCATTAATAGAAGAAGAAGCAGATAGAGCTGTAAATAAAGCAAGTGTAACAATTTGACTAATAATTACAGCTGTTGCATCACTGCTTGTTGATCCATAAATTCCATTTGCTTCTCAAATATTCTGAAATTCCATTACAATAACTTGCGAGAGAATTCCAATAAAAAGTAATACTAAAAGTCAGACAATTCTTGATTTGAAAAGATCAATTATTTTTAAATCAAAATAAGCTTTTGATCCATATTTCTCTTTTGGAACTTCAAAAAAAGCATCATCAATTTCATCATACATTTCAATTACATCTTCAGCTTCAATTACTCCAACAATTTTTTGTTCTTGATCAACAACAGGAACAGAAGGAACATCAAATTTTGCAAGAATTTTTTCTGCTTTATTAATTTTATCAATAGGATAAATAAAATCAATTGGCATTAAAAAATCACTTACTTTTTTATCATTTGCTTCTACAATAATACTATCAGGAGTAATGTAACCAACAAGTTTTTCTTCCTCATCTAATACAAAAATATTACCAATAATTTCTAATGATTTTTTTACTTTGTTTTTAATATCATTTTTTGCTTCTTTAATTGTAAGATTTTGTTTAATTGCAACAAAATCAACAACCATATGAAAACCAATTTGATATTTTTTATATTTAAAAATATCAATAATTTTTTTTGCTTCTTTTTCTTCTAAAAGATTAATGATATATCTTGTTTTTTCATAGGGATATTCTTCCAATAAATCAACAGCCTCATCTATATAATATTCTGAAAAAATCTTTTTAAGTGTATCGTCCGAAAGAACATCAATTAAATTCAATTGATAATTTTTTGAAAAATTAGAAAATAATTTTGAAGCATACTCTGCTTTTAAATTTTCTAAAAAAATAATATAATCTTCTTCTTTTCAATTTGTATGTTTAATAAAATAATCATAAAATAAATTAGGATGAATATCAGAAACGAGATGATTTATTTTTTTAAAATCACCTTCTTTATAATATTTTTCAATTGCTTTTAAAATTAATTTATTCTTATTTTCCATAATATAAAATCTAATTTAAATTAGTTACTATTTCTTTTAAAAGTTCAAACATATCTATAAATCCTTTTTGTCTTTCAATTCCCTTTATTTCTTTTTTTGTAATTAAATTATCCGAAACAGTAAGAATAGTAAGAGCTTTTTTATTAAGGGTTTTTGCAATTAAATAAAGAGCATAGGATTCCATTTCAACTGCTATTATCTTTTTATCTACATAATCTTTAATTTGTGTTTTAAAACCTTCTGTATAAAATCATAATGAAGAATGAATTTTACCAATTTTTGTTTTTTGCATAAATTTTAATTTTTGACTAGCTAAAATTGCTTTTTCAACAAGATCACGTGAAGCTTCCATTGTATCATTAATTTCATTATTAAATCCTAATCCATAATTTGATTCACTATAAGCTTTTTCCGCAATAATTAAATCAAATAAATTTAATTCTTTAATATAACCACCACATGAACCAAATCTAATAATAATATCTACATCATAAAATTTATAAAGTTCATAAGCGTAAATACCAATTGATTCCATTCCCATTCCATGACCCATTACTGTAACTTTTAGATCATTTATATATCCTGTAAAAGTAAGCATTCCTCTTAATGAATTAACTAATTTATAATTTTTTAAATATTTTTTTGCAAAAAAACTAGCTCTCAATGGATCTCCTGCCATCAAAACAATTTTTGCAATATCTTCCTTTTTAGCTTCATTATGTGCTGTCATTTTAAACTTCTTTCTGTTCTATTCAAATTTTATAAATCTTTTCAAAAAATTCTTTTCTTTCAATTTTTTCATAATCACCATGATAAAAAAAATGAATATTTTGCGTTTCTTCTGATAAAACAATAATTATTGCATTTGTTGCTTCACTTAAACCTAAAGCTGAACGATGTCTTGTACCAAACTTTTTAGGTAATTTCTGACTTGATAATCGCGAAATATAGGCAGCTGCACTTTTTATTCGGTTATTATTTATTATTAAAGCACCATCATGTAAAGGTGTGTGTGTTCCTTCAAAAATGTTGATAATAAGTGATGAGGATACATAGGCATCAAGATACTCAAAATCAGCAACATATTTTTCAACATCATCATAATCATCAAGAACTATCGTAGCACCCTTTTTATCAGCAATTAATGATTCTACAGCAAGATCAATTGATTGTATTACATTAATCTTTTCTTCTTCATTTGTTTGATGTTTAATTTTTCTTTTCAAAAAAGAAGAGTTTTGAAAATAAAAAATTAATCAGGGGATAGTTGTAAAAATAATGATTAATACAGCTAGTATTCAAAATTCAGTTTCCATCGCAAATTTAATTTAACAATATTATAATCTTTAATTTAAAAGATTATCCTTGATTTTATATTTTTTAAGTTTATCTTCACTTAATTTATTTTTAAAATTAAGTATCTCTCAAATATTATGTTCTTTATAATATTTAAATCAATCAGGTTTTAAAATTTTATAAAAATCCTCATTAATATTTTCAAGATCTAAAAGAGCAAATTCAATTCCTAATTCTTTAAAATAATGTTTTAATTTAATAAATTTATTAGGATCACGAAATTTATCTTCTACAAATACACCAATTACAACTTTTTCTAATTCTATTTCCTTTTTTAGATTATTTAAAAATTCATTTCTGTCAAAATCATTACTAATTAAATAATTAAATGAATAATTTAAAATTAATTTATCAAAATTATAATTTTGAAAATTCTTTAATATTATATTTGCAAAATATCTTTCAATAATTATTTTTTCTTTTTTTGTGAATTTTTTTGTATTAATTCAATCATATAAATTTATTTTCTTATTGCTTTCCTCTGTTGATAGATAAATTAAAGGATAATAAATTTTTTGCTTTGTATTTGATCTAATGTAAGTAAGATCATAATTTTTAATTGTTTCAATTAAATAACTTATCTTATTGTTACGTGATAATCGATCTTTTATTTTACGAAAATCATAAAGATTTAAAGTTATATTTTTTTGTTTAATTGCAGAATTTAAAAGATATGATGCATCATATATTAATTGATTAAAATCACAAGAATCTAATCCATAAGTTGAAACTACTGCACTAGCATTTTTATTATTTATCTTTACTGTTCTAAGAATTTTTTCTAATTTTTCAAAAAAGTCACCTTTATGATTATTTTTTTCACTATTTTTATGAATTAATTCAAGATCAATTTCCTCTCTTTTGAAAGGGATAAAAACAGAATAATAATTACTATTAATTTTTAAAAAAAATGAATCTTGATAATTTTTTTCAATTTTTAATTTTAAATATTCTAAAATAAAATTAATATCATTATTTTCTACAAGAAATTTATTATCAATATTAAATAAAATTAAAAAACCATATTTATAATTATTTTTAGAAATATAATCTCTTAAATAATCTTGTGCTAAAGTTATTTTAAAATAAGAAACTTCGTTTTGATCAGCAAAACTTTCAAGTTTAAAAAAATTATTATAAATGGCATCTAAACTTATAATTACAAAAAATATTGTAATATAGAAAAAATAATAATAGATAACTTCAGATAAAAGTAATATAAAAAAATCTAAAGGAGGATTATCATAAAAATCATTTAAATCTAAAATAAAAAAGAAAAAAATAGAAAATAAAAATAATATGAAAATATAAATAAAGATAATACTTAAAGCAAAAAAATGATTTTTAAAATTACTAAATATTGAAATTTCTTTTAGATTAATAATCAAAATTAATGATAAATTTGCAATAAGAGGTAAAAGATAAACGGGATTAAAACTACCATCTTCTTCTAAATTCATTACTTTAAATATTCAAGAAAAAAGAAAAATTGCAAAAATGAGATAGGAAAAACGATTGTCAAAATAAAAAGAAAAGAAAATTATTAAAATAGGAACTAAACTCAAATAATAAAGATTATTATAAAAAGAAAAAAAATATTCAAAAATAAAAATAATGGGAAATAAAAATAAAAATATTATCGCTAGTGAAAGCGGAGAAAATTGATTATTTTTTATTCTTGAATATTCTTTTAGCGAAAAATAAATTACAAAAATAACAACTATTGAAAAGAGATTAAGAAAAATAAATGGAATTATTGCTAAATTCATTTTAGATGGTGGAGGTGTCGGGAATCGAACCCGAGTCCAATTAAAAAAATACTTAAAGATCTACAGTTTATCTAATTTAAAAAATTAGCAAACAAAGTAAGTTTAACTCACTACTTAAATAATTCTACACTCGCTTGTAAGCCTCTCTAACTAAATTCCAAGCGAAAAAAAATAGTTAAAGTGTTAATTTATTATGCTAATGCAAAGTTTGAATTTTGAAAATTTTGTTCTTGCATTAAAGCAAAATCAACAGCAGAATCATCGTTTCCGATTATCTTTAAATAGTATTATGGTTTACTAGACCACTGCCCTTTAAGCTTATCCTTAACTGTCAAATCCACTGCACCCCCAAAAATTAAATATTGATATATGATTTTTTACTTTTTTTAAATTCTTTCTCTTTTAAATATTCTCGCATATCTTTTTTATTACGACCTTTTGCAAGAGAAATTTCTAATTTTATTAAGCTATTATCATTTATAAATAATTTTGTTGGAACAACAGTTAATCGTTCCAATTTAATTTTATCATTTATTTTCCTAATTTCTTGTTTATTTAAAAGAAGCTGCTTTGTTCTTAAACTATCAAAATGATCTTGTGTCTGATATTTATATTGTTCGATATTCATCCCATGAACTACTAAATTATTCTTATAATCAAAAGTTACAAAAGAGCCTGTAATATCAACTTTACCTGCGCGAATTGATTTTACTTCTCCTCCCAATAAGGAAATTCCTGCAATATATTTTTTAAATAAAATATAATCTCGTTTTGCTCTTTTGTTTATTGTAATTATTTTCATAATAAAATTATAATGCTAATTCAATTAATCCTCTTATTGTATCTAATGAAATTATTTTAACAGACACTTGATCACCAATTTGATATTTTTTTTCATCTACTTTAAGTAAAAATTTCTTTTCATCATATTCGTAATTTTTTGCACTTAATTTTAAATTATCTAATCTTATCATTCCTTGTGTATTATTTTCTAATTCAACAAAAATACCAAAATTTGAAAAATTAACAATTGTCCCAATAATTTTTTCTCCTTCTTTATTAGCAAGAAAACGAACTTTTTTAATATCTGCCAATTTTCTTTCACTTACCATTGCTTCTTTTTCTTTTAATGAGCAATGATTAGCAATTTCATGAAGTTTATTTAATAGATCTTTTTTATCAATATCTTTTTTATTTTGAAATAAAAATAGTCTTAATAATCTATGAACATAAAGATCAGGATATCTTCTAATTGGTGAAGTAAAATGAAGATAATTTTTTAATCCCAAAGCATAATGTCCATCATTTCTTTCAAGATAAATTGCTTTTTCCATTGCTTGAATCATTATTTTTTTAATTATTTCAATATTTTGATTATTTTTATATTTTTCTAAAAAATTCTGAAAATTTCTGGAATTTAAATTTTTAAAATTAAATTCAAATTTAAATAATTTTAAAATATTATAAAAAGGTTCTAAGTTTTCATATTTTGGTTTTGCATGTACGCGAAAAATGGTCGGTAATTTATGATCTGAAAATCATTTAGCAACCGACTCATTTGCAGCAACCATAAAGTCTTCAATTAAGGCCTCTGATGGTGTTTGAATTTTTTCATAAATAGAAATTGGATTTCCGTTTTGATCTAATTTAATTTTTACTTCTTTTAATTGATAATCAATCATCCCATTTTGCAATTTATATTTACGCATTTTATTTGCAATTTTATTTGCATCTATTAGCATTTTGGATAAATTTTTATCATTAAAAAGTAAAGGAATCTCATTATTTAAAAGTTTATCTACTTCATTATAAGTTAACCTATAAGAAGATTTAATAATACTGGGATAAATTTTAGATTCTAAAATTTTACCCTCACTATTAATTTTCATATCACATGATATTGTTAATTTTTCTTCTTTAGGGTTTAAAGAACAAAGATCATTTGATAATTTTTTAGGTAGCATCGGAAATACTTTATCAATAAGATAAATCGAATTACCACGATCATAAGCTTCAAAATCTAACTCACTATCTGTTTTCACATAATGAGAAACATCAGCAATATGAACCCCTAAATGATATAAATTATCATTTATAATCTTAAAATCAATTGCATCATCTAAATCTTTTGATTCTTCCCCATCAATTGTAACTATTAAACGATCTTTTAAATCTATGCGCTTTTCTTGATTTTTTTCTTTTGAAAAATCCTTATTATTTAATTCATTTATTATTTTTTCAGAAAATTCTTCTTTTAGATTATTTTTATATTTTATTAATAAATAATCAAGACTAGGATCTTTTTCATCTCCTAAAATTTTTTTAAGAGTAACATAAATTTTTCGATCAGCAAAATCTTTAAAAGTAACAATTACAATTTGTCCTTCTTTTAGATTATTATTATCTACAATTTGATATTCATATTTAGGATCAATATCATCAGGAACAAATTCTAACTTATTGTTTTTTTTTTTATTCTTCCAACAATATTTCCACCGTTTCTTTTAATAACACGAACAATTTTTCCTGCTCTTCTGTTATCATCAGTTTTCTTAGGATTATTAAGATCAGAAAATAAAACTACTTTTACAGTATCACCTTCTAATGCATTAAGAACAAATCTTGCTGGAATAAAAATAGATCCTTCTTCATCTTCTACGAAACCAAAGTCTTTAAATGTAGTACGAAAAGTACCAATTACACTTTTTTGATCTTTAATATAATATAATTCTGTTTTTTTACGATAAAAAATTTTTTCTTCTTTTATAAGTTCATTTAATCATTGATTTAACTTATATCCATCGTTTTGTTTATTAAGATTTAATTGATTTTTTAATTGTTTAAAGCTAATTCCGTTGGTATTTTCTTTCAACAATTTTTCTATTTCATTTTTCATTATTTGTTAAATAAAAAGTAAAGCAAAGGAAATTGCAACAAATAAAATTATAAGAGTGACTGTAATGATATGTAAAACACGATCGCTTCCACGGTGTTTAATATTTTCAAAAAGTTCAACATCTTTTGTTCCAATTATTGAAGATCCAACATTTTTTACTTTTCCTGATTGTAAATATAGAAGGACTAATAAAACTATTGAAATTATTAATAAAATTATCTTAAATGCAAATGCCATTATTATTCTTCCTATTATTTAGTTCGATGAGGTTATTTTTCCAATTTCCATATTAATATCTAAATTAGCAATTCCGGTTTTACCGTTACGATTTTTAGCAATAATTATTTCTAATTCTTCTACAATACTGTTTTTAAAATCATCATCTTTATTATTATAATACTTTGGCCTATATAAAAGCAAAACAACATCAGCATCTTGTTCAATTGCTCCTGATTCTCGAAGATCAGACATCATCGGTCTTTTCTCTTCTCTTGTCTCAACTTTTCTTGAAAGTTGACTTAGAGCAACAATTGGAATATTTAATTCTCTTGCTAAACTTTTAATAATTCTTGAAATATTAGAAATTGATTCTTGCCTTGATTCATATCTTATATTTTCTGATTCAATTAATTGAAGATAATCAATAAAAACAATATCTAATTGAGCTTCAGAATGTAATTTACGAATTTTTCAAATAAGTTCTCCTATTTTCATTCCTGCTTTATCATCTATTCAAATTAATTTCTTTTTTAAAGTTGAAATTGAATTATCAATTCTTAATAATTTATTTTGATTTAAATTATCATAATTTCTTAATTCATCTTGACTTACCATTGAATCATTTGAGATAAACCTTTGAATAATTGATTCCGAAGGCATTTCAAGTGAAAATAAAGCTACTTTTTTTGTATTTGAAATATTAAAAATAAATTGTAAAGCAACTGCTGTTTTCCCCATTGATGGTCTACCTGCAAGAACAATAAATTCACTTTTTTTAAATCCACCTAGCAAATTATCAAATTGATTTAATTTAACTCTTATTCCTTCTTGATAACCACTCTTCTTAATTTTTTCTAATTTATCAAGATAAGTATTTGTAAGATCATTAATATTTACAAAATCTTTTAATTCTCTATCTTTTGTAATTGAAAAAATATCTCCTTCAATTTTTTCAATTACAAATTGTGGATTATTTTGATTTTCATAAATATTTTTAATTGATTCTTTTAAAGTTAGATTTAAATCTCTTAATTGTTTTTTGTCTTGAATTGTTTGAATATATTCTGAAAGATTAGATTCAATTCCTTTATCAAATAAAATATCAAAAATCAATTGTTTTCAATAATTAGTATTTTTTCCTGATTTACTTTTACTAAGTAAATCAATTAAAAGTGTCGAATCTATTTTTAATTTATTTTCAAAATTATCCAATAAAGTTTGATATACTAAACGATAATCATAATTAAAAAAATGTTCAATTTTTAATTTTCCTGAACATTTTGCAAGTAATGTTGGATTAGATATCAAAAGTCCTAAAATTGCTTTTTCAGTCTCTTTTGAATATATTTCATTATCCTTATAATAATTAGTATCATCTGTCTGCATATTTGTAATAATAATTTTATTTAAAAAATTATTTATTTTCTAAGATATTATCAATTTTATGTTCATATCTTTTTATTAAATTTTTAATTTTACTTAAAATTTTATCATATTGATTATCTTTTAATTCAAATGTAACAGCAGAAATATTATGATGGCCACCACCACCTAAAGATTCACAAATTTTTTGAACATTTATATTATTATTAGATCTTGCTGATAATTTGTATTTATTATTACTAATTTTTGCAAATACAAATGAAGCATCAATATTATTATAATTGAGTAATTCATCTGCTAATTTTGAAACAATAATATCATTTAGGACTTGTTCTTTAGGCATAACACCTAACAAAATATTTGTTGTAATTGGTTTGCTAATAGAATTAAATAATTCAATTAGCAATTCAATATATTCAAGATCATTTTTTGAAATATCAACAGCTTTATCAATTTCTCCTCCAGCATGAGTAAGATAGGATAAAACATCACAAGTAGAAGGACTAATATTTCTTGTAAAATTTTTTGAATCAGTATATATTCCTGAAATTAATAAATCTGCTTCTTCTTTTGTAATTAAATTTCTAAATTTTGGATTAATATTAAAAATATTCGCAATAATTTCAGAAGTAGAAGATGAAGATATATCAACATAACTATTTTTTCCAATTAAATTGATATTTTTTTCATTAATCGTATGATGATCAATTAAGAAAATATTTTCGCTTACAACTTTACTATTAATTTCATTTCATTCTTTAATTAAAACTGTATTTGAAACATCCATAATAAAAATTCCTGTTTTATTATTTAAACGATTTTTAAGTTCTCTTGGATCAATAAATAATCTTTTTAAATTTTCTGAAAGATTAGCAAATAATTTACTTGCAGAATTATCAAAATTATAAATTAAAATTTCTGCTTTAATTGAAAAATGATTTATATATCTTGCAATTGCAATTGAAGAAACAACAGCATCAATATCAGCATTATCGTGGGAAATAATAATAAAATTAGAATATTTATTTAAATTATTGTTTAAATTTTCAGCAAATATTGTTAGATTTCGAATATTTTGTTCAGTTACATTTGTTGATTTTTCACCGACATTTTCCAAACGATTATCTGCATGGAAAATTGTAATTTGATTACCTCCACGCATTTTTGAAAGTTCTAAAGATTTTTTTGCTCTTTCTGATAATTTATTTAATTCAAAATTACCATAAGAACAACCAATTGAAATTGAAACATTTTTTCGTTCTTCTTCATTCATAATTTTAATAAGATCATTTAAAAGTTTTTCATTTAAAATATCTTCATGTAAATATTTTCATTTGGAAATTAAAAGTACATTTTTATCATTTGCTCCTTCAATTTTAAAAATTCCTCTATTCTTCAAAATTCATTCTCTTAAAAAGGAATTAATTTTAACATCAATTGAAATTCTTTTTAATTCATCTTCTGCCATTTTCTGATCATAATATTTATCAATATAAAATACAGAAATTCAATTACTATTAATTTGCTCGCGATATGCTGATATTTCCGAAATATCTCTAAAAAGAATTATTCTTTTTTTAATTAATTTAATTGTTTCGTAATTTTTATTATCAAATAAAAATTCTGATTTTGCTTGTTGTTTTTCATTTAATTTTAAATCAGTAATTCTTTTTCCTAATAAACGATTAAAACCCACTAGAGATAAATAATTACTAATAAAAATTATTCGATCATTTTCATCATATATTAAATAACCATATTTAAAATTTCTTTCAATTTGACTTTCAATATCTGGAATTAATTTACTGATTTTTTGTTCATTGATAAATCCAGTATAAAAATAATAAATTATGTCAACAATAAAAAAAATAAATAAAATTAAAAAAGCAATTGATAATAGAATAACTATATAATCCTGTAAAGCTATCATTATAATTACTAGAATTAAGATTAAAACTAAACCAATGATATTTAATCATTCTAAATACTTTTGCTTTTTCATAATATAAATTTTAAATTCCCTTTTAAATTAATTTTATTTATTTTGCAACAAATGGTAATAATCCAACTTCACGTGATTGCTTAATAGCTTTTGCTAATTTTCTTTGATATTTTGCTGAAGTCCCTGTAATCCTTCTAGGCAAAATTTTTCCATTTACAGACGAAATAAATTTTTTTAAAACTTCTATATCTTTATAATCAATATATTCGATATTTTGTTGTGTAAATAAACATTTTTTACGAATTACTTTATATTGTTTTTTAATTGGTTTTCTGCGACCTTTTGCTGTTCTTGGCATTATAACCTCTCTTTATTTAGAAATTGATTTCATCAAAATTGATTTCATCAAAATCATCACTTTCTTTTAATTTACTTTCAGAAGCAAAATTTATATTTTCTTTTGAATCTGAAAAATTATTATTATCTTCTGAAAAATTTTCATTATTATTTGGAGTTTGATTATAATCATTTGTTTCTAATTCTAATGTTCTTGCCCCTTTAGATTCTAAGAAACTAAATTGATCAACAACAACACTAACTCTACGATTATATTGTCCATTTTCTAATTGTGAATTAAAAACTTCTAATCTTCCTTCAATTGCAATAAGTGAACCTTTATGTAAATAATTGCTCATTGTTTCCGCTGTTCCTCTTCATGCTTTACAATCAATAAAATCTGTCTGCTGTTGTTGATTATTATTATTATTGCTACGAACTCTTCTATTTACAGCAATTGTAAAATAAGTTAAAGGTGTTCCTTCACTAGTTTGTCTAAGCTCAATATCATTTGTTATTCTTCCAATTAATATGACTTTATTTAACATTATTTATAACTCGCTTTTATTGGTCTTTTCTCTAAATTACTTCCCTGATTTTTTCCGTCTTTTCTTGGTTGTCTTCTTTCAGGGAATTTAAGATCTTTTGTTGTTTTCATTTCAAAAGGTCATTTTTTATCATGTTTTAAAATAAAAGTTCGCATAATATCTTTATTTATCGCACTCATCTTTTTAAATTTGTTTAAATTATCAATTTCTGCTTCTAAATAATAAAGAAGATAATATGCTTGTTCTTGATGCTTAATTTTATAAGCCAAATTTTTTAATCCTCAATCCTCTTTTTTTACTATTTTTCCATCTAAAATTTTTTCAATTTTTAAAATTAATTCTTGACGCTTATCATCTTTTAAATTAGGAAGCATCATAATTAAAATTTCATATTTCATATTTCTTAAATTCTTTCCTTTTGGATAAAAGTTTATAATCTTTTTTTTAATTTATAAACAAGGATTTTTTAATAAACCCAAAGTAATTTTAACATATTATTATTAAACTATAAGAAAGGAAATAATTTAAATTAAATTATTTAAAAAGTATTTAATTTAGATCTATCAATAAATTCATTTACTTCTTTATTATTTTTATTTGATTGAATTTCAAAAACAGAAGCAATATTTAAAACCATCAAAATTAAGTAATCAAGATTTATTTTTATATTTATTGTTTGATATTTAAAATCTGCAATTATTTTACTTAAATTTTCTAATTCTAATTTATTTTTAATATTTTTTTGCATTTTAAGTAAAATTTCTGATTGTTTTTTTCTTTTACAAATTTCAAAAAATTTTAAATTCTCCTTTATATATTTTGAAAAATAATAAAAAGAAAATTTTTCTTTAATATTTAAAAAATTTTCCTCATTATCTTCTAATTCTTCCAATACACTCACAACACCATGCTTTAAAGTAATTTGATTTATAAATGATTTATAATTTTGATTTGTTTTTTCATATTCAATCTTATCTAAAAAAGCTACTTTATTTGCTTTTGGGATATCTATTTTGATTTTCCGATTCACAAGATGCATTTCAAAAAATAAATCATATATTAATTGATAAATTTGTATTCCTAAAATTTGCATTTTTTCAACAAAATTTTCTTTATTATCAGATCTCATTTCAATAAATAAAATATTTTTTTCTAAACTATTATTAGTATCTATTTCACTATCTCTTACAATATAATTTAATTTAGAAAATAATCCATGATTGTTTTCTAAATTTAAATCTGATAATTTTTTAATAAAAAAAAGATCATAAGAATTATAGAGATTATAAATTTGATAGTCATTTATTGTATCAAAACTTATTGTTCTAAGATTATTAAGCTCACTTATTTGATCAATTACTTTTTCAGTAGAAAAAAGCGGTTTACGAATATAATGAAGATCAAATTTTTCATAAAAAAGTTCAATAATTTTTGTTTCCAAAAAATTTATTAAATATTGAATTTCTAATTCTGAAAATTGATTTAAATAATTAATTTTTATTTTTTTCATTTATAAATTTTATAAAACTTAATTTTTATTTTTTTGATGAGGAAATAAAATAACATCACGAATTGATTTTTGATTTGTAAATAGCATTATAATTCGATCAATTCCTAATCCCATTCCTCCTGCGGGAGGCATACCATATTCTAGGGCTTCTACATAATCTAAATCCATCTCATTTGCTTCATCGTTTCCTGCGTTTTTTTGTTCAATTTGTTCTAAAAATCTTTGATATTGATCATCCGGATCATTTAATTCAGAAAATGCATTTGCGTATTCTCTTGCATGAATAAAAAGTTCAAATCGATAAGTAAAATTAGGATTATTTTCAATTCTTTTTGCAAGAGGAGATACTTCTACAGGATAATTTAAAACAAAAGTTGGTTGAATTAATGATTTTTCACATTTTTGTTCAAAAAACTCATTAATTATATGGCCAATTGAATTATGGTGAGATTTTAATTCAACATTATGGATCTTAGCAAATTTTTTCGCATCTTTAAAATCTATTATTTTTTTAAAATCTACTTTTGTTACTTCTTTAATTAAATCAATCATCTCGATTCTTCTAAATGGTTTTTTAAAACTTAATTTATATTTTTGGTAAATTAGATCTTTTCCTTGATTTAATTTATTATTTAAAGCAAAAATAATATCTTCTGTAATATCAATCATTCTTTCTAAATTACTATATGCTTCATAAAGTTCTAATGATGTAAATTCAGGATTATGTTTTATTGAAATTCCTTCATTACGAAAAACTCTTCCAATTTCATAAACTTTATTATATCCTCCAACTAGTAATCTCTTAAGAGGAAGCTCTGTTGCTATTCTTAAATTAAATTCTTGTTTTAATGAATTATGAAATGTTTTAAAAGGTTTTGCAGCCGCTCCTGTTACTAAAGATTGTAATATTGGAGTCTCCACTTCTAAATAATTTTTTTGATTTAAAACTTTTCTGATTTCAGAAATTATTTTACTACGAACAATAAAAATATCTTTTACTTCATCATTTGCAATAAGATCTAGGTATCTCTTACGATAGCGATCCTCTACATTTTTTAAACCATGATATTTTTCAGGAAGTGGTTTTAATCCTTTTGTTAAAATAACAAATTTATTAGCTCTAATTGTTAATTCATTTGTATTAGTTTTAAATAAATCACCATCAACAAAAACAATATCACCAATGTCAATTAATTTTGCTGCTTCAAAATCAATTTCACTAAGTTTATCTTTTCTTAAATAAGCTTGCATTTTTCCAGATTGTTGATTTATTAAAATAAAAATCGCTTTCCCTTGATCTCTTATCATTATAATTCGACCAGTTAATTTTAAATTTTTAATATTTAATTCTGAAATCTTTTCTTTTTCTAATGATTGATATTTATTTTTTAAATCATTTAAATTAAAATTTTGTCTATAAAGTTTTCTAGGAGGATAAATTCCTAATTTGATTAGTTTTTTTTGTTTATCTCTTCTTATTATTTCTTGTTCTTGAAATTTTCGATCTTTCATATTAAATTGAATTTTTAACTATCCTATTTATATTCTTAATTCTTATATATAAGTATATATTAAAAATATTAAATCCTAAGTTCATTTAATTTGATCTATTGAAATTTTTTGCTTATTATAAGAATCTTCTGCAATTTCTCCATTTTTGATTCTAATTATATGATCACCAATTTTAGCAAAATTAGGATTGTGAGTTACAATTATTAAAGTAGTTTTAAATATTTTATTAATATTTAAAATTATTTTCATTGCATCTTTTCCTTTTTCCTCATCCAATGCTCCTGTTGGTTCATCCGCAAAAAGAATTGTTGGATTTTTTGCTAAAGCTCTTCCAATTGAAACTCTTTGTTGTTGTCCTCCCGAAAGTTGAAAAGGATATTTATTTTTTTGATCTAAAAGATCAAGTGATTCTAAAATTTGATTTATTTCAATTTTTTCTTTTTGTTTTGGTCTTAAATTTTCTCCAATTTTTATATTTTCATTTACTGTAAGTGATTGAATTAAATTGTAAGATTGAAAAACAAAAGAAATATGATTAGCACGAAATTTTGTTTTTTTATTTTCATTTAAATAAAATAAATCACAATTTAAAACTCTTGTACTTCCTTCATTAAAATTAGTAAGACCAGAAATAATATTAAGTAAAGTTGTTTTTCCTGAACCACTCATTCCTAAAATAATTACAACTTCTCCCTCTTTAATTTTCAAATTAATTCCTTTAAGAACATGCTCATAATTATTTTTAGAAATGAAATAATATTTTTGTACATTTTTTAATTCAATAATATATTTATTATTAAAAGTTCCTTCTTTTAATAATCCTTTTTTAAAAAGATTTTTTGCTTCTTTTTTAAGTTCTTTTTTTTCTAGTTCATTTTTTGCTTCTTTAATCTTATTTCTATATTCTTTTTTTTCATTTTTAATTCTTGTTTTTATAAGATTGTGTAATTTTCGAGCTTCCTCTTTATTATTTTTATTATTTGATATTTGATTTTTAATTTCTGTTTCTTTCATGTTTGTTTTCCTATTATTCAATTGTTTCTTTCAAGGCATCAAGTGGATTTTGTTTTGCAAATGTAATGTAAACAAAAATAAGTAAAATTATAATCATTACTAAAATTAAAGCAATTAATATTCCTAATTGAAATCCTGTAAGCGTAAATTTATAAGTGGTTCCTGTTAAATTTGTAAGAAGTGTACTTAACCCTAGTAAAAAAGCAAATATTAAAGATACTGATAAAATAAATGATAGTGCAAGAATTATTATATATGAAGTCATTACAAGTGAAGTTGCTTTTCAATTTGTATATCCAAAAACCTTAAGCATTGAAACTTCATTTAATGAATTATCGGCCACAACTTTAATTGTAATTGAAATTAAAACAAAAGCAACAAAGAAAGCGAAAGCACAAATTATAAGTAATAATCCACTAATTAAACTATAAGCAGAATCTATTTGACGAAATACAATATCATTATCTAAAGTGGCTTGCTCAATTATTGAATAATTATTATTTAAAATTTCTTCAATCGATACATCGTAATCACCATTATTTATCAAAATTTGTTGGATTAAAGAATAAGAAAAAGCAAAAGAATATACTTGTTTATAAAAATCATTTGAATAAATAATGTAAGGTATATATGATAATTGATCATTTACAGATTTGGAAATAGCATCTCTTGTTGTATAAATTGCATTTGAAACATAAGATCCATATGTTCCTACAATTACAAAAGTTATTTCTTTTGATTTTCGATTTCCTGATTGATCTTTATAACGAATTTCTCCACTATAAGTTTCATGACCTTGACTTTCTCCTTCATAATTTGCTATTTCTTTAATTTGATTATAGTAATATTGGGAAGTGATTATAGGTAAATAATAATTTCCATTTTGATCAACTTCATTTTGTTGATATGCTTCAAAATTATCTATTGCTTTTGTTAAATCAGGAATATTATGAAACATATTATTTTCTATTTCTTCAATATCATTTAATGATAGTAAAGAAAAACTCTCATTATCATCTTCTGTTTCAAATTCAATTTGATCTGAAAAAATAATGGATTGTTGATCAGAATTATAAAAATAATTACCAAAATTTATATCTACATATATATCTTGATAATAGTCAATTCCTAAATTATCATCAACAAAAATTCCTGATAATGATTCTAATCCAAGTGCAGGATTATAATTTATAAGTGTTTCTTCTATAAATTGTAAAGCTGACAATTTATTTGCACTAGTTTGATTTACATAATTTAAGTAATTAAGATAGGAATATTGTCAGAAAGAAAAATCAATTACCAATAAATCAGAGCCACTAATATTTGTATCTTCAAAATTTTGATTTGTGTAATTAATTACATCTGGATTATTAAATAAAAAGTAAAAATAATTTAATAATCCTTCTGCTGAGAGATATGAAATATCATATTGATTATTTAATTCATCATAACTATAAATTAAAGGTGAATTTAAAATAATATCTCCCATTTCTTGATATTTTTCTTCTCCTGTTGTTGAAGTAATTGTTGAAAAATCTCACACTATTGGTGAATACTCAAAATTATAATTTAATTGATTATTATCGACATTTTGATATCAATTATCAAAATCATCATTATAATTAATTGGAAGATAATTTAAATCTGAATTTAAAGAAGAGACGGATTGATAATTTAACTCTTCTTCTGCCCCATCAATTACATTATTAACCATTGTTGTTCCGGAAAATGAAAGTGCTATTAAAAATGTCGAAAAGATCATTGAAAAAAATAAAATAAATGATTTTCCTGTAGATCTAAATAAGCTTTTAATCTTATAACTTGAAGAAAAAGAAAATGAACTAGGAATTAATTTTCCTAAATAAATTGTAATTATTCCTGGTTTATTTTTATGAGCTCCTTGTAATAATTTAAGAGTTGGTTTACTTAAAACATAATAAGAAATTAAAAAAGAAACTCCACAGGCAATTAATAAAGGAGAAATATATACAACTAAAAAAGAATTAAATGTAAAAATGGGAACAGTAGAAATTGGAATTGCAAAATATTGCGTCATTAAACCAACAAAATACATTCCTACTGGTATTGCTAATAATAAAGCAATAAATGAACCAATTGTTGTAATAATAATAGGATAAATAATATAAGAAGATGAAATTTTCAAATTACTCATTCCTAAAGCTTTTAAAGTTCCAAGATTTTTGCTACTATCATTAATTCTTTTTTGAATTAGTAAAATCAAAATAATAATAACAACTAACAAAAATATGAAGCGAAAAACAGAAATAAATGCCTCATCTCCTTCTGCTTCAAGTAGTAATGAATCTGCTCTTGCTGCAATTAAATCGCCTGAATCATCATTAATTTCATTATGTTGAGAATAATCATAATATCCATCATCTCTTAAATATCCATTCTGATAATTTCCTTCTGCATATTTAGTAATATATCAAGCTTGCTCCTCAATATCATCTGAAATTGATCCAGAAATAATATCAGAATAATCATTAATTTGATTATATATTTCTTCAGAACCATAATAAATTACAAAATCTTGGTTTCCGTTTGCAATATTAGCTAATGCATAATTATTAATCATTAATGTTTGTTCATTTTTAACATCAGTAAGAATATTATCTAGATTATGAACAGGATAAGAAACATTTGGAAATCATCCAGTTGCAACCACTTCAAAATAATAAGGACCTATCATATATTTATTATCATTAGTTTCAAAAAAATTTTTATTTGCTTGATAATAATCATCTAGCATTAAAACTTTATATGGATTTTGAGATGTTCCATTTCCATAAATAGAATCAGTACTAGAATCATAATCTGCACCAAATACTTCATTTAGTAAATCTTGATCTGAATAATTAGTAAAATTTTCGTTTATTATAGGAACATCTAGTTTTTGTGAATAAATTCCATATTGAGATCTTAAATGAGAATTTAAAACGCTATTGCTTTCTTCTGTACTATTGTAGCCTAAAAATAAATAAGATTGGGAAGATCCTTCTTGATCATTATTTTCAGAAAAAGGATTTGAATATGTATATTGTAATTGAATATCATAATCAATAGTTCCAAATAGATTATAAATATTATTTAATTCTTGATCTGGATCTGAATTATTTTCTTCATCAGTTTTTCCATTATAATTTTCATTTATTATATTTTTATAAAATAAATATATTCCTATTACATTTTCAATATTACCGAAAAAATCAGCACCAATATAGCTTGTTTCTCAAAAATCATTAGCTAATGCATTTAATGATTCAAAATCTGTTATTTCTGGAAAAAGATTATTTTGATAATAATATTGATATCAATAATAATAATATGTTTTTACATATTCATTAAATGTAAGATCATTAAAAAGATAATCATAATTTGAAGAATCTAAAATTAAAGGTTCAATTAATTCTTCGTAAAATACATCCTGATTATTAATTGTATTAAAAAAAGAAAAATAGAGATTTTCTCATTCTCTATTTTTAATATCTTCATTAAATTCACCCTTATAATCAGAATAATTTTGCAAAGAAATTTCACCAGGAACAAGATATCCTTGTCCAATATTTCTTTCAGTTACTACTAATTTATTAGCAGCATCTTTTTCTTTGTCATTGTAGGTTGTAAGTCCACCTATTAAACCAAATGAGGAAAGATAAAAAAGTAGTAAGATAACAATTGATAATTTACCTTTGAAAACATCTTTTGATACAGATTTATTCATCTGTCTAGTTTTTCAAAAATTAAAGAAAAAGTAAAGTAATATTAGTACTCCAATTATCGAAAAAATATAGATCAATATTTTTATTACTAAAAGCAAATATTCCACAATATTTAATAATTTAATTTCCCTAATAATTGATAATTATTTTTTATCAGTTTTATTATTTTCTTTTGTTTTTTTTGAATTAAGATTTTCCTTTTTTTCAAGTTCAATCATTTCATTAGTTAATTTTTTATTTTTATAAATATAATCAATATCTTCTGTATTTAAGATTTCTTTAATAAGTAAGGCTTTTGCAAAAAGTTCAATCATTGGTTTATTATTTGAAATAATTTCATGAGCTTTTACATATGATTTATTAATTAATTCACGGATTTCTTTATCAATTAATTCCGAAACTTTTTCACTTACTGAATTTTTTTCATACATTCCATATGAATTAACTTCTTGTGAATTTCATTGGATTGCTCCTAAATTTTCACTCATTCCAAAATCCATAATCATTCTTCGAGCAATTTTTGTTGCTTCTTGAATATCTGAATATGCACCAGTTGTAATTTCGTCTTTTCCAAAGAAAATTTCTTCTGAAACACGACCTCCAAGATATGAAATAATTTTTGCATTAAGTTCTGCTTTTGTTTGAATAATTTTTTCTTTTTTGGGTGTCATTAAAACATATCCACCAGCAGACCCCCTAGGAACAATTGAAATTTTTTGTACTCTTTCTGCATCTTTTAGAATAAGTCCAATTAAAGCATGTCCTGCTTCGTGATGAGCAATTAAAATTTTTTCTTCTTGTGACATTGCATTATTTGCTTTTGCAGGTCCTCCAATTACACGATCTATTGCTTCATCAATAGTATCTAGTGTAATTTCATTTAATTTTTCTCTTACTGCTAAGATGGCTGCTTCATTAATAACATTTTCAAGTTCTGCTCCAGAAAATCCTGGAGTTCGCATTGAAATATTTATTCAATTTACATCTTTTGAGAATTTTTTATTTCCTTTAGAACCATGTAATCTTAAAATTGCTTCTCTTTCTTTTACATCGGGTAGTCTAATATCAATTAATCTATCAAATCTACCTGGACGTTTAAGAGCTGGATCTAATACATCTGGACGATTTGTTGCAGCAATTACAATAATTCCTGAATTAGGTGAAAATCCATCCATTTCAACTAATAATTGATTTAAAGTTTGTTCACGCTCATCATTACCACCAGGACCAGCACCTCTTCTTCGACCAACAGCATCTAATTCATCAATAAAAATAAGAGAAGGAGAAGTTTTTTTTGCTTGTTCAAAAAGAGATCTTACTCTTGAAGCACCTACTCCAACAAACATTTCAACAAAATCTGAACCAGAAATTGAATAAAATGGAATTGTTGCTTCTCCTGCAATTGCTTTTGCAAATAAAGTTTTTCCTGTTCCGGGAGGACCTGATAACATTACACCTTTTGGAGTCCTTGCTCCAAATTTAGAATATTTATCTGGTTGTTTTAAAAAATCAACTATTTCATATAATTCTTGTTTAATTTCTTCGTAACCTTGAACATCAGAAAATCTAACATTTGAAATCTGTGGAAGTAAAGTTTTTTTAGAAGCTTTACCAATGTTTGATTGACTTTGAATAATTTTTTTAAATATTCAAACAGTAATTCCAACAATTATTATAAGAGGAAGTAAAAATGCAACTAAACTTCAAAAGACTGATGTTGTTTGATAAGAAAGTGAGTAATCTATATTTAAAATATTTGGATTACTTGCTAATATACTATCTTCTAATCAGGTTTGATAATCATCAACATTAGCAAAATAAGTATAATAATATTCATATCCACTCGGGGCATCAATAATAACAGTTACTTGAACAAGTTGATCTGAATCTTGAATAACAAGACCATTAATATCAATAGATGTTCCAATAACAGCAGAATTAATTTGATCTGCTAATTCAGTTGGTGTAAGATAAGTATAATTTACATTAAAAATTAAAGCAAAAAGAATTAAAATCAGAAAGAAAAAGAATAATAATCATAAAATTGTTGATAATGATGATTTTTTCTTTTTGGGAGGTATTGGACCAACCGGTTTTTTTTCTGTTTTAGGACTAGGATTATTTAAATCTGTATTTTGTTTAGATTTATTATCCTGATTTTTTTCATTCTCTTTTGAATTAGATTTCTTATCTTTTTCAACTTCAGAATTAGATTCAGAATTATTATTTTTTGAATTTGGATCTTCGCCTCTAAGAGATAATAAATCTTGTTCTTTGATACTTGAATCGTTTAAAAACATTTTATTCCTTTATATTATTAGATTTAATTATACCAAGATAATTTAAATTTCTGTATTTCTCATCATAATCTAAACCATATCCCAATAAGAAACCAGGAGGAATTTCAGAAAAACAAATATATTTTTTAATATCTTTTAAAAATTCATTATTTCTTCTTTTATTATAAAGTGCAATAACAGAAATAGATAACGGTTTCTGTTTTTTTAAAATTTTAATAATTTTAAAAATTGTTTCCCCACTATCAATTAAATCATCAATAATAATAATGTTTTCGTTTTTTAGATCAATTGTTTTCTTATATGTTATTTTAGGTTTATTTAACTTTTTATTTAAATAATAAGAATTAGAATAAATAAAATCAAATGCAATATCAAATTTACATTTTCTTGCAAGATCTAATCCTAAATACAATCCGCCTTTCATTATAATAATAAAAACAACTTTTTCATTATTAAAACGATTATTCAATATTTTTGCTAAATTTGAAACTGCTTTATTTATTTCTTGATCTGTTTTTATTGTTTTTAATAAGTAATTATTCTCAGTTCCCATATTTAAAATGTATACAATTTATAGTAAATATAAAATTAATTATATTAAATTAATTATTAATTTTAAAATTATCTTTCAAAAAAATTAATTTTTGGTTTTTTATTTTTAAAAATAAATTTTCTTTTAATCGATAATTTTTATTTCCTCTTTTATTTTTAATAAATAAAATTATTGCTTTTATTTTATTATTATTGATTGATATATTTTCATCAATAAATTGTGTTGAAAGATATTTATAAATTAAATTTTCTTTTAATAAATCTTTTTGATTATTAAAAAAATCAACGTCATAATCTTTAATTCTTCAATTTTTAAAAATCTTATCAATTTTTTTTCTTTTTCTTTCATTTGCTGAATTTATTTTTTTATAATAATCAAGCATTTTTTCTTTTTCTTTTAAATTTAATAAAAATAATTTTTTTCTAATCTGATTTCTTAAATATTTATCACTAAAATTTGATTTATCAATTTTATAATCAATTTTTGCTTTGTTTAATTTCTCAATAATTTCTTCTTTTCAATATTTATTAATAAACGGTCTAATTAAAATTAGGTTTTGATAATAATTTTTTTTATTAATTCCATAAAAGAGATATTTATTTGATCTTTTTTCTTGCATTATTGCTGTCTCCAAAAAATCATCTTTATGATGTCCTAAAAATAAATAATTAGTTTGGTATTTTTTAGCAATTTCTTTAAAAAAATCATATCTAATTAATCTTGCATAAGCTTCTTGATTATTATTAATTTTTGAATAAATTTTTTCAATTTTTTTATCAACAGATAATCTTTCAAAAATAAATGAATTCTCATTACAAATCTTTTTTACTAATTCTTCTTCTTGATTTGATTCTTTGCGAAAATGATAATTAACATGAGCTACAATTATTTTGTATTTTTTTTTTACTAATTTAGATAACAAAAAAATTGAATCAGGTCCTCCCGAAACAGCAACAATAATATTTTTATTTTTGATATTTTTTACCATTATATTTTTCTTGTAATTCCTTAAAATCAATTTTTAAATAATCTTCTATTATTTTTAAATATAAAGAAAATTTTTCTTTTAAAATTTCTAATTCTTTTAAAGAAAAATTTCCTAGAACATAATTTATAAGATTATATTCTTTTAAAAAAGGACCAATTCCTATTTTCAAGCGATTAAAATTTTCTGTATTTAAATTTAAAATAATATTTTTAATGCCATTATGTCCACCTGAAGAACCATTATTTTTAAGTTTAAAATTCGCTAAATTTTGATCTTTGTCATCTGAAATAACCAAAATATCTTCTGGTTTAATTTTATAATAAGAAGATATTTTGGTTACAAATTCTCCTGATAAATTCATATAAGTTTGCGGTTTTGCAATTATATATTTTTCATTATTAAAATTAGAAATTAAATAACAACCATTAAATTTTTTTTTATCAAGAATAAGATTATTTTTTTCTAAAAAATAATCTATAATCATAAATCCAAGATTATGCCTTGTATTTTTATATTTACTTCCTGGATTACCTAACCCAACAATTAATTTCATATTTATAAAATAATTAAATAACAGTATTATATTTCTTAATAAAATGATCAATAATTGATTGATCATTAATATGTTTTAAAATAACATCTGCAATTGGAGTTGCAAGATTTATTATTTTTAAAAATTTATCTTTTGAATGATTATTTATTGAATTTGTTGTAATAATCATTTTTGCTCCTGCTTCTTTTATTTTTTTTCAAACAATATCATAATCTTCATCTTTTGATCTAGAAAATAAACTATGTGTAGCAGCAACATAAATATTATTTGCTCCGTTTTTTTTAAGAATTTTAATACCTTCTATAATTGTTCCTCCAGTATCTATAATATCATCTACAATTACACAATTTTTACCTTTTACATTTCCTATTAAATTACCAACAATAGCTTCATTTGCTTTTATTCTTCTTTTATCTATAATTGCTATTTCAGAATCAAGAATTTTAGCAAGACTTCTTGCTCGAGAAACTCCCCCATGATCAGGAGAAATAATAATTAAATTTTCTATTTTTTCTTTTTTTATTTCCCTTGCTAAAAGTCCATAAGCTCTTAAATCATCAACAGGAATTCTAAAAAAACCTTGAATTTGTGGAGAATGTAAATCAAAGCAAATAACTCTGCTAGCACCAGCCTCTTCTAAAAGTCTAGCAACAAGTGCTGCAGTAATTGGTTGTCTTCCATTATTTTTTCGATCTTGTCTAGCGTAACCATAATAAGGAATAATTAAGTTTATTTCTTTTGCTGATGATCTTCTTAATGTATCAATAAAAATTAATAATTCCATTAAATTTTCATTTACAGGATTCGAAGTTGATTGAATAATAAATGTTCTTTTATTTCGTACAGATGTCTCTAATTCGAAATAAATTTCACCATCCTTAAAATGTTTAATTTCAGAATCTCCTAGTTTTATTTTTGTCTTTACCGATACTTCTTCTGCTATTTTTTTTAATGTTGATAATCCAAAAATGATTGAATTATTTATTTTTGAATTTTGCATTTTCAATTTCTTTCCATATTTTTAAATAATCTTCAATTAATATTTGTTCTGCTCTTATATTTAATTTAAATTTGTTTCTAATTAAATATAGTTTAACAAATTCAAAATAAGGATTTTCTGTAATTTTTAAAGAATTAAGTAAAGTTTTCCTTTTTTTTGCAAAACAATCTTTAATAAATAAAAGAAATAAATTATAATCAAAATTTATTTTTTTTCTTTTTAAAATAATGAATCCTGAATCTACTTTCGGAATTGGTTTAAAACATTCTTTAGGAACATTTATTTTTTTTTCAAGTGAAAATAAACTTCCTATTGCAATAGTTAATCTTCCATATTTTTTTGTATTAGAATTTGCAAATATTCGATCAACCAATTCCTTTTGTAACATAATTGCAAAAATTGATATTTTAGGATACTTAAACATTTCAAATATTATCTTAGTTGAAATATAATAAGGTAGATTTGAAATTAAGTAAACATCATTTTCATTTACAATTAATTTATTTAAATTAATTTTTAAAATATCGCTATGAATTAAAATTAAATTTCTTTTGTTTATTATTTGATTATTTTTTATTAAATTAATCATATCCTCATCAATTTCAATTGCAATTACTTTATTTGAATTTTCTAATAATTTATTTGTAAGATTTCCTGTTCCCGGACCAATTTCAATTACTGTTTTGTTTTTTAAATTTGGAAGAATATTAATAATTTCATTTATTTTATTTTTATCAACCAAGAAGTTTTGCCCAAGATTTTTTTTTGGTTTTAGCAATAGATTACCTCATTAAATTCAATATATAATACTTGAAAGTATTATATATTTATAAAGGGAAAATTTAGATAATTTTTTTCTAAAAAATAAAATTAAAATAATTAATAATATTTTAAAAATATAAATAATTTATTCTAGTTAAAACATTTTAAATTTTAAATTTAAAAGGAATATAATTTTTTTGGATGTAAGATTAAATAAAATTGAGAAAGAGAAAATTTTTAATTTATAAAAATTAGAAAAAATGAAAAAAATTATTAGCGCTATTGCGATTATTCCAATAGTTTTTGCTTTTGGATATAATAATTCAAATTATAAAAAATTAAATAAAAATAAAGAAATAGAAGAAAAAATTGTTCTAAAGGATTTTGAAGTAGGAGATTATCATAGTGGTATAACTATTGATACAAATTTTGATGGTTATGCAGATACATTATATATGTGAGGATATAATAATCAAGGTCAGATAGGTGATGGAACAACAATAAACAAATATTATCCAATAAAAATTACACCAAAAGGACAAGATAATTGAAATGGAAATATTATTGATATTTCTTTAAATGGAGATCATAGTGGAATTACTGTTGATACTAATTATGATGGTTATGCAGATACATTATATATGTGAGGAAGAAATTCAAATGGAGAAATTGGTGATGGAACAACAAAGGATACATATATACCAAAAAAAATTACACCCAATAATCAAAATAATTGAAATGGAAATATTATAGATTTAGATGCAGGTAATAATTATAGTGGAGTTAGTATTGATACTAATTATGACGGTTATGCAGATACATTATATATGTGAGGATATAATAATAGTGGACAAATTGGAAATGGATCAAGTGGATCTAATATTTTAAATCCAACAATAATAACCCCAGAAAATGGTAATTGGAATGGAGCAATTTATGATATCTCTTTTGGAATCTATCATAGTGGAGCAACTATAGATTCTAATTATGATGGATATGCAGATACATTATATATGTGAGGAGATAATCAGTATGGACAACTTGGTGATGGTACAAGTAATGATAAATATTATCCTACAATTATAAGACAACAAAATCAAGATGATTGAGATGGAAATATTATTGATTTATCATTAGGAAGAAATCATACCGGAATCGTAGTGGATAATAATTCAGGTGAAAATTATAATACATTATATATGTGAGGAGCAAATGGTAATGGACAAATTGGAAATGGAACAATAGGACCAAATGTTTGATATCCAACTACAATTACTCCACAAAATCAAGAGAATTGAAATGGAAATATTGTTGATTTATCATTAGGACATTATAATAGCAGCGTTATCATAGATAATAATAAGGATAATTTTGCAGATACATTGTATATGTGAGGAGGCAATAATAACGGACAGCTTGGTGATGGAACTCAAAATAATATTTTAAATCCAAAAATTATTACACCGGAAAATGAATCGGATTGAAATGGAAATATAATTGATGTCTCTTCAGGTCAAAATTTTACTGGAGTTCTTATTGATAATAATAAAGATAATTTTGCAGATACATTATATATGTGTGGAAGTGATAATTATGGACAATTAGGAAATGGGGGCAATTCAAAAGATTCAAAGAAAATCTATTTTATTCCAATAGCTTCTACTATTCCTAATTTACTAAATACATTTCAATTTTATTCTATTAATGGAAAAATATTTATTGAATTGAAATTTAATGATGTATTAGAAACAATTGATGAAACAATAGAAGTAAAAATCATAGATTCAGATGGAAATATTTATAATACAACTTTTATTGATGGTAGATCAAATATTGAAGAAGATTCATATTATTATCGAATAGATTATGATTTTGATCGTGGACAAACTTATATATTTGATACATTAATAATTAATGGAAATCAATTTAATATAAATAATTATCAATTTACTACTGATTACTTAATTTCAGATTTTAAAATAACAAATGTAAATTCTTCAGAAGCTACCGTTAGCTTAAATTTAAATAATAACGGAGAGAATTTTTCTCTTGATAAATATACCGAAGATCAAAGACAAATAAAAATAAATTATACAAATCTTGATTTAAATACAACTTATCATAAAAAAGTAACTTTAGATGATTCTTATAAAATTAAATTAAATAATTTAAATATAGATACAAATTATCAAATTACTTCAATCCAATATTTTTATGAAAATGGAAGTTATAAATATAAGGTAGAACAAGATTCTTTAAATTTTAAAACAAATGAAGCAATTCCTAAAATAATATCTAATTCTTTTACTGTAATTGATTATTCAATTAATGATAATTCTTTTAATTATACTGTTGAAATCGATAATTTAAAACCAAATGCTGATAAAACAGGTTTTGAAAATTATGATGTAAATAATGGAATTTGATTAATTGATAATGATGATAATATTTATAATTCTACTTATTTAGATTATCAACAAATTGGATATAGTGAATATCAAGGATATTATAATTACCAATTTGTCTTTAATCAAAGTGGATTAAATTCAAATACTACATATTTATTTACTGGTATCACACTTGATAATTTAGAACAAACATTAAATCCAACAATTTATAATTTTAATTCCTTAATTTCTGTAACAACAACAGGAGTTGGAGAACAAGAACCATTAATTATTGCTAATTCTATTTCAGTAATTGAGAATTCAATTACTTCTAATTCATTTAATTATGTAATCCAAATTGATAATTTGAAATTAGAAAATGGATCTAATTTAAATGATCCAATTTTTAGTAATTTTAATCCAAAAAATGGATTATATTTAAAAAATAATTTGGGGCAAATATTTAGATCAGATTATATTTTAGAAAGTGAAATTTATCTTGGAAACGGAACAACAACAGGAACATCAAAATATCAATTTACTTTTCAAATTAATGGCTTAAATTCAAACACAACTTATACATTTACAGAAGCTAAAATAGTTACTAATAATAACTATACAAATATAGATGATGTAATAGTAAAAACATTAATGTAATCTTAAAAAAAAAGTAATATAATTTTTTTGGATGTAAGATTAAATAAAATTGAGAAAGAGAGAATTTTTAAATCAAGAATATGAAAAAAATTATTAGTGCTATTACTATTATTCCAATAGTTATTGCTTTTGGATATAATAGTTCTAATTATAAAGATTTAAATGAAAATGTAAAATTAGGAGAGAAAATTGTTTTAAAAGATTTTGAAGCAGGAGATTTCCATAGTGGTATAACAATTGATACAGATGAAAATGGATATGCAGATACACTTTATATGTGAGGAAGAAATGATAAAGGACAAATTGGAAATGCAACAGCTATAAATCAATTTTATCCGATAAAAATACTACCACAAAATCAAAATGATTGGGGTGGAAATATTATTGATTTTTCATTAAATGGACTCACTAGTGGTTTAACTGTAGATACTAATTTAGATGGATATGCAGATACACTATATATGTGAGGAAATAACTCTAAAGGTGAAATTGGAGATGGAACGATTAAAAATACTACTACTCCAAAAATAATAACTCCAACAGACCAAACAAATTGAGGCGGAAATATTATTGATTTTGATTTGGGATATAATCATACTGGAGTTACTATTGATACAAATTTAGATGGATATGCAGATACACTTTATATGTGAGGAAGCAACCAATATGGTCAAATTGGTAATAACGGAACAACAGGAACAGGTTATTATCCAAGTCCACAAATTATAAATCCAGAAAGTGGTACTTGAGGTGGAAATATTGTTGATCTTGATTTAGGATACAATCATACAGGAGTTACTATTGACACCGATTCTATAAATGATGGTTATGGTAATGTTCTTTATATGTGAGGAAATAACAGTAATGGACAAATCGGAAATGAAACAACAGGTGGTTTTTCTACTACTCCAATAATTGTTGTTCCACAAAGTGGTACTTGAAATGGAACATTTATAGATTTTGAATTAAATGGTGATGATTCTAGTTTATTAATTAATGAAAATTTAGAAGATCCAGCTAGAACAAATAATACACTTTATATGTGAGGAAATAATCAATATGGACAAATTGGAAATGGAACAGAAATTGATGTTTCTACACCAACTATAATAACACCAGAAAATAATGATTGAGGAGGAAGCATTTATGATGTATCATTAGGTGGAAATTATTCATCAGTTGTTGTAAATTCAAATGAAGAAATTAATGAACAATATGCAGATACACTTTATATGTGAGGAAATAATCAATATGGACAACTTGGTAATGGAACAATAACAAATTTATTAACCCCGACTATGATAACTCCTAAAAATGATCAATGACAAGGAAAAATTACTGATATCAGTTTAGGAAATGGACATTCAGGAATATTAATTGATTATAATAATGACAGTATTGCTGATACATTGTATATGGCAGGAAATGATGCTTATGGGCAATTAGGAAATGGTGGAAATGCAAGCGATGATAATTTATTAGAATTTGAAGCAATTTTTTCTACAATTCCTAATATTTTAAATAATTATCAATTTTATTATTTAAATAATAAATTATTTGTTCAATTAAATTTAAATGATGCTTTAAATGTAATTAATGATATTCCGTCAATTAAAATAAAAGATAATAATGGAAAAATTTATAATACTACATTTATTGATGGTAGATCAAATATTGAAGAAGATTCATATTATTATCGAATTGATGGTGATTTTATAAGAGGAGAAGAATATACAATTGATTCAATAATTATTGATGGATATGAAATTAATATTGAAGATTATTCCATTTTAACAGATTACATAATTTCTGATTATTGAGTAAGCATAATTAATAGTACAGATGCAACAATTAGTTTAAATTTAACACAAAATGGTGAAGCTTTTGATATTAATAATTATACAAATGATCAAAGACAAGTAAAAATAAATTATACAAATCTTGATTTAAATACAACTTATCATAAAAAAGTAACTTTAGATGATTCTTATAAAATCAAATTAAATAATTTAAGTATAGATACAAATTATCAAATTACTTCAATTCAATATTTTTATGAAGATGGAAGTTATAAATATAAAATAGAACAAGATCCTATGACTTTTATAACAAAATCACAAAATCCCTCAATAATTGCTAATTCATTTGGTGTAATTAATTATTCTATTACAAATAATTCTTTTAATTATTCTGTTGAAATTGATAATTTAAAACCAAATGCTGATGAAACAGGTTTTGAAAATTATGATGTAAATAATGGAATTTGATTAATTGATCAAAATAATAATTATTACAATTCTACTTATTTAGATAGTAATTTAATTGGATATAGTAGTATTGCTGGATATTATGATTATGAATTTATCTTCCAACAAAATGGTTTAAATTTAGAAAATAATAATACATATATTTTTACTGGTTTATCTCTAGATAATCCATTTTATACAGAAAACCCTGAAATAGTTTATTTTGATGAACCTATTACAGTTGAATCATCAGAAAATAGTGAAATTTCATTAATTACAGATTCTTTTGTTATATTTGAAAATTCAATTACTTCAAATTCTTTTGAATTTTCAATTCAAATTGATAATTTAAAATTAAAAGATAATTCTAATATTAATAATCCTACTTTTAATAATTTCAATCCTTATAATGGAATTTTTTTAAAAGATGATTCAAATAAATATTATCAATCTGATTATATTGAAAATTCTGCAATATATATAGGAAAAGGAAGTATCGAAGGAACAGAAAAATATCAATTTACTTTTAAAGTAAATAATTTAATTCCTAATACAGAATATACCTTTATAGAAATAAGTACAATAAATTATGAAGATTATTATCAATCTATTACTCCTACAACAGTAAGAACTGATTCTATCTAATAATTTAGATAAAAAACAAAATAAAAAAACATGTTTTAAAACATGTTTTTTTATTTATTTAAATATTTCTTTTGCTTTTATTGCAAAATATTTTGATCTCTCTATAAAATAATCGTTTATGTTTTTTCCATAATAATTTTTCAGATCTTTTAATGCTAAAATCTCAAAATTACTATTATTATTTATTGTAAAATTATCATATTCTATATTTTTAATTAAAGAATCAAAACTATCTTTTTCATTTTTTTTAATTAATTTATTTATTTTATGAAAAAAATAATTGCCTAATCTTAAACAAGATTCCTCTGTGATATTATTAAATTTTTGTAAAAATCTATTTCATTCCTCGCTACGTTTTTTTGCTTCTTTTTCAACAATAGGATAAACATCATATTTACTAAATTTTTGTTCATCAATTGAATAATTATTTTGATGTACAATTTTAAAAATAATATCTTTTAAAATTTGAGCATTATAAATTGGTTCATTTGCAAGAACATTATAAAATTTTTGATCATCTGGAAATTTTAATAAATTATCTTCATTTGAAATAGCTTTTTTTAATAAATTTAAAAAAGGTTCTATTAATAATCCATTTTTTTTATTAATTTCTAAGATTTGATTAAATTTTTTAGAAAAATTTAAAATTTTAATTCCATAATTTTCTTTTGAATTTACAGCTCCTAGTCTTATTCTTCAATTTTGAATAAATTTAAGAATATCAATAAATTCTGAAGGATTTTTAATTCTTATAATAGCTCCTTTATCTGAGAATACAATATTTTCTTCACTAATTAAATAAGGAATTAAAATATTTACAAAACTTGTTCCTGCTAATGAATAAAAATATTTATAATAATCAGATAAGATTGAACTTTTACTTCAAATTTGATATGTTCCTATATTTAAAAATAAATAAGTATTTAAAAATACTGATAAATCCTTTAAAATATTTTCAAATTCTTGTAAGGAAAAATTATCGATCTTATTATATTTTTGTTTTAATTGATTGGAAAATAATGATTTAAATTGGGAAAATAATCTTTTTTCATTTGTTTTACTATTACTATAAAAATTAATATAAGAATTGAAAAAATTATTTGTTATTTTTTCAAAATCTTTTTCTTTATTATTTCCTAATCATAAATTTAATTTTTCAACAATATAATAATCAAATAAAGTTGTTATTTGCTTTGATTTATCATCATTAAAAATTAAACCTATTTCTCCTATTTGATCTTCTTCTTGATTAGAAACAAGAGATATTATATAGTTTTTAAAAATATTAAAATTAGTAAGTAAAACTCCTTTAGAATTTATTGATTCAAAAAGCTCAAATTCATCATAATCTTTTGTTCAATTTATTCCAATTACTAATTTTTTTAAACTTTGGTATAGTTTATCTAAATTTCCAATTATTGATTCTTCTTCATTTTTAGGTTTTTTAAAATCAGAAATTTTTTTTAATAAATATTTATATATTTCATAAATATTGTTTCCTTTAAGATAATTTTTATTTGATTTTAATAATTTTTTATCTTTTTCTCATATAATTCTAAAAGCTTCAATTGATTTTTTATCATCAAATCTGTCAATTGGTAAATTTTTATTGTTAATAAATTTTGCTAACTTATTATCAATTTTGTCTTCGTGTTTTAATTCTTTTAAATAATTAATATACAAAGCTTTTACAAATAAAGCAATTGTTGTAAATCTTTGTTGACCATCAACAATTTTTAATAAATAAATTTTTTTGTTAGCAGATTTACGAAAATTATTAGTATTACTTAAAGTAACCAATCCAAAAAAATGATTTTTTTGATCTATTATTCTTTTTTCCAAATCAAGAAATAGTTCATCGATTTCACTTGTTGTTCAAGAGAAATTTCTTTGATAAATTGGAATAAAAAACTTTTTGCCTTCATCAAATAAAACATTTAAAATTTTATCATCATTTATTACAATTGTTTTATAAGGTTCATGATAAAAAATTTGCTTTATTTTAATATCTGCTTTAGGTTCTTTTTCATTTGGTTTATAATATCGATCTGATTTAAAATCACGACTTGAATTTAAATCATAAAATCAATATAAAATATTGTAAATATAATCTAAACACATTACAATTTTTGATTTATTGATTTCAAAATTATTTTTTTGATTTTTGCTATGAGAACTATTGTTTGATATATTTTTAATAAAATACAAAGCATCTTTTATATCTTTATTAATTATATTTCAATCATCTAATTCAGTAATTTTTTCATAACTGCTTTGAAAATTGAAATATTTTTGATAATCAAAATCTCTATAAAGATTATTTATTTTAATTTTTTCGGGAATAAAATGTTCTAAAAAATTTTCTAAAAAATCTCTTAGTGATTTTGCAATATTTCCTTCATTTTTTAATATTTCTTCTTCAATTTGTGATACATATTCTTCGATTCTATTTATACTTTCATTTAAAATATAAATCGCACCACTATCAATATTATATTTAGGATTATTTATATTTAAATAATCATCAAATTTATTAAAATTTGAGGTTTTAAACATAATTATCGCCTCCTTTTCATAAACAAATTATAAAAAATCTTAAAACTAAAAAAATTTAATTTTGTAATTTAATTAAATAAAAAATATTTTCAATAAAATAATTATTTTTAAAATTCTGAAAATTAAATACTAAATATCAAGATCTGTAAATAAAATTACATTTTTATGATTTAAAAGATAAGTAACAGGTCAATTTGAATCAATTTTTTTTGCTAGTATTTTTTCAATTGCTTTACGTTTTTTTTCTCCTCAAGCAATTATATAAATTAATTGAGATTTCTCAAGAATATCTTTTACTCCGATTGTAATTGCTTTTTTTGGATAATTTGTACGATTTTTAAAATTTGTTTTAATTGTGGAATCAGTTAATTCAATAATTTTTGTACGATCCGTAATTTTACTTCCTGGTTCATTAAAAGCAATATGTCCATTTTCTCCAACTCCTAAAATAGTAATATCAAAAAAATTAATTTTATCTAATTTTTTATTATATTCATCAGGATTTTCTGGAAAAAATGTATTTTCTTTATTTATATCAATTTCATTGAATAATTTTTGATTCATAAAATTAAGAAATGAATCAGCAAAATATTTATCTTTTTCTAAATATTCATCTAAATTAAAAGTGATTACATTTTTGAATGATATTTTTTTTTCTTGATAAAAATTAATTAATTTTTGATAAATCCCTACTGGTGAATTTCCTGTTGCTAATAAAAGTTTTGCATTACTTTTATAATTGATAATATCTTTTATATTATCTGCAATTGATTGCTCTAATTTTTCTTTAGATCCACTTATAATCTTCATTATTTCTCCAATATTTTATTTCCCATTACATATACATCTTTAATTTTAAAATTAAAATCTAAAATTAAAACATCAGCATCATAATCTTTTTCGATTTTACCTTTTTTTAAATTTAAAAGATTTGCTTGATTTGTAGAAGTTACAGCCACTGCTTCACTAATAGAAGCTTTTTGATATTTAATTCAATCTTTAAATCCTTGATACATAGTATAACAAGAACCATTTAAAATTTTGTTTTCAAATCATGCCGCTCCATCTCTTTTATAAATATTCCCATTAGGACCAGGGTAAATTCCATCTTTTAATCCTTTTATTTGTAAAGAGTCAGTAACAAGCATAATTTTATCTTTTGCTTTAATTTTATAAATTTTATCTGCTAATTCTTTTGAATTATGAATTCTATCATTTATAAATTCAATATAAAGATTATCATTTTTTATAATATATTCCGATAAACTATTATCATTTAGATCATCATTTTTTTGCATTGCATTATTAAAATGAGTAATTGATTTTATTCCATATTTTTCTTTTGCAATGAATTGCTTTTTATTTGCATTCATATGGCCAGCAGAAATAATTATATTTTTTTTATTAAGATAAATTAATGATTCTTTATTAATAATTTCAGGAGCAACAGTAATTAATTTAATGTTATTAAAATAACCATCAATATATTTATTTATATTTTTAATTATTGGTTCGGTAATTTCTGAAATTGGATGAGCTCCCTTTTTTATTTTACTTATAAAAGGACCTTCCATATGCCAACCAATAAAATTTGCTCCATTTAATTTTTTATTAATAAAAGGACTAAGATTTTTAAAAGTTTTCCTTGTTTTCTGTAAGTCTGTAGTAATTGTTGTTCCTAAAATAGATGTTACTCCTTCATTTAAAGCCATCTTATTTAAAAAAAATAATAATTTTTTTTGATCTGCTAACACAAAATCAAAATTATATCCCCCATGTGAATGTATTTCAATAAAACCTGGAATTATATATTGTTTTTCGACAATTTCTTTCTGATCTAAAACTTTAACATTTAAAATTTTTCCTGCTTCTAAAATTATTTCAATTTTTTTTAAATCTTTATTATAGCCTCTTATTTTAATCATTATTTAACCCTTTCATAAACTTTTTTAACATCTTGAATTTATTTTTCTTTTACTTTATCATCGTAATATTTAAAGTAATCTTGATAATTTTCTCAATTATCAAATATTTCTTTCATATTTTTTGCAATTATTTCTGATTCTGGGCCTATAATAAATTGAAGAGATTTTGTCCCTGGTGAAATAAGTCCAGTATAACCAATTTTTATTGCATCTTCTTTTTTAAGATTAGAATTATCTTTTACAGATAATCTTAATCTTGTAATACAATTATCAATATCTGTGATATTATCTTTTCCTACTAATTTAATTGTTTCAATTGTCATTTTGAAATATTTATCATCTTTTGAATTGATACCATTTTTTTCATCTTCTCCTAATTCAATTATTCCTGAAATGTTTCCTCCTCTTCCTGGTGTTGCTAGATTAAATTTTTTAATAATAAGAATTGACATCAGGTAATAAATAGGAAAAACAATAATTCCAATTAAAAGAACATTAATAAATCCCCCTCAACCATTTGCATAACTACTTATTCCATGTGATAAATTAAGAGAATTAGGAACAGATAATCCAAAATCTATTGCTCCTGCTGAAAATCCAAATCCAAATGAAGCTCCTGTTGCAATTGTTATTGCTCCTACAACTCCCGAAAGTAAGGCATAAGCAAGATAAAGCAAAGGAGATACAAACATAAATGAAAATTCAAGAGGCTCTGTAATTCCTGTTAAAAATGATACTGCTGCAGCAGTAATCATAAATGCATAAACACTTTTACGATACTCTTTATCTGCCTGACTAGCAATTGCTAATCCAACTGCAGGAAGTCCAAACATCATAATTGGAAAAAATCCAACTTGAAAAGCTCCAACATTTGCTTCTTGTAAATAAGTAAAGGCTGTTCGATCAGGTATTTCTGTTCCAGTATTAATATCATAAGCAATATCACTATTTGCAACTACCCCAATTTCTGGAATTGCAATTACAACATTAGATCCAGATTCTAAAAAGGCATTAATATCACCAAACATCGGAACAAATGTTCCTGTTGTATCTTGAATAAAAATTTGATTTCCTTCTCAAGTAATAGGCATTTGAAATCAGAAGAAAACATTTAAAACTTGATGTAAACCTGTTGGTATTAATAAACGATTAATAGCAATATAAACTCCTCCTCCTAATCAGGGAATATATAATAATCCATAAGCTAATTCAACTAGAGCTAATTGAAATCAAGGCCAAATAATAGCCATCAAAAAGGAAAATAGCAAAGTAGCTAAAAGCATTACCATTGGTACAAATCTTCTTCCACTAAAAAATCCTAAAGCTTTTGGTAATTGAATATCAGAAAATTTGTTATAAAGTCAAGCCGCAAGAATCCCCATTGCTATTCCCCCAAAAACTCCAAGATTTAATAATCAAGTCGCATAAATAGTAGTAGTGCCATCTGGATTTGTAACTTCTGTAACATAATATAGAAGTTGAGAATATCCATCTTTTGTAAGTACATTATCATATATAAGTGATGTAAGAGAGTGTTCATTTTGAACTAAAGCAACAAGTCCAAGATATCCGATAAGGCCAACTAAGGCAGCCTCTCCACGATGATCTTTTGCTAATCCAAAAGCAACACCAACTCCAAAAATCATTGCTAAATTGTCAAAAATAATAGCACCCGGAGTTTCAATAATTCATCCAAATCATCAAATTCCAGAATACATATCTCCTGCTCCACTAATAGCATCCCCTATTCTTAATGCTAATGCTGCAGCAGGAAGAACAGCAATTGGATATACTAATGATTTACCTATTTTCTGTAAAAAAGAAAGAAAAGAGAATTTTTCTTTTTGCTTTTTTTCTTTTATTATAGTTTTTTCGTTAGATTTATTTTGAACTAACTTTTTTTCTTCCATCTCAATTTTTTTCTCCTACCCCTAATCAAAATAATTATAAGATTTTGATATTAAATTAAAAAAATCATTTACAAAAGTAAATGATATTTATAAAAATAAAAAAAAATTATTTTATCTTACATTAATTATTAATTTTTTTAAAATAATATAATTAATTTGTAGAACAACAAAAAGGGATCAAAGTGAAAAAAGAACTAACACAAAATAAAACATCAGTAAAGAATAAAAAACAAACAATAATTTCAACTGCTAGTGTTCAAAATATTTTAAGTAATTTACAATTTCCTAATAATAAGGAATTAAAACTATTATTTAAAATTTTAAATAATAGTTTACAAGAAAATGAAAGATTATTAAAAGATCGAAATTTTTTAAATAATAAAATTATCCAAGAATATAATTTATTAAATAAATACAACGAAGAAGTTAATGTAATAAATGAAAATATTTTTAAAGTAAAAAAAGAAATTGAAAATAAATATAATTATCAAGAAAAATTAAAAGAAATTAATGTTTCTTTTGATAGCTTAATAAATAAACTTCGAAAATTAAATTTAAATGATATCTTTAATAAAAGAAAAAAAATTGGATTTATTACAAAGGAAAAGAAAATTGCTGAAAATAAAAATGATTTAAAAGAAATTACAAGTGAATTTAGAGAAAATAAAAATCAATTTATTGATGAATTTGAAAAATTTCATCAAAGAATTAAAATCTTTCCTATAATAAAAGTAGATTTTGATGGATTTGAAAAATATATTAATCGTTTTAATTTTTTAACTACAGAAGCAAAGAAATTAAAATTAAAAATTAATGATGATAATTTAATTCTTGCTGATTGTGATCAAAAAATTAATAAATTAAGAAAAAAAATTGAGCAAGAAGTAGAAGAATGATTAAATCAAATCAAAAGAGAAATGATAATTGAAATAAGCGGAGATTTAAATTCGGATTTTAAAACAAAAATTAGAGATTTAAAAATTAGTCAATTATAAATTTATATTTTAAAAGGAAGGATTAAACAACGAAATTTATTTTCATCTGTATTATCTTTCATTATAAATGGTTGTTCAGGAGAATTAAAATCTAAAGTAATATTAGGGTTCTCTAGTTTATTTATTGCTTCTTTTAATAATCTAGGATTAAAATAAATTACAAATTCATTTCCTCCTTCAAAAGTAAAATCTTTCGTTTCAATTTTAGATGTTCCTGTTTCACTTTCATTTGATTCAATCATTAAAATTTGATCAAATATTTTAAGAGTAACAATCGTACTTGCAGATTCCTTATTTAATACAAGGGGAAGAGCACGATCTAAAAGTGTAAGCATTAATTCTTTTTTAATTACAAGCTTTTGGTTATTTTCTCCTAAAAATGCTCTTTCCAAATCAGGAAATACTCCTTCTATTAAATTAATTTGTGTTAATAGGTTATCATCAATTATTAATAATTTGTTTTCGAAAAATCTTAATTTAATTTTTTGAGAATCATTTATTAGTTTTAAATATTCCTTTATTGCTTTAATTGGAATAATTACATTAATTAAATCTTTTTGATAATTAATTTTTTGTTTATTAAAAGCGATTCTTATATTATCTGATGCGATTAATTTAATGCTATTTTGATCAATTTTTAAATTAATTCCTTGTAATATTTTTCTATTAGATCTTTCATCACCAGCAAAAACAACTGATTCTATTAATTTTTTGAAATATAAATTATTAATTATTAATTCTTTATAATTTTGATCAGAAATAAATTTTTCTTTTTTATATTTTTTATCATTCATTAAATTTATTTCATAATAAGAATTTTTTGATTTAATTGTAATTAAATTATCTTCTATTTTATTAAATATTACTATTTCATTATTTTCTAATTTTGAAATTACTTCATTCAATAATTTTGCTTTTATTAAAAAAATACCTTCTTTTAATATTTCGATATTATTATTTAAATTATATTTTAAACTTATATATGTGTTTTTAGCTTCAATAAATATATTATTCTTTGTTATTTCAAATAAAATTCCATTCATTTCTACTAAATAATTATTGTTGTATGAAATATTTGAAAATATTCTTGATATTTTTTTAAGAGTTAAACCATCTATTTTGAATTTCATTTTTGTCCTTAATATATAAATATATTATATTTATTTTTTTAATTATTATTATTAATAATGTGGAAATGTTTAAAACTAAAAAAATTAGATAAAAAGCTTTATTTTTCTTGATATTTTTAAATAAATAATTGTTAATAAGATGTTGATAAGTTTACTAAAAACTTATAGCTTTAATTTAAGATCATCAATTACTTCTTTAAATTCTTCATTTTCATTTAAATTTTTATCTATTTTATTAATAGCATACATAATTGTAGAATGATCTTTATTAAATTTTCTTCCAATATCATTTAATGAGTAATGTAAAATTTCTCTTGTAAGGAAAATTGCAATGTTTCTTGCAATTATGATATCTTTTTTTCTTGATTTACTTAGAATATCTTTTTGATTTATTCCATATTTTTTTGCAACAAGGTTAATTATAGAATCAAAAGAAGATTTTTCTTCAATATCTAGATCTTCAAATACCTCTGAAATAAAATTTACATTTATTTTTTCATCATTTTTACTATTAATTACATATAATATTAATCTATTTAAAGCTCCTTCTAAAAATCTTACATTTTCACCAAAATTATTTGCAATTCATTTAATTGATTCATTTGTAAATTTATTAATATCTAATTTCTCGTTTTTTCTTATTTTAAGTTTTAAGATTTCCTCTGTTGTTTTTTGATCAGGAGGATAAATTCTTACTGTTAATCCCCCTTTAAATCTTGTAATAAATCTTTCTTCAAAATCCTTTAATTCTTTTGGATCTTGATCAGAAGTAACAACAATTTGTTTATTATTATTTATAAAAAAATTAAAAATATTAAAAAAAACTTCTTTTGTTTTCTTACGAGATTGAATAAATTGAACATCATCAATTAAAAGACAATCATATTTTGCATATTCATTAAATATATTTTGAATATTTTTATTTATATCATCAGATTCAAAGGCACGCATTACAATATCACCAAAATCTTTTGCTTCTGCATATTTAATTCTTTTTTCAGGAAAGTTTTTTTTTATTTCGTTTCCAATTGAATGAAGAATATGTGTTTTTCCTAATCCACTTTTACCATGAAGAAAAAAAGGATTTCAATTTAAATTACTGCTATCATTAGATAATGCAATAGCCATTGCTGCTTTATATAATAATACATTTTTATCAGAAACAATAAATGTATCAAATGTAAATCTTTTATTAAGAGAATCAGACTTAATTTCTATTTCAATTTTTTCTTGTTTTTCCTCTATTTCTTTTATTTCTTCATATTCTTGTTCAGTAATTATTTTTAATTTATAATTTTCTCCTAATTTTCTTTTTGTGCTATCGGCCAAAAAACTATAAAAATTATCATTTATAATATGTTTTTCAAAGGTAGCATTTACAGTTACAAAAATACAATTGTTTTTTTGATCTATTTCTGCTAATTTCGAACTACTTTCAATAAGTTTAAAAAAATTATATCTTCAATCTTCATTTATATTAGTAGAGGAATAAATGTCTTTCCAGGTTTTAATTAAATTATTTACATCCAT